>JBNKCG010000070.1:0-132327 GCA_050287605.1 Gammaproteobacteria bacterium | reverse complement strand
TCGATACGCCGGAAACCGGCCCGCTCCTGCTCGGATTCCAGCTTGCGCTCGCCGCGTAGCGTGAGTACGCCGTTTTCCATGGTGATCTCGATGGCGCCCGGGTCGACGCCCGGAATGTCGGCGAAGATCACGTAGCGCTCTTGTTCCTCTTTGATGTCTACCGATGGTACCCAGTCGCTGGCCACCACGTGGCCGGACTCCTCGTCCTGCGAGGCGTTGTAGCGGTCGTCGAACAGCCGGTTGAGTTCCTGGACCTGGTTGATCAGGCTCCAGGGATCGTAGCGTCGTAGTGCCATTTCCGTTCTCCTTGCATTCGTAGAGCCATCACGTCTTCGCGATGGGCCGATGCCGCCAATATGGGTCTGACCAGGAGGGATTCAAGGGCGCGCTCCGCCCCGTTTCGGAATAAACTGTGGATAAAGTGTGAACACAATATCTTGTGTCAAAGCCTTGACGTACCGGGTTTGCGTGCCTACCGTATACATATCATCTTGTTTCTTCGAAATTCTTTATAACTGATTGTAATATTGAGAATATTTACAATAGATTAAAGCGCTTGACCGGACTATTTCAAAGGCGTAATCTTCTTGGCCCATAACACTACATGTTGTGTTACCGGTAGGGAAAGCAGAGTCCCCGTCCGGTCCTCCGATGGCACCACAGCATGCCGCCCCGCAAGGGGGCTCGTCGTGAATAAAAATGGAGAGGGAGCATCAAAGAATGACACCGGCACAGCTTAAAGTTGTGAAGAACGCTATTTCCGAAATCCCCCTGCAGCCCGCCTCCCTGGATATCTGGGACAAGAAGTATCGTCTCAAGAGCAAGCAAGGTGTTGCCATCGATCGGAGCATCGACGAAACCTACCAGCGAGTGGCCAGCGCCCTGGCGGATGTGGAAGAGAGCGCCGAGCTGCGTGAGAAGTGGAACGAGCGGTTCCTGTGGGCGCTGCGCAACGGCGCCATTCCCGCCGGGCGCATCACCTCCAACGCCGGTGCCTGGGAGCACAAGCCCGCCACCTCCACCATCAACTGCACGGTGTCGGGCACCATCGAGGACTCCATGGACAACATCCTGGGCAAGGTGCACGAGGCAGGCCTGACGTTGAAGGCCGGCTGCGGTATCGGCTACGAGTTCTCCACCCTGCGCCCGCGCGGTGCCTACGTCTCGGGCGCCGGCGCCTACACCTCCGGGCCGCTGTCGTTCATGGATATCTACGACAAGATGTGTTTCACCGTATCGTCCGCCGGCGGGCGGCGCGGCGCGCAGATGGCCACCTTCGACGTGGGCCACCCCGACGTCATGGAGTTCATCCGCGCCAAGCGCGAGGACGGGCGGCTGCGTCAGTTCAACCTGTCGCTGCTGATCACCGCCGAGTTCATGGAGGCGGTGAAGCACGATGCACAGTGGCCGCTTGCCTTCCCGCTTACCGAAGAGGAGGTGAGCGCCGACGGTATCGACCTCGACGATGCCGAAAAAGTGGTGTGGCGCGAATCGCCGGTCAAGGGCCGCTACGTTACCAACGAGGCGGGCCTGGTGGCGTGCCGCGTCTACAAAACCATCCGCGCCCAGCGGCTGTGGGACGTGATCATGGCCTCCACCTACGATTACGCCGAACCGGGGTTCATCCTCATCGACAAGGTCAACGAGATGAACAACAACTGGTTCTGCGAGAACATCCGCGCCACCAATCCCTGCGGCGAACAGCCGCTACCCCCGTACGGCTCCTGCCTGCTGGGCTCGATCAACCTCACCAAGTTCGTGCGCGAACCGTTCACCGATCGCGCCTGGTTCGATTGGGAGCAGTACACCGAAGTGGTGGCGGTGTTCACGCGCATGCTCGACAACGTGGTGGAGATCAACGGTCTGCCCCTGGAAAAGCAGCGCGAGGAGATCCAGACCAAACGCCGCCACGGCATGGGCTATCTGGGGCTGGGCTCCACCCTCACCATGTTGGGCATGAAGTACGGTGACGCCGAGTCGCTGGAGTTCACCGAGCGCGTCACTCGCGAGATGGCGGTGAGCGGCTGGAAGACAGGATTGGAACTGGCCGAAGAGAAGGGTCCGGCCCCCATCCTGGAGCAGGAGTTCGTCGTCAGCGAAGAGATGCTGCGTCTGCGCCCCGAGATGGCGCGCGACGGCTATGGCATCGGCGACCGGGTCAAGGGCAAGGTGCTGCATGCCAAGTACAGCCGCTACATGCAGCGTATCGCCGAGGCCGAACCGGATCTGGTGGAGAAGCTGGCCGCAGTGGGTGCACGCTTCACCCATCACAGCTCCATCGCTCCCACCGGCACCATCTCGCTGTCGCTGGCCAACAACGCCAGCAACGGTATCGAGCCGAGCTTTGCCCACCAGTATTCGCGCAACGTCATCCGTGAGGGGCGCAAGACCAAGGAGAAGGTGGACGTCTTCTCCTTCGAGCTGCTGGCTTACCGCGAACTGGTCAACGCCAAGGCGACGCCCTACAGCGAAAAGGCCGATGAACAGTTGCCCGACTATTTCATTGCCGCCGAGGACATCACCCCCAAGGCCCACGTGGACGTGCAGGCCGCGGCGCAGAAGTGGATCGACTCCTCCATCTCCAAGACCGCCAACGTGCCCACCGACTATCCTTACGAGGATTTCAAGAGCATCTATCTTTATGCTTACGAGCAGGGACTGAAGGGGTGCACCACCTTCCGCTTCAATCCCGAGGCGTTCCAGGGCGTGCTGGTCAAGGAGAAAGATCTCGCGGGCACCACCTATCGTTTCACCCTCGACGATGGCAGCACCGTGGAGCTCAAAGGTAACGAAGAGGTGGAGTACGACGGCGAGGTGCACACCGCCGCCAATCTCTACGATGCCCTCAAAGAGGGTTACTACGGAAAATTCTGAGGTTGCGATCCGGCGATCGCCACCTTAAGGAGCATCGATTCATGACCATCAAGATAAAGAAAAAGATCGTCGACTACGGCGTCAAGAAAGACGCAGTGGAGTTGCCCGAGGAAGAGGCAACCCAAGTGGAAGGCGCGGCAACTTCCAACGTCGTGCAGATGCACGAAAAGTTGGAGCGCCCAGAGATGCTGGTGGGCTCCACCTACAAGATCAAGACGCCGCTCTCCGAGCACGCGCTCTACGTCACCATCAACGACGTGATCCTCAACGAAGGCACCGAGCACGAGCTGCGTCGCCCCTTCGAGATCTTCATCAACTCCAAGAACATGGATCACTTCCAGTGGATCGTCGCCCTCACCCGCATCATCTCGGCGGTGTTTCGCAAAGGCGGCGACGTCACCTTCCTGGTCGAAGAGCTTAAGGCGGTGTTTGACCCGCGTGGCGGGTATTTCAAGAAGGGCGGCAAGTTCATGCCCTCGCTGGTGGCGGAAATTGGCGATGCCATCGAAACACACCTCAAATACATCGGCTTGCTGAAGGACGAAGAGCTCAACGAGCACCAGAAAAAGCTGATTGCGGAAAAGCGCGCCCAGTTCGAGGCGAAAAAGCAGGATGCTGAACAGGCGCCTGCCAATGATTCGCCCTATCCGCCCGAGGCGAGGTTGTGCAACAAGTGCGGCGAGAAGGCGGTGATCCGTATGGACAACTGCGATACCTGCCTGGCTTGCTCGGATTCCAAATGCGGTTGACAGCACCCCGCGACTCTATAGAATCAACCTCCATTGTTTGCATTCAATGTTGCGTTTTATCCGAGGGGCATCGGGCAACCAACAAAAATCAAAGGCCGGCACTGGGGATCGCGTAAAGATTCACAGACTGTGTCGGGAAAGAACAACAAAAATGAAGGCGGCTCTTTGAGCCGCCTTTTTTTCGTCGTGATGCTCGTTGGGATTTGTCTAGCTGCACCGCACAACTACAATAAATCGAGTTTCCTCTGTAAACCCCAAATGCAAAAACCCACTTGATCCCAGGTCCCATCCCCCCTTTACTAGTACACTCAGAGCAACCCCCACTCCCGACAATCAACCCACCAAAACCAGGAGCCCTGCCATGATCACCGCCATCGTCATGCTCAAAGTCTCGCGCGACCGTATTCCCCAGGTGGCCGAGGAGCTTGCCGACATCAAGGGCATCTCCGAGGTGTTTTCGGTGAGCGGTCGCTACGACTTGGTGGCGATCATCCGCGCCGAGAACAACGATGAACTGGCGGAGCTGGTGACCGGCCATCTGTTGAAGGTCGAGGGGATCACCGATTCCGAAACGCTGATCGCCTTCAAGGTCTATTCGCGCCACGATCTGGATACCATGTTCTCCGTCGGCATGGAGATGTAGATCGGGTCACCCAAGCGGTTCCGCACGCAGGGATATGCACGCTATTTGACACCCCTGGATGCCCGGAGGTACTGTCCCTCCGCGCCGCTAGCAGCACACAACACAAAGCCCCGAATCTGGAAGGACCCATGCGTTCACTCCTCAGCTTGATGCTCCTGCTGCCCGCGCTGGCAGGCGCGGACGAGGCGGTTTTGGTTTCTGCGAAACCGCTGCAGGAACTTGCCATCTATCCCCAGGTCGAGGCACCCGCCACGGTGGTGAGCATCAACCACAGCCAGGTGAGTGCGGAGATCTCCGCCCCCATCGACGGGGTCGAGGTGCAAGTGGGTGATCGAGTGCGCAAAGGCGATCTGCTGGTGCGCCTGGATTGCACCGACTACCGCCTCAACGAGCGCCAGGCGGATGCGGCCTTGGCTGCGGCCAAGGAGCAGTTGCGGCTCGCCGACTACCGGCTGCAGCGTGCCAAGGCGCTGGCCAAGAGCAGCAACGTTTCCGAAGAGCTGCTGGTGCAGCGCGAGGTGGAGGTGAGCGCCCTGGGCGCCGATATCCGCTCGCGCGTTGCGGCGCTTGGTGCCGCACGGGAAAACGTGGCGCGCTGCGAACTGCGCGCCCCCTTCGACGGGGTGGTGGTGATGCGTGCGGCGCAGCTCGGTGAGCTGGCGGTACCCGGCAAAGGCTTGGTGGAACTGCAGGATGTGGCGAACGTCGAGGTCTCTGCGCAGGTGCCGGGGGCGTTGGTGGCAAACTTGCAAGCGGCGTCGGAAATCGCATTTCAGGACGACGGCCGTCGCCGCGCCCTGCGCGTGCGCGTCGTGGTGCCGGTGCGCGATCCGCGCGCCCGCACCCAGGAGGTGCGCCTGCGGTTCACTGCCGAACCGGTGGAGCCTGGGTCCGCCGGGCGCGTGGTGTGGCGCAACGGCGCTCCCTTCCTGGCCCCCGATCTGGTGGAGCGGCGCAACGGCGTGCTGGGGCTGTTCATTGTGGACAATGGTATCGCCCGCTTCCTCCCCCTGCCCGCCGCGCAGGAGGGGCGCCCGGCGCGCGTCGATCTGCCGCCGGATACCGCAGTGATCGTCGACGGACGGATCAACCTGGTGGACGGTTCACCCATCCGCATCCAATAGCGCGCCGCCATGCTCGAACGCCTGCTGCGCAACCACGTCCTCGCCAATCTGGCCTTTGTGCTGGTGTTGGTGATGGGGGTCGCCTCCTACCTGCTGCTGCCGCGCGAGCAGGACCCCACCATCAACTTTAACTGGATACAGGTGACGACGGTCTACGCTGGCGCCTCGGCCGAGGACGTCGAAAAGCTGGTCACCGACCCGCTGGAAGATGCCCTGGCGCAGATCAGCGACATCCGTTTTATCTCCTCCAGCAGCCGCGAGAACCTCTCCAGCATCCTGGTGCGTTTCAACGAGCTGGACGAAAAGACCTTCGACAAGCGCGTCACCGATCTGCGCCGCGAGATCCAGAATAAGGCCAACGACGAGCTGCCCGAAGAGGCCGAGCAGCCGCGCATCTGGGAGATCAACTCCTCCAACGCGTTTCCCAGCGCCACGGTGGTGGTGGTGGGGCAGGCGCGCGACGAAAACCTGCGCCGCCAGGCGCGCAGCGTCAAACGTGACCTGGAGCGCCTCAAGGGTATCTATCAGGTTCAACCCATGAGCCTGCTGGAGCCCGAGCTGCAGGTGAACTTCTACCCGGAACGGCTGGAAGGCGTCGGGGTCACTGCGGTGGACGTGGCCAACACCGTGGCCGCAAACTTCCGCGACACCTCGGCCGGCACCGTGCGCGTGGGCGACGAGGAGTGGCTGGTGCGTGTGTTGGGCACCGACAGTGAACCGTCGTATCTGGCGCAAATTCCCATCGCCACCGCCCAAGGCGAGGTGCCGCTCGGCAGCATCGCCCAGGTGGAACGCGGCCGCGAGGAGCCGGACCGACTGGTCTCCTACAACGGCCGTCCCGCGGTGCTGCTGTCGGTGATGAAGCAGGGCAGCGCCAATATGCTCGATCTGGTGGAACAGATTCGCGCCTACATCGACCGATATAACGAGCTGTCGCAGGTGCGCGGCGTGGAGCTGGTGCTCGCCGACGACCAGACGGTGGTCACCCGCGAAGCGCTGTCGGTGATGCAGCGCAACGCCCTGCTGGGACTTGCCCTGGTACTGCTGGTGGCGTGGGCGTTTCTCGGCACCCGCATCGCGCTGCTCACCACCATCGGAATACCCTTTACCCTGGCCGGTACCTTCTGGGCGCTGGGGGCCATGGACCAGACGCTCAACGTCACCGTACTGCTGGCGGTGGTCATCGTGCTGGGCATGCTGGTGGACGATGCGGTGGTGGTGGTGGAGTCCATTTACTACCGCATGGTGCGCGGGATGGATCCGGTCAGGGCCGGCCTCGAATCGCTGCGCGAGGTGTTCGCCCCGGTGACCGCCGCGGTGCTCACCACCATGGCCGCGTTTTCGCCGTTGATGCTGATGCCGGGCATCGTCGGCAAGTTCATGTTCGTGGTGCCGCTGGTGGTGACGACCGCGCTCGCCATCAGCCTGGTGGAGGCGTACTGGATGCTGCCCGCCCACGTGATGGCGTTTCGGGTGAGCTTCGATCGGCCGGGACGCATGCAGGTGCTGAGGGAAAAAGCCAACCACTGGCTGCGCGTCAACTACACGCGCCTGCTGGTCAAGGTGATGCGGCGGCCCAAGAGCGCCTTGGGGATCGTGTTCGCGCTCTTTCTGCTGGCGCTGGGTGCGGTGGGCGGCGGCCTGATTCGCATGGAGTTTTTCGCCTTCGATCCGGTGCGCTTGTTCTACATCAACATCGAAATGCCGGCCGGGACCGCCATCGATCAGACCCTGCGCACGGTGGAGGCCATCGAGCAGCGGGTGCGTACCCGAATCGAACCGCACGAGCTGCGCTCCATCGTCTCCTATGCCGGCATTCGCTTTACCGAGACCGAGCCGCTGTTCGGCGACCACAATGGCCAGATCCTGGTGAGCCTCAACCCGCGCGGCGACGGCATGCGCGAAGTGGACGAGGTGATCGAGGACACCCGTTCGGTGCTGGGCGATGTTGCCGGGCCGCGCCACGTCTCCTACCTGCGCATCGCGGGTGGGCCCCCGGTGGAGCGTCCCATTAAGGTCAAGGTGCGCGGCAACGACTATCCCGAGATCGAGGCTGCGGTCGCCGACATCAAAGCGATTCTCGCCGCCATGCCGGCGGTGCACGATGTCACCACCGACCAGGCGCCGGGCAGCAGCGTACTCAACCTGCGCCTGGATACCGATGCGGTGCGCCGCGCCGGTCTCAATCCCGCTGACGTGGCGCGCATGGTGCGCCTGCTGGTGGACGGCGAGGTGGTGGCGACGCTGCAGGACAAGGGCGAGCAGGTGGACGTGCGGGTGCGCGCCCGCGATGCCGCGCTGACCGACATCGAATCGCTGCTGCGCCAGAGCGTGGCGCTACCGGGCGGCGGCGTGACGCTGCTCGGTAATCTGGTGCGTCACGACACCGCGGTGGCCAAGGGCAGCATCCGCCACTACAACTTCAAACGCACCGTCACCGTCGAGGCCGACCTCGACAAGCTGCAGCTCGACACGCGTCAGGCCAATCTGCAGATCGTGGACGCTTGGGAGAAGATCCGCGCCCGCCACCCCGCCATCGACCTCGACTTCACCGGCGAGTTGGACGACATCCAGGAGAGCCTCGATTCGATCTTCGTGCTGTTCCTGTTCGGCATCGGGCTGATCTACGCCATCCTTGGCACCCAGTTCCGCAGCTACTTCCAGCCGCTGATGATCCTCGCCTCCGTGCCCATGGCCTTCACCGGCGTGGCAGCCGGTCTGGTCATCACCGGCAACCCGCTCAGCCTGTTCACCCTCTACGGCGTGGTGGCGTTGGCCGGCATCGCCGTCAACTCGGCCATCGTGCTGATCAGCGCGGCCAACGCGCGCCTGGAAGCGGGTATGTCGGTGCTGCACGCCACGCTTTACGCCGCGCGCCGGCGCGTGATCCCCATCCTGATCACCGCATTGACCACGGTGGCAGGACTGTTCTCACTGGCCACCGGCCTCGGCGGCCGCTCGCTGATGTGGGGGCCGGTAGCCACCTCCATTGTTTGGGGATTGGCGTTTTCAACCCTGTTGACGCTGTTCGTGGTGCCGCTGCTCTATCGCTTGTTCATGCGTCCCACGGCGGCAGCCAAACGGCATCAGGAGTACGAAACGTTGCTCAGCGACGCTGGGGACGGGTGACCAGCGCGACGCCGGCAATGGTGACCAGCATGCCGGTGATTCCCAGCGCCTGCATGGTCTCGCCGAACATGGCCCAGGCGATCAACGCCGTCACCGGCGGCACCAGGTAGAACAGTCCCGCCGTCTTGGCCGCTGCGCCGTGGCGGATCAGCAACAGCAGCAGCGAGATCGCCCCCAGCGACAACACCAGCACCAGCCAACCCAGGGCGAAGAGAAAGTGGCCGGTCCACTGCACTTGCATGGTCTCCAGCCACGGCGCCAATGCGAGCAGTGCCAGTCCCGAGGCGGTGAACTGGATGATGGAGCCGGTGCGCAGGTCCATCCCGGCGCCGTAGCGTTTCTGGTACAGGGTGCCGGCGGTGATGCCCAGCACCGCCGTTACCGCGCAGGCTATCGCCGCGAGATTGGCCTGGTCCAGTTGCAGCTTGTTGGCCACCACCAACCCTACGCCCAGCAGGCCGAGGCCGAATCCCAGCCACTGGCGTGCGGTGACCTTTTCGCCCAGAAACGGTCCGGCGGCGATAGCCGTGAGCAGCGGCTGCAAGGCGGTGATGAGCGCCGCGGTGCCGGCCGGCAGCCCCAGGTGGATGGCCTCGAACACGCCACCCAGGTAGGTGGCGTGGATCAGCAGCCCGGCCACCGCAATGTGGCCTACCTGGGACCAGCTCTGCGGCCACGGCGCGCGCATGACCAGTGCCATCACCGCCAAGATCGCGGTGACCAGAACGAAGCGGATCAGCAGGAAGGTGAGCGGTTCGGCGTAGGGCAGACCGTATTTGGCGCCGATGAAGCCGCTGCTCCAGAGCAGCACGAACAGCGGCGGCGCAAACGCCAGCCAGGCGGGGGTGGTGCGCATGGGAAAATCCACAGGTTGTTTTGTTGCGGGGTTGCATTGTAGCGTAGCGACTGATTTCACCACTCGGAAATTGCTGTGACTATCATCCGTCTCGCCCACTCCGATTCCGATCTGGCGGCAATCAAGGCGCTGTTTCTGGAATACGCCGAATCGCTGGGCTTCAGTCTCTGTTTCCAGGGCTTCGACCAGGAGCTGGCCACCCTGCCGGGCCGCTACGCGCCACCTGCGGGACGGCTGCTGTTGGCGGTGCTCGACGACGTCCCGGTGGGCTGCGTGGGGGTGCGCGCCCTCGAGGAAGCGGGGGTGTGCGAGATGAAGCGTCTCTACGTGCGGCCCGCCGGTCGCGGCCACGGGCTGGGCTGGGAGCTCGCCTGCGCCGCGGTGGCCGCGGCGCGCGAGATCGGTTATCGGCGTATGCGGCTCGATACCCTGGCCTCCATGGTCAGCGCCGACGCGATCTATCGGCGTCTCGGGTTTCGCCCCATCGAGCCCTACTATCACAACCCGCATCCCGAGGTGCGCTACTTCGAGCTGGATCTGGCGGGTGATGATCGATAGCGTCGAGGTATCGTGTCCCTACTGCGGGGAGACGATCGATCTTGGCGTTGATCTTTCCGAGGGAACCCACACCCGTATCGAGGACTGCGCGGTCTGTTGCGCGCCCATGGTGGTGCGGGTGGAGATTGGCGCTGCGGGCGAGGTGACCGTGAGCGCGTTGCGCGACGACGAGTGAGGACGCGTCGCTGTCGGTGGCCGGACCAACAAGGACTCTGAAATCGAAGACGTCTCGCCATGAGGAATGAACTCTATCCACCGCCGCGCCTGGCCTGGCTGGTCTGGGGGCTGGGCGCCTGCCTCTATCTCATCGGCTTCTACCAACGCGTGGCGCCGGCGGTGATGACCCGCGAGCTGATGGTCGACTTCTCCATTGGCGCGGCAGCGCTGGGCAACCTCTCTGCCTACTACTTCTACAGCTACGTGGCGATGCAGGTCCCCACCGGGATACTCGCCGACCGCTGGGGGCCGCGCCGTCTGCTGACGCTGGGCGCCTGCGTGGCGGCGGTGGGAACGCTGTTGTTCGCCGGTTCGGGCAACCTCACCCTGGCCGGGCTGGGTCGCCTGATGATCGGCGGTTCGGTGGCGGTGGCTTTCGTCGGCATGCTCAAGCTGGCGGCCCACTGGTTCGCGCCGCGCCAGTACGCGCTCACCAGCGGCCTGGCGCTATTCGTGGGTATCGTGGGGGCGGTGGTTGCGGGAGTGCCGCTGCGGTTGCTGGTGGATCACTTCGGCTGGCGCCCGGTGATGCTGGTCTCGGGGGTCGTCACCGCGCTGGTGGCGGTGGCCATCTGGACGCTGGTGCGCGACGATCCGGTCGAACGCGGCTACCGCAGCCATGCGTTGGGGCACGATGACGCCGCGGGGCCGCCGGATGGCGTCATCGCCGGCATCCGGCGGGTGCTGCGTTACCGCAACACCTGGCTGCTGTTCGTGGTGCCGGGCGGGGTGGTCGGTTCCATCCTCACCTTCTGCGGCCTGTGGGGCGTGCCCTACCTCACCACCCACTACGGCATGGCCACCGCCGATGCCGCGGCGCTGTGCTCGGCGATCCTGGTGGCCTGGGCGCTGGGCGGACCGCTGTTCGGCGGGCTGTCGGATCGCATCGGGCGACGCAAGCCGCTCTACGTGGGGGGCTGTGTGGTGCTCGCCGCGGCGTGGTCCGTGGTGCTGCTGGTGCCGGCGTTGCCGCTGCCGCTGCTGTGGCTGCTGCTGTTGTTGGCCGGGTTTGCCTCGGGCTGTATGATCATCGGCTTTGCGTTCGGCCGCGAGTCGGTGCCGCCGCGCTTGTCGGGCACCGTGTCCGGCCTGATCAACATGGGGGTGATGCTGGGCCCCATGGTGCTGCAGCCGGCGGTGGGCTGGATGCTGGATCGCCACTGGGGAGGGGCGATGGTTGCTGGCGCACGCAGCTACGGTGCGGAGGCCTACCGGGCGGGTTTTGCGCTCATGCTGGGCTGGCTGGCGCTCTCCACGCTGTTGATCCTGTTCAGTCGCGAGACCTACTGTCGGCAGCAGACGTGACGTGCCGTGACGGCGCGGATAGCGCTTGCCCACCACCAGCACGAGGAGTCGCCGTATCGTGATCCGTTCGCACCTCCGGGCCCTGCGCGGGCGCCGCCCGCTGATCCGCCTGCTGGCGCTGGCCGCCGCGCTGCTGGGCGGCAGTGCCGTCGCCGCTGAGCAAGGGCTGCTGTGGCGTGTCGAGGGGGCCGCCGGCAAGCCCAGCTATCTGTTCGGCACCGTCCACTCCGACGATCCGCGGGTCACGCGTCTGCAACCTCCCGTCGCCCGCGCGCTGGACGGCGCCGACAGCTTCGTCATGGAGGTGGTGCTGGATCCTATGGCGCTGGTCCAGCTCACGGCGTCTTCCATGCTGCCCCCGCAACAGAGCCTGGGTAAGCTGGTGGGCGAGGCCACCTACCGCCGCGTGGTCGACGCCATGGCGGGCTACGGCTACCCCGAGCCGGCGGTATCGCGGCTCAAGCCCTGGGTGGTGTTGAGCACCCTCAGCATTCCACGCCCGCGCAGCGGCGAGATCCTGGATCTGGTGCTCTACAAGCGCGCCCTCGGCCAGGGCAAGTCCACCCATGGGTTGGAAACGGTGGCCGAGCAGGTGGCGGTGATGGATGAGATGCCCATCGCCGATCAGATCGTGGCGCTCAACGACACCCTGGATCACCTGGATGAACTGGACCGCTACTTCGGCGATCTCTTCGCCGCCTATCTTTCGCGCGATCTCACGCGACTGGTCAAGCTCAGCGACCAGTACCTGTACCTGGGCGATGCGCAGGTGGGCGCGCGGTTCATGGCGCGCCTGGTCGACGAACGCAACCGGCGCATGGCCCAACGCGTGTTGCCGTACCTGAACGACGGCGGCGCGTTCGTCGCCGTAGGCGCGCTGCACCTGCCCGGGCCTCAGGGGCTGATCGCGCTGCTGCGCCAGGCGGGATGGCGGGTGACGGCGGTGTATTGATGAGGATGGCAACGTGCCGTAGGAGTTTGCTCCTTGCCGTTCACTACCGGAGCGCTGCAATTTGATTCCGCTACACGACGACAACCCCACCGCCATCACGCCCATCGTCACCATCGGCATCATCGTTGCCTGCGTGCTGGTGTTCTTGTGGCAACTGTCGCTGGGAGCGGCGGGAGACCGCGCGGTCTATAGCTTCGGGGTGATCCCGGCGGTGCTGTTCGGCGACAAAACGTTGCCGCCGGCGTTGGACGTGCTGCCGCCGACGCTCACCGTCTTCACCTCCATGTTCATGCACGGCGGGTGGATGCACATCATCGGCAACATGCTCTACCTGTGGATCTTCGGCAACAACGTGGAAGATGCCATGGGCCACGGGCGCTTCATCGCTTTCTACCTGCTGAGCGGCATCGGCGCTGCGCTGGCGCAGTCGTTCGCCGATCCCGCTTCGGTGGTCCCCATGATCGGCGCCAGCGGGGCGATCTCGGGCGTGCTGGGGGCTTACCTGCTGCTCTACCCGCGCGCCCGCGTACTGGTGGCCATCCCGCTGGTGATCTTCTTCTATGCGGTGCGCCTGCCGGCCATGGTGGTGCTGGGTTTCTGGTTCGTGCTGCAGCTCATCAGCTCGGCGATGGTCGCCCCGGGAGAGGGCGGCGTCGCGTTCATGGCGCATGCCGGCGGCTTCATCGTCGGTATGGGGTTGCTGCCCGCCTTTAAGCGCAAGGGAGTGCGGTTGTTCAATCCTGCGCGGCGGCGCTGACATGTGGCCGCGTCGCCACCTGCGGTAGCATGTAGACCCGAGCCGCGATTTTCACCATGAGCGATCCACACGACAAACTGCCCGCGCGGTCGAGCGACCGCGAGGTGGCGGCCTTTCTCGACAAGCTGTCGGCCGCCTCTGCGGTGCGCACGACGGGCGAGCGTGGGCGGCTGATCTTCGCCATGGACGCCACCGCCAGCCGCGAACCCACCTGGGACCGCGCCGCGCAGATCCAGGGCGAGATGTTCGCCGAGACCGCAGCGCTGGGCGGGCTCGAAATCCAGCTCGCCTACTACCGCGGTTTCCTGGAGTTTCACGCCACCCCGTGGTTGAGCGATGCCGGCGCGCTGCTCCAGCGCATGACCGCGGTGCGCTGCCTGGCGGGCCAGACCCAGATCGAGCGCATCCTGCAGCACGCCATCGAGGCCACCGGCGAGCGGCGCGTCAATGCGCTGGTATTCGTGGGCGATTGCATGGAGGAGGACCCCGACGGTCTCGGTAAACTGGCCGGCCAGCTGGGCGTGCTGGGGGTGCCGATGTTTCTCTTCCACGAGGGTCACGATACGCTGGCGGAGCACACCTTTCGGCAGTTGGCCCAGCTTTCGCGCGGCGCTTACTGCCGCTTCGATGCCGGCAGCGCCCAGCAGCTGCGCGACCTGTTGAGCGCCGTGGCGGTCTACGCGGCAGGCGGTCGTCGCGCGCTGGCGGATTTCAGTGCGCGCAAAGGTGGCGTCACCCTGCAGTTGACCCACCAGATCGGGAAACCATGAGCGGCCGCTTCTTGTTGATCCTGCTGTTGGGGCTGGCCATCGCGGCCTGGTTCGGCTACCGCTGGTTTCTGCGCACCCCGCCGTCGCAGGTGGCGCAGATGCTGCGTCAGTGGGGATTGTGGATTGTCGCAGGCCTGCTGATCCTGGCCGCGGCCACCGGCCGCGCCAGTTGGCTGTGGGCGCTGCTGGGCGGTGCGCTGCCGTTTGCGCAGCGGCTGCTGATGATGTGGCGGGCGTTCAATCTTTTCAAACACGTCAAAGGCCAGATCGGTGGCGGAGGCGGGGCGGGCGCGGGTATCGGTACGCAGCAATCCACGGTCAATACGCGCTACCTGCGCATGACCCTCGACCACCAGAGCGGCGCGCTGTCGGGGCTGGTGCTGGAGGGTGCCTACAAAGGCCGCCGCCTCTCCGAGCTGGATCTGGAGCAGCTGCTGGAATTGCTCGGCGAATGCCGTGGCGACGGGCAGTCGGCGGCGGTGCTGGAGGCCTACCTGGACCGCGAACATCCCGATACCTGGCGCGAACGCTTCACCGAACAGGGCGGCCGCGCCGGTGCGGGCGCCCGCGCCGTGGGTGCCGCCATGAGCCGCGACGAGGCCTATCAAGTGTTGGGCCTGGAGCCCGGCGCCGACGAGCAGGCCATCGTCGCCGCCCACCGCCGGCTGATGCAGAAGCTGCATCCGGACCGCGGCGGTTCGACGTTTCTCGCCGCCAAGATCAACCAGGCCAAGGACGTGCTGCTGGGGAATCGACCATGACCGAACGCGAACAGGACAGCGAGCTGCTGAAGATCATCGAAGAGGTCTTCAACCAGAAGATCCCCTTCAATCAGGTACTGGGCTTGCGCGTGCATTCGCTGGACTACGAGCGTCCGGCCATTCGCTTCGACATGCGCCCCGAGCTGGTGGGTAACTTCATGCGCGGCAACCTGCACGGCGGCGTCATCTCGTCGGTGATCGACGTCACCGGTGGGCTTACCGCGTTTCTCGGTGTACAGCACCGGTTGCGTGACGAGGTGCTGGAGAAGAAGCTCGACCGCTTCGCCAAGTTGGGTACCATCGACCTGCGCGTCGACTACCTGCGTCCGGGCTTCGGTGAATGGTTCGAAGCGACGGGCCAGATTCTGCGCACCGGCAACAAGGTGGCGGTGGCGCGCATCGAACTCATGAACGATCGGGGTGAACTGATCGCCACCGGTACCGGCGCCTACGTGGTGGCTTGACCGATGCTGCATCTGGACGTTCGTAGTGCGGCGCTGATCGCCATGGCCGTGCTGCTGCTCATGACCGGCGCCATGGTGCTGCTGTGGCGGACCAGTCCCGAGGATCGCGAGGCCCGTCTGTGGGCGGGTGGTTACGGTCTGATCAGCTTCGGCGTGTTGCTCATCGCCTTGCGCGGTGCCATTCCGGTATTTCTCAGCATTCCTTTCGGCAACACCATCGTCATTACAGGGATGATGGTGCTGCTGGGGGGGATCCGGGTCTTTTTCGACAAGCCGGTTCAGTGGGGACTGACGGCGCTGGTCAGCGGCGTGGTGCTGCTGCTGTTTATCAACTTCACCTACGTAGTACCCGACATCAAGGCGCGCATCATTGTGACCTCAACCTGCGTTACCTGGGCAGGCGGGTGGATGGTGTGGGAGCTGGTGAAAGATTTCGATCGCCGCATGGGGTTGCAGCAGGGCTTGGTGATTGCGGCTATCGTGCTCTTCTGCCTGTTCATGGTAGTGCGTATGGCCTTCATCCTGACCGGACCGCCAATGGCGCGATTCATGGCACCGGAGACGACGGTCAGCTCGCTGATGTTTCTGATTGCGGCCGCCGTTGCGATCTGTCTCACCTTTGGTTTTTCGGCAATGATCAACCGGCGCCTGCACCTGCATCTCGATCATCTGGCCAGCTACGACATGCTCACCGGCGCTTACAACCGGCGCGCCTTCGAGGAGGCGAGGGAGCGTGAGTTGGCGCGCAGTCAGCGTCACGGTACGGCGCTGGCGGTGCTGCTGCTCGACCTGGATCACTTCAAGCAGATCAACGATCACTACGGCCACGCCTTTGGTGACCGGGTGCTGCGCCAGGCGGCCCAAACCATCAAGACGGTGTTGCGTATCGAGGATACCCTGGGGCGGATCGGTGGCGAGGAGTTCTGCGTCTTGCTGCCACAGACCGATCGCGAAGAAGTGGCCAAGATCGCCGAGCGGATACGCAGCGCGGTGGCCGCACAGATCACCGACTACAACGGCCAACAGGCTCGGGTGACGGTCAGCATCGGCGTGGCAATGGCCGACGCGCAAACGCGCGATTGGGAGACGGTTTTTCAAGCCGCGGATCAGGCGTTGTACCGTGCCAAACAAGAGGGGCGCAACCGGATCGCCGCCTAATCCGGGGCCGGCGCCAATACTTAGTGCCCGGATCGGGAAGCGGTTATCCGCTGCAGTATTCCGCTGTCGTATAGGCGTCTTGCACTCGGTACGGCGCGTCAGGTACCACCACGAATTCGCTGGCTCCGAATCCGCGCCGCCCGTACGCCCAGTCGTAGGTGTAGCCGAGTCGCGTCCATGGTGCGCCGCCGGGACGGTAGAGTGTGGCGCGCAATCCCTCGAAGTAGCCGCGGTAGTCGGCGATATGCTTCACCGCGGGTACTGCGCCATCGGGAAAATCGAGCTCGCACTGGTTGTCGTCGATCTCCGGATCGGGACAGGGGCGGAACAGATCTTCAGGCTGCACCCACAGCTCGACGAAGCGCTCGTAGCGCCGATTGGGATCGAGTCCCAGCCGCTGCTTGAGACGGAAACTGGGATCGTCCAGGTGCAGGCCGCGGCAGAAGTTCTGCATCTCCGGCGCCACCGTCACCCAGATGACCGGCTGGCCGGGCGGCGTCCTGGCACCGGCTGGATCGCCCACCAGCTCGGCGTAGCGGGCGTTGAACACCTTGTCGCTCATCCAGCTCACCACCTTCAGCCAGCGCTTGTCGTCGCTCCAGATCAGGCCGGGATTGGCCGGCGTAATGGCCTGCAACTGGTGCGAGACGTCGGGCGTCTGGGGATGCGCTGCGTCGTCGATGGCGCGTTCGAAGATCGTTAGCGAGGCGACCGGGTGCGGTGCCGTGCCGTGCAGTTGCCAGACCAGCACGGCGAGCAGCGCGATGATGGTGGCTCCCGCGACGACCACGTAAATCGAGAGGCGTCGGATCTGTTGTTGCAACGCGGTAGTGGAGGGCTCCGGTAAAGCGTTGGTCATCCCTGTCTCCTGGATCGGGGGATCGGCGCGTTTCTCAACTATAGTTGTCCTGGGAAAACCTGACTGAACTGCTAGTCTTCTAGTTACGCCCCGCGCCCCAGGGGTTAATGGATCGACCCCAACAACAAGGAACAATGGTGAGCGACGACGACGGCAACGATACCCCCGCTGTGCCACCCGATGTCGGCCCCGAGGAAGAGGACGGCCGCGCATCCGAAACCGATATTTCACTGGAGCAGGCGCTGCTCGCGCCGCTCGACGCCATCCTCAAGGCGCAGCTGCACTCGGCCCGCTCGTTTCTCAACCTGCTGCTGCAGCTCGGCTATCCCCACGACGACAAGAACGAGGGCGAGCCCTACCACCTGCAGTTTCGCCAGCGAGTCGAGGTGGACGGCGAGATCCATCACCAGACCATCCGCGTGCCGGCGCTGGCGCTGGTGCCCATCGCGCCGCTGGCGGTGAGCAACGCGGAGTTCCAGCTGGAGATGGCGGTGCGCAAGATCACCCGCTACACGCAGATGCGCGGTTCGGCGCAAGGGACCGATCGCCACCACCGCCCGTGGTATCTGGTGGACAAACCGATCAACATCGAGGGGGTGATTGCGGCGCCCGACAACCGGTCCGAAGAGGCCGCCAGCAGCGATCGCGAATCCTCCATCAAGATCGGCATCAAGATCAATTCCATCCCCATGCCGCGCGGCTTGGACAAGCTGCTGACCTCGCTCACCGAGATGGGTCAGATCAGCGACGTGACGCCGCCGCCGGCTGAACAGGGCGGCACGGGAGCGGGCCCCGAACCGAGCGGGGCCAGTGACACAGGCAGCACCGACAACCAATAACCGAGGAGGAAGATCGTCATGGCCGAACAGAACATGATCGCGGCGCAATTTCAGGCGCTGCCGCTGGAGTACCTCATCGCCTCACCGCTCATCGCCGCGGTCAAGGCGCAGCGGGTGGCCGCGGAGACCACCAAGCAGTTCATCGAAAGCATGATCGACGACAAGACCAAAGCGCCCATTACCGTTGATTTCAATCTGGAGCAGCGCTCCGGCGACGAGACCAATTCCATCAGCGTCAACGCGCCGCTGTTGGCGCTGGTGCCGGTGCCGCACCTGCGCATCGACTCCCTCACTACCCAGTTCCACTTCGAGATTTCGCAGACCTTCCGCAGTTCGAAGGAGACCTCGGGCAGCATCGAGACCTCGGTATCGTCGGGCAAGGCGCTGAGTCCGTGGGTGAGCGCGTCGCTCAAGGGCACCGCCGCCAGCAAGGCGACCCAGGACTCCAGCACCAACCGCAGCGGCTCGCTGGACATCACCGTGCAGGCCAGTGAGTCCGATATCCCCGAGGGTCTGGCGCGCATGCTCTCGCTGCTCACCAGCGCCATCCAGACGCCCAACAAGGGTGGCGGAGGTGGTGGCGGTGGCGGCGGCGGAGGGGCAGCCTGACCGGCCGCCCGCGCAGTGCGCAGTGACCGGCAGTTGAGCGCCTCGCCGCTGCGCCAGTGGTTCACCCTGGAGGAGCTGCTGGAGGCGGTGCTCAACGACGTGATCAGCGTCGACGCCAGGTTTCAGTTGCGCCAGGCGGAGGCCTGGCGCAACTTTGCCCGCTCCCTGTCGCACCTGGACGGCCTGGCCCACCTCACCTCCGCCGATTTCACCGTTGGCTTCGGGCGTCTGGAAAACCTCGGGCTGGGGCAGTTGGACTTCAATCTCTCCCTGGACGTGAAGGGGGCCGGCTGGTGGCGGCGCCTGTGGTGGGGAACGCTGAAGCTGTTCGGCGTCAAACCCAAACCGCATCCGGCGTTCTACCGGCTGGCCGATGCGCGACACCAGCGCGGCGGGCGGGTCGAGCTCTGCGTCCAGGTGGTGCGCGACAAGCAGGGCCGGTGGCAGGTCCAGCAGCGCCAGCCCGCTCCACCGGCCGAACAAGCCGCCTGAGCGCACCGCCGCGTTGTGGTAAGGTTGGCGGCAGTTGCCTGCCGCTTTCCAGCCCATGACCCCCGCCATCACCGCCGCCAAACGCGCCAAGATTTCCCATCGGGTACACGAATATCGCCACGATCCCACCGCGCCCTCCTACGGCCTGGAGGCGGCGCAAGCGTTGGGCGTGGCGCCGGAGCGCGTCTTCAAGACTCTGCTGGTGGCGCTCAACGGCGATGCCAAGCGCCTCGCGGTGGGCATCGTTCCCGTGGCGCAGCAGCTCGACCTCAAAGCCATGGCCGCGGCCTGCAAAGCCAAGAAGGCCGAGATGGCCGACGCCCGCGAGGCCGAGCGCGCCACCGGCTACGTAGTCGGCGGTATCAGTCCCATCGGGCAGAAGAAAAAACTGCCGGCCATCATCGACGCCTCGGCCGACGAGCTCGACACGATCTACGTCAGCGCCGGTCGCCGCGGCCTGGAGATCGAACTCGCGCCGCGCGATCTGCAGCGCCTGATCGGCGCCGATTTTTCCGCCATCGCCCGCTGAGCTAAATTGGCACGGCGGACGGGGAACCGATTCGTTTCGCTACACTCACTGTTACGAGTCGTCATCGACGTCAATTTCCGGGAGGTTCCGTCATCGTGGTCAAAGCGATTCAAGAATTTCTGCGTCTGGAATCCGCCAGCGGCGTGCTGTTGCTGGTGGCCGCCGTGCTGGCGCTAATCGCCGCCAATACGCCGCTGGCGCAGTGGTATGACGCGTTGCTGGACACACCGGTGGCGGTGCAGGTGGGTGCGTTGAAGATCGCCAAACCGCTGCTGCTATGGATCAACGACGGACTGATGGCGCTGTTCTTTTTCCTGATCGGACTGGAACTGAAGCGCGAATTCCTCGACGGCGAATTGTCGCATCCGTCGCAGCTTGTTCTGCCCGCTGCCGCTGCGCTGGGCGGCATGCTCGTCCCGGCGCTGATCTACGCCGCCATCAACTGGAACGACCCACTGGCGCTCAAGGGATGGGCCATCCCCGCGGCCACCGACATCGCCTTCGCGCTGGGCGTGTTGGCGGTGCTGGGCGAGCGGGTGCCGGTGGCGCTCAAGATCTTTCTCATGACCTTGGCGATTCTCGATGACCTGGGTGCCATCGTGGTGATCGCCCTGTTTTACACCGATCAGATCTCGCTCGCATCGCTGGGCGTTGCGGTGGGCGCCATCGTGGTGCTGGCGCTGCTCAACCGTTTCGGCCGGAGCGGACTGACCGCGTATCTGCTGGTGGGCGTGGTGCTGTGGGTGTCGGTGCTTAAGTCGGGCGTGCACGCGACGTTGGCCGGGGTGGTGCTGGCGATGTTCATTCCGCTGAAAAGCGAAGACGCGTCCCGGTCGCCGTTGCGGCGTCTCGAAGACGATCTGCACCCGGCGGTGGTGTTCGGCATCCTGCCCCTGTTCGCATTTGCCAATGCCGGCGTTTCGCTCACCGGAATCGGCTGGGAGACCCTGGCAAGTCCGGTGCCGCTGGGCATCGCGTTGGGGCTCTTCGTCGGCAAGCAGGTGGGCGTTTTCGGCTGCGCCGCGCTGGTCATCGCGCTGGGATGGGCGGCGCTGCCCAAGGGGGTGCGCTGGTTGGAACTGTACGGTGTTGCGGTGTTGTGCGGCATCGGCTTTACCATGAGTCTGTTCATCGGCGGCCTGGCGTTTGAGCAGGGCAATACCGGGCATGTGGTGCATGACCGGCTCGGTATTCTGCTGGGGTCGCTGGTGTCGGCGGTGGTGGGGTATTGGGTGTTGTGGTGGGGGAGTCGGGATCGAGTGGGGGAGGTTTCGGCTTCGTAGATATTGCGCAGCTTCGCTGCGTGGGATGGGGTGCGGTGCCCCTTGTTTCCATCCGCTGTTTCAGGCCCGATGTTTGGCTCGTTTGATGAGCGCGAGGGTGTCCGCCGTACCCTGCGTGCGAAGAGACGAAGATGAAGTGCTCTATCGGTGTGAACCGCGAAGGGAACTGTCTCGAAGCGAGGACAAAGGGGATAGTCGATGGCGAGAGCTCGCAGTGCATGGCGTCCGCCATTGCGCGAGCGAGGATCTGAAAATCGCTTTCAATCACGCAGGAGGATGAACATGATCGGTACGGATGCAAGGGAACTGTGTCGCGGAGTTTGGCGATTTGCCTTGTCGGTAGTTGTGGGTGTGCTGTTCTGGTCGGGTGGTATCGGTGTCGTCTACGCCGACGACGGAAAACAGGAGTTTTATCGCCAGATGGATACGTTGGGTATCCGGTTGGGGATGACGGTTGCCGAAGCGCAGGCCTTGGTCAGATCCCAGGGGGGAGACGTTCGCCGGACGCTGCGTATGAATCACAACCCGAGCGAAAAAAGCATTCTGACCGGAAGCATGAAGGGTCTGTTCGAGTACGTCGCGACCCCGATTCCCATTCCGCCACCCATTACCCGCGAGGAGATGGCGGAGGCGATGAAGAAGCACCAGATTCCCCAGCGGGAGCAGCCGGGCTATACCGTGACGCTCTATGTCTATCCCCGCGAACGCGGACGCCGGGACGATCCCGATAATCTGGTCATCTACGCGATCCTCACGGCCCGCGCTGTTGCACCCGTTGACATCGGCCGGGGACGAGGGATGGGGGGCGCGCCCGCGGGCACGCCGGTCCAGGAGACGATGCGAGGGTTTCTGGAGCGCATGCAGCCGATGTATGGGCCGGTACGGGAGTTGATCACCGGCTCATTCAAGCCGGAGTTCGCCTTCTTGCCCGATCGCAGCGACGGGGATAGTTTCACATTCGAGGACGTCAAAGCCGCGCCGGGCGACGACTACCAACGGAAGTCGTTGACGACCAATTGCACTTATATGCTGTACTGGGTGTTGCAGCTCCACGAATCGAACTATCTGCTGAGTCGCGACCCCCAAAATGCCGCAACCATTTCCCAGGCGGGGCTTCTAGCCTATGTCAAGCCGACACGCAGCGGTGATATCGGTCGTGATGCCTATGAGGCCTGGGGGCGTTGCGGTGAGGTGGCCCATATCCAGTTGCGCCTTGCCGGGAAGGAGCAGGTCGATCTCAGCCACGTCGCTCTCTACCGGTACAGCCGTGATCAGTTCGAACGCGCTGTGAAGGCGTTCGCCGCGGGGCTTTGAGAACGGGGTGAACAGTGTGCGGGCGCGTTCGACGCGCCCGCATTCGCTTCGCTATCGGAATAGCGCAATCTATCCCCCCTTGCGCCCTCTCCCCTCCAGTCGACGCAAGAACTCCCCGCAAATACCGCGGTACAACTCATCCTTGAGACAGGCATCCTCCACTCCGGCATCGATGTTGGGGTTGTCGTTGACTTCCATGACGAATAGCCCGTCTTCGTTCTGTTTGATATCGACGCCGTACAATCCCTTGCCGATTTGGCGCGCGGCTTTCAATGCGGTGCTTACCACCTCGGGGGGCGCATCGTCCACCCGATAGGTGCGCGAGTCACCCGCTTGCGATTTGCCGTCGGCGCCGTGGCGTACGATCTGCCAGTGCTGCTTGCTCATGAAGTATTGGCAGACGAACAGCGGTTCGCCGTTGAACAGTCCCACGCGCCAATCGAATTCGGTGTAGAGAAACTCCTGCGCCAGGATGAGGTCGGATTCTCGGAACAGCCGCTCGGCGTACTCTTTGAATTCGCGCGCGTTGCGCGCCTTGTAGACGCCGCGCGAAAACGAACCGTGGGGGATCTTCAGTACCAGCGGAAAGCCGAGCAGCGCCTCGGCGTCCACCGTCTCGCCTTTGCGCAGTACCACCGTCTTGGGCGCAGGAATCTTGTACTGCTGGAACAGCTCGTGCAGGTAGACCTTGTTGGTACAGCGCAGGATGGAATCGGGATCGTCGATGACCACCATGCCTTCGGATTCGGCTTTCTTGGCGAAGCGGTAGGTGTGGTGGTTGACGGCGGTGGTTTCGCGGATGAACAGCGCATCGTATTCGGCGAGGCTGGCGTAGTCCTTGCGTTCGATCAGCTCCACGTCCAAGCCCAGCGCGCGACCGGCTTTCTGAAACCCCTGCAGCGCGCGCTTGTTGGATGGCGGCAGCTTTTCGCTGGGATTCCACAGTATCGCCATGTCGTAGCGGTAGACGCTTTTGGTGCGAGGGCGCACCCAACGGCGGTGGGTGTGGGCCTCGAAGGCTTCGGCGAAGAACGGCAGCAGATCGTTGGGCAGCGAGCTGAGGTGCACGGTCTTGAGGCTGCCGATACGCCATTTGTCGGCGCGGCGAAATTCCACTTTCAGCAGCGGCGCGCGGTAGAGTTCGAACAGTTGCCGGCCGAGCTCCTCCAGCTGCGGCTCCAGGGTGCGGCCGAACATCACCAACACCTCGAAGGCGGTGAAGGTGAGACCGGCGCCGCGTTTTTTCAGGCTTTTGTTGACCAGCGTGTCGAGGTCTTCCACCCCCAGGCTGTAGATCGCTTTGCTGCTCAGGTCCTGCAGCGTGCGCACCGAGGGGATGACGCGGTGGCGCCGCGCTTCGGCGAGCAGCGAACAGTAGTAGCCGGTGCCCAGGTAGCGGTAGCTTCGACACAGGTTGACCACGTGCAGCCCCTTGGCTTCACGGTAGTGGGAGTCGCTCAAGTAGTCGTTGATGGAGACCAGCTCGATGGCCGGTAGTCCTTCGACCCAGTCTTTGGGGTGATCGACGACGACGATGTAGTTGGCCATGGTGCGGGGTGGTCTCCTTCAATGGTGGGTGGCAGGGCGGCGCTTGATGATGAGCACTGCGCGCTGCGCGGATTTTCCGTAACGGGCCATGCGTTCGAAATCCTTGCGCAGGATGGGCATGTTGATGCAGTCCGACGCGGTCTTGCCCGCCTCCTCATCGATGTAGGGGTCGTGCACGTAGATGAAGCGCTCGTCGAAACCGGTGACCACCACCCAGTGGGGGAACTTCTCGCGGTAGATGCGGTACGAACTGATCAGCACCAGCGCCATGGCGCCCTCGGTGAAGTGCGCCTCCAGGTCGGCCACCGACAGTCGGTCGTGGTAGAGCCCGATGGGCAGCTCGGCGATCTCCTCCTCGAAATCCTCCTGCACCAGCGCGATCACCGTTTTCTTCTCCGGGTCGCGCACCGAATCGACGAACAGCGCGCCGGGGTCGGAGACGTGGATGTCCACGTCGAAGCCGCGATGATAGGCGGCCAGCGCCAGGCCGTACGGCCCGCAGCCGCCGTGTCCCGAGGTCATGTAGATGGTGGTCGCTTCGCGCCACATGCGCAGTTCCAGTTTGCGATCCAATAGCAGGTCGGGGTCCAGGGTGGCCAGCGCCATCATCAGCGCTGCCGGGCCGCAGGTGAACTCCAGGCTCTGCCGGTAGTGCGGTACCCGCGCCAAGTCCAGCTTGAGCTCCGGTGCCAGCGATTTCTCAAGGCGCATGGCATCGGCATGGTCTTCATAATAGTCGGCCACGAACCCGAACTGGCGGTAGCCCAGTGAGCGATACAAGGATAGAGCGGAGGTGTTGTCCGGACGTAGCTCAAGGCGCATGGAGACGCACTCTTCGTCGCGGGCCACCTGTTCGGCGGCCTGGGCCAACTGGCGGCCGATGTCGTGGCCGCGCCATTCGGGATCGACGGCAATCGAATAGAGCCGCGCCAGCGACGTCCCCCGCGAGAACAGCACCATGGCATACCCGCACACCCGCCCGGCGCGTTCCTCGACCAGCGTGGCGGCGTGGCCCTTGGTGAGCATGTAGCGGAAATTGCGCCGCGACAGCCGGTCGGTTTCGAAGCAGCGGTTTTCGATGGCGACCAGTTGGTCGAGATCATCCAGGGTGGCGGTGCGGATCATGGGAGGCGGGATACGAGGACGCAGTGACGATATGATGCGGCAGGATGTGATTTCGCGCTATGGATTTCAGCGCGGCGATGGCGCGGGGTTCGACTCGCACCATGCCTTTGGTACCCTTAGCCACACCCGCAGCCGCACCCGCCGACCATGAAACGCCACGAAGCCCTGCAACCGCTCTCCCGCGAACACCATCCTGCCCTGGTGCAGGCGAAGCGGCTGCGCGATTTCTCTGGCGACGCGGATCAGGCTCGAGAACTGGCGCGGGCGTTCATCGGGTTTTGGGATGCCGAGATCGCCCAGCACTTCCGCGATGAAGAGGAGCTGCTGCTGCCGCTGCTGGCGCAGCGCGCCGGCGACGACTGCGAGGAGATCCTGGAAACCGTTGCGCAGCACGTCACCCTGCGTCGCAGCGTGATGGAACTGCGTCGGCGCCTGACCGCGGCGACGGATATCGACGCACCGCTGCTCAATGCGTTGGGCGACGCGCTCAAGGCGCACGTGCGTTTCGAGGAGGACCAGCTCTTCCCGCGGGCCGAGCAGGCGTTGCTGGACGACGACCTGCGCTATCTCGCAACGCTACTGCAGCCCTGACAGTTAACCGGATCGCGCCGTACTGGAATGGACCTCTCTGAACTGCCGGTAACCAGGCTGCGGGGCGTCGGTCCCCGAGTGGCCGCGACCCTGGAGCGCCTGGGCATCGCCACCGTGCAGGACGTGCTCTTCCATCTGCCGCTGCGCTACCAGGATCGCACCCGCGTCACCGCCATCGGTGCGCTGCGCCCCGGCGACGAGGCGGTGGTCGAGGGTGAGGTGCAGCTGGCGGAGATCGGCTACGGGCGGCGGCGGGCGTTGCTGGTGCGGGTAAGCGACGGCACCGGGGCGTTGACGTTGCGTTTCTTCCACTTCTCGGCGCAGCAGCAACGCGCCTTTGAACGCGGCCGCCGCGTGCGCTGTTTCGGCGAGGCACGGCGCGGTCCGGCGACGTTGGAACTGGTACACCCCGAGTACCGCTTCGTCGTCGACGGCGCGGGGGGCGAGGAGGAGACGCTGACCCCGCTCTACCCCGCCACCGAGGGTATCGGCCAGCTCACCCTGCGCCGCCAGGCCGATGCGGCGCTGCTCATGCTCGCCGACGGGGCGTTGACCGAGTGGTTGCCCGATGCGCTGCTGCGCCGGCTGGGGTTGCCGCCGCTGGACCATGCGCTGCGCCTGCTGCACCGCCCGCCACCCGACGTCGATCTCGCCGCCCTGCGCGCGGGGCGCCATCCGGCGCAGCAGCGGCTCGCCTTTGAGGAGCTGCTGGCCCACCACCTCAGCCTGCGCCGGCTGCGCGAACGCATGAAACGCCACCGCGCCCCGCCGCTGTGCGGCGACGGCTCGTTCAGTACGCGGCTTATGGAGCGGCTGCCTTTCGCGCTCACCGCCGCGCAGCAGCGCGTGATCGGCGAGGTGTGCGACGATCTCGCCCAGTCCCACCCGATGTTGCGCCTGGTGCAGGGGGACGTGGGTTCCGGCAAAACCATCGTCGCCGCGCTGTGCGCCCTCACCGCCATTGAGACGGGCCACCAGGTGGCGTTGATGGCGCCCACCGAACTGCTGGCCGAGCAGCATCTCAAGAACTTCGCCCACTGGCTGCAACCGCTGGGTATCGCGGTGGGCTGGCTGGGCGGCAAGAGCCGCGGCAAGGCGCGCGCGCAGGCGTTGGCGGCGATGGCCGACGGCGCCACGCAGCTGGCGGTGGGCACCCACGCGCTGTTTCAGGACGACGTGCGTTTCGCACGCCTGGGTCTGGTGATCGTCGACGAGCAACACCGCTTCGGCGTGCACCAGCGCATGGCGCTGCGCAACAAGGGGCAGACCAGGAACAGCCATCCCCACCAGCTCATCATGACGGCCACCCCCATTCCGCGCACCCTGGCCATGACCGCCTACGCCGACCTCGACACCTCGGTGATCGACGAGCTGCCGCCGGGGCGCACGCCGGTCACCACCGTAGCGCTGCCGGCGACGCGCCGCAGCGAGGTGCTGCAGCGGGTGGAGGCGGTGTGCGCCGGGGGCGGACAGGCCTATTGGGTGTGCACCCTGATCGAGGAGTCCGAGGCGTTGCAGGCGCAGGCGGCCGAGGAGACGGCGGTGCAGTTGGGCGCGGCGCTGCCCGGGCTGCGCGTGGCGCTGGTGCACGGGCGCATGAAGGCCGCGGACAAGGAGCGGGTGATGGGCGCCTTCAGCGCCGCTGAGGTGGACCTACTGGTGGCCACCACCGTGATCGAAGTGGGTGTTGACGTGCCCAACGCCAGCCTGATGATCATCGAAAATCCCGAGCGCCTGGGGCTGGCGCAGCTTCACCAGCTGCGCGGCCGCGTCGGGCGCGGCGCGGCGCAGAGCCACTGCGTGCTGCTTTATCAGGCGCCGCTGTCGGACAACGCCCGCCAGCGCTTGGCGATCCTGCGCGAGACCAGCGACGGCTTCGAGGTGGCGCGGCGTGATCTCGAACTGCGCGGTCCCGGCGAGGTGCTGGGTACGCGCCAGAGCGGCATGCTGCAGCTCAAGGTGGCCGATCTGGTGCGCGACCAGGGATTGATCCCGCAGGTGCAGCAGGCGGCGGCCGAACTGTTGCGCCACCATCCCGACCACGTGGAGCCGCTGGTGCGCCGCTGGTTGGGCGAGGCGCCGCGCTACGCTACGGTGTGACGCCGCCTGCTGACCTCGCGCAGCGCAAACCCTATCCCGAATCGGTAGAATACGCGCGCAAATTATGGGGGGAGAGCCACTCTTGAAACGCGGTTTCAACAGCCAGCAAGCCGAAGGCGGAGCGCGGCCATGATGGCGTGGCTGGTGAACCGGCTGCCGGGCCGGCTGCCCGATTTCGCGCGCCTGGTGCGGCTCGACAAGCCCATCGGCATCCTGCTGTTGTTGTGGCCCGCCTTGTGGGCGTTGTGGATCGCCGGCGACGGCCATCCCGATCCGCTGGTGGTGGCGGTGTTCGTGGCGGGGGTGGTGCTGATGCGTTCGGCGGGCTGCGCCGTCAACGACTACGCCGACCGCTACTTCGATGGCCACGTGGCGCGTACCGAGGCGCGCATGATCCCCGCCGGCCGCGTTCAGCCGCGCGAGGCGGTGCTCACTTTCGCGGTGCTGTCGCTGTGCGCCTTCGCGCTGGTGCTGCTGATGAACTGGCTCACCATCGGCATGTCGTTCGCCGGGCTGGCGCTGGCGGCCGGCTATCCCTATTCCAAGCGTCACACCTATCTGCCGCAGGTGGTGCTGGGTGCGGCGTTCGGCTGGGCGGTGCCTATGGCTTTCGCCGCGCAGCTCGGCACGGTGCCGGCGCTGGGCTGGCTGATGTACGTCATCGCCATCGTCTGGGCCACCGCTTACGACACCCTCTACGCCATGGTGGATCGCCGCGACGACCTCAAGATCGGGGTCAAGTCCACCGCCATCCTGTTCGGCGATCTGGACAAGCTGATCGTCGGCATTCTCCAAGCACTGGTGATCGCGGCGCTGTTCCTGGTGGGGCAGCAGGCGCAGCTGGGGGGCTTCTACTACATGGGGCTCACCGTGGCCATCGGCCTGGCGGGTTACGAGCAGTGGCTGATCCGCGACCGTGATCCGGCGGCCTGCTTCAAGGCCTTTCTGCACAACAACTGGTTCGGACTGGTGATCTTCGTCGGCGTGGTGTTGGACTACTGGGCGCAGGGGCGGATCGCGGCGTAAGGGCAGGGCAGTTGCTACGGTCGTCCGGGCGCCGGTGTCCGGCACACCGCCCACACCTCCACCCGTTGCACGCCCGCGCGGCGCAGCACGCGTGTCAGCTCGGTGACCGTCGCGCCGGTGGTGACCACGTCGTCGATCAGCGCCACGTGGGCGACCCCTTTGAGACCAGCGGCCGAAAAAGCACCGCGCAGATTGCGCCGCCGCTCCAGGGCGCTCAGCCCCGTTTGCTGCGGCGTGGCCAAGCGGCGCAGGCAGTCGTGCGGGCGCAGCGGTAGCTGCAGCCGTTTCGCCACCGGCCGCGCCAGTTCCAGCGCCTGATTGAAGCCACGCTCGCGCAGCCGACGGGGGTGCAGGGGTACCGGGATCAGCACCTGCGGGTGATCGCCGGGGGTGAGTCGCCAAGCCAGGTAGTCGGCCAGCAGCTCCCCCATGACCCGCCCGTGGCTCAGCCGGCCGTGGAACTTGAGCCCGCCGATCAGCTCGTCGGCGGGCGGCAGATAACGCAGCGGCGCCAGGCAGCGCTCGAACAGTGGGCGCTTCTTCAGGCAGCGGCCGCACGGCAGGTGCTCGGCCCCGGCGGCGGTGGGCAGCGCACAGAGCGGACAGCACGGCGCGTTGGCGGTGAGATCGCCGTGGCAGCCGGGGCAGAGATCCAGCGTCCCGGGGGCGGGATCACCGCACAGGATGCAGGTGGGGGGATAGAGCGCGCTTTGTAACAGCGTCAGGATTTTCCCCGAGAGGTCTTTTATACCGGTCACTCCGTGCCTCTTCATCGGACGGGCGATATCCGCAGGCCTGGATGGAAGCGGTTCACCATAGGGACGGTTTGTGAAGGTGTGTGCCTGGGATTGGGTTGGGGAGCGGACTTTCCTCCAATGCCCATCGCCGCACCGGTTTGACAAAGTCGGCGAAGCGTTTGAGTTGTTGGGAGGTTTTTCGCCTGGGCGCGCCGGGGGTGACCAAGCCAATAAGTTTCTTGTGCTGCTGTTTGACCAAGCGCAGCGCTTCGGCGAGATCCGAATCGTTGGAGACCACCACGGCGCAATCGAAGCGATCCAACCAGGCGTCGTTGAGCAACTGAAGGGCCAGGTTGACGTCAGAGCCTTTTTCTTCGTTCTTCCAAACGCTCACACGCGAGGGAGGAGGATTGGCGTTCTCCATCGACACACGGTGTCGGAGGAAGTGCCCGAAATAGACTTCCACCGTAGGGCAATGCGCCTGAAGTGCCCGCAGGTAAGTGTCTTGGCGGATATTGACTTGAGGGTTGCTAGGGGTTGGTTGTACCCGAGCGGTGAAGTACTTGATTCTTACCAGGAGGTTCTGCGGTCCGAGCGACCGCCTAAACAGGGCTTCAACATCCAGCCATTTCCCGTGGGTCCCTTTGAGCTGACCGTAGTAGAAATTGAAGCCATCGATGTACACGATGGTTCGGTGAGGCGTCCCAGCCATAGGCATGCTCCGGAAAAAGCAAGGGCCTCCGGAGAGGCCCCGCGCCCGGCAGCGGAAGCCACCGGGGTAGTAGCGAGAGATAGTAGTTCAACAAGGAGGAAAGCTCAATGTCCCCCCAGATCTGAACGCGGTGACAGAGTCCAAGGGATCTGGTTCAGACGCATTCCCACCATCACTCTCGCCGGGGATGGGGTAGTTCCTTATTGCGCAAAGGACTGGCGCGTCTAATTCGTGACCATCCGTAAACCATGGACTTCCTTTTCGGTTGACGGGAAATCTGGATTCGCTACCCTAGCGCACTTGCCTGTCCTGCGACGAGAGCCGCTATGCCCGATTCGACGATGTCGTCTACCGCTTCCCCGCGTCACGATTGGCGCCGTGAAGAGGTTCATGCTCTGTTTCAGCGCCCCTTCTTCGAGCTGCTCTACGCGGCGCAGTCGCAGCACCGGCGCTATTTTAACCCCCAGGCGATCCAGGTCAGTACCCTGCTCAGCATCAAGACCGGGGGCTGTCCCGAGGATTGCGGCTACTGCCCGCAGAGCGCCCATTTCGACACTCAGCTGGAGAAGGAACGCCTGCTCGCCGTGGAGGAGGTGATCGCCAACGCGCGCGCGGCCAAGGCCGCCGGCGCCGGCCGCTTCTGCATGGGGGCGGCGTGGCGCAGTCCCAACGAGCGTGATTTCGGGCACGTGGTGCGCATGGTGCGCGAGGTGAAGGCACTGGGGCTGGAGACCTGTCTCACCCTGGGGATGCTGACCGATGGCCAAGCGCAGGCACTGCAAGCGGCGGGGCTGGACTACTACAACCATAATCTCGATACCTCACCCGAGTACTACCCCGAAATCATCACCACCCGCACCTATCAGGACCGGCTTGACACCCTTGAGCACGTGCGTGCGGCCGGGCTCAAGGTGTGCTGCGGCGGCATCGTCGGTATGGGCGAGACGCGCGAGGACCGCGTCGGGCTGCTGGTGGAGTTGGCCAATCTGCCCCACCACCCCGAGAGCGTGCCCATCAATGAATTGGTGAAGATCCCGGGCACGCCGCTGGAGAACGCGCCCGAGCTCGATCCCTTCGAGCTGGTGCGTACCGTGGCGGTGGCGCGGCTGATGCTCCCCGAATCCTACGTGCGGCTTTCGGCCGGACGCGAGGCCATGAGCGACGAGCTGCAGGCGCTCTGTTTTATGGCCGGTGCCAATTCCATCTTCTACGGCGATAAGCTGCTCACCGCCGGCAACGCCGGCGTGCGCCGTGACGATGCGCTGTTCGCGCGCCTCGACCTAGTGCCCGAGCACACCGCCGATCACGACCACACCGGTGGCACCGATAAGGGTCCGGCGCTGTACGGCAATGCCTGTGCCTCGCATTGACGGGGTCGACGCGATCCATCTGCACGTCAAGGGCTGCCCGCGTTGCCTGCATTGACTGATACCGAACTCCGGGCCGCCCTAGCCGCCCGCCGCGCCGAGGGGCTGTACCGTACGCGCCGGGTGCTGGACGGTCCGCAGACGGTGGAGGCGGTGGTGGACGGGCGTCCCTGCCTCGGTTTCTGCAGCAACGACTATCTGGGGCTGGCCAACCACCCGCAGGTGATCGCCGCCTTCCAGGCCGGTGCCGAACGCTACGGTGTCGGCGGTGGCGCCTCGCATCTCATCAACGGCCACTCGGCTGCGCACCACGCCTTGGAGGAGGAGCTTGCGGCGTTCGTAGACCGTCCGCGCGCACTGCTTTTTTCCACCGGTTACATGGCCAACCTGGGTGCGGTGGGGGCCTTGCTGGGGCGGGGCGATGCGGTGCTGGAGGATAGGCTCAACCACGCCTCGCTGCTGGACGCCGGTTGGCTGGCGCGCGCCGAGTTTGTCCGTTTCGCGCATGCCGACGTGGGCGATCTCGATACCCGGCTCGCCAAAGCGCCGGCCGGACGCCGTCTGGTGGTCACCGACGGCGTGTTCAGCATGGACGGCGATCTGGCTCCGTTGCCCGAACTCTGCCGCGTGGCACGCGATCACGGGGCGTGGGTGATGGTGGACGACGCCCACGGCATCGGCGTGCTGGGCGCCCGGGGGCGTGGCACCCTGGAGCATTTCGGTCTCGGGATGGACGAGGTGGCGGTGCTGATGGGTACTTTGGGCAAGGCGTGCGGCACGGCCGGCGCCTTCGTCGCCGGCAGCGAGGCGCTGATCGAAACCCTGATCCAGCTGGCGCGGCCCTATATCTACACCACGGCGATGCCGCCGGCGGTGGCCGAGGCGACCCGTGCCAGCCTGCGCCTGATCGATGCGGAGCCGTGGCGGCGCGACCATTTGCGGACGCTGATCGCGCGGTTCCGCGCTGGAGCATTGGAGTTGGGCCTGGAACTGATGGATTCCTTCACCCCCATCCAACCCTTGATGGTGGGCGATACGGCGCGCGCGGTGCGACTCAGCGCGGCGCTCTGGGAGCGCGGATTGCTGATCACCGCCATTCGCCCGCCGACGGTGCCCAAGGGGACGGCACGGCTGCGCGTGACGTTGTCCGCCGCCCATAGCGAGGCGCACGTGGACCGGTTGCTCCAAGCCCTGGACGAGGTGTGGCGTGAGTGCGGTGATTGAGTCGCCGGGAATTTACACCCGCTCCCTCGGCGTCGGTCCGGAACTGGTGCTGGTGCACGGCTGGGGTTTGAACGCCGACGTCTGGGATGAACTGGCGAACGAGCTGGCCAAACGCCACCGCGTGACCGTGGTCGATCTGCCCGGTTACGGCCGCAGCCCGCTGGGCGACGGGCCCTACACCCTGGCGGCCTTGGCGGCGGCGCTGGCGCAGGCGGTGCCGCGACCGGCGATCTGGATCGGCTGGTCGTTGGGCGGGCTGGTGTGCCAACAGCTCGCGCGTGACTACCCCGCCCGGGTGGAGCGGTTGGTTCCGGTGTGCAGCTCGCCGCGTTTTGTACGCGGCTCCGGCTGGCCGTGCGGCATCGACCCCGAGGTGCTGACTCAGTTCGGCTGGGACCTGGCGGCCGATTTCCGCGGTACGCTGCTGCGTTTTCTTGCCTTGGAAGCGCGCGGCAGCGACCATGCCCGCGACGAACTGCGGGCGCTACGCGAACGGGTGTTCCGCCACGGTGAGCCGGCGCTGCGCGCGGTGCAGGGCGGTCTGGCGCTGTTGAGCGAGTCGGATCTGCGCGCCGATCTGAGATCGTTGCACTGCCCGGTGCAGTGGATTCTGGGGGAGCGCGACCAACTGGTGCCGGCCGCCACGGGCGAGCGTCTCCCCGCGTTGTGCGCCGATATGCGCTGCGACGTGATCCCCGGTGCGGCCCACGCGCCGTTTCTTTCCCACCGGGCCGAGTTCATTGCCCGCGTCGAGGAGTTCGTTGCCGCATGATTGCCGGCGATTCGGTCACCGTCGAACCCCATCGCCTGGACAAGCGTGCGGTGCGCGCTTCGTTCAACCGCGCCGCGGCGGGCTACGATGCTGCAGCCACCTTGCAGCGTGAGGTGGGCGAGCGATTGCTGGAACGGCTCGACTGGATCAAGTTCCAGCCGCAGACAGTCCTCGAACTGGGTTGCGGCACCGGCCACTGCACCCGCGCCTTGGAAAGGCGCTACCGCAAGGCGCGCTTTATCGCCCTCGATCTGGCCGAGGCCATGCTGCGGCGGGCTCGGCGCGGCGGCGGCTGGCGGCACAAGACCCGCTACCTGTGCGGCGACGCCGAGCGCCTGCCGGTGGCCGACGCCAGCGTCGACCTGCTGTTCTCCAATCTCACCTTGCAGTGGTGCAACGATCTGGTGGCAACGTTTCGCGAATTTCAGCGCGTGCTGCGCCCGGGCGGCGTCGTCATGTTCAGCACCTTCGGCCCCGACACGCTGGGCGAGCTGCGCGCCGCGTGGGCGCAGGTGGATGGGCGCAGCCACGTCAACCGCTTCCTCGATCTGCACGATGTGGGGGATGCCATGTTGGGGGCCGGTTTGGGCGAGCCGGTGATGGACGTGGATCGCCTGTGCGTCGAGTACGAACAGGTGCGCGACCTGATGCGCGATCTCAAGGCGCTCGGCGCCCACAACGTCACCGCCGACCGACCCCAGGGGCTGACCGGGCGCCAGCGCCTGGCGGCCGTGGTACAGGCGTACGAGCCGTTGCGCCGCGGCGGGCGCCTGCCGGCCAGCTACGAGGTGGTCTACGGTCACGCCTGGGGACGCGAGGGAGGTGCGGCGGCGCACGCCACCGCGCCGGGCGAGGTCACCGTCTCCCTCGATCACCTGCGGCGGCGCTGAGCGATGGCGCGCAGCTACTTCATCACCGGCACCGACACCGGCGTGGGCAAGACGCGGGTGGCTGCGGGGCTGCTGCGCCACTGGCGCGGACAGGGCTTGCGCGTGGGTGCCATGAAACCGGTCGCCTCGGGCTGCCGCATCACCCCCACGGGTCTGCGCAACGATGACGCCGAACGACTGCTGGCCGAGTGTACCGAGGCTTATGACTACGACGTGGTCAATCCCTATGCCTTCGAGCCGCCCGTCGCACCACACATCGCGGCCGCAGAGGCCGGCCGCCGAATCGAAATCGCCCCCATCGTCGACGCGTACCGGCGCTTGAACGCGGAGTGCGACCGCTTGGTGGTGGAGGGGGTAGGGGGATGGCAAGTCCCGCTCGACGAATCCTACTCCACGGCGGATTTGGCGCGTGCGTTGGGCTGCCCGGTGATCGTGGTAGTGGGGCTGCGCCTCGGGTGTCTCAACCACGCGCTGCTTACCGTGGAGAGCATCGAGCAAGCCGGCGTGGAGTTCGGCGGCTGGGTGGCCAACGCGGTGGATCCCGACTGCGCGCGCAGCGACGAGCAGGTCATAACCCTGGAACAGCGCTGGGGACGGGCGCCGCTGGCGCGCATTCCCTGGCTGGTCGATGCTGGCAGCGAACAGGTCGCCGGTTGCTTTGCGGCGCTAGAGCTCTGAATTTTTTTCAACCGCTTCTTTCAGTGTCATCCGCAGCTTACAGCGGTTTCCCCGATTTCCCCTCAGAAAGCACGGCTAACTGCTATTGAACGGCTGCGTCCGGGCCTTCAATATTCCGCAATCCCAAATTTCCACCAATTAGGTGCTACACGGATGTTGGAGCGCCGTACAACAACAAAAATCATCCGGGTAGGTTTGTCGGGGGCGTTGGGGATCGCGCTTTTGACCCTGCTAACGGAACTCTCTCAGGCAGGACCGCACGCCGGCCTGAAGGCGGCGCTCGCTCTGCTGGCAAGCGCCGCCTTGCTCTGGAGTCTGGGGCGGCGTACGCAGTCGCTTGCACTGCAATCGTCGATGCATGCCGAAGGCGGTGTCGCCGCGCTGGTGGGTGGCTCGCGGCCGTTGCCCCCGAATCCTGCGGGGTCGGCCACCGAGCAGGCCGCCGAGGCAGTGGCCAGGCGTCTGCTGCCGGGTCCCGAGCGGGATGCGCGCTCGCTGATCGATCTTGCCCACCCCGAAGACAGGGCGGCCGTACGCAAGGCGCTGCAGCGTATGGTCGACGGCGAACCTCCGCAGTTGGCCGAGCATCGGTTCTGGATCGGCGCCGACGGTTTTCGCTGGATGGAGTGGTTGGTCTATTTCGACGGCCGCGCGTCGTGCTGGCAGGCCTGGGTGCGGGATGTCACCGAGCGGCGCCAGCAGGAAGACCACGTCAAACGCGGTTGGCAGGTGTTGGAGCAGGTCCACTGCGCCGTCGTCGCCACCGACAGCAGCGGCGTGATCAGCGGTTGGAACCGCGGCGCCGAACGGCTGCTGGGATACTCCTCCTGCGAGGTGATCGGTCAGCCACTGACCTTTCTCGCGGTCCCCGAAGAGCGCCGCGCCCTGGGCAAGCGCCTGCTCAAGCTGCCGGCACGCAGCGCGGCGGCGCTCAACCTGGTGATCCGGCTGCGTCACCGCTACGGCGGGTCGGTGGGCGTCTACGCCACCATCACCGCGCAGGGCGCCGACGGCGGCGGGCTGATCTGCTGTGCCCATGCCCTGGCCAAGATGGGCGATGCCGAGCAAGTCCTCAACGTCTCGGGCGAGCGTTACCGCAGCCTGGTGGAAAACGCCCGTGACATCATCTTCACGCTTTCGCTGGAAGGGCGCATCACCTCGCTCAATTCGGCGTTCGAAGCGGTGACCGGCTGGGGGCGCGAAGAGTGGCTGGGCAACCATTTGCTCGATCTGCTCCATCCCGATGACGTTGCGCCGGCGCGGTTGCACCTGGCGGGGTTGGCGGCGGGCAAGTCGCCGCCGCGCTTCACGTTTCGCCTGCGCGCCCAGTTCGGGGCCTGGCTGACCATGGAGATCACCGCCTCGCCGCTGACCCACAACGGTGAGCCGAACGGTGCCTTCGGTATCGTGCGCGATATCACCGAGCGCATGGTGGCCGAGGATGCCCTGCGCGAGAGCGAGGCACGGTTCCGCACGGTGGTGGAGTATGCGGTCGATCCCATTTTCGTCCACGATTGCCGCGGCCGGTTGCTGGACGTGAACCACGTCGCCTGCGAGATGCTCGGCTACAGCCGCGACGAACTGCTGACCATGAACATCTGCGATTTCGACCAGCACTGTGAGGAGGAAGCGTGGGCGTGGCAGGGGCTGGAGCGCGGGCGCACCGTGATGCTGGAGACCGAGTACCGGCGCCGTGACAATTCGCGATTCCCCGTGGAGGTGCGCATGGGAGTGATCGAGCTGGCAGGCACCGAGCACGTGCTGGCGTTCAGCCGCGACATCACCGAGCGCAAGCTCGCCGAGCGACGTCTCGACCACTTGGCGCACCACGACATACTTACCGGTCTACCCAACCGGCTGCTGTTCAACGACCGGCTCTCGCAGACCCTGGTCAAGGCGCAGCGCAACAACGCGCGCGTGGCCATCTGTTTTCTCGATCTCGACCACTTCAAGCTGGTCAACGACACCCTCGGTCACGCGATGGGCGACGAGGTGCTCAAGCGCAGCGCCCAGCGCCTGCGCGAGTCGGTGCGCCTGGGCGATACCGTGGCGCGGCTGGGCGGCGACGAGTTCGTCATTCTGCTCGAGGACGTCAACGGCGTTGACGATGCGGCGCTGGTGGCGGGCAAGATCCTGTCGCGCTTCGCCAAGCCCATCCAACTGGACGATAAACGGGTGATGATCGGGACCAGCATCGGCATCAGCGTTTACCCCGACGATGCCGGCGACGGCGAGGCGTTGCTGCGCCATGCCGATGCCGCCATGTACGTGGCCAAGCAACAGGGCAGCAACCGCTACCACTGCTACGCATCGCCCGGTGCGTTGCTCGATCAGGGCGAGTTGAGCCTGGACGACTAGCCACAGCCCGCGGCACCCCCCGCAGTGCGCGGGATTCTGTGCCGGGATCGAGTAAGATCGATGCCCCCACCTTTCCGAGGAGTCCCCCATGTCCGCTGACTGCATTTTCTGCAAAATCGTTGCCGGCGAGATTCCCTGCTTCAAGCTCTACGAAGACGACGTCACCCTGGCGTTCATGGACATCAACCCGGCCAGCGAAGGCCACGCCCTGGTGATTCCCAAGGGGCACAGTTCCGATCTGTTCGCGGTTCCTCCGGAAGTGCTGAGCGCCGTAGTGCATAGCGCGCAGCGCGTGGCGATGGCGGTGCAGGAGGTGCTCGATCCACCAGGGTTGAATCTGCTGCAGTGCAATGGCCGGGCGGCCGCCCAGTCGGTGTTCCACTTCCACATGCACGTGCTGCCGCGGCAGCTGGACGACGAGCTCAGCCTCAACTGGGGGCTGCGCCCGGGGGACATGGAGGCGATCGGCGCGTTGGCAGAGCGCATTCGCGCGAAGATTCGGTGAGTGGAGGGCCGGCAGGAGCGATTCGTGAGCAGGCGCGGTCGTCGGTGTGGCGACCAGCCAAGTGCATAGGTTCCGATCTCGCGCCAAGCGGCTGAGACGCTAAGTTCGCAACGGGTTGGTTTCTACCTTGGCGTGCTTGGCGCCTTGGCGAGAGATCAGCATGTGTTGAATGCACTCTCTGTCTTCTCGCCAAGACGCCAAGGACACAAAGAACGTTACAGGCGTTTTTCCCTTCTACCCTCTTTGCGCCCCTGGCGTCGTCGAGCGGGCCAAGGCTTGAGCCGCTCCGGCGCTGACTCCGCGGTTACTGACCGCGCAGTGCCAGCGCCGACTGCGCCGCTGCCAGCCGCGCGATGGGGACGCGGAACGGCGAGCAGGAGACGTAGTTCAGCCCCACCTCCTGGCAGAAGCGGATGGAGGCCGGATCGCCGCCGTGCTCGCCGCAGATGCCCAGTTTGAGCGCGGGGCGGGTGGCGCGGCCGCGTTCGGCGGCGATACGGATCAGCTCGCCTACACCCTCCTGGTCCAGGGTGACGAAGGGATCGGCGTCGATGACACCGCGCTCCTCGTAGATCTGCAGGAAGCGTCCGGAGTCGTCGCGTGACAGGCCGAAGGTGGTCTGGGTGAGGTCGTTGGTGCCGAAGCTGAAGAACTCGGCGCTCTCGGCGATTTCCCCGGCGCGCAGCGCCGCGCGCGGCAGCTCGATCATGGTGCCCACCAAATACTGCAGCGATACGCCGCTCTCCTCGATCACCTCTTTGGCGACGTCATCCACCACCTCTTTAAGCAGTTCCAGCTCCTTGCGGGTGCCCACCAGGGGGATCATCACCTCGGGCACCACCGCTTTGCCGTTCTTGGTGAGCTGGGCGGCGGCCTCGAAGATGGCGCGGGCCTGCATCTCGTAGATCTCGGGGTAGGTGACGCCCAGGCGGCAGCCGCGGTGGCCGAGCATGGGGTTGGTTTCGTGCAGGTCGAGGGCGCGCCCGCGCAACACTTCCACGTCGACGCCGGCCGAGGTGGCCACCTCTTCCATCTCCTCGCGCTTGTAGGGCAGGAACTCGTGCAGCGGCGGGTCGAGAAGGCGGATGGTGACCGGCAGCCCTTCCATGATCTCGAACAGTTCGAGAAAATCCTGGCGTTGGTAGGGCAGCAGGTGGGCCAGCGCCGCGCGCCGCTCCTGTTCGCTGCTGGCGAGGATCATCTGGCGCATGTGCACGATGCGCTGCGGATCGAAGAACATGTGCTCGGTGCGGCACAGACCGATGCCTTCGGCGCCGAACTGGCGCGCCGCCGCGGCATCCTTGGGGGTCTCGGCGTTGGTGCGCACGGTGAGCGTGCGAATGGCGTCCACCCACTCCATGAGCACGCCGAAATCGCCGGTGAGCTCGGGCTGGATCATCTTGATCTCGCCCAGCATCACCTGGCCGGTGGAGCCGTCGATGGTGATCACGTCGCCCTGCTGGACCAGCTGGTCGCCGGCACGCAGGGTCTGGGTTTCATAGTCCACCTTGAGATCGCCGGCGCCCGCTACGCAGGGCGTGCCCATGCCGCGCGCCACCACCGCGGCGTGGCTGGTCATGCCGCCGCGCGTGGTGAGTATGCCCTGGGAGACGTGCATGCCGCCGATGTCCTCCGGGCTGGTCTCGATACGCACCAGGACCACCTTTTCGCCGCGCTCCGCCCAGTGTTCGGCATCTTCGGCGCTGAACACCACCTTGCCAGTGGCGGCGCCGGGTGAGGCGGGCAGGCCCTTGCCGATGACATGGCGCGTCGCCTTGGGGTCGATGGTGGGGTGCAGGAGGTGGTTGAGCTGTTCGGGGTCGATGCGCTGCACCGCCTCCTCGCGGGTCAGCAACCCTTCGTTGCAGAGGTCGATGGCGATTTTGAGCGCGGCGCGCGCTGTGCGTTTGCCATTGCGGGTCTGCAGCATCCACAGCTTGCCGGCCTGGATGGTGAACTCCATGTCCTGCATGTCGCGGTAGTGGCGCTCCAGTTTGTGGCGGATGGCGTCGAGCTCCTTGAACACCGCCGGCATCACCTCCTCCATGGCGGGCAGGTCGTTGGTGCCGTTTTCGCGCTCCGCGACGGTGAGCGGCTGCGGGGTGCGGATGCCGGCCACCACGTCTTCGCCCTGGGCGTTGACCAGGTACTCGCCGTAGAAATGGTTATCGCCGGTGGAAGGGTTGCGGGTGAAGCAGACGCCCGTGGCGCAGTCGTCACCCATGTTGCCGAACACCATGGCCTGGACGTTGACTGCGGTGCCCCAGCTGGCGGGAATGCCGTTCAGCTTGCGGTAGGTGATGGCGCGCTGGTTCATCCAACTGCCGAATACCGCGCCCACCGCGCCCCACAACTGTTCGTGGGGGTCCTGGGGGAAGTCGCGGCCGAGGACGTTCTCGACCATGGCCTTGTAGTCGGCCACCAGCGCTTTCCAGTCGTCGGCGCTGAGATCGGTGTCGAGATCGATACCCTTGGTCTGCTTGCGCCGCTCCAACAGCGCCTCGAAGTGCTCGTGATCGACACCCAGCACCACGTCGGAATACATCTGGATGAAGCGGCGGTAGCTGTCGTAGGCGAAGCGCGGATCGCCGGAACGGGTGGCCAGCCCCTCGACGGTGACGTCGTTGAGGCCTAGGTTGAGCACCGTGTCCATCATGCCGGGCATGGAGGCGCGGGCGCCGGAGCGCACCGAGAGCAGCAGCGGGTCCTTTGGATCGTTGAAGGCGGCGCCGACGATGGTCTCGATCTGGCGCAGGGCGGCCTGCATCTGATCATCGAGTTCCGCGGGGTACTGTTTGTCGTTTTCGTAGAAGGCGGTGCACACCTCGGTGGTGATGGTGAAACCGGGCGGGACGGGCAGTCCCAGGTTGCACATCTCCGCCAGGTTGGCGCCTTTGCCCCCCAACAGATTCTTCATGTCGGCGCGCCCCTCCGCGCGTCCGTCCCCGAAGGAATAGATCCACTTCGTCATGAGTTACTGGCCCTTTTGTTCGGTTGTCCCGCTCGGTGCGGGTTTCGTTATGCCGGTTGACGCCCACGGGCCCGCAGCGGCCCTCCCTTGGTGGCGGACACGATACCTTAACTTGGCGGGGTGGCCAATGCGTGGAAGCGCTGAGAACGGGGAATTGGGGACGGAAATGCAAAGCCCGGCACTGGGCCGGGCTTTGCGGGTGTCGTGCAAGGAGGCGCGAACTACTTGATCTTCGCTTCCTTGTAGATGACGTGCTTGCGCACCACCGGATCGTATTTCTTGAACTCGAACTTGTCCGGCGTGTTGCGCTTGTTTTTGGTGGTGGTGTAGAAGTGCCCGGTCCCGGCCGAGGAGACCAGCTTGATCTTGTCGCGTGCGGATTTGGCCATGGCGCTGCTCTCCTATCAGAACTTTTCGCCGCGCTTGCGCAGATCGGCGAGCACGGTGTCGATGCCCTGCTTGTCGATGATGCGCAGGCCCTTGGTGGAGACGCGCAGCTTCACGTAGCGCTGCTCGCTCTCGACCCAGAAGCGGTGGGTATGCAGATTGGGCAGGAAGCGGCGCCGCGTCTTGTTGTGCGCGTGCGACACGTTGTTCCCGGTGGTGGGGCGTTTGCCCGTGACCTGGCAGACTCTGGACATCGTGAAATCCTCGAAATTCGGCATCCCGCGCCGGTTCCCCCGGCGCAAGGGCGCACTTTATACCAGAAAGCCCCGCAACCCTCAACACTCGGCGCGTCACAGCAGACCGCGCTCGGCCAGGGAAATCGCCTCGCCGTCGCCGATGACGATATGGTCCAGCAGCCGCACGTCGATCTGGGCCAGGGTGTCGCGCAGGCGCTCGGTCAGGGCGCGGTCGGCGGTGCTGGGTTCGGCCACGCCCGAGGGGTGGTTGTGGGCGACGATGAGCGCGGCGGCGTTGAGCTCCAGGCAGCGGCGCAGCACCTCGCGTGGATGCACCGAGGCGCCGTTGATGGTGCCGCGAAACAGCTCCTCGAAGGCGATGATGCGGTGGCGGTTGTCCAGGAACAGGGCCGCGAACACCTCGTGGGGGCGGTCGCGCAGCTGGGCCGTGAGGTAGCGGCGGGTGGCGTCGGGGTCGGTCAGCGCCTCGCCGCGGGCCAGCGTCTCGCCCAGGTGGCGGCGGGACATTTCCAGCACCGCCTGAAGCTGGGCGTATTTGCTGGCGCCGAGGCCGGGGCGTGCACAAAAAGTGCGGCGATCGGCCTGCAGCAGCGGGCGCAGCCCACCCAGGTCGGCGAGCAGTTCGCGGGCCAGGTCCACGGCGGTCTTGCCGGGCAGGCCGGTGCGCAGAAAGATTGCCAGCAGTTCGGCATCGGAAAGGGCCTGGGGACCGCGCTCCAACAGCTTCTCGCGCGGGCGCTCCGCCGCCGGCCAGTCGGTGATGGGCATGGGGTGACACCTCCTTGTGTGATGGGCGCGTCCAGTGGCGATCCCGTCTGACGCGATGTTATCTTATGCGCCGGATCCGCGGGTGCCAATATGAGCTTGAATGGAAAACGAATTCTGGTCGGCGTAACAGGCGGCATCGCCGCCTACAAGAGCGCCGACTTGGTACGCCGCCTGGGCGAGGCGGGGGCCGAGGTGCGGGTGGTGATGACGCGCGGTGCGCAGGCGTTCATCACGCCGTTGACGCTGCAGGCGGTCTCCGGCCACCCCGCTCACACCGAGTTGCTGGACCCCCAGGCCGAGGCCGGCATGGGCCATATCGAACTGGCGCGCTGGGCCGACCAGGTACTGGTGGCGCCGGCCAGCGCCCACTTCCTGGCCAAGCTGGCCCACGGCTTGGCCGACGATCTGCTGAGCACCCTGTGCCTGGCGACCGAGGCGCCGCTCAGCGTGGCGCCGGCCATGAACACCAAGATGTGGGCCAACGCCGCCACCCAGGCCAACGTACGGCTGCTCACCGAGCGCGGCGTGCGGCTGCTGGGTCCGGCCGCCGGCGACCTCGCCTGCGGCGAGATTGGGGCGGGGCGCATGCTGGAGCCGGTGGAGTTGGTCGCCGGACTCGACGGTGCCGCGCCGGGAGCGCTGCAGGGCGCGCGGGTGCTGGTGAGCGCCGGCCCCACGCGCGAGGCGGTCGATCCGGTGCGCTTTCTCAGCAACCGCAGCTCGGGACGCATGGGTTACGCCGTCGCCGCCGCAGCGGTGCGAGCCGGGGCGCGGGTGACCCTGGTCAGCGGCCCCGTCGCGCTGGCGCCGCCGCCTGGCGTGGAGCACGTCGGCGTGGAGAGCGCCGCCGAGATGTTCCAAGCCGTACTGGGGCGCGTCGCTGACTGCGACATCTATATCGGTGCCGCCGCGGTGGCCGACTATCGGCCTGCACAACCTGTGGGAGCGAAGATTAAGAAGGAGCAGGCGGAGCTGGCCCTCGCCCTGGAGCGCACCGACGACATCCTCGCCGCCGTCGCCGCCTGCACGCCGGGGCCGTTTACGGTGGGTTTTGCCGCTGAGACCGATCAGGTTCAGGCTTACGCGCGCGCCAAGCTCGAACGCAAGGGGCTCGACATGATCGCCGCCAACCAGGTGGGGCCGGGGCAGGGCTTCGAAACCGCCACCAATGCGCTGACGGTGATGTGGCAGGGCGGCGCGTGCGATCTTCCCGACGCCCCCAAGGAGCGGTTGGCCGAACAGCTAGTTTCCCTCATCGCCGAGCGATTCCATGCACAAGATTGAAGTCAAGATTATCGACCCCCGCATCGGCTCCGAGCTGCCGCTGCCCGCCTACGCCACCGACGGGTCGGCGGGCATGGACCTGCGCGCCTGCCTGGATGCTCCGTTGCAGATTGCGCCCGGCGAGACGCATTTGATCCCCACCGGGCTGGCCATCCACATCGCCGATCCTTCGCTGGCTGCCGTGATTCTGCCGCGTTCCGGATTGGGGCATAAGCACGGGATCGTGCTGGGCAATCTGGTGGGTTTGATCGATTCCGACTACCAGGGACAGCTCTTCGTCTCTTGCTGGAATCGGGGTGGCAACTCCTTTACCATCGAAATCGGTGAACGGATCGCCCAATTGGTACTGGTGCCGGTCGTGCGCGCCGAGTTCGAGGTGGTGGAGGAATTTGAGCAAAGTCACCGCGGAGCCGGAGGGTTTGGCCATTCGGGGCGGCATTGATCGGCGAGCGGTACCGGGAAGAGAACAACCAGCGGTCGGTTTCGGAGGGGTTTGCCCGCTAGACCGATGCCCACAACAACCCATCTAAGAGGAACAGGGCGGCGACCACCCAGGGTGATCGGTCCGCGTGCCTTGGCGCAACCATGCTGAAACGGAAAAAGAGCAATAACGGCGCTGGCGCCGCTCGGTCTGCGGGTGCGAACCCGGGCAAAGTCGCCAAGCGCAACGGTGGTACCAACCTCGGCAACTACGGCGTACTGCTGTTCATCGTCGCCGCCGCGGTACTGATGGCCGCCGGGTTCGTGTTGCTGCAGATGTTCCAGATGCAGGGTGGCGCGCTGCGCCAGCAGGCCACCGAAGCGGCCAGCGTCGCTTATGCCAGCGCCGTCCAGGATCTGGCGACTCAACCCATGGGTACGTTGAACGGCATGGCGGGCGACCCCGCCGTGGTGCAGGCGTTGCGTGACGGCGACCGTGCGGTGGCCAAGGCGCGGGCTGCCGAATTGGCGCGCCTGCTGCCGGGGGTGGAGCGGCTGCGGCTGCTGCCTGCCGGGGTCGATCAGGTGGATCCGGAGGACAAACCGCCGCTGGGCTACGCGGACCTGCAGCAACTTCGCGAGGCCGAGCAAAGTGACCGGTTTCCCGTTGCGGAGGTGATTCTGCCGGGTACCGACCAGGCGCACTACAATCTCGTGCGTCGGGTACAAGGGGTGGACGGACGCCTGCTCGGGGTGCTCGTCGCCACCTATTCCGCGGCGCGGCTGAGTCAGGTGGTCGGCGAACTGCGCCTGGGAACAGGCGGCGTGGAGGTGCGCCAGGGTAACGTGCTCCTCGCTCGGCGTGGCAGTGTCGGCGCCGACGCGGCGGCGGTGCGCGTCAACGTGCCGGCCACTCGTTGGGTGCTGCTGTACTGGCCCGATGTCAGCTCCGGCGGTCTCATGGAAGGGTTGATCCCTTACCTCGCGGCGTTCGGCGTGGGTGCGGTACTGCTGGGGGTGGTCATCTACGTGATGTTTCGCCTCATCTCCGGCGCCATGCGTCGCGATCAGGTCACGGTATTGAACCTGGTCAAGGACATCCTCAACCGCAAACTCGCGGCGGCGTACCCGGTACGGCTCGCCAATAGCCGCATCACGGTGGAATTGCTGCTCAACATGGGGCAGGAGTTCGTCGCGACGCCGGTGGCGAAGCCGGCCTCGAAGTCGGCGCCACATCCTGAGGTGGGCGGTTCCCTGTTCCCCGATACCGGCGGACTGGAGCTCGAGGAGGACGAGCCCCAGGTCAAGGCGCCGAAGCTGGAGAAGGTCCCGGCGAGCATCTTCCGCGCCTACGATATCCGCGGCGTGGTGGGCGATACCCTGACTCCCGAGGTGGTCGAGTCCATCGGCCGGGCGCTGGGCAGCGACGCCTTCGAGCGCGGCCAGCAGCTGGTGGTGGTGGGCCGCGACGGCCGGCTCTCGGGTCCCGAGCTTTCCGAGGCGCTGGCGCGCGGTTTCATGCGCAGCGGCCGCGACGTGATCGATATCGGCATGGCGCCCACGCCGGTGCTCTATTTCGCCACTCAGTACCTGCGCACCGGCTCGGGCGTGGCGGTCACCGGCAGCCACAATCCGCCCAACTACAATGGCCTGAAGATGATGCTGCGCGACGAGACCCTGTCCGGCGACGCGATCCAGGCCCTGCGCGCGCGCATCCAGACCGGCAACCTGCTCACCGGCGACGGCAGTATCACCCAGCAGTCGGTGCTGGACGATTACGTGGCGCGCATCACCGGCGACGTGCAGGTGGCACGCAGGATGAAGGTGGTGGTGGACTGCGGCAACGGGGTGGCCGGCATGGTTGCACCGCGCCTGCTGCGCGAGTTGGGCTGCGACGTTACCGAGCTCTATTGCGAGGTGGACGGCAACTTCCCCAACCACCACCCGGATCCCGGTAAACCGGAGAACCTGCGCGAACTCATCGCCAAGGTGCGCGAGTCGGGCGCCGATCTGGGCGTCGCCTTCGATGGCGACGGCGACCGCCTGGGGGTGGTGGACGAACGCGGCAAGGTTATCTATCCGGATCGCCTGCTGATGCTGTTTGCCAAAGATCTGCTGCTGCGCCATCCGGGGGCGAGCGTCATCTACGACGTCAAATGTTCGCGCCACCTGAAGCGCGTCATCGCCGAGCACGCCGGCCAACCGATGATGTGGAAGACCGGCCACTCGCTGATCAAAGCGGCGATGAAGAAGACCGGCGCGCTGCTGGCCGGCGAGATGAGCGGCCACTTCTTCTTCAAGGAGCGCTGGTACGGCTTCGATGACGCCATGTACGCCGCGGCGCGCTTGCTGGAGATTCTCAGCAGCGAACCGGTGCCGGCCAGCGAGATCTTCGCCCAGGTGCCGGAAAGCGTCAGCACACCGGAGCTCAACGTCGCGGTGAAGGAGGGCGAACAGCACGCGCTGGTCGAAGAGCTGGTGGCGCGGGCGCAGTTCCCGGATGCCGAAGTGACGGTTATCGACGGCGTGCGCGCCGACTTCGCCGACGGCTTCGGCCTGGTGCGCGCCTCCAACACCACGCCGGTTCTGGTGCTGCGTTTTGAGGGCGACACCGCCGAGGCGTTGAAGCGCATCCAGGAGGCGTTTCGCGAGCAGCTGTTGGCGGTAAAATCGGATCTCAAACTGCCGTTCTAACGCGGCTGTAGGAGCAGTATGCGCTGCGAGTAGTTGGTCGGGGCTCGCCGCTCCTGTCCTGCTGGCATCTTCCGTGGAGTACAGAGACACCATGACCCTTGATCCCCAGGCCGCCATGAACGTGGCCAAGGTGCTCACCGAGGCGTTGCCCTACATCCGTCGCTTCGCGGGCAAGACCGTGGTCATCAAATACGGCGGCAACGCCATGGTGGACGAGGCGTTGAAGAACGGGTTCGCCCGCGATGTGGTGTTGATGAAACTGGTGGGCATCAATCCCGTGGTGGTGCACGGCGGTGGTCCACAGATCGGGTCGCTATTGCAGCGCATCGGCAAGGAGAGCCGCTTTGTGGACGGGATGCGGGTAACCGACTCCGAGACCATGGACGTGGTGGAGATGGTGCTGGGCGGGCTGGTCAACAAGGAGATCGTCAACAACATCAATCGCCACGGTGGCCGCGCGGTAGGGCTGACCGGCAAGGACGGCGATCTCATCCATGCTCGCAAGCTCACGATCACGCGCGAATCGCCCGAACTGAAGGTGCCGGAGATCCTCGACATCGGCCACGTGGGCGAGGTGGCGAGCATCGACACCGCCATCGTCAACATGCTTACGCAGAGCGATTTCATTCCGGTCATCGCTCCCATCGGGGTGGGCGACGACGGCCACTCTTACAACATCAACGCCGATCTGGTGGCTGGCAAGGTGGCGGAGGTGTTGCGCGCCGAGAAGCTCATGCTGCTGACCAATACGGCCGGCCTGCTGGACAAGGCCGGCCAGCTGCTCACCGGGCTGAATGCCACGCAGGTCGATGCGCTGATCGCCGACGGCACCATCCACGGGGGGATGCTGCCCAAGATCCGCTGCGCGCTGGAGGCGGTGCAGGCCGGTGTGAATACCGCGCACATCGTCGACGGATGCGTCGAGCATGCCGTGCTGCTGGAGCTGTTCACCGATCAGGGGGTCGGTACGCTGATTCGCTCCGGCCGTTGAGGCGCCGGTTGCAGCGGCGGCGGCTCAGCGATACCAACGAGTCTTCTTAAGGGGAGGAAGCGCATTGTGACCACAGCGACCCGCGGCAACCGCCGGCGCGAGATCCTCGAGGCGCTGGCCCATCAATTGGAAACCAGCCCCGGCGCACGCATGACCACCGCCGGGCTTGCCGCCAGTCTGGGCATCTCCGAAGCGGCGCTCTATCGCCATTTTGCCAGCAAGGCGCAGATGTACGAGGGACTGCTGGAGTTTGCCGAGGAGAGCGTCTTCGAACGTATCAACCGTATTCTCGATGAGGAGCGGGCGATGTCCACGCGCGTGGAAAAGATGGCGACGCTGGTGCTGCTGTTTGCGGAGCGTAATCCGGGGATCACGCGGCTGCTGATCGGCGATGTACTGGTGGGCGAGACGGCGCGTTTGCGCGACCGCGTGCAGCAGTTTTTCGACCGGCTCGAGACGCAGTTCCGCCAAGTGCTGCGCGAGGGGGAGTTGAGCGACTCCCAGTCGGGGCGGGTGGCGGTTCCCGCGCTGGCGGAACTGTTGGTTGCGGTGGTGGCCGGCAAGATGCAGCAGTACGTGCGCTCGGAATTCACACGCAAACCGAGCGAACAGTGGGAGCGTCAGTGGGTGTTGCTGGCGGCGGCTTTAGGCGGGGCTCGCGAGATCTGAGCGCCGCGCCTATTCCCCGCTTTTCCCTTCGGCGCGCGGGGTGGTGATTTCGCGGTAGCGTACGATGTCCTTGGCAAACTGCGCACGCACCGACTCGATCTCCTTCTGGCGTTCGAGGATGAATTCGCGGCTGCGCTGCACCTGCTCCTGGGTGGCGACGATATCCTTTTGCAGCTCCTCCGGCACCGGCTTGCCGTTGCGCTCTAGCGTCGCGGCGCGGTTCATCTGTCCGTCGAGCTGCTTGCGCAGGTTGGCAATGTTGCCTTCGGTGAGGTTGATCTGGCCCTGCAGGCTTGTGACCTTGGCATCGCGCGCCTCTTCCAGGGAGCGGACGCTGGCGTAGGTGTCCAGCAGGTTGCGGTCGTAGGCGGCCTGTTCGCGTGCAACGCGCTCCAGTTCGGCGCGGATGCGCTGCTGGCGCTGCTCCTCGGCGAGCTCTTCGGGGGTCTTGGCGCGGTCGATGGTGCGCACCGTCAGTCCCTGGTCGTCGAGTTCCTTGCGTCCCTGTTTGGCGGCGGCGGGCGGCACCACGTCGCCGTAGTGCACCACCCCTTTTTCGTCCACCCAGCGAAACAGCTTGCGGCCGTCCGCCGCGGCGTGGGTGGCGAACAGCGCGCTCACCACGCCGACCAGGATGAGGCGCAGCAACTGGGGTTTCGATGACGAGATGATCATCATGAAAACAGTATACCCGCCCTCTCTTATCCTTGATATCGGGACTTTGGCGGCGTTGTGGCCGAATTACTGTTGAATTCCGTACTGCCCCTGGTAGGCGCGAATCTGCGCCAACGCCTCCGCCTGTTCGGGCTGCGTCGCCAGAAAGGCGATCATGTCGCCCAGCCCGACGATGTGGCAGACCTGCAGCCCGAACGTCTCCTGCACCTCCTGCACCGCCGAGTGCGTGCCCTGGCCGCGCTCCTGGCGGTCGAGAGCGATGGCGACGCCCGCCGGTTCGGCGCCCTGGGCGCGGATGATCTCCACCGATTCGCGCACCGAGGTGCCTGCGGAGATGACGTCGTCGACGATCAGCACGCGCCCCTGCAACGGCGCACCGACGGTGGTGCCGCCTTCGCCGTGGTCCTTAGCCTCCTTGCGGTTGAAGGCGAAGGGGACGTCGCGGTCGTGATGCTCGGCCAGGGCGATGGCGACCGCGGCGGCGAGGGGGATGCCTTTGTAGGCGGGCCCGAACAGCATGTCGAAGGCGATGCCCGATTGCTGGATCGACTGGGCGTAGAAGTCGCCCAGCCGCGCCAGACTACGTCCGGAATCGAACAGCCCGGCGTTGAAGAAATAGGGGCTTTGGCGACCCGATTTGAGCGTGAAACTGCCAAAACGCAGCACGCCCTTGCGGATGGCGAACTCGAGAAATTCTTGTTGGTAGGGGTGCATGGGTTTCCTGTTGCGGTATGGCGCCGTGGTAAGCGGAAGTGATGCTGAAACGGTCGTGTATCATACACGCACCTGGAATCCGCCCTCAAAACCTCCGATGCGCATCATCACCTGCAACGTCAACGGTATCCGCTCCGCCGCCGCCAAGGGCTTTTTCCCCTGGATGCTGGCGCAGGATGCCGACATGGTGTGTCTGCAGGAGACCAAGGCGCAGGCGCATCAGCTGTCCGACGCGGTGTTCGCCCCGTCCGGCTACCACGCCTATTTCTTCGATGCGCAGAAAAAGGGCTACAGCGGTGTGGCGGTCTATTCGCGCCATGAACCCGAGGCGGTCCACTACGGATTGGGCTGGGAGGACATGGACGCCGAGGGGCGCTATCTGCAGCTCGATTTCAAGGGCGTTAGCGTCGCCTCGCTCTACCTGCCTTCCGGCACCTCGGGCGACGAGCGCCAAGCGGTCAAGTACAGCTTCCTCGACCGTTTTCTGCCGCACTTGCGCGGCCTGCGCCGCAAGCGCCGCGAGTTCGTGCTGTGCGGGGATTGGAACATCGCTCACAAGCAAATCGACCTCAAGAACTGGCGCGGCAACCAGAAGAACTCGGGCTTCCTCCCCGAGGAGCGCGCCTGGATGGATGCGCTGTTCGGCAAGGCGGGCTACGTGGATGCCTTTCGTGCGATCAATTCGGAGCCCGACCAGTACACCTGGTGGTCCAACCGTGGTCAGGCGCGGGCCAAGAACGTGGGGTGGCGCATCGACTACCATGTGATCACGCCGGGGCTGCGCGATACCGTACTCGACGCGGCAATCTATAAGCAGGAGCGCTTCTCCGACCACGCCCCGCTCACCATCGACTACGACTGGGAGCTACAGGCGCCATGAGCGAGCCGGCGCTGCACTCCTGGCGCGATGCGCTGCAGAGCTACACCCAACCGCGGGTGGTGGCGCTGTTCTTTCTTGGCTTTGCGGCGGGCCTGCCCTATCTGCTGGTCTTCTCCACCCTTTCGGCGTGGCTCACCGACGCCGGCGTGGGCCGCGCCACCATCGGTTTCTTCAGTTGGGTGGGGATCACCTTTTCCATCAAGGTGCTGTGGGCACCGGTGGTGGACCGCGTGCCGCTGCCGCTGCTGACCCGGCGCCTGGGACGGCGGCGCAGCTGGATGCTGGTGGCGCAGCTGGGTGTCGCCTTGGGTCTGGTGGGCATGGCGTGGACGGGACCGCAGCAGTCGCTGGTCCAGCTGGCGGTGCTGGCGGTGTGGGTGGCGTTCGCCTCCGCTACCCAGGACGTGGCGCTCGACGCCTTCCGCATCGAATCGGCCGGGGTCGAATACCAGGGTGTGATGGCCGCCATGTACATCTTCGGCTATCGAGTGGGGCTGCTGGCCGCCGGAGCGGGGGCGCTCTACACCGCGGAGCTCGCCAACTGGAGCGCCGCTTACCTGTTGATGGCGGCGCTCATGGGCGTGGGCATGGCGACGGTGCTGGTGGTGCGCGAACCGCAACGCGCGGATGCCGCTGTCGACGCGGATCAGGAGCAGCGTGTGGTGGAGTTCATCGCCCGTTCGGCCCACCTGCCCGCCGCACAGCGGCGGCTGTGGGCGTGGTTCATCGGCGCGGTCGTCTGCCCATTCAGCGAGTTCTTTCAGCGCAACGGCGGCCGCGCCCTGCTGGTCCTGGCGCTGATCGGGGTCTACAAATTGAGCGACATCACCATGGGTGTGATGGCCAACCCGTTTTACCTGGACCTCGGCTTCTCCAAGGGGGAGATCGCCGCCGTCGCCAAGCTGTTCGGCTTTTCCATGCTGCTGGGTGGTACCGCCCTGGGTGGCGTACTGGTGGTGCGCTTTGGTGTCCTGCGCCCGCTGCTGCTGGGGGCGGTATTGGTGGCGGCGACCAATCTGCTGTTTGCGTATCTGGCCACGAGTGGTCCCGACCTGTCCCTGCTGGCGCTGGTGATCAGCGCCGACAATCTGAGCGGTGGACTGGCCACCGCCGCCTTCGTCGCCTACCTCTCGGGTTTGACCAGCAGCGCCTACACGGCTACGCAGTACGCCCTGTTCAGTTCGTTGATGACTCTGCCGGCCAAGTTTCTGGGGGGCTTTTCCGGAGTGGTGGTGCAGGACTACGGCTATTTCACTTTCTTTGTCTACGCCGCCCTCATCGGGATACCGGCCGTTCTCCTGGTGCTCTACCTGGTGTTGAAGCCGGGACGGGAACCGCTGCCCGCCGCGGTGCGATCCGACGGCGCCGCATGATGCTCAGTTACCTCACCGCGTTCACCGTCGGCCTGTTGGGCGGCGTTCACTGCATGGCCATGTGCGGCGGTATCGTCGGCGCGCTCACCCTGGGATTGCCCAGCGCACAGCAGGGGCAGCCGTGGCGCGCATTGCCGTATCATGCGGCTTACAACCTGGGGCGCATCGGCAGCTATGCGTTGGCCGGCGCGATTCTCGGCGGTGTGGGCCTCGCGTCGGCACGCCTGCTGCCGCTGCAAAGCGTGCAGACCTTTCTCCAGGCCATCGCGGGTGTCTTCATGATCGCGCTCGGTCTCTACCTGGGCGGCTGGTGGCTGGGGCTGACACGCGTCGAGCGCGGCGGCGCGCTGCTGTGGCGTAAACTGGAACCGCTGGCGCGACCGTTGTTGCCGGTGCGCAGTCCGGGTGCCGCCTTGATCGTGGGTGGCGTCTGGGGGTGGCTGCCCTGCGGTCTGGTCTACAGCGTGTTGATCATGACGCTGAGTGCGGGCGGTCCGCTGCAGGGACTGCTGCTGATGCTGGCATTCGGTCTCGGCACGCTGCCGACGCTGCTGGCGACCGGTCTGTTGGCGTCGCGCCTGTCGGGATTTCTTGCCAAGGTCTGGGTGCGCGAGGCGGCGGGGATCTTGGTGTTTCTGTTCGGTGCGGTGACCCTGGCAAGCGCCATGGGTTTGGTGGCCCCGCGGGGCGTGCCGGGCGGGGTCAATTGACGCCTCGATTCCGCGTCGGGCCCCGCTATTCGGCGCAACGATCAATCAGGCACGCGAGGAGTGGATTCGATGCATAACACAACAATACCCAGGCGATTGGGGCTGATGGCGCTGTCGTTGGCGCTGCTCGGCGGCTGCCAGACCGTCTACTACGACACCATGGAAAAATTCGGTATCCACAAGCGTGACATCCTGGTCGACCGGGTGGAGGAAGCGCGCGATGCGCAGGAGGCGGCCAAGCAGCAGTTCAAATCGGCGCTCGAGCGCTTTTCCAACGTGCTGGGTTTTCAGGGCGGCGATCTGCAGGAGAAGTACGATCAGCTCAACACGGAGTTCGAGCGCAGCGAGAAGCGGGCCGCCGAGGTCCACGATCGCATCGCCGCGGTGGAGGATGTCTCCGAGGCGCTGTTCGAAGAGTGGCAGGACGAGCTGACGCAATACACCAGCGCCGCGCTGAAGCGCTCCAGTCAGCGCCAGTTGACCGAGACCAAACGCCAGTACGGGCAGCTCATCCAGGCCATGAAGCGCGCCGAGAAGAAGATCGAACCGGTGCTCAACGCTTTTCGCGATCAGGTGCTCTACCTGAAGCACAACCTCAACGCCCGCGCTATCGCCTCGCTCAAAGGCGAGCTGGCGGGCGTGGAGAACAACGTCGCAGCACTGATCCGCGATATGGAGCGCTCCATCGGGGAGGCGGATCGGTTCATCGCGGCCATGAACCGGGCAGAGCAACAGCAATAACTTTAACGGTTGAGGTCAACGTATGGAGTGGAAGGTCTTCTTCACGGTGTTTGCAACGGTGTTTGTCGCTGAACTGGGCGACAAGACGCAGCTGGCCACCCTGCTGTTCGCCGCGGACAAAGAGGTCAACCGCTGGTTGGTTTTCGTCGGTGCCTCACTGGCGCTGGTGGCGACTTCGGCGCTGGGGGTGTTGGCCGGCGGCGCGATATCGCACTACGTCAGCGAAAAACACCTCAACTACATTGCGGGCGTAGGGTTTGTGTTGATCGGAATCTGGACGCTGGCGCGCGCATAAGCGCCGCAGCGGAGGTAATTGCCGGGCCGGGCGGCTCCTCAGGAGCCGCCCTTTGTTGTTTGCCGTCAGTGGTTGGCGGCGCGCTGCTGATCCGCCATCAGATTGGACTGGAAGATGGCCCGGTGCACGTCGCCGATGCTGATGATGCCCACCAGCCGGCCCTCTGCCGCCACCGGGATGCGCCGCACCTTGCGCAGCCACATCATTGCCGCCGCCTTCAGCACCGGCATGTCGGGCGTCACGGTGGCGACGGCCTGGGTCATCAGGTCGGCGGCCTTGAGGCCGATGACGCTGTGGTAGTTGCGCTCCAGCTCTTCCGGATCGCGTAGTCCGCTCTCCATGAGGTCCTGCACGTTGGGGAACATGTGGTGCAGGATGTCTTTTTCCGAAATGACCCCCACCACCTGCTGCGCGGCGTCGACGATGGGCATGCCGCTGATGTGGTGCAGTACCATCTGGGTGGCGATTTCACGCACCGGGGTGTCGGGCGTGGCGGTTTTGACGCTACGGCTCATGATCTCTTCTACTCGCATGCTTCCTCCTCCTTCCAACAGTCGTTATCGGTCTTTTCGCCCAATCCAAGGGGTAAACCGGGTGCCGTTTGGGGTCAAAACAAAGATCTCTATGCCGGTATAGAAATCCACCCGCCGCCGACCGCCGCGCCGGTGCCGTGATCGAATCGTGAAGGTTTCGTGATGGGCGCTCCATGTGCGTCGTCTGTAATCACCCTCAAGACGCCGGTGGGCGGCGTCGTATTCCCGCGACGAATCAACCTTGAGGAGTGTGACGATGAAACTGCGAATGTCTTATTTGGCCCCGGTGTTGGTGCTGGGCGTATTGGGCGGATCGATGGTCGGTTGTGCCAACGACATGAGCCACGACGGCACCATGATGAAGGAAGACACCATGAAGCAGGACACCATGATGAAAGAGGATGCCATGATGAAGGACGACATGAAGAAAAAGGAGATGATGGACAAGTAGATGGAGAATCGGCAGCGAGGGCTGCTACCATCTCGTCCAATCGACAGCAACAGACCCGCAAAAGGTGCGGGATTTGGGGGTCGGACGCGCGTCCGGTCCCCGACCCCGCATTTGGCGGTGTGGACGCGACCGCAGTGGAGGCCCCCATGACGCGCAAGGTACTGGTGGTTGAAGACAGCCCAGACATCGCGCGCCTGGTCAAGCTGCACCTCTCGGACGTCCAGTGCGACGCCGATGTGGTGGGGGACGGCCGCGAGGCGTTGGCGCGCTTTCGTCCCGATCGCTACGCGCTGGTCATCCTCGACCTCATGCTGCCTGGTATCGACGGGTTGGAGGTGTGTCGCCAGCTGCGCCAGCAACCGGGCTACGTTCCGATTCTGATGCTCACGGCACGCACCGCCGAACTGGATCGCGTCCTCGGTCTGGAGATGGGCGCCGACGACTACCTCACCAAGCCGTTCAGCATCCCCGAGCTGTTGGCCCGCGTCAAAGCGCTGCTGCGCCGCGCGGCTGCGCTCAAGACGCCTGATCACGAGACCGCCCCCGACGAGCTGATCAACGCCGGCGAATTGCAGATCGACGTGGCACGTCACCGCGTGCGCCTGGGCGGCGAGGAGGTGGCCCTGACCGCCAAGGAGTTCGATCTGCTGGTGCACTTTGCGCGTCATCCCGGCCGGGTCTACACCCGCATGCAGCTCCTCGATCAGGTGTGGGGCTACAGCCATGAGGGCTACGAACACACGGTCAACTCCCACATCAACCGTCTGCGCGCCAAGATCGAACGCGACCCCGCCGAGCCGAAATTCGTGCTCACAGTGTGGGGGGTGGGCTACAAGTTCGCCGAAGACCTATGATCCTCAACGCTGTCGTTGACCGCTTCGGGGTTTATGTGGGGCTCGAGAAATTCGAACGGTCTTGCCTGCGACGCTTTTCCTCGAAGGACGCGAGCGCGTCCAACGGTGGTTTCTAGGATGATGCTACGCACCCTCTACGCACGGCTGGCGATGGTGCTGGTATTGGTGCTGGCCTCGGTGGGGGCGGTCTATCTGGCGGTGAGCTGGTCGTCCATGCACCGCTATCTGCAGGAGGTCAACCAGCGTTTCAATCGCGACTTGGCACGCAACCTGGTGGCCGACCGCAACCTGGTAGCGCAAGGGCGCATCGATCAGGAGGCGCTCAAGCAGACCTTTCACCAGTACATGGTGATCAACCCCAGTATCGAGATCTACCTGCTGGGTCTCGACGGAACCATCCTCGCCTACTCGGCCGACCCCGACAAAGTGAAGCGCAAACGCGTTTCGCTGGAGCCCATCCGCGAGTTTCTGCGCGGGGGCACCTATCCGCTGCTGGGCGACGATCCGCGCAGCCACGATTCGCGCAAGGCGTTCTCGGTCACGCCGGTGCCCACGGCCGACAAGCCGGAAGGGTATCTCTACGTGGTGCTGCGCGGCGAAGAGTACGATACGGCGGAACAAGCGATCCGCGACAGCCATTTTCTGCGCGTCAGTGCCTGGGCGCTGGCGTTGGCGCTGAGCCTGGGGTTGGCGGCCGGGTTGCTGGTGCTTCATCTGTTGACGCGGCGGCTGGAGCGTCTGACGCACGGCATGGAGGCGTTTCGCGCCAGCGGCTTCGTTTCGCACACGCCCTACACGCGTCCCAATCAGACTCCTGCCGACGAGATCGATCGCCTGGGCCTCACGTTTGATGCCATGGCCATACGCATCTCCGAGCAGATCGAAGCGTTGCAGAATCAGGACGCGTTGCGCCGCGATCTGGTGGCCCAGGTCTCCCACGACCTGCGTACGCCGCTCGCCTCGCTGCGCGGCTATCTGGAGACGTTGAAATTGAAGAGTGCATCGCTGACCGCCGACGAACGCGAAGAGTACCTGCAGGCGGCACTGCGTCAGAGCGAGGGGTTGAGCCAGCGGATCGGTGCGCTGTTCGAACTCGCCAAACTCGATGCCCAGGAGGCGCCGCCGCAGTGCGAACCGTTCAGCATCGCCGAATTGGTGCAGGACGTGATCCAGAAATTCCAACCGGGTGCCGAACGCTGCGAAGTGGTGTTGTCCATGAGCGGCGGCGCGGGCCGCGGCTGGGTGCGGGCCGACATCGCCATGATCGAGCGGGTGCTCGACAACCTCATCGAGAACGCGCTGCAACACACGCCGGTCGGGGGCAAGGTGGACGTCACACTGGCGGCGCACGCGGCGGGCGTCGAAGTGTGCGTTGCCGACAGCGGCAAGGGGATCGACGCGGCGGAATTGCCGCGGTTGTTCGACCGTTTCTACCGCGGCAGCAAAGCGGGCCGCAGCGACGAGCACGTGGGGTTGGGGCTCGCCATCGTCAAGCGCATCCTCGATCTGCACGGCTGTGAGATACGGGTGGCCAGCGAGCGGGAGCGGGGGACTGCGTTTCGCTTCGTGTTGCCGGCGGCCTGAGGCGCGGCGACCGACAGCGTCCGGGTCGATTCGCTTCAGCTGGCGCCCGGTTCGTCTGCCTCAGGGCTTTGGATCGGCAAGCGCACGGTGATCGTGGTGCCGGCGCCCACGGTGCTGGCGATGTCGATGCTGCCGTGGTGTTTTCTGACGATGTCGTACGACATCGCGAGTCCCAACCCGGTACCCTCGCCGACGGGGCGTGTGGTGAAAAACGGCTCGAACACCCGGTTGAGATTCTCCTGCGCGATGCCGCACCCGGTGTCCGCGATGGTCACCACCACCTGAGCGTCCACCGTTCGGGTTGCAATCCGAATCTCACCCTCATTACCGAGGGCCTGCACGGCATTGAGCAGCAGGTTCATGAAGAGCTGATTGAGCTGGCGCGGCTGCGAGCGGATCAGCGGCAGATCGCCGTAGTCCCGGTGTATGGTGGCTTTGGCGTGGATCTGGCTCCCCAGCGTGCCGAGGGTGCTCTCCAGGCACTCGTTGACGTTGGCCTGTTGGATGTCGGATTCGTCCACGCGGGAGAAGTCCTTCAACGTCTGGACAATGTCGCGCACGCGCTTGGCGCCGTTCAGTGACTCCTCCAGCAGCTGGGCGATGTCCTCCAGGATGAACTCCACGTCCAGGGTGCCGCGCAGGTTTGCCAGCGCCTCCTGTTCCGGCGCGGGACCTTTGGCGGCTGCCGACTCAGCGGCGCGAATGTACTGCTGCAACTCGTTGCTGTAGTTGCGAAAGGTCCCCAGGTTGCTGGTGATGAAGCCCATCGGGTTGTTGATCTCGTGGGCGATGCCGGCGGCCAGCTGGCCGATGGAGGCCATCTTCTCCTTCTGCAGCAGTTGTGCCTCTGCGGCCTTCAGGTCGCGGTAGGCGGTGGCCAGCTGCTCGTTCTTGGTGATCAGGTCATCGCGCGCCGTGGCCAGCGATTCCACCATGCTGTTGAAAGCGGTGGAAAATTCGCCGAGGAATTCGACGCGCTGGTTGAAGTCTCCTCCGGCCACCTGCTGGGTCTGCCAAGTGAGGTGGCGCAGATTGGCGTGCAGACCTTTGAGCGAGCCGGCCAGCGCGCCGCGTCGGTAGAGGGTGGCGGAGAGGTCGCCGGCCGCCATGGCGCCGCTGAAACGAGCCAGCTCCGCGAGGTGGTCGCACAGTTGCTGAAGCTCATCCCGGCATTCGCAGCCGGGAGGGATCTCTTTGGGAATCTGCCCCTCGGCCATGCCGAGGAGCAGTTCGGACAGGGTGGTCATGCAGCTTCAGGCGAGGCTTCCAAGGTGGCCAGAAAACGGCAGGTGCGGTCGCCGGTGCACCAGCAGTCGACCTCCTTGACCTTGAACTTCTTGCCGGAGAACGATTCGAGCAGTGCAGCGATGAAACCTTCGTCGTAAGTGCAAATCTCGTAGCTCAACTCGGGCAGGCCGGAGCAGTCCAGATCTTCCGAGACGGTGACCGTGAGACGCCCGTGCGCCAGGTCCTCCTCTTCGACCCGCAGCACGCCGATCAGCATTTCGCGCAGCGCCTCCTGCAGTTTGCGCACGAATTCGCCGAGATCCGCCACTTCGCCGATGGCCTGTTCATAGAAGTGTTTGCCGGCGAGATAGCCGGCCTTGTAGAAGAGTTCGTCGGCTTTCTCAGCACCGAAGTCTTTTTCCAGGACGTCGCGGAAACAGAACTGCATCAGGCGATACACCTCGACGCGTGTCAGTTTGCCCAGGTTGGGGCGTCCCGCGTCCAGGTCGCCTAGCAGTCCCCAGAAGAAGCCGTATTTGCGTTCGCCGCCCGTTTCCACCGTTTTTCTCCCTATCAATGTCTGTCGATGCTGTTGGTCGATACGTTGAGTCTGGTGCCGTCCCGCGACGTCATCGTCAGCGCCCGATCTGGCTGGCAAGCGCTGCTATCGCGGCACCCCTGCGTGAGCAGGGCATGCCACTTCCTCTGCTTATCGGCACACCTACGCCGACCCTGTACCCCGCGAGGGGCCCCAATACAGGGATTTTGCGGGGTCGCGGTGCGGGTCGAGGCCGAGTGGCGGTGTCTCCGGCGAGGCGAAGCGGCAGTGGGGCCCGGCCGTTAGCCGCGTGGTGCCACTCCCGGCGGGAGGGCGCGCGGCGCCTCGATGCGCACGCGTTTGCGGCGCCCGCTGGTGCCTGCTTCCAGGGTTACCGCCCCCTTGGCCACGCCGCACAGTTTGGCCAGATAGGCGCACAGGTGTTGATTGGCCTTGCCGTCGACGGGGGGTGCGGTGATGCGTACCCGCAGGACATCGCCGTGGGGGCCGGCGATCTCGTCGCGGCTGGCGCGTGGCTGGAGCTGCAGTTCGAGAACGAGCGCATCGCCCTCCCAGCGGTACCAGTCGGGTGGGCTCAAATGGCCAGGCTGTAGAGCGGGGGCAGGATGATCATCCGGGCCAGTTGCAGGACGATGAGGACGATCAGGGGTGAGAGGTCCAGCCCGCCGATGGGGGGGAGCAGTCGTTGTGCCGGCCGCAACAGCGGCTGATTCAAGGCGTAGAGCAGCTCCATGATGGGATTGTGCGGGCCGGGTGCCACCCAGCTCAGCAGCGCCTGGACGATGACGCTCCAGAAGTAGACGTAGAGCAGCAGCGACAGCAGATCGGCGATGGATCGGATCAGCAACGCCCAGATGCTTGGCAGGGCTCCGTGCAGCAGCATGATCAGTAGCCAGGCGCCCATCTGCAGCGCCAGCATCAATACGACCGAGGCGAGGTCGATCCCCGCCCAGCCGGGAATGACACGGCGCAGCGGGCGCAGCGGCGGGTTGGTGACCTTGACCAGAAACTGGGTGATGGGGTTGTAGAAATCGGCACGCACCCACTGCAGCAGAAAGCGCAGCATCACGCACAGGATGTAGAGCCCGACCACGGTCTGGATGAGAAATTCCAGGGGGTTGGTGAAGTAAGTGGTACCCATAGCGTCGTGTCAGTCCTTGCCGAGGAGTTCAGCCAGTTCGCGCGAACGTTGGCAGGCAGCCTGCAGCGCGTTGCGGATTAGCCCAGCCAAGTCGCCCTGGCTGAAGACTTCCAGTGCCCGCTCCGTGGTGCCGCCCGGCGAGGTGACGCGCTCGCGCAGCGTCGCGACGCCGTCCTCGCTGGAGAGCGCCATGCGCGCGGCGCCGAGCGCGGTCTCCAATGTCAGCAGATGGGCGGTCTCCGCCGAGAGCCCCAGCTCGCGGGCGGCTTTCTCCATCTGTTCCATGAACAGGAAGTAGTAGGCGGGCCCGCTGCCGGAGAGCGCGGTGACGGCATCGAGCTGCGCCTCCTCGTCCACCCACAGCGTTACGCCCACCGAGCGCAGAATGGTCTCGGCCAGTTCGCGCTGCGCGGCGTCGACCCGTGCGTTGGCGAACAGCGCCGTGGCGCCGCTCTTCACCAGCGCCGGCGTGTTGGGCATGGTGCGCACCAGGGCGATATCGCCGCCCAGCCAGCGCTCGATGTCGCCACTGCGCACGCCGGCTGCGATGGAGACCACCAGCGGTTTGCGCTGCTGCGCGACGTCGGCCAACCCGCGTGCCACCTCGTGCATTACCTGCGGCTTGATTGCCAGCACCAGCACGTCGCCCTGCTCGGCGGCGGTGCGGTTGTCGGTAGCGGTGTGAATGCCGAATTCGCCGCGCAGTTGCGCGAGCCCTGTGCTGTGCGGATCGGCTACCCAGATGCGATCGGGGTCGTAGTGGTCGGCGATCAGTCCGCCGATCAGGCTGCGGGCCATGTTGCCGCCGCCGATGAAACTCAGTGTGGGGGATTTCATGGGCGAAACATACCTGATGGCGTGGTGGTGCTCAATTCCTGTACGGTCATTGCGGGGATCGCTCCCCGAAGATGGCGGTTCCGATGCGAACCAGGGTCGCTCCCTCCGCGATGGCGGCCTCCAGGTCGTCGCTCATGCCCATGGACAGTGTGTCGAGGTGCATTCCCTGCTGTTGAAGCCGTTCCAGCGCGAGCCGCAGTGCACGGCAGGAGGCGCGTTGCTGGCGCGGATCGTCGCTTGGCAGGGGTATGGCCATCAAACCGCGCAATCGCAGGCGCGGCAGGGTCGCCACCGCGGAGGCGAGTTCGGGCAACGCTTCGAGAGTGACCCCCGACTTGGTGGCCTCGCCGCTGACGTTGACCTGCAGACAGATATTGAGCGGCGCCCGGTCGGCGGGCCGCTGTTCGCTGAGACGGCGTGCGATCTTGATGCGATCGACGCTGTGCACCCAGTCGAACTGCGTGGCGATCCCGCGGCTTTTGTTTGCCTGGATGGGGCCGATAAAGTGCCAAGTGATCGGCAGATCGGTCAGAGTCTGCATCTTGGCGGCGGCTTCCTGGAGGTAGTTCTCGGCGAAATCGCGTTGCCCGGCGGCGAACGCGCTGCGCAAGTCGCCGGCCGGGCGGGTTTTGGTGACGGCGATCAGGTGCACCGATCCGGGTATGCGTTTGGCGTCGCGTTCGGCGTCCTGGATCCGTTTGCGGACCGCGTCGAGCTGTGCTTTTATGAGACCCGCATCGCGCTTTTCGGTCATGAGCCCAGATAAAATTTTATGGTTGGTTTGATTGGTTTGTCCGATGGGTCGGGGCGGGGTGCCGGCGGCGGGCAAGGCTCGAATTGTAGTGTAAGGGGGATGTGAATGGACATAGCCGAATTGCTGGCGTTTGGTGTCAAAAACGGGGCTTCCGACCTCCATATCTCGGCGGGGTTGCCGCCCATGATCCGCGTCGACGGCGATATTCGCCGCATCAACCTGCCCCCGTTGGACCACAAGAGCGTACACGCGCTGGTCTACGACATCATGAACGACAAACAACGCAAGGATTTCGACGAATTCTACGAGACCGATTTCTCCTTCGAACTCCCCGGGGTGGCGCGCTTCCGCGTCAACGCTTTCACCCAGAACCGTGGTACCGGCGCGGCGTTTCGTACCATTCCCTCCAACGTCCTGACCTTGGAAGAGTTGGGCTGTCCGGCGGTCTTCAAGGATATCTCGGATCAGCCACGCGGCCTGGTGCTGGTCACCGGGCCCACCGGTTCGGGCAAATCGACCACCCTGGCAGCGATGGTCAACCACAAGAACGAGAACGAGTTCGGCCACATCCTCACCATTGAGGATCCCATCGAGTTCGTGCACGAGAGCAAGAAGTGCCTGGTCAACCAGCGCGAGGTGCATCGCGATACGCTAGGCTTCAACGAGGCGCTGCGTTCGGCATTGCGCGAAGATCCCGACACCATCCTGGTGGGCGAGATGCGCGACCTGGAGACGATCCGCCTGGCGCTGACCGCTGCGGAGACCGGCCACCTGGTGTTCGGTACGCTGCACACGGTGTCCGCAGCCAAGACCATCGACCGTATCGTCGATGTTTTCCCCGGCGGCGAGAAGGACATGGTGCGCTCCATGCTCTCGGAGGCGCTGCGCGCCGTCATTTCGCAGACGCTATTGAAGAAGGTGGGCGGCGGGCGTATTGCGGCGCACGAGATCATGATCGGCACGCCGGCCATCCGTAATCTGATTCGCGAAAACAAGATAGCGCAGATGTATTCGGCGATTCAGACCGGTAACAAAGCGGGTATGCTGACACTGGACCAGTGCCTCACCGACTTGGTACATAAGGGGCTGGTGACGCGCCAAGATGCGCGCACCCGGGCCGCCAACAAAGAGAACTTCTAACGCCAGCCGGGAATCGTTGCGGTTCCCAGGAGTTGCGATATGGATTTCACGGGGTTGCTCAAGTTCATGGTGCAGAACAAGGCCTCGGACCTGTTCATTACCACGGGCTTTCCACCCACCATCAAGGTGCACGGCAAGTTGGTGCCCGTGAACAAGAATCCGCTGACGCCGGAACAGACCCGCGAGTTGGTGTTCGGGGTGATGAACCAGCGCCAGGTGGAGGAGTTCGAGTCCTCGCACGAGTGCAACTTCGCCATCAGCGCCTCGGGCGTGGGGCGTTTCCGCGTCAGCGCCTTCGTCCAGCGCAACAACGTCGGCATGGTGCTGCGCCGTATCGAGACCAAGATCCCCACGGTGGACGAGCTCTATCTGCCGCCGGTCATCAAGGATCTGGCGATGACCAAGCGTGGCATGATCATCTTCGTGGGGGGTACCGGCACCGGTAAGTCCACCTCGCTCGCCTCGATGATCGGTTACCGCAACCAGAACAGTACCGGGCACATCATCAGCATCGAGGATCCCATCGAGTACGTGCACCAGCACGCCGGCTGCATCGTCACCCAGCGCGAGGTGGGCATCGACACCGACAGCTTCGAGATCGCGCTGAAGAACACGCTGCGCCAGGCCCCGGACGTAATTCTGATCGGCGAGATCCGCAGCCGCGAGACCATGGAATACGCCATCGCCTTCTCGGAGACCGGCCACCTCTGTCTCGCGACGCTGCATGCCAACAACGCCAACCAGGCGCTGGACCGCGTCATCAACTTCTTCCCCGACGACAAGCGCAACCAGATCCTGCTCGATCTGTCATTGAACCTCAAGGCGGTGGTGGCACAGCAGTTGCTCCCGCGCAAGGACGGCAGCGGCCGGCGGGTGGCGGTGGAGATCCTGCTGGGCACGCCGCTGGTGAGCGACCTCATCCACAAGGGCGAGGTGCACAAACTCAAAGAGGTGATGAAGCGTTCCAACGAGCAGGGGATGATCACCTTCGACCAGGCCCTGTTCCAGCTCTTCCTGGACGGCGAGATCACCGTCGAAGATGCTTTGCGTCACGCCGATTCGCCCAACGAGGTGCGGCTGATGATCAAGCTCGGCCGGGAGGGGGGTATCGAACAGCTGAAATCGGCCGCGGATGGGCTGACCCTGGTCGACTCCGAGCTGGAGTAGCGTTTGTTTACCCCGCGTCGGCCATGAACACGGCCTGCGCATCGAACACCGGCCCGTCGACGCAGACCCGCTTCATGGCGGGACCTTGCGGCGTACTCACCTCCACGGCGCATCCCGCGCAGCCGCCGACGCCGCATGCCATGAACTCCTCCAGCGACACCTGGCACGGCAGGTCGTATTCGCGCGCCAGCGCGGCGACCGCCGCCAACATCGGGTGCGGGCCGCAGGCGTAGATCGCCACTTCGCAGCGCTGGTCGGCACTCAGGCCTTGCAGCCAAGTGCGCGCCAGGTCGGTGATGTAACCGTCGAAACAGCCCGGATACCCTTGCAGGCTGGCCAGCCGCGAGGCGACGCCCCAATCCTCCAGCAGCGGCATGCAGCCGATCACACCCTCGGGAATGCCCGGAATCACGATCTGCGAGGGGCGCGCGGCGAAAGGAAACGGCACCTCCGAACCCATCAACACCAGCGGCTGCAGCGCCCCGATTTGGGGGCGCATCGATTCGGCCAGAAAAATCATCGGCGGGATGCCCACGCCGCCGCCCATCAGCAACGGGCGGTGGCGACCGGGTAGCAGGGTGAACGGCCGGCCGATGGGGCCCAGCAGGTCGACGGTCTCGCCCACCTGGCGCCGGGCCAGCAGCGTGGTCCCTCGTCCTACCACTTTGTAGAGGAAGTCCACCCACCCCTCCTGCGCGGAGACGCGCATGATGGAGAGCGGCCGGCGCAGCGGGAGCTGCGGGTCGCACTGCAGGTGAGCGAAACTGCCGGGTTGGGCGTGGGCGGCCGTTTTCGGGGCGTGCAGGCGCAGCACTTGCTGCTCCCCGGCGTAGGTCTGATGCGCCAGGATTTCGGCCTGTTCGGCGAAGATCGTGCCGCGGTGAGAGTGATGATCCATGCGGTCTCCGTGGGGATGCGGCTAGGCACCATCCGGCGCGTGCACCATGCGACCGCCGAGCAGGGTGTGGGTGACTCGGCCGCGAAACTCCCAGCCCAGGAAGGGGGTGTTGTGGCCGCGGCTACGCAGCGCCGAGCGGGTCAGCGTCCAGTGGGCGTCGGGATCGATCAGGCAGATGTCCGCGGCGCTGCCGACGGCGAGCGTGCCGGTGGCGCGGCGCAGTACCTGGGCCGGACCGCTGGTGAGCCGCGCGATGGCGGTCAGCGGGTCGAGCAGCCCGTCGTCCACCAGGCGCAGGGTGAGGGGTAGCAGCGTTTCCAACCCCGCGATGCCGGGCTCGGTTTCACCCAGCGGCGCAGCCTTGGCATCCGGTTCGTGGGGTTGGTGATCCGAGCAGATGACGCTCACCGTGCCGTCGGCCACCGCCTCGCGCAGCGCATCGCGGTCGCGCTGGGTGCGCAGCGGCGGATGCACATGGCAGTTGCTGTCGAAGCCCAACAGGTCGGTCTCGGTGAGAAACAGCTGGTGGGCGGCCACGTCGGCACTCACCGGCAGGCCGTCCTGCTGCGCGCGGGCGATCATGCGCACCGAGCGTGCGCTGGAGAGCTGACAAAAGTGGGCGCGGATGCCGGAGCGCGCAATCAGCGCCAAGTCACGGGCCACCGCAACGGTCTCCGCCGCATCGGGGATGCCGGGCAGCCCCAGGCGCGTGCTCACCGCCCCCTCGTGCATCAGGCCGTCGTTGCGCAGGGCGGGGTCTTCGGGATGGAGGAAGACGGTGAGGTCGAAAGTGGCGGCGTACTCCAGGGCACGCATCATCACCAGGGTGTTGGCCAGCGGCCGGTCGGCGTTACTGATGCCCACGGCACCGGCGGCTTTGAGCGCGGCCATCTCGCTCAAGGTTTCGCCGTCGAGGTTCTGGGTGAGCGCACCCAGCGGTAGCAGGTGCGCCTTGCCGGCCAGTTCGTTGCGCTGGCGGATCAGCTCGATCACGGCCGGGGTGTCGACTACCGGGTCGGTGTCCGGCGGGCAAATCAGCGTGGTGATGCCGGCCGCGGCCGCGGCTGCCGTCTCGCTGGCAATGGTGCCTTTGGGTTCGTCGCCGGGCTCGCGGGTACGCGCGCAGAGGTCGATCAGGCCGGGGCAGACCCAGCGGCCGCTGGCGTCGATCTCGCGGTCGGCGTGAAAGCCGTCGGGGGAGGAACCCACGGCGGCGATGAGGCCTTCGGCCACGTAGAGATCGGTCACCTGATCGATGCGGTTGGCGGGGTCGATGACGCGGCCGTTGCGGATGCGTATGCGGCTCATGCCTCCGCTCCTTCCTGGGTGCGGCTCCCCATGGTCATGGAGATCACCGCCATGCGTACCGCGATGCCGTGGGTGACCTGCTGCAGGATCACCGAGCGCGGACCGTCGGCCACCTCGCTCTCGATCTCCACGCCACGGTTGATGGGGCCGGGGTGCATCACGATGGCGTCGGGTTTGGTGCGTGTCAGGCGCCGCTCGTTGAGCCCGAAGAGCTGGAAGTACTCGTGGGCGCTGGGTAGCAGCGTGCCGCGCATGCGTTCGCGTTGCAGACGCAGCATCATCACCACATCGACGCCCTCCAGACCGGCGTCGAGGTTGGTGAACACCTTGACCCCCAGGGACTCGATCTCTGCCGGCAGCAGCGTTTTGGGTCCGACCACCCGCACCTCACCCACTCCCAGCGTATTGAGGGCGTGGATCTGCGAACGTGCCACCCGCGAGTGCAGAATGTCGCCGACGATGACGACGCTGAGATCCTGAAAGTTCCCTTTGTGGCGACGGATGGTGAGCATGTCCAACATGGCCTGGGTGGGGTGCGCGTGGCGACCGTCGCCGGCGTTGATCACGGCCACGTGCGGGGCGGCGTGCTGGGCGATGAAGTGTGCGGCGCCGCTTTGGTTGTGACGCACGATGAACATGTCCGAGTGCATCGCTTCGAGGTTGCGCACGGTGTCGAGCAGCGTCTCGCCCTTGGTGGCCGAGGAGGTGCTGACGGCGATGTTGAGCACGTCGGCGGAGAGCCGCTTGGCGGCCAGCTCGAAGGTGGTGCGGGTGCGCGTGCTGGGCTCGTAGAAGAGGTTGACCACGGTGCGCCCGCGCAGCAGCGGGACCTTCTTTACGCTCTGGTCCACCACCGACATGAAGCTGTCGGCGGTGTCGAGGATCTCGGTGAGCAGCTCGCGGCTTAACCCCTCGGTGGTGAGAAAATGGCGCAGCCGCCCTTGGGCGTCCACCTGGAGATTCGGCGTATGGGTCATGCGGCGCTCCTTGCCGCGCAGGCGGAGGGAAAAAGGGTAACTGTCGATGTTAGTGGTGGGGGGGAGAGCGGGTTTGCGGGTGATGAATTCACGCGGTCGTCTGCACGGTTAATGTCAGGGGTTCGGGGCCGGACAATTTTACGTGTTCTCCGGGCTCAAGTTCCATGTGTAATCCAACCACGTCGGGCTGAATGGGCAGTTCGCGGCCGGGGCGGTCTACCAGGCAGGCCAGGGTGACGGCGGCCGGGCGCCCGTAGTCGAACAGCTCGTTCATGGCGGCGCGGATGGTGCGTCCGGTGTGCAGCACGTCGTCTACCAGGATGACGTGGCGCTCGTCCACCGCTACCGGGAGCTGCGAGGGTTTGACCTGGGGATTGAGGCCGATGCGCGTGAAGTCGTCACGGTAAAAGGTGATGTCCAGCGAACCCAGTGCGTCGCTCAGTGCCAGTTCCCTATGCAGGCGCTGCGCGATCCATACCCCGCCGGTGTGGATGCCCACCATCAGCGGCGCGGCCTTGGGTCGCGCCGCGATGCGGGTGCGCAATTGATCGGCCATCCGCTCGATCAGGGCGTCGATTTCGTCAGCTTGCATGGCGTTATTTTGTCTCCTGCTCATTGAGCCAGGTTTGCAGGATCACCTGCGCGGCTTCGCGATCGACCTCGCCGCGGCGATGGCGACGTTCACCGCGTGCCCGCAAGGCGTGTTCGGCCTCCACGGACGAGAGCCGCTCGTCGATCTCGTAGACCGGCAGACGATACCTTCCCTGCAGCCGGCGGGCAAATCGCCGCGCGGCCAACGTCATTTCGTGTTCGCTGCCATCCATGTTGAGGGGGATGCCGACCACCAGCGCCTCGGCCTGCCATTCGTCGATCAACGCCCCGATGGCCGACCAGTCGATGCCGCTTTCCGGTACGTGCAACGTCTCCAGCGCATTGGCGGTGCGGGTCAGTTCCTGGCCCACCGCGACCCCGATGCGCTTCAGTCCGTAGTCGAATCCGAGCAGGGTGCGGGGCCGCGCCGTCACGCGTGCCCCACCTCGTCGGAGAGGGTGTTGAGGTCGACCCCGAGCAGCGCAGCGGCGGCTTCCCAGCGTGCCGGGTAGGGGAGGTCGAAGAGGATCTGGGAATCGGCGGGGCCGCTCAGCCAGGCGTTGTCCGCCATCTCCTGCTCCAACTGCCCGGGCGCCCAGCCGGCATAGCCGAGGGCGACCAGGATTTGCGTGGGGCCTTTGCCCTCAGCGATGGCGGCGAGGATGTCTCGCGAGGTGGTGACACCGATCTGGTCGCTGATGCGCAACGTAGCTTCCCAGTCGCTGGCCGGCTGGTGGAGCACGAAGCCGCGCTCGCGCTGCACCGGGCCGCCCAGTACCACCGGCAGTTGGGCGACTTGCTCGCCGTGCGTCTGGATGTCCATGTGGCTGAGCACGTCGCCCAGGTGAAGATCCAGGGGGCGATTGATGACGATGCCCATGGCCCCGTCGTCATTGTGTTCGCAGATAAAGGTGACGGTGCGCGCGAAGTTGGGGTCCTGAAGCGTCGGCATGGCGATCAGGAAGTGGTTGGTGAGGTAGGAGGTGGGGGCCATGGACATAGTGTACTGCGTCCCGGCGTGCTTTTCTCACCGCAGTGTCTGGTCCGGCGTTGCGCCAGCGTCAGCGGCTGGAGAGGCGGTAGTCGTTGTCGAACTTCCAGGTGCGGATGATGTGCAGGATGTCGGTCTCGGCGCGGATCTTGGGTGGGAACGGGGCGAACGGCGCGGCGAGGTGAACGATGCGGATTGCCGCGTCGTCGAGGGCCTTGTGCCCGGAGCTCTGGGCGACGCGAATGCTGAGTACCGAGCCGTCCGGGCTAAGTGCCACGTCGAGCAGCAGCGCGCCGGAGATTTTGCGCCGCACCGCCTCGCTGGGATAGTTGAGGTTGCCGATGCGTTCGATCTTCAGCCGCCAAGCCTCTTCGTAGGCGGCGTATTTGTATTCGCGGGTGCTGGCGGAGATGAACTTCTGGCGCGGGCGCTCGGCGTTGGTTTGCAGCTCGCGGTTGATTTCACTGCTGAGGCTGGCCATCTGCAGCGAGCGGGTCATCAGCGTTTCGGCATCGGGCAGCGGTGGCGTTTGGTCGAGCGCCGGATCGTCCGAAGCGTGCTGCGGGCTGCGCCGATGGGTGGTGAGGATCTGCTGGTGCGCCTGCTGTTTCGGGGCGGCAGGTTTGGCGGGTTGCGAGTAGGCGTCGGCACCCTGGCTGGGCAGTACGGCCGGCGTCGAGGCAGGACTGGTCTGGTGCGCCGCCTTGTCCAGATCGCCACCGCCTTCCTGGTTGGCCTGGGCGAGCAGTTTGGCGTGTTCGGGCGCGGTATCGGAGCGGTTGTGGACCAGGGTGATCTCCATGCGCTGCACCGGATCGCGGGGCAAGATGTCGATGCCGAATCCGATGCCGAGGATGATTACCGCATGCACGGCGGCGGCCACGAACAGCGTCATCTCGAGCCGGTTGCGGGCGCTGATCTGGGGGGCGGCGACGACGACGGCACTCATGGAAGAATCAAATGGTCACTAACGGCTGAACTTGTGCCATTTCAATAAGTTCCGGCGCGAATGTCAATCGGGGTGTGAACTTACGCTTGTGCAAGACGCCGACCGATGGCCTCCATCAGCATCCCGCCGATGTCGAGCCCGAACTGGGCGTCGAGTTCGCGGATACAGGTGGGACTGGTGACGTTGATCTCGGTGAGGTAGTCGCCGATCACGTCGAGTCCCACGAAGATCAGGCCACGGCGGCGCAGCTCCGGGGCTACGCGTTCGCAGATGGCGTAATCCGCGTCCGACAGCGCTACCCCTTCGCCGCGACCGCCCACGGCCAGGTTGCCGCGGGTCTCCCCCGGCGCCGGGATACGCGCCAGGGCGTAAGGGACCGGTTCGCCGTCGATGAGCAGGATGCGCTTGTCGCCGGCGCTGATCTCGGGGATGAAGCGCTGCGCCATGGCGTAGCGGGCGCCGTTGTCGGTGAGGGTCTCGATGACCACGTTGACGTTGGGGTCACCAGCTGCAATGCGAAATATACCCGCGCCGCCCATGGAGCCCAGCGGCTTGAGGATCATGTCACCGTATTCGCCCAGGAAGGCGCGCAGTTGATCTGCGTTGCGCGATACCAGCGTTGGCGGGCAGCAGTCGCTGAACCAGGCGGTGAAGAGCTTTTCGTTGGCGTCGCGCAGCGCCTGGGGACGGTTCACCACCAGGGTGCCTGCCTCCTCGGCACGCTCCAGCAGGTAGGTGGTGTAGACGTACTCCATGTCGAAGGGGGGATCCTTGCGCATCAGAACGACGTCGAGTTCGCTCAGCGGGCGGTCCACGGGGTCGCCCAGTTCAAACCAGCGTTGCGGGTCGTTTGCCACCTGCAGCGGCCGCCAGCGCCCGTAGGCGCTGCCTTCCCGCAGGTAGAGATCGCGCTGTTCCAGGTAGCAGAGCTCCCAACCGCGCGCCTGCGCAGCCAGCAGCATGGCGAGCGTGCTGTCCTTCTTGAAATGGATGGAGCCGATGGGATCCATCACGACCCCAAGCTTGATGGTCATACGCGCAACTCTTTCAGGTCAGTTCTGCCAGCTCGCGGGCGGCGGCCACCAGGGCCAGGCGTGCGATCACTCCGTAGGCGTAGAAACGGTTGGGCTCGTCGTCGGGGAGGAGGTGCGGATCGGGGGTGATGCAGCTGTCGGCGAAGGCGAGGGGTTCGAACTGCATGCCGGGGGCGTTGAGGCTTTCGCGCGCACCGCGCTGTGTGTGCACGCGGTAGAACCCACCGACGACGAAGTGGTCGATCATATAGACCACCGGTTCGGCCGCGTTCTGCTGCGGGCCCCAGGTCTCCAGTGTGGGTACCCCCTCCTGGATGATGACCTGCGTTACCTTTTGCCCCTCTTTGCTGACGGCCATCTTGGTGCGTTGTTTGCGGTTGAGCTGGCGCAGCTCGTCGGCGCTGTGTGCCATCATGACGTTCATGCCGTAGGTCCCGGCGTCGCCCTTGACCACCACGAAGGGACTTTGGTCGATACCGTATTCTGCGTACTTGAGGGTAATGGCCTCGAGCAGGATGTTGGTGTTGCGCGCCAGGCAGTCCTCGCCCTCGCGCTTCATGAAATCAATCTCGCCGCAATTGCGAAACAGCGGGTCGATCAACCAGGGGTCGAGCTCCACCAGGTTGGAGAACTCGCGCGCCACGTCCTGGTAGTGGGTGAAGTGCGCCGATTTACGCCGTTTGTTCCAGCCGAGTTCCGTGGGGGGAACGATGGGCTGCTCCAGTCCCTCGAGCTGCGGCGGCCGGCCGGCGGTGAGGTCGTTGTTGAGCACGATCACGCAGGGATTGTATCCGGCCAGCTCCAGCCGGTTGCCGCGGCGAATCGCCGGTTCCAGGCGGATTTGCCCTCCCGCCGGGAGATCGACCTGCAACTCGCCCTCAAGGTCTGGCAGCAGGGAGCCGATACGTACCTCGAACCCGGCTTTGAGCATGATGTCGCGCAGCGCAGCCAGGCTTTCCAGGTAGAACAGGTTGCGGGTGTGGTTTTCCGGGATCAGCAGTACCCGGCAGGCGGATGGGCAATAGTGCTCCATGGCTGTCTGTACGGCGTGAACGCACAGGGGCATGAAGCTGCTGTTGAGGTTGTTGAAGCCGGCCGGGAACAGGTTGGTATCGACCGGCGCCAGCTTGAATCCCGAGTTGCGCAGATCGACAGAGGCGTAAAAGGGCGCACGCGTCTCATGCCACTGGCTGCGCAGCCACGCCTCGATGCGGGCTTGGTTTTGCAGCAGATGCGATTCGATTTGCAGCAGAGGACCGGAGAGGGCGGTGGTCAGATGGGGTACGGCACTCAGTTGTTCAGGGGTCATATGCGCTCGGTTTCGATCCCAAAAGCGGTTTAAACTAGCGACTTATCGCGAATTCGATGGATATTGAACAGGCAATTTGACGAATCCTGCGGTGGGTCACATTCATAAGTAATTGCAGCAGAGTATATAGGCAGACGGTGTTCGTGCGAGGGTTTCCGGGTTTCCCGCGGTGCAGGTGATTGGCGGTTGCGGGATGCGGATTTATTAGACAGGGCCGATAGTTACACGGAATAATTTACGTATTGTGTAATAAAAGTCCTTGAGGTACATTCGGCAGAAATCGGCATGTTCAGAGGTGGAATAGACAGGTGAGCAGTGGGGCAGGGGGCAATAATTTGTCCGGTCTCAAGGTGATGGTCATCGATGACAGCAAAACCATCCGCCGAACCGCCGAGACCTTGCTGAAGAAGGAGGGTTGCGACGTCGTGACCGCCGGGGATGGATTCGAGGCGCTGTCGAAGATCGCCGACCAGCGTCCGGACATCATCTTCGTCGACATCATGATGCCGCGGCTCGACGGCTATCAGACATGTACGTTGATCAAGAACAACAAAGCGTTCAAGCAGACACCGGTCATCATGCTGTCCAGCAAGGATGGCTTGTTTGATCGCGCCCGGGGACGGATCGTCGGGTCGGATCAATACCTGACTAAACCGTTCACCAAGGATGAGCTGTTGAGCGCAATACGTCGCTGCGTGAATACCGACGGCGGAGGCGCGGCTTAAGACCGGCGCGGGGCCGGCAGACGGTGGCCAAAGGAAAGCCACGCGAATTGATTACCAACGCTTTTAGGGGATTTTGACATGGCGCGAGTGCTGATCATTGATGACTCTCCCACCGAGGTGCACGTGCTCGGGGGAATGCTGAAGAAACACGGCTACGAGGTCATCGCCGCCGCGACGGGTGAGGAGGGCATCGAAGTCGCGAAGGCGCAGAAGCCGGACCTCATCCTGATGGACATCGTTATGCCCGGATTGAATGGGTTTCAGGCGACGCGCGCGATCAGCAAAGACGCTGCGACTAAGGACATTCCGATCATTATCGTCAGCACCAAGGGTCAGGAGACCGACAAGATCTGGGGTATGCGCCAAGGGGCCAGTGACTACGTCACCAAGCCGGCCTCTGAAGACGAACTGATCTCCAAGATCAAGGGCCTGCTGGCGGGCTAGCGGCGCATCGACCGATGGCGGCTCCTCACCCCGATCCCTACGCACTGCTGCACAGCATTGAACGGCGTTGCCTGGAGCATGCCGTCGGTCTGCCGATGCAGGTGGAAGTGGAGGATGTCTGGAGCGGCGTTGGTTTTCGGCTCGGGCGACACCGGCTGGTGGCGCCACTCGCAGAGGTGGTGGAAATCCTGGAGGTCCCTCCGGTCACCAAGGTCCCCATGACCAAGTCGTGGGTCAAAGGCATCGCCAACGTACGCGGCAATCTGTTGCCTATTTTGGATTTAAACGGGTTTTTGTTCGACGCACCGACAACACTAACACCCCAGTGTCGTGTGCTGGCTACCAACTATAAAGGGGTCTTCACCGGTGTATTGGTGGAAGAGGTCTTAGGCCTGCGGCACTTCCGGGAAGAAGAACGAACTTCGGTGCTCCCCTCGATCGATGAGGCCATGCGACCGTTCATGAAGCGGGCGTTTTGGCGTGATGGGGAGTATTGGGGCGTGTTCAGCCTGCATCGGCTGGTGGATACACCGGCTTTCATGCAGGTCGCGATTTGACCAGGGTGCATCAGAATCTACCTTGTACAGCTGCCCAGGCCGGAGATTTGCTCGCAACGGACAGGAAGAACGCGCAGCGACTGCAACGGCGTTGACCTGCCCCTCGTGATCTAAAGCAGCCGGCCAGGAGAAAGAACCATGAAGGAAACCAGTAAGTCCGACCGCGGATATTCCCTCCGCCTCACGCTCCTGTTCGCTGCGTTGATCGTCAGCGTCGGATGGATGGGCGTCAACTTCAGCCAGATCGAGAAGCACGACGCCAATCAGCTTGAGATCCTGACCGACGTGGGCACCCTGCGCGTGCAGTCGCAGTTGCTGGGCAACGCCGCGATGCGGGCGGTGTCAGGCAACGTTCAGGCGCTTTCGGAAATCACGCGCGCACGCGCCGAGTTCGAAGCGACCGTCGGCAAGTTGCAGGGCGGTGTAGCCTCCGGCAGCGACACTCAGGGTGAGTTGGTCATGCCCAACGATCAGGCAATCGCTGCGGCCAAAAAGATCGCTGACGTGTGGGCCCAGATGCGCGGTGATGTCGACCGCCTGTTGGCGCGGCGCGAGGCGGTGACCTCCGCGTACGGGTTGGCCGGTGATTTCTACAAGCAACTGGGACAGACGCGTGCACCCAGCGACGCGGTTGCCGCTCGACTGGTCGACACCGGTGCGGCGTCCACTCAGGTTGGCCTCGCCAGCCAACAGCAGCTGTTGCTGGAGCGCCTGAACCGTAACGTCACGGAGGTTCTCCAGGGGCGTTCCGATGCCGCTGCCGCGTCGACGCAGTTTGGCGAGGACGCTGTGCTGTTCGGGCAGGTGTTGCAGGGGCTGATGCGCGGTGATCGTGCGCTGGGCGTGGATCGTGTCAGCGATGCTCAGGCGCGCGCCAAGCTCGCCGATGTGGCCTCTGCCTACAGTGTGCTCAACGGTCAGGTGGCGCAGCTGCTGAAGTCGTTCCCCGCTGTGTTCGAAGCGCGCAAGGCGGCAGAGGGGCTTCTGGTCAATGGCGACAAGATGTCGGTTGAGGCCGCGGGTCTACGCGCCGCGGTTGAGCCTCAGGGCATGATGTCGGCATTCAGCGCACAGTCCGTGCTGCTGCCCGCGGCCATGGCCTTCCTGTTCCTGATGCTGATCGGCTACACGATCATCGGCCGCAGCCGCGCGTTGCAGGAAGAGTCCGACCGGCAGCGTTCCGAATCGGAAGATGTCAACAAACGTACCCAGGCCGCTATCCTCACCCTGCTCGATGAAATGAGCACTCTCGCCGACGGTGACTTGACTGCCAAAGCCACCGTGACCGAGGAAATCACCGGCGCCATCGCCGACTCGGTGAACTACGCCATCGACGAGCTGCGTAAACTGGTGGCCACCATCAACATCACCTCGGATCAGGTGGCGCGCGCGGCCCGCCAGACCCGGTCCACCGCGATCAATCTTGCCGAGGCGTCCGATCACCAGGCGCAGCAGATCTCGTCGGCTACCCAGTCCATCAACCAGATGGCGGGATCTATCGAGCAGGTGTCGAAGAACGCGCAGGAATCCGCCGATGTGGCGAAGCGCTCGCTGGATATCGCCCACAAGGGTTCCGATACTGTGCAGCGCACCATCCTGGGTATGGACAATATCCGCGAGCAGATTCAGGAGACCTCGAAGCGAATCAAGCGACTGGGTGAATCCTCGCAGGAGATCGGTGCCATCGTCGGCCTCATCAACGACATCGCCGACCAGACCAACATCCTCGCCTTGAACGCAGCCATCCAGGCGGCTATGGCCGGCGAGGCGGGCCGCGGCTTCGCGGTGGTGGCGGACGAGGTGCAGCGCCTTGCGGAGCGTTCCACCGACGCGACCAAACAGATCGAGGCGCTCATCAAGACCATCCAGACCGATACCAACGAGGCGGTGCACTCCATGGAGCAGAGCACCGCGGGCGTGGTGGCCGGCGCCAAGCTGGCCGAGGACGCGGGTGTTGCCCTGACCGAGATCGAAACCGTGTCGGGCCGCCTGTTCGAACTGGTTACCAGCATCTCCGACGCCTCGGTGCAGCAGTCGCGTGCGGCGACCGAAGTGTCCAACACCATGAACGTCATTCAGGACATCACCAAGCAGGTGTCGACCGGTACCAGCGAAACCGCGGAGTCTATCGGTAACCTCGCCGAACTGGCGAACGAGCTGCACGACTCGGTGGCCGGCTTCAAACTGCCCGTCGACGAGATGGCGGGCTACGAGACACTGGTCGGCGAAGCGATTCCCGAACTTGGTGCCGAAGCGGTCGTCGAACCCGATCTGGAAGATTTCGTTTCGTTGGGCGACTCGGACGACGACGAGCTGGACCTGATGGCCGAGCTGAGTCTGTTGCACGATACCGACCGCAGCACGGCGCCTCGCGAAAAGACGCGCAGTCTGGACGAGATGAATCTCGACGAAATGGATCACGACGAACTGAGTGCCGCTGTATTGGAAGAACTGGCAGCCGAGTTGGATGCGACGGGCGAATCCGGTTTGGACGTCGATCTGGGCAGGTCAGCCGACGCGGGACGCAAGTAGCGCGGCGTTCCAAGGAGAAGTGGCGCCGCTTGGGGCCGTTCCTCCGGGACTTTGCAGGATCGAGGGGATTCGGATTGGCACTCATGAACATCTCCACCAACGTGGATACTGCGGACGTTGGGTGGCGGAGAAACGCCAAACGAAGGTCAGCAACCACACTGTGCCCTAGGTACAGCGGAAGGTGCCGTATATGAGCGTTGGCGCGAGTATCGACTTTATTCGCCTTAACTGGGTCAAAGACGAAATCGAAGCGTCGCTGCGCAGTGCTGGCGTGGCGCTCGAAGCTTACGTCGATAGCCCGGAGGACAACGCTGCCCAGTTGAAGATCTGTAGTGCCCGGCTGCACGAAGTGTCCGGGGCGTTGCGCATGCTGGAGCTCTCCGGTCCCGGCATCCTGGCGTTGGAGATGGAGAACATGGCTGCGACGCTGAGTCGCAACGGCATCTCCCAGCGCGTCGCAGCGGTCAACGCACTGAGCCGCGCCATTCTGCAACTTCCCGACCAGTTGGAACGGCTGCAGTCGGGGCAGCTCGATGTGCCGCTCGCGCTGCTTCCCGCCATCAACGAACTGCGCACCCTGCGCGGCGAAAAACCGCTCGACGAGTTCGCCCTGTTTAAACCCGATCTCACCGTGTTCATGCCGGTGCAACGCAACGCTGAGCGGGGTGCCGCAACAGAGGATTCGCAGGCGCTGGCGCGGCGCTTGCGCCCCATCTACCAGAAATCACTCGTCGCCTGGTTCCGCAATCCGCGTTCGCTGGAGGATCTGCAGCGCCTCGGCGCTGTGCTGTTGCGTCTTAGCGGCGCCTCGCAGCGCTATGCGGCGATTCAGTTGTGGTGGGTTGGCGGCGGGTTGGTACAGGCCCTGGGCGAGGGTGTGGTAGCCGACGCGCACCGCGCCAAACAGCTACTGGGGCAGCTCGATCAGCAGCTCAAGCGACTGGTCGAGTCCGGCGAAGCCGCCATCGCCGACTATCCTCCGGAGCGACTGGTGCGCGAGATACTGTATCTGCTGTCGCGCTGCGAGGCGCAGGGCGAGCAGGTGCGCGAGATTCGCGAGACGTTTCAGCTCGACGCGTTGCTGCCCAAGGGGGAAGAGGCCAATCGTCCGGTCGGTCCCAACCTGGAACTGCTGCGTACCGTATCCGGTGCGCTCAAAGAGGACCTCGCTAAGGCCAAGGACGTACTCGACATCTACGTCGCCGGCCGCAAGGACGATCCCGGCGAGTTATCGCCGCTGATCGAGGGGCTGGGCAAAGTCGCCGACATCCTGGCGATGGTGAATCTCGAAACCTCCCAGGAGGCGATCGAGCAGCAGGTCGAGAAGGTCCGCGAAATGGTGGCGGGGAACCTCCACTGCGACGAAAACCAGATCATGGATCTGGCCGGCGTGCTGCTTTCGGTGGAGAACGCGCTGGACGAACTCGCCATGGGCCATGTCTCCGCGCGCGGTGATCATGCCGACGCCCAGGCTTCGGCCAATGCGCAACTCGACGGCGCGCTGGCCGGCGTGGTGCGCGAGGCCATTAACGATATGAGTTCGGTCAAGGAGGCGATCCTCGCCTACCTCGCCGATCCGCAGGAGAAGCGCGTTCTTGAGGTAACGCCGCGCTATGTCGAGCGGGTATCCGGATGTCTGGAGATGCTTTCGCACGAACGCGCTGCGAAAGTGGCCGAACGCATCGGCGACTACATCATCGACGGACTGCTCAACAGCGATGAGGTGCCGACGCGCGAGGTGTTGGACAAGCTGGCCGACGCCATCACCGGCCTCGAGTACTTCGTCGAATCGACGCACGAGCGCCGCCCCAACGCCGACCAGATGCTGGAGATGGCGGTGGAGCGTCTGCAGCAGCTCGGTTTCCCGTTGGAGCGTATGTCGGCGTTCGAAGAGTACAGCGCGTCACTCGATCTCGATCTCGATTCGCAGCTCGCCGAGACGCAGGTCGGCGAGGCGGGCGAGCCGGAGGCCTCCGGCGATGCACCGGCGGAGGGGGTGGCCGAAAGCGAAGAGATCGACATCGGTTTCGCCCCCACCATGGAGTTGCCGCGTGCCGAGATCGAGGCAGTGCTTGCGGCTGCGGATGAGCCGCTGGCCGAGGCGCCCCCCGAACCCGATTTGCCGCCTGTCGAAATCCCCGCACCCACGGTTAGCGACGCCCCTCCGCCCGAGCCCGTCGCGCCACCCGTGGAGCTGACGCCAACGGCGCCTGCATCGTTGGCACCCTCCGCGGAGGATGCCGCGGACACGTTGCCGCCTGTTCTCGGCGCGGACGCCGATCCGGAAACCGTTGAGATCTTCTTCGAAGAGGCCGAAGAGATTCGCGATCTGGTGCGCGAGACCTACGATCGCTGGCGCCAAAACCAGCGCGACGAAGAAGCACTGACCGAACTGCGACGCAGCTTCCACACGTTGAAAGGTAGCGGGCGTTTGGTGGGAGCACTGCGCATCGGCGAGTTGGCGTGGTCGGTGGAAAACATGCTCAATCGCGTGATCGACCAGACCGTGGTTCCGAGTAACGCCATGTTCGATCTGATGGATCAGCTGGTCGACGTTTTGCCCTCGATGGTCGATCAGCTGAAGGGCGGAACGGGACCCGCCGCGGAGGAGGTCCGCACCCTGATGCAGGGCGCTGAGTTCCTGTCGCTGCGCAAGGAGCGCCAGGAGGCCGAGCACGCCCAGAGCGTACCGGCGCGCCCGACACCACCTGTGGCGACTCCCGAAGTGGGCGAGCCGCCGAGCGATACGGTCGCCGAAGCCACGCCGCCCGAGCCCGCATTTGGCGATGCAGCGGACATGCCGCAGCTGGCGGATGCCGAATCCGGTGCCATGGATCCGGTGCTGTACGAGATATTCAGCCAGGAAACCGAAGGTCACATCAACGCCATCAACGGCTTTGTCGATTACTGCAACGCACAAGGCGGCCATTGCAATGTCGACGACGGCTTGCTGCGGGCGCTGCACACGCTGCACGGTAGCGCGCGCATGGCAGGGGTATCCGCCATCGCCGATTTGAGCGGTGCGCTGGAGCGCTACGCCAAGATCCTCCACAAGAACCTGGGTACGTTCATTCCCGAAACGCTCGACGTCCTGCCTCAGTCCATTGCGGCGATCCGCGAGACCTTCGCCCATCTCAACGACCCGAGCCTGCCGTTGCCCGACGTCAGCGGGTTGCTCGATCGCATTCAAGTGCTGGAAAGCAAGGAGCACACGACACAGATCCTGCGCATCGAGGGGTTGGATACCGCGTCGCAGGACGGCGGGGAACGCAAAACCGAAGTGCTGGATGTGGTTGCACTGTTCCTCGAAGAGGCCGCGGACATCATCGATGCGGCGGAAGTGGCGGTGCAGAAGTGGCGTGAGGCGCCCGCCGACGGCCAGTATCCCGCGCAACTCAAGGGTGACCTCGATACCCTCAAGGGGGGGGCGCGTTCGGCCGGGGTGGACGCCGCGGCCGATCTTGCCAAAGGCATCGGAACGTTGCTGGAGCCTTTTATAGCCGGGCAGATCGCCGACACCGCGAGCATCGAGCTGACGGAGCGCTGCATCGACCGGATCGCCGAAATGCTCAATCAGGTGGCACAGGTAGCCGTGGTTGCCGCACCCAGCGACCTGCTCGCCGAGATCGACGCCCTGGTGGAGCTGCGCGCCCCGGCCGCCGAACCGGCGATGCCGCCCGAAGTGGAAGCGCCGCAGCCGCAGACGCCGTACGAGGAGATTGCGGCGCCGGAGACCGACGAGGGTGCGGCGGATGGCGATCAGTTCGCCGTCGATCTCACGCCGACCATGTCCATCGATCGTGAAGAACTGGAAAAGTCGTGGCGCGAATCGAAAGGGTTGGATGACACCCTATCGGGCGCGGACGACGAAGCGTTTGGCGAGTTGGTGGACATCTTCCTCGAAGAGGCCGAGGAGATTCTGGACACGGCCGAGACCACGCTTGAGCATTGGACCAACAATCCGGGCAATTCGTCGCTGGTGAGGGAACTGGAACGTCAGCTCCACACCCTCAAGGGTGGCGCGCGCATGGCCGAACTGACGCCGGTCGCCGATCTCAGTCACGTCATGGAGACCCTGCTGAAGGCGGTGGTGGACGGACGGGTCACGGCGTCGCGCGACACCTTCGACGGATTGCACCAGGCGGTGGATGCCCTGGTGCATATGGTTGAGGAGGTGCGCCACGGGAATCGTCCGCACACGGCCGATCCGCTCATTGAGCTATTGGAGTCCATCGCCAGCGGACGCGACGAGCAGTCGGAAAAGTCGTCGGTGATGGATCTGTCCGGCGAGTTGGCCGGCCAGTTGGAGCAGGCCGTGGCGGTGCTGGATGAGGGCGCCGAAGATGCACTGCAAGGCGAGGTATCGGAGGGTATCGAGGGCGCGTGGGATGTACCGGCGCCGGAAGTGGCCGATGAGCGTTCGACAGGGAACGAGGCTGGGGTGGAGTCGGCAGAAGAGATCGTAATGCCGGCCCTGGAGTCGATCACCGGCGAGGCGTTGGGCGAGGGCGACGCCGACGCCGCAGAGCGCAGCGCCGCTGAGGAATCGCCCGACGAAGAGTGGCAGCCGGAAACCGACGCCGACAGTGACGAACGACGCCATTCGCCTCGGGTTCAGCACGAGACCGTACGCGTGCGTGCCGACCTCATCGACGATCTGGTCAACTACGCCGGCGAAGTGGGCATCTATCGGTCGCGTCTCGAACAGCAGGCCACCACTTTCCGCACCAACCTTGCCGAATTGGAGCAGACCGTTACGCGACTCAATCAGCAGTTGCGCAACCTGGAGATCGAGACCGAAGCGCAGATCCTCTACCGCTACGAGAAAGAGGGTGAAACGAGCCGCGAGGATTTCGATCCTCTGGAGCTCGATCGCTTCTCCACTATGCAACAGCTCTCACGCGCGCTGGCCGAATCGGTCAACGACCTCAACAACCTGCGCGAGATGCTGGGCAATCTGAACCGCGAGTCCGAAACCTTGCTGCTGCAGCAATCGCGCGTCTCCAACACCCTGCAGGAAGGGTTGATGCGTTCGCGCATGGTGCAGTTCGGCGGTCTGATGCCGCGTATGCGGCGCATCGTCCGCCAGGCGTCCCAGGAGGTCGGAAAGTGGGCGAAGTTGCGGGTGGAAGGTGCCGGCGTGGAGATGGATACCACGGTCATCGATCGTATGCTGCCGGCGCTGGAACACGTGCTGCGCAACGCCGTGGCGCACGGTATCGAACCCCCTGAGGCGCGTCGCAGCCTCGGCAAGGAGGAGACCGGCATCATCTCGCTCGATCTGTCGCGCGACGGTCCCGACGTAGTCATCCGCGTTTCCGATGACGGTGCCGGTATCGACGTCGAAGCCATTCGGCGCAAGGCGATCGAGCGTGGCATGCTGCGCGCCGATGCCCAGTTGAAGAACGAAGATATCGTTCAGCTGATTCTCGAGTCGGGCATCAGTACCGCCGCGCGCGTCACTCAGCTCGCCGGGCGTGGTGTGGGTATGGACGTCGTGGTGAGCGAGGTCAAACAGCTCGGCGGCAGCATGCAGATCGAAACCGAACGCGGCAAAGGCACCATCTTCACCCTGCGTCTGCCGTTCACCCTGGCCATCAACCGCGCGTTGCTGGTGCAGATGGGTGAAGATCTCTTTGCCATTCCCCTGGCGAACGTCATCGGTATCGCGCGCATGAACCGCGAAGAGGTCGAGCGCTTCCAGAAAGGTGAGACTCCGTATTACGAGTATGCCGGCAGCCGCTATACCTACCGGCAGCTGAGTGCGCTGATCAGCGGCCAGGTCGCGCCGCTGGCACCCGACGAGGATCGCATTCCCGTGCTGATGGTGCGCTCGGGTGAGAACTACACGGCGTTGCACGTCGATGTCGTACTGGGCAGCCGCGACGTGGTGGTGAAGTCGTTGGGGCGGCAGATGAGCAGCGTGCGCGGTCTGTACGGTGCCACCATTCTCGCCGACGGGCGCGTAGTGCTGATCCTCGACGTCGGTGCCCTGGTGCATCGCGGTGTGGTCAAGGAGGCTGCAGAGGTTCACGAAGTGGCCGCGGTGCAGGATGCGGGCGGGCCGCCTACGGTGCTGGTGGTGGACGATTCGATCACCATCCGCAAGGTGACTTCGCGCTTGCTGGAGCGCCACGACATGAAGGCGATGACCGCGCGCGACGGCGTCGATGCCCTTGCCGTAATGCAGGAGGCGCTGCCCGACGTGGTGCTGCTCGACATCGAGATGCCGCGCATGGACGGTTACGATCTCGCCGCGCATATGCGTGCCGACGATCAGCTCAAGCGCATTCCCATCGTGATGATCACGTCGCGTACCGGTGAGAAACACCGTCAGCGCGCCATGGATCTCGGTGTGGACCGCTATCTGGGCAAACCGTACCAGGAGGCCGAACTGGTGGCGACCATCAACGAGATGTTGGAAAAGACCAAATCCAACACCATGCACTGAGGCGATCGATCATGGCGCGCGAAGCCGTATCAGCGATACGCAGTCTGTTGATCCCGCTCGACGGGCAGTACATGCTGGTGCCCAATTCCGCGGTAGCCGAGATTCTCACCTATCGTGAGACGCGCTCGGTACCGGGCGCGCCCGATTGGTTCGTCGGCATGTTGTCTTGGCGCAACCAGACCATTCCGGTGATTTCGTTCGAGGCTGTCTCCGGCGCTGCTGCGCCGACCGTCAATCCACGCACGCGTATCGCGGTCTTCAACACCGTTGGCGCCAATCCCGCCTACCTGCGTTTCTATGCGGTGATGACCCAGGGCTTCCCGTCGCTGATCAATATCGACAAGGCGAGCATCGCCCCGCTGGGGGGCGAGGAGACGTTGGCCGACGGCGTCGCCAGCAAGGTGCTCGTCGCCGGACGTCCCGCCGCAATTCCCGATCTCGACTACATCGAAAGCCGTCTTGTCGATCGTCAGCAGGGATTGCCCGTGGGGCAGTAGGCGTGCCGGAACGGTTGCGCGGTTTTCGCCTCTTCCACTCCGTTCCTTACCCGAGATCCCCCCAACGGCTTTGCAGTGCGGCCAGCGCGGTGAGCGCCGCGGTTTCGGTGCGCAGGATGCGTGGGCCGAGCCTAATCCCCTGACACCCTGCGGCACGCAATCGGTCGATCTCCGAATCGCTTAAACCTCCCTCGGGTCCGACGATCAACGAGAGCGGGTGGGTTACGTTGTGCAGGTCGCCCACGCCGGCCGCGGCCTTCGGATCGAGCACCAGATGCCGTCCGGCGGGGAGCTGCTCCAGCCATGCGGCGAAGGTGCGCGGGGGGTAGACCGGCGGGAGGCGATTGCGTCCGGATTGCTCGCAGGCGGCGATGACGACGCCGTTCCAGTGCGTCAGCCGTTTCTCCAGCCGTTCCCCCTTCAACTGCACCTGGCAGTAGTCGGTAAACAGCGGCTGTACGGCCGAAACCCCCAACTCCACGGCCTTGCGCAACGTGTAGTCCATGCGCTCGCCGCGCGAGATGCCCTGTACCAGCGTGGTGTGTAGCGGGGACTCGCGGTCGTCGTCGCGAAAACCCTGCAAAGTGACGCAGACCCGCGCCTGTTCCACGGTGCAGATCTGCGCGTCGTATTCGCCGCCGTGGCCGTCGAACAGGATCAGCGGCATCGACGGCCCCAGCCGCAAGACCCGCGCGACGTGGCGTGCCGCGCTCTCGCTGAGTTCGACGGTGGTGCCTGGGGATAGCGGGTGCGGGTGAAAGATACGCGGGGTTCGCATAGGTCAGAATTTCACGTTGTCGGTTTCACGAGTGATAACGCCGTTGTCTGTCACTGCTCCCGGGTCGCCAATTCGATCCCCTCCGCCGCCACCTCGCCGAGGAACCGGATCTCCTCTTCGCTGATCACGTAGGGCGGCATGAAATAGACCACGTTGCCCAGTGGGCGCAACAGTGCGCCGCGTTCCAGTGCATGGCGGTAGACGGTGAGTCCGCGCCGCTCCTGCCAGGGGTAGGGGGTGCGGCTGGCCTTGTCGCGTACCAGTTCGATGGCGAGGATCATGCCGTGCTGGCGAATCTCGGCCACGTGGGGATGATCGGCCAGGTGGGCGGTGGCCGTGCGCATGGTGGCGGCGAGACTGTGGTTGCGCTCCAGTACCGGCTGGCCGGCGAACAGGTCGAGGGTGGCCAGCGCGGCGCGGCAGGCGAGCGGGTTGCCGGTGTAGCTGTGCGAATGCAGAAACGCCTTCAGCGTGGCGTAGTCGTCGTAAAACGCCTGATAGATCGCCTCGCGGGTGAGCGTCACCGACAGCGGCAGGTAGCCCCCGGTGAGCCCTTTGGAAAGACACATCAGATCGGGTGTGATGCCGGCCTGCTCGCACGCGAACAGCGTGCCGGTGCGCCCGAAGCCCACCGCGATCTCGTCGGCGATGAGGTGCACGCCATGGCGGTCGCACGCCTCACGCAGCAGCGAGAGGTAGATCGGGTGGTACATGCGCATCGAACCCGCACACTGCACCAGCGGTTCGACGATTACCGCGCACACCTCGTCGGCGTGTTGCGCCAAGGCGGATTCCATGTGCGCGAACATGGCTCGCGAGTGGGTCTCCCAATCGACGCCGGGTTCGCGCAGAAAACAGTCGGGGCTGGGGACGGTGATCGGCTCCAGCAGCAGCGGTTGGTAGGTCTCTTTGTAAAGGCCGACGTCGCCGACGGCGAGGGCGCCCAAAGTCTCGCCGTGATAGCTGTTGGAGAGGTTGACGTAGCGCGTCTTGTGCGGCCGCCCCGAATTGCGCCAGTAGTGGTAGCTCATCTTCAACGCCACCTCGACGGCGGACGAGCCATTGTCGGCGTAGAAACAGCGCGTCAGCCCCGGGGGGGCGACCGCCACCAGACGTTCGGAGAGCTCGATCACCGGTTGGTGGCTGCAGCCGGCGAGAATCACGTGCTCGAGGTTCTCCAGCTGATCGCGTAGGGCGGCGTTGATGACCGGGTTGGCGTGGCCGAACAGATTGACCCACCAGGAACTCACCGCGTCCAGGTAGCGCTTGCCCTCGAAGTCCTCCAGCCATACCCCCTGCCCGCGGCGTATGGGCAGCAACGGCAGCCACTCGTGGTCTTTCATCTGGGTGCACGGATGCCAGACGTGGGCGAGGTCGCGCTCGATCCAGTTGGCATTGAGATCGCGGTGATTCATGGGGCTGCGGCAGTGAGATGACGGCGATCTACTATAGCAGCTCCGCGGCACGCGCACGGTGCGCGGCCACTTGACGGCCGTCGTGGCGCACCGTAAATAGTCGTCCGTTTCCCCTGCGAGGCGATCTGTCTGGAGCTATTGACCTTCAACCCCTTCCGGGCGCTGGGTGTGCCCGGTGTGCACTACCTCAAACCCGAGCACTGGTTTCGCGAACGCGACGCCGTGCAGGCGGCGGATTGGATTCTGTTTCCGGAAACCTGGCAGGTCAACGCCTTGGTTTATGGGCTCGGCAAGCGCATCTTCCCCGCGTTGCCGGGCTACCACCTGGGACGCGACAAGATCGAGATGACTCGCGCCTTCCAGGCGTGCGTGCCCGAGCATCTACCGCGTACGCTGATCCTGCCGTCCAACCGCAACGCCCTGGAACAGATCGTCGAGGAGTTTACCTTCCCTCTGGTGGTCAAGGAGCCACGCAACGCGCGCGGATTGGGTGTCTATCGGGTGGAGGACGAGCGCGAGCTGCGCGGGCTCGCCGCGCGTCTCGACATCCTCTACGTCCAGGAGTATCTGCCGCTGGAGCGTGACCTGCGCGTGGTATGGGTGGGAGATCGGGTGGTGAGCGCCTACTGGCGTAGCGGCGACAACGGTTTCCACCACAACGTCTCCAAGGGCGGCAGCGTCTGTTTCGACGCCATCCCCGCGCAAGCCACGGCGCTGGTCGAGCGCATTGCACCGCGCCTCGGCCTCGACTACGCCGGGTTCGACGTCGCCATGGTGGACGGCTGGCCCTACCTGCTGGAGTTCAATCTGTTCTTCGGCAACGACGCGCTGAACGCCCGCGGCGTCCGGCTCGGCCCGGTGATCTGGGACTACCTGCAGGCCTGCAGCACGCATCCGTGGCGGCCGCAACCCAGGCTGCCATTGGCCAGCTGAGCGCCCGCCCGGCAGCGCCTCGAGTCGCTCCTTCGTTCCGACCTGTCCGCCGCGCACGGTCGCACATATCGAGTTCGGTACCGACTCCCGCAACGGGCAGTGTGCCCACTTAGTGCGCAACATCCCCGCCGACGGCAACGATGCGGCTATCGTCTCCGCCATCCTCTCCATGGCGCGCAGCCTCGGGATCCGGGTCATCGCCGAAGGTGTCGAGACCCGGGAGCAGCTCGAGTTTCTCGGCGCCTACGGGTGCGATGCGGCGCAGGGCCACTATTTCAGCCGGCCGTTGCCGGCGCCGGCGGCGCGCGCCCGCTTCCGTGACGGACCGGGCCCGGATTCGGCTGCGTTGACCAACTCGCCAATCGACGGCTGTTGCTGCTAGGCTGATCGTGGGCGGCAGAGCCCCGCGCCGGGGAGGCGGTGGGCGGATGGAAGCCGCCGGGCGAACCGTCCGATTTGACGGCCTGGAAGGACGGTCACGCATCCTGCGCGTGGGATGTCTCGGGAGGGGGTTGCACACGATGACGGATCGGACGGCGGACAACGAACGGCGGGGGGCGGGCCTGTCGGCAGCCTCGCTGATCGTCTCGCCTATCGCGCGCCAGCGCTTTCGAATTGCAATCCAAGCCGATACGCGTCAATCCGAGCAGGTCAGGGTTCTCTATTCCAATCTGCCGATTACCATCGCGGTCAGTGCGCTGCTCGCTGCAATTCTCGTCAGCGTGCAGGCGTCAGCGGTTGCCCCTGACCGGTTGATAGGCTGGTCTGTGGCGATGGGCGTGGTACTGGTGGGCCGGGCCTGGCAGTTCGTCGCACTGCGGCGACAGGCACGGATCACCGACGTGATCGACGCGGGCAACTGGCTGCGTTGGTTTCGCGTTGTCGCTATCCTCACCGGTGTTGTCTGGGGTGTTGGTGGCGTACTGCTGTCACCGCCGGGCGAGTTCGGCCACAAGGTCTATACCTCGCTGGTACTGGCGGGCCTGTGTGCCGGCGCCGCGACGTCGTTGGCCATCGATCGCGTGTCGGTCTTTGGCTTCATGGCTTCGGTTCTGATTCCGCAGATCGTCTTCTTTGCCGTCCAGGGCGACACCGTGTCGGTTGGTGTGAGCGCGATGGATTCGTTGTTTTTGGTATTTATGATCGCTGCCGCTCGGGAGTCGGGTTTTCAATTGGAGGAGAACTTCCGGCTGCGTGTCAAAGCGACCGAAAGCGAATCGCGATTGCGCCAGATGCTCGAAGACAGCCCCGTCGCGACCTGCATCGCGGATGCCGCTGACGACCGGGTGGTGTTCGCCAACAGCAGTTATGCCGAACTCATCGAGTCTACGCCGGATCAGGTCATCGGGGTGCTTCACTCCGATTACTACGCCCATCCGGAAGAATACGAAGAAGTGATCGGGGAACTACGAAAGAACGGCCATGTCTCCAATCGACTGATCGAGTTTCACGCGCCTGGAAGACAACAGTGGGTCAAGTGGGCGCTGGCCTCCTACTTTCTTGTGGAGTACCGGGGCAAACCCGCGATTCTGGCTTGGCTTTACGACATCACCGACCGCAAGGCCGTGGAGGATCAGGCGCAACACATGGCCCGTCACGACGATTTGACCGGTCTGCCGAATCGTGTGGCGTTCATCGATCGTCTGAGGCACGAGGTTGCCGGAGCCAAGCGCGAGCAGAGCGCGCTGGCGCTGGTGTTTCTCGATCTGGACGGTTTCAAACCGGTCAACGACCAGCATGGGCACGGTGTCGGCGATCTGCTGTTACAGGCGGTGGCGGAGCGCGTTCGGGGGTGTTTGCGTGCCGCGGATACGGCCGCCCGTATCGGCGGTGACGAATTCGTCGTTCTGCTGCCGTCGGTGAAGAGGGAAGAGAACGCCGTGGCGATCGCGGAAAAGATCAGGAGTGCGCTGAATTTGCCGTTCGAGATCGCGGGACTCACTCTTACGATTTCTTCATGCGTGGGAGTGGCGATCTACCCTGATCACGCCGACGAGGAACAGCAATTGATTACGCGGGCGGATATCGCCATGTACTGTGCGAAGGCAGAAGGCAAAAACCGGGTAAAAGCCTACCGACCCGAGATGCAGTTGAGGTCCGCTTGAAACAGACTCTGGCATTGGGAGGTGCGTCATGATCATCGATCACATGGGAATCGCGGTGCGGGATTTCGAGAGGAGCAAGGTCTTTTATCGACAGGCCTTGGCGCCGTTGGGGATCGAACCGGTGATGGAGGTGGAGGGCTGGGCCGGCATGGGTAAGGGTGGGAAACCCGCGTTCTGGTTCGGCACGCATACGCAACCGCAACGGCCTATGCACATCGCCTTTGTTGCTGAAAACCGTGCGCAGGTGCGGGCTTTTTACGACGCGGCGCTGGCCGCTGGCGGGCAGGACAACGGCCCGCCAGGGATTCGTGAGATCTACCATCCCAACTACTGCCGTTGACGAGCTGAGCGTCGCTTATTCGCCAGCGGCGGCTGCCTGCGCGGCCGGCGCCTCTTGCCCGGGATGGCGGTAGCGCATCACCAGCACCAGAGGCAGCATCAGGGTGAAGCTCCAGGTCACCAGCGTGAACGCATCCAGCATGCCGAGCAGGGTGGCTTGGCGCCCCAGCTCGCGTGCCAGTACGTAGGGGGCTCGCGCGCTGCCGATATCCAGGTGCAGGCCGCGCAGATAGTCGGGCACCGCGGGATTGTAGGGATTGATGTGCGCCCCCAAATTTTGCCAGGCAACCTGGGCGTGGTTGGTCATCAGCGTCACCAGAATCGAGATGCCGATGGACGAGCCGATGGTGCGCATCACGCTGTAGATGCCGGCGGCCTCGGCAGCCAGTCGCTGGGGCAGCGTGGAGAAGGCCACCGTGGACAGCGGTACGAAGACCAGACCCAGGCCCAAGCCTTGAATCACTGCAGGAATCACGATCCAGGCGACCGAGATCTCTAGGTTGTAGCGTGTCATGAACCACGATCCGACCGAGAAGATCACCATGCCGGTGAGGATCAGTGCGCGCGGGTCGACGCGGCCGATGAGCCGTCCCACCAGCATCATGCTGAACATGCTCGCCATGCCACGCGGCGCCAGCATCATGCCCGTGTCGAGGGCGGGATAACCGAGCAGGTTCTCCAGCATCAGCGGCTGCAGCATCAGCGTGCCGAACAGACCCAGGCCGAACACCGCTAGCAGCAGGCTGGCGGTGGTGAAGTTGCGGTCGCGGAACAGCAGGGGGTCAAAGACGATGTGTTCGTGCTTGGTCAGCCCGTGCCAGATGAAGCCGAGAAAGCCCACTACGCTCACCGCGGCGGTGTACTGAATCGTCTGCGCCTGGAGCCAGTCGTCCTGGTTGCCGCGATCGAGGATGAACTGCAGCCCTCCGATGGCCATGGCCAGCAGGATCAGACCCACCCAATCCATGTCGCGCTGTTTGAGTTCCGTCTGCGCCACGGTGCGCCATACCAGCAGCGCCGAAAAGATGCCCACCGGCAGGTTGATGAAAAAGGTCCAGCGCCAGCTCAGTACCTCGGTCAGCCAGCCGCCGAGCGTAGGCCCCAGAATCGGGCCCACCATCACGCCGACCCCCCAGATCGCCATCGCTTTGCCGCGCTCGGCCAAGGGAAAGGTCTGCACCATGATCGATTGCGACAACGGCACCAGGGCGGCGCCGAACACCCCTTGCAGCAGGCGAAAGGAGACGATCTCGGCGAGCGAGCCAGAGAGACCGCACATCACCGACGAGGCGGTGAAGCCCGCGATGCTGAACAGCAGAAAACGCTTCTGGCCTAGGCGGTCGGTGAAATAGCCGGTGAGCAGCATGACGATGCCCGAGGAGACCAGATAGGAGGTGAGCACCCAGCTGATCTGGTCGGGAGTGGCGCTCAGTTCCCCCTGCATGCGCGGCAGCGCCACGTTGACGATGGTGGTGTCGATCACCTGCATCACCGTGGCCGACATCACCGCGATGGAGGTCAACAGGCGGTGGCGGCGCATGGACTGCATGGCGTCCGGGGTGTCGCTCATCTCAGCTCCGCGTGTCCACCTTTACCTGGGTGCTGGTGCCGACGCGCAGCGGGTGCTCGGGATCGGCGTCCAGGACGCGGATCTTCACCGGTACCCGTTGGGTGACCTTGACCCAGTTGCCACTGGCGTTCTGCGGCGGCAGCAGCGAAAAGGCCACGCCGCTGGCCGCACCGATGGCCTCCACCTCGCCGTGATAGGTCTTACCGGGGTACATGTCCACCTCGATCTCCACTTTTTGCCCCGGGAGGATGTGTGTCAGTTCGGTCTCCTTGAAATTCGCCTCCACCCAATAGGAGTCGCTGCATACCAGCACGAAACCGGGTACGCCCTGGCTGACCGCATCGCCCGGATTGAGGTGTTTTTCGGCGACGTAACCGCTGCAGGCGGCGTCGACACGGGTGTGCGCCAATGCCCAGCGCGCCTGGTCGAGAGCGGCTTTGGCTTCGAGCACGGCCTGGTTGGTGTCGCCGGCCGCACCCAGCTTCTCGCGCGCTTCGTTGAGGTGCGCCGTGGCCACTTCCAGACCGGCCTGCGCGGAGCGGTAGTCGGCCTCGGAATCGTCTGCGCTTTGGCGGGCCACGAAGTTGTCGGCACGCAGTTCGCGGTTGCGCTGTGCGCGCAGCTTGGCGTTTTCCAGCAACACTCGCTGGCGGCGAACCTCGGCCTCGGCCGAGGTAACGGCGGCTTGGTTACCGGCAATGGTCTGGCGCGCCAGCCCAAGCCGTGCCTGGGCCGCGTCCGCCGCGTAGCGAAACGGCGCGTCGGCAATCTGGTACAGGGGATCGCCTTGATCGACGTGCTGATGATCGCTGACGAACACGCGTTCCACTTGCCCGCTCACCTGCGGCGCGACGTGCACGGTGTTGGCCACTACGTAGGCATCGTCCGTCGAGGGGTAGTGCTCGCTGTAGGTCTTGTAGCCGTAGATGGCGCCGGATGCGGTCGCCAGCATCAGCGCCAGCGCTCCGAGTTTCAATGCCTGCATAGGTTGCCAACCTCCTTCAAGCGCCGATCTGTTCGATCCGCTGTTTGAGCCGGGTCAATAGGGTCATGGTCTGTTCGATCTCTCCGGTGGGGATGCCGGCGAACAGTTCGCTGCGCAACCGGGCGGCCACTTGTTCGATTTCGCGCGTCAGTTCCACCGCCTTGTCGGTGCGATGCACGGTTTTGGCGCGGCGGTCGAACTCCGATACCCGTCGCCCGACCCACCCGTCGGCCTCCAGGCGATCCAGCGTTCCCACCAGCGACGGCCCTTCCACACTGAGACGCTCGGAAAGTTGCTTCTGGGTGAGGCCGTCGCCGTGTCGGGCCAGCACCAACAGCACCGTCCACTTCGCCTGGCTCAGTCCCAGCGGACGCAACCGCTTGTCGAGCAGGGTGCGCCAGGCGCGGGCGGTGTCGCTCAGCAGAGGGCCCAGATTGTCAGTGCTCATTTGATAGGTATCAATTAATTAGGTTCCTATCTATTCTAGCGCGCCAGCGGTTCGTGCTGAATGTTTCTGGACGGCAGGTGGTGGTGAGTGCCGACGGGCGGTTCTTCCAATCAAGGTTGCGAGGTCTACACTTTAGCTAGACCAAAATATCAACAACGACAGGGATTTACTTGGTGTTTGTGGGTAAATCTCCCCCCCGGGACCCGTTCGGTACGGTGTGGGCAGAGATGCCGATGAAGCCGCCACTGTCTCAAGGACGGATTACTGCGAATGAGCGTGGGATCGACTGCAAGGTTGCGCCCGAGGGCACGTCATCGCCCGACGAGGACAAGACAGTCGTGAGCGATACGCGGCAACGTTTGGCGCCATTGTCGTTCGGAGGCAAGGATGAATGGGTGGCTGCACCATATTCGCCCCTATCATTATGTGCAGACAGCGGCGCTGTTTGCCGTGTCGGTGGGTGCGGTTGTGGTGGTCGGCGGCTGGGGTCTGGATATCGCCGCTTTACGCAGCGGCCTGCCGGGTCTGGCGACTATGAAGATCAACACCGCGCTGGGGCTAGCCGCGGCCGGCGCCGCGCTGTGGTTGGCGGCGTCACCCGTGCGGGGGGCTGCCAAGCGCATCGGGCGAGTGTGTGCCACCGTGGCGGCCGGCATCGGCCTGCTCACGCTGACGGAGTACCTGGCGGGGTGGAACCTCGCCATCGACCAACTGCTGTTTTCCGATCCTGACAGCGTCGCGGCCGGCGCCCCGCCTGGCCGTCCGGCGCCCAATACGGCGCTTGCCCTGTTGTTGCTGGGCACGGCGCTGCTACTCGTTGACTACACGACGCCACGAGGCCGGCGACCGGCCGAAGGCCTTGCATTGGCCGCCGGCCTGATCAGCTATGTCGCGTTGCTGGGCTACGGATACGGGGTGGAGTCGCTCTACGCGATGGAGCTCTACTCGTCCATGTCCCTACCCACCGTGCTCGTTGCCTGCCTGTTGGCAGTCGGCATCTTTTGTGCGCGGCCGACCGCGGGGTTGATGAGCATTATTACGGCCGACAGCGCGGGCGGCTATATCGCGCGCCGCCTCATCCCAGCCGCACTGGTGGTGCCGCCGTTGGTGGCCGGGGTGCGTCTGGCGGGGGAGCGGGCAGGCTACTACGGGTTTGAGTTCGGGTTGGCGCTGCACACCACCATCAACGTCGTCGTCTTTGCAGTGTTGGTGTCGTTGAGCGCGGTTTCGCTGCACCGGGTGGATACGCGTCGCCGCCGCGCCGAGCAGGCGCTGCGCGATGCCAACGAGGTGCTTGAAGCGCGTGTCGAAGAGCGCACCGCCGCCATGCAGCGCGAGGTCGATGAGCGTAAGCGGCTGGAAAAGCAGTTTCGCGGTCTGTTCGAGTCGGCACCCGACGCCGTCATTATCTGCAACGGCGAGGGCGTCATTACGCTCGCAAACGCCCAGGCCGAAGTACTGTTTGGCTATGCGCGCGACGAACTGATCGGGCTGCATGTCGAAGTATTGGTTCCCGCGCGCCTGCGTGCGGCGCACGTACACCATCGTGCCGACTACGCGCGTGAACCGCACACGCGCGCAATGGGAGCGGGAATGGAGCTGCACGCCCGACGCAAGAGTGGCGAAGAGTTTCCCGTGGGCATCAGTCTGAGCGTTCTCGCCACCGAGTCCGGTCCGTTGGTGGTCAGCGATATCCGCGACGTGACGCGCGACAAGCAGGCCGAACGCGAGATCGAACAACTCAACGACGATCTCCTGCGCCGCACGGTCGACCTGGAAGCGGCAAACCGCGAACTGGAGGCGTTCAGCTACTCGGTTTCGCACGATCTGCGAGCGCCGCTGCGCGCCCTCGACGGGTTTAGTCAGGCGTTGTTGGAGGACTACCACGATCGTCTCGATGACGAGGGCCGTGATTACTTGCGGCGGGTGCGCGGCGCTGCGCAACGCATGGGCAGTCTAATCGACGATCTGCTCAAGCTATCGCGCGTTGCGCGCACCGAGCTGAATCGCGATCAAGTGGACATCAGCGCCATCGCCGCCACCATTGCCAGCGAGTTGCAACAGACCGAACCACACCGCAGCGCCGAATTTGCCATTGCCGAAGGATTGGTGGCGCAGGCGGATGGACGGCTGTTGCGCGTGGCGCTGGAGAACTTGTTGAACAACGCTTGGAAGTTCACACGTCCGCGGCAGGTTGCGCGAATCGAGTTCGGAGTCACCCACCGCGTTGAGGAAACCAGCTACTTCGTGCGCGACAACGGCGTCGGTTTCGATATGGCGTATTCCGACAAGCTCTTCTCGGCCTTTCAGCGTCTGCACGATGCGCGCGAGTTTCCCGGTACCGGCATCGGACTGGCTACGGCGCAGCGCGTCATCCACAAACACGGTGGCCGCATTTGGGCGGAGAGCGAAAAAGACAACGGCGCAGTGTTTCGCTTCACTCTGTAGGCGGTTGGGAGCAAGCCATGAAGGAGAAGGTCATTCTGTTGGTGGAGGACAACCCGGACGATGAGGCGCTGACGTTGCGCGCACTCAAGAAAAACAACATCGGCAATGAAGTAGTGGTGGCGCGTGACGGAGCCGAAGCGCTCGACTATCTGTTCGGCAGGGGGCGGTACGCCGGGTGTGACCCGGCGGAGCGTCCCGCTGTGGTGTTGCTGGATCTGAAGCTCCCCAAAGTGGACGGCTTGGAGGTATTGCAGAATATCCGCCGCGATCCACGGACGGAGCTGATCCCGGTGGTGATTCTCACCTCTTCCAAGGAGGAGCAGGATCTGATCGACGGCTATCGTATGGGTGCCAACAGTTATGTTCGGAAGCCGGTGAACTTTGACGACTTCATCGCTGCGACGAGGCAGCTGGGATTGTATTGGCTGCTACTCAATGAACAGCCGCTGGGGAAGATGACGTAGGGTGTCGTATCCGTATGGAAAAACGCGAAGGGCTACCGCTGCGCGTGCTGATCGTCGAGGACTCGGACGACGATTGCGCGTTGCTGTTGCGCGAACTCAAGCGCGGCGGCTATGAACCGACGCATCATCGCGTCGAGACGGAGGAGGCGTTGCGGGCAGCGCTGGCACGCCAGGAGTGGGATATCGTCTTCGCCGACTACACTATGCCGCAGTTCAGCGGCACCCAGGCGCTGGCGTTGGTGCGGGGTGCGGGGCTGGATATCCCGTTTATTTTCGTTTCGGGGACCATCGGCGAGGACACCGCGGTGGCGGCCCTGAAGGCCGGTGCCCAGGACTACATCATGAAGGGCAGCTACAAGCGTCTGCTGCCCGCGGTGGACCGCGAACTGCGCGACGTAGCTGTCAAGCGCGAGCGCCGGCGTGCCGAAGTCGAACGGCGCCGGGCCGACGCACGCTTTCGCAACATCCTGACCATGGCCGCCGACGCTGTGGTGGCAGTGGACGCCGATCAACGCATCACCGTGTTCAACCACGGGGCCGAACGGATATTCGGCTATCGCAGCGAAGAGGTGGAGGGGCAGCTGCTTGACGTGCTATTGCCGTCGCGGTTTGTCACACCGCACCGCAAACTGATGCATCAGTTCGCCGACTCGCCGCAGACGGCGCGGCGCGTGCACGAGCGCAGCGAGATCTACGGCCGGCGCAAGGACGGCAGTGAGTTTCCTGCCGAAGCCACCATCTCCAAGCTGGTCGAAGGCGGCACTACCACATTCACGGTGTTCCTGCGTGACATCTCTGAGCGCAAGCGCGCCGAAGAGGAGTTGCGGTTGCTGCAAACCATCACTCAGGCCGCGAACGAGGCCGGTGACGTGGACGCCGCGCTGACGGTCACCTTGACTCGCGTGTGCGAAACTACCGGTTGGGGACTGGCTCAGGCTTGGGTTCCTGGTTCCGATGAAACCGTCATCGAGTGCAGCCCGGCTTGGTATTGCGGCAATAAGGAGATGGAGCCCCTGCGTACGGTGAGTCTCGAGTTGCGCTTTGCGAGGGGAGAGGGGCTACCGGGGCGCGTCTGGGTTTGCAGGGAGGCGATCTGGTTGCCCGACGTGGTCGCCGAGGCGACATGTCCGCGGGCGGCGACTGCCCACAAGGTGGGTATCCAGGCGGCGCTGGCGGTGCCCGTGTTGGCGGACGAGCGTGTGCTGGCGGTGCTGGAGTTCTTTCTTGGCGATACGCATTCCGAGGACGAACGCACCGTGAATCTGGTGCGCGGAGTGGCGACGCAGCTCGGCAGCGTTATTCAGCGCAAGTACGTTGAGGAGCGTCTCCAGTATCTGGCTCACTACGATGCCCTGACCGGCCTGCCCAACCGCGTGCTGTTCACCGACCGCCTCGCGCAGGCATTGCACGACGCGCATCGTCATCAGCGCGTGGTGGCGGTGGCGTTCCTCGATCTCGATCGCTTCAAGACCATCAACGACAGCCTGGGTCACGGCATCGGTGACCAGTTTCTCAAAGCCGTGGCCGAGCGCCTCGTCGCTTGCGTTCGCGAGGGCGATACCGTGGCGCGCCTGGCGGGCGACGAGTTCACGCTGATTCTGGTCGACATGGGTCACGAAGAGGATGCGGCCCACGTGGCGCAAAATATTCTACATACGCTCAGCCTGCCGTTTCGCATCGCGGAACACGAGCTCTACACCGGTGCCAGCATCGGTATCACGCTCTATCCATCGGACAACGGCGACGCAGAGGCCTTGCTGCGCAATGCCGATGTCGCCATGTACCGCGCCAAGGAGTATGGCGGCAACGGGTACGAGTTCTACTCGCCGGATATGACCGCCAGGGCACAGGCGCGTCTGACGCTGGAGAGCGCGCTGCGCCACGCCGTCGATCATGGTGAATTGCTGCTGCACTATCAGCCGGTGGTCGAACTGCAGTCGGGACGGATAATCGGGGTGGAGGCGTTGGTACGCTGGCAGCATGAGCAGCGTGGACTGGTTCCTCCGGATGAGTTCATTCCGGTGGCCGAGGAGACCGGGCTCATCGTGCGCCTTGGCGAATGGGTGCTGCGTGAGGCGTGCCGGACTTGTCAGGCGTACTTGCCTGCTCCGGGAGAAGAGCCGTTGAGCGTTGCGGTCAACGTCTCGCCGCGTCAGTTCCAGCAGGGCGACGTGCTCAAGACGGTGGTCGATGTGCTGGAAGAGACCGGTCTCGATCCGCATCGACTGGGGCTGGAGATCACCGAGACGCTGCTGATGCAGAACGCCGAGAACACCCGCACCGCGATGCGCGAGTTGAGCGCGCTGGGGGTCAAATTCTCCATCGACGATTTCGGTACCGGCTATTCCAGTCTCGCCTATCTCAAGCACCTGCCGATCGGCCACGTCAAGATCGATCGTTCGTTCGTGCGCGACATCCCGGCCGACGGCAACGACGCGGCCATTGTCGCCGCCATCCTCTCCATGGCGCGCAGCCTTGGGATCCGGGTCATCGCCGAAGGTGTCGAGACCAAGGAGCAACTCGATTTCCTCGGTGCGCACGGCTGCGACGCGGCGCAGGGTTATTACTTCAGCCGACCGCTACCCATGCACACGCTTGCGTTGATATTGGCCGACCGGACCGCGGTAGCGCCGCGCGTCACCGGTTCTGGCGTCGATTCCGGTTCGCGCGGAAAGTGATGCGAACTGCCCCGACGAATACACGGCTCTGGTGGCGATGTTGATTGCGCCTGCAACGTTTGACGTAAGGCGTTATCCGGTGCGTCACAGAAAGCGTGTCCAGAGGATCAGGAAACTCGTCAACGACCACTATGTTCCTCGCGGACCGTTCGATCTCTTCTCCGGAAAATTCGACGAGGGCGTTCAGCTAGCCGTCCTTCCGTCGCCCCACTTCGAGTGCTGCTACCGCTAGAGGGGCATATCCCGCGCTCCATCGGGGACTCAATCGGCGCGATGAATGGCGTATCCTCGGACCGGGTTGGTAGCGATGGGGATACGGCGCCGACACCGCCCGAATTACCACGGAATTATTGATGTTTCATCATCGGTCATGTATCTACGTGGAGCGATAGTTCTGCGTTGTGTGAAGAGGAATGGGGAGCATCGTGTGCGTGGGGGCGTTTGCCGTGTACTGGTAGGGAGGTAGCAAGCGGTGGGCTTTTTGGAGGTTTTCCAGCATTTTGAAATCCTGGTTCCCGTGGCCATTCTGAGCGTGCCTGTCTACTGGCTGCTTGGACGCCTCTTCTTTCAGGGTGGAGTGATTTTCTGGAGCCTCTCACGAGGGCGGACGTAGCGATGTACTGCGCGAAGGCAGAAGGCAAAAACCGGGTGAAAGCCTGCCGGCCTGAGACGCAGTTGAGGACCACCTGAATCAGACCCGGCATTGAGAGGTGCAGCATGATCATCGATCACATGGGAATCGCGGTGCAGGACTACGAGAAGAGCAAGGCCTTTTATCGACAGGCGCTGGCACCGCTGGGTATCGAGTTGGTGATGGAGGTGGAAGGCTGGGCGGGCATGGGTAAGGGTGGGAAACCCGCGTTCTGGTTCGGCACGCATACGCAACCGCAACGGCCTATGCACATCGCCTTTGTTGCTGAAAACCGGGCGCAGGTGCGGGCTTTTTACGACGCGGCGCTGGCCGCTGGCGGGCAGGACAACGGCCCGCCAGGGATTCGTGAGATCTACCATCCCAACTACTACGGTGCCTTCGTTATCGATCCGGACGGACACAACATAGAGGCGGTGTGTCACCTTCCGGAAGCGTAGCGCCTGGCGGTGTACTGTCGTATAGATCATTTGGTAGTCACGTCCATTACCCTGGAACAGGGTATGGAGTATGTGCGTAGCGCACTGGGCGTCCGTCCGCAACTTGGCGGTGAACATCCCCGCATGGGGACGCATAACGCGCTGCTGCGGTTGGGCGATGCGCTTTACCTTGAGGTGATTGCGCCCAATCCGCGGGCGCCGGCACCGGGGCGGCCGCGATGGTTTGGTCTGGATACCTTGGGAGACGATGCGCGGCCCGCGCTTTCCACTTGGGTGGCGCGGAGCGAGCATATCCGCGCTGCGGTGGCGCAATGCCCCGAGGCGCTGGGGCAGATCGAACCGATGAGCCGCGGCGACTACCAATGGCTGATTACCGTTCCCGGCGATGGCCGCGTTCCCCTCGACGGCGTGGCGCCCGCACTGATCGAGTGGCGCAGTGCGGTTCATCCGGCGGCGCGACTCGAGGAGTGCGGGTGTTCGTTGGTCGAGTTGAGACTTTGTCATCCGGACACGGCACGCGTAAGACGTCTGCTCGCAACCCTCGGGCTGGACGAGAGCGTTGCCGTCAGTGCGCCTGTCGATGAAGCCTCTCCCTACGTGGCCGCACTGATCGATACGCCGCTGGGACGTCGGGAGCTGTCACCGTTCGTTCCGGCGCTTGTATTAACGCCGACGCAGTAGGATAAAGCCATGAGCTTAGCGACCTATTCCGTATTCGGTGCTCTCGGATTGGGAGTGGCGATCGCTGTCGTGTGGCGCCTTGCCTCGCGTCGCCAGTCGCTGCCGTGTCCGGCGTGGCTGCGCTGGATGGTGGAAATCGACAACCCGTTTGCCAAAGTCAGCCGCGCGGCCGTCATCGTCGAGCACTTGGCGTTGCGGCCGGGAATGGCGGTGGCGGACGTGGGTTGCGGCCCCGGGCGGGTGACGGTGCCGCTGGCGCAGCGCGTGGGTCCGCAGGGCAGTGTGGTGGCGCTGGACATCCAGTCCGGCATGTTACAACGGGCGCGGGAGAAGGTGGCCGAGGCAGAGCTCGCCAACGTCGAGTTCGTCCAGGCGGGTGTGGGCGACGGCGCCCTCGGCCGCGACCGATTCGACCGCGTGGTGTTGGTAACCGTGTTGGGCGAGATACCGGACTGGGAAGCGGCGCTACACGAGATCTTCGCCGCCCTGAAACCCGGTGGAATCTTGTCGGTGACCGAAGTCGTCTTCGATCCGCACTTTCAGACTCGCAAGACCGTGACGCGCCTAGCCGGCATCGCTGGATTTCACGAGCAGGCCTTTTATGGAAATCGTCTGGCGTACACGCTGAACTTGGAAAAGCCTGCGCTCGGATAAAATCAAAAGCCATCCACCACAAAGTTCACGAAGTACACAAAGTTTGGATTTGTGGTTTTCAACTTCGTGTACTTTGCGTACTTCGTGGTCAAAGGTTTTCGCTTTCTAACCCCAACGCCTTCCAGATTGCTGTCGTCGCTGCCGATTGGTTCATGGTGTAGAAGTGCAACCCCGGCGCACCGCCGGCGAGCAGCTTGCGGCACAGCTCGGTGACCACCTCCAGTCCGAAGGCGCGGATCGCGTCGCGATCGTCCCCGAAACCCTCCAGGCGCATTCGTACCCAGCGCGGGATCTCTGCACCACACGCCTCGGAGAAGCGGATCAGTTGCGAAGAGTTGGTGATGGGCATGATGCCGGGAACGATGGGGATCTCGATCTGCAGGCGTCGGCAGTCGTCGACGAAGCGGAAGTAGGCGTCGGCGTTGAAGAAGTACTGCGTAATGGCGCCGTTGGCGCCGGCCGCCACCTTGCGTGCGAAGTTGGCGAGGTCTTTTTCCGCGTTTTGCGCCTCGGGGTGAAATTCGGGGTAGGCGGCAACTTCGACGAAAAAGCGATCGCCGCTTTCGCTGCGAATAAACGCTACCAGCTCGTCGGCATGGCGGAACTCGCCGGGTGTCGCCATGCCCGAGGGCATGTCGCCGCGCAGCGCGACCAGGTGTTTGATGCCGCGTTGGCGGTAGAGATCGAGCAGTTCGCGGATGGTGTCGCGGGTGGCGCCGATGCAGGAGATATGTGGTGCCGCCTCCAGGCCGGCATCCTGGATTTCGAACACGGTGCCCAGCGTGCGCTCGCGCGTCGAACCGCCGGCGCCGTAGGTGACGGAAAAGAACGCCGGGTTGAGACGGGCCAGTTCGTCGCGCGCGCGGCGCAGCTTCTCCGCTCCTTCGTCGGTTTTGGGCGGAAAGAACTCGCAGCTGAAGACGGGTTGTCGGTTCATAGGGTTTGCCTCGCGCAAAGACGCTAAGACGCCAAGTTACGCAAAGAGAGAACAGAGAAGAGCTGGTACGACGTGCGCTAGCGCAAGGCGCATTGACCGCTCGGTTCTGGACTATGCGGTCTTTGCGCGTTGGCGTCTGCGCATGGAACCCTGGTTCAATACCGATAGTGCTCCGGCTTGTACGGCCCCTCGACCGGCACGTCGATGTACTTGGCCTGCTCGGGCGTCAACTGGGTGAGTCGCGCGCCGATCTTGGCCAGATGCAGCCGCGCCACCTCTTCGTCCAACTGTTTGGGCAGTACGTAGACCTTTTTCTCGTACTGTTCCGGATGCTGCCACAGCTCCATCTGTGCCAACACTTGGTTGGTGAAGGAGTTGGACATGACGAAACTGGGGTGGCCGGTGGCGCAGCCCAGGTTCACCAGGCGACCCTCGGCGAGCAGAATGATGCGCTTGCCGTCGGGGAAGATGATGTGGTCGACCTGCGGCTTGATGTTCTCCCAGGTGTATTGGCGCACGCCGGCGACGTCGATTTCGGAATCGAAGTGCCCGATGTTGCAGACGATGGCCTGGTTTTTCATCTTGACCATGTGGTCGTGGCTGATGACGTTCACGTTGCCGGTGGCGGTGACGTAGATGTCGGCCTTGTCGCACGCCTCGTCCATGGTGACCACGCGGAAACCTTCCATGGCCGCCTGCAGGGCGCAGATGGGATCGATCTCGGTGACCCACACCGTGGCGCCCAGACCGCGGAATGCCTGCGCGCAGCCTTTGCCCACGTCGCCGTAGCCCAGCACTACGGCGATCTTGCCGGCCACCATCACGTCGGTGGCGCGCTTGATGCCGTCCATCAGCGACTCGCGGCAGCCGTAGAGGTTGTCGAACTTGGATTTGGTCACCGAATCGTTGACGTTGATGGCGGGGAAGGGCAGCGTGCCCTCCTTCTCGAAATGGTAAAGGCGGTGCACACCAGTGGTGGTCTCTTCGGTGACGCCGCGGATGCCGCTTAGCACTTTCGAGTACCAGCCGGGTTGTTCGGCGAGGCGCTGCTTGATAGCGGCGAACAACACCGTCTCTTCCTCGTTGGTCGGATTAGCGATCACCGAGGGGTCTTTCTCGGCGCGCGCGCCCAGATGGATCAGCAGCGTCGCGTCGCCGCCGTCGTCGAGAATCATGTTGGCGCTGCCGCCGTCGGACCATTCGAAAATGCGGTGGGTGAAGTTCCAGTACTCGGTCAGGCTCTCGCCCTTGTAGGCGAACACCGGCGTGCCACCGGCGGCGATGGCGGCGGCGGCGTGGTCCTGGGTGGAGAAGATGTTGCACGAGGCCCAGCGCACATCGGCGCCCAGGTCCTTGAGCGACTCGATGAGCACCGCGGTCTGGATGGTCATGTGTAGCGAACCGGCGATGCGCGCGCCCTTGAGCGGCTGTTCGGCGCGGTACTTGTCGCGCACCGCCATCAGGCCGGGCATTTCGGTTTCGGCAATGGCGATCTCCTTGCGACCCCAGTCGGCAAGGGCGAGATCGGCAACCTGGAAATCGGACGCAACTTGCTTGGCAGCATCGTTCATCACAAAGACTCCTTGTAGTGAACGAGCGCCGTTGCATTTGGAACCGGTCCGTCGAGCCTGGCGGGAGAGTTCCCGTTGCAACGCTCCTCGACGGTCCGAGCCATCCTGAGATGGCGTGGGGCGGGTAGTTTTACACGAAAGCGGCGGCGGGATCAAAGCCCCCGCGCGATGCCGGGGTGGCATTGACCCCTCAATTCATAAGGAAGGATCTCTCGCCAAGGCGTCACGAGCGCCAAGCCTGAAAACAGGAAGTTGGATCTCTTGACGCCTAGGCGAGATGAATGGGTTTTAAAGCCCGGCTGCCTCGCGCAGCATCTCCGCCTTGTCGGTCTTCTCCCAAGGGAAGGCGGTAAAGGTCTCGTCCTTCTTCACCAGCGAGCCGTTTTCGCGATCCTCCCAGTGGTAGGTCATCTCCACCGGTTCGCGGCCGAAGTGGCCGTAGGCGGCGGTGGCCTGATACATGGGGTGGATGAGGTCGAGCATCTGGATGATGCCGTAGGGGCGCAGGTCAAAATGTTCGCGTACCAGTTGCTCGAGCTTCTCCTCAGATACCTTGGCGGTGCCGAAGGTCTGCAGCGAGATGGAGGTGGGCTCGGCCACGCCGATGGCGTAGGAGACCTGGATCTCGCAGCGCTGGGCCAGGCCGGCGGCGACGATGTTCTTGGCCACGTAACGCGCGGCGTAGGCGGCGGAACGGTCCACCTTGGAAGGGTCCTTGCCGGAGAAGGCGCCGCCGCCGTGGTGGGCGGAACCGCCGTAGGTGTCGACGATGATCTTGCGCCCGGTCAACCCGCAGTCGCCCACCGGACCGCCGATGACGAAGCTGCCGGTGGGGTTGATGTGGAACTTGGTGTGCTTGGTGAGCCACTTGGCCGGCAGGGTGTGCTTGATGATGAGTTCCATCACCGCTTCCTGCAGATCCTGGTATTTGACGTCGGGGTTGTGTTGGGTGGAGAGCACCACGGCGTCCGCGCCGGCGATCTTGCCGTCTTCGTAGCGGAAGGTGACTTGGCTCTTGGCGTCGGGACGGATCCAGGGCAGCAGGCCGCTCTTGCGCACCTCGGCCTGGCGCTGCACCAGGCGCTGGGCGTAGGTGATGGCGGCGGGCATGAAGACGTCGGTCTCGTTGGTGGCGTAGCCGAACATCAGCCCCTGGTCGCCGGCACCCTGCTCCTCGGGGGCGGAGCGGTCCACACCCTGGGCGATGTCCGAGGACTGCTTGCCGATGATGTTGACCACGCCGCAGGTGGCGCCGTCAAAACCCACCTCGGAGCTGGTGTAGCCGATCTCGCAGATCACGCGCCGCACCAGCTCTTCCAGATCCACCCAGGCGTGGGTGGAGATTTCGCCGGCCACGATGGCCACGCCGGTCTTGACCAGGGTCTCGCAGGCCACGCGCGAGCGTTTGTCGCGCGCGATCAGGGCGTCCAGCACGGCGTCGGAAATCTGATCGGCGACCTTGTCGGGGTGTCCTTCGGAAACCGACTCGGAGGTGAAGAGGAAGTTTTTGCTCATCGTGTGTCTGAGGCTCCGTAGTAAGGGCGCAAGCCGTTGCGCCGTGCGCTCAAAGGCGCAAATGATACCCGCATTGGGCGCAGTGGGCTATCTGGGTACGGTCAGAACCAGTGCCGCCGTTTGAAGAGCACGACCTGCGCGGCCACCAGTACGACCAACCCTGCGATCAGTAGCCAAAAGGCGTCGCCCGCTTCGGCGCCGGGGATGCCGCCGACGTTGACGCCCAGCAGGCCGGTGATGAAACCCAGCGGCAGGAACAGCGCAGCGACGATGGAGAGCACGTACATGCGCCGGTCCATCTGTTCGGAGAGCCGGCTGTTGAGCTCTTCCTGTACCACCGCTGCGCGTTCGCGGGTCGTATCCAGGTCTTCGATGTAGCGGGTGGTGCGATCGGCGATCTCGCGTAACTGCAACCGGTCGCGTTCGAGCAGCCAATCGGCCTTTTCACCGTGAAGGCGGGTCAGCGCTTCGCGTTGCGGCGCCAGGTAACGGCGCAACAGGATGGATTGGCGGCGGATCTGCGCCAGGCGCGGGCGCAGCTGGTGGCTTTGCTCGGTGAGTACCGCTTCCTCCAGGTCGTCGACCTGCTCTTCGAGCGTCTGGATAACGTCGGCCATGCGCGCTACCAGGCGTTCGCTCAGGTCAACAATCAATTCCACCGCGGTGCGGGGGCCGCGGTGGGCGGCGAGAGTGTCGCGCAGATCCTGAACGGCCAGCAGGCGTCGGTGGCGCAGGCCGATGACGCGTTTGCCGTCGCTCCACAAGCGGACGGCGACCATGTCCTCGGGATCGGAGGAGGGGTTGAGATTGACGCCGCGCAGCGTGATCAATAATCCGTCGCCCATGGGCAGGCAGCGTGGACGCGTCTCCTCGGCCAACAGCGCTTCGCTGAGGATGTCGTCGAACTCCTGTTGTGCCGTCACCCAGCGCCGGACCCGCGGTGCGGTGTAGTCCATGTGTAGCCACAGAGCGCCCTGTTCCGGTTGCCACGCAGCGATGCCGTTCCAGTCCACTTCCCGGCCGCCGCCGGCGCCGTCCAGCACGTAGGCGCAGATCAGCCCTTCCGCCGTGGTTTCCATCAGAACCAACCTTTGCGTTTGAAGACCACCAGCATGGCGGCTGCGACCACCACCATCACTACCCACACCACGGGATACCCCCACGCCCACTCCAGCTCGGGCATGGCCCAGGGCCCGGCGCCGCGGTCGAAGTTCATGCCGTAGACGCCGGTGATGAAGGTGAGTGGGATGAAAATGGTGGCGATGACGGTGAGTATGCGCATGGTCTGGTTGAGCCGGTTGCTGACGTTGGAGAGGTAGACGTCGAGCATGCCGGTGACCATTTCGCGGTAGCTCTCCACCATCTCCAGCACCTGGATGCTGTGGTCGTAGCAGTCGCGCAGATAGATCAGCGTGCGTTCTTCCATCTGCTGGTATTCGTTGCGCAGCAGACCGTTGACCACCTCGCGCTGTGGCCACAGCGTGCGGCGCAGCAGTAGCAGCTCGCGGCGCAAGTGGTGGATGCGCGTCAGGGTGTCGCGTTCGGGTTGCTCGATGAGGTCCGACTCGATGGCCTCCAACTCCTCTCCCAGGGTTTCCAGCACGGGAAACGCCTGGTCGACCACGGTATCGACCAGCGCGTAGAGCAGGTAGTCCGCGCCGCGGTTGCGAATCGGGTTGCCTATCTTGCGCAGCCGGTCGTAGACGGGGCGAAACGGGTGTTCGCTGCCCGAGCAGATGCTGACCACGAAATCCTTGCCCAGAAACAGGCTGACCTGATCGTTGTGCAGCGCCTCCTGGTTGGGTCGCGGGTAGCGCAGGACGGCGAACAGGTGCGCATCGTAGCTCTCCAGCTTGGGGCGCTGACCGACGTTGAGGACATCCTCCAGCGCCAGATTGTGAAGCCCGAAGGCCTCGCCGATCTCACGCAGCAGGGCGAAGTCGGGGGTGCCGCTCACGTTGAGCCAGGTGATGCCGGGCATCGCCCGGTAGCGCGCGCAATCGTCGACGCTGACCTGATCGCGCAGCTGCATGGCGTCCGCGGTGTAGTGGGTCAGGCGCAGGTGCACCTCACCGCCGGCCTCGTGTTCGTGCGCTCGCAGGGTGCCGGGAGAGGTGCCGGGGGGATGGTAGCTCTTGTCGAACAGGCCCATTGCGCATTCCCACTTATCGTTTCAGCAAATCCTAGCATGCGCGGCCCGCCAGATACCCGCGTGTGCCTGCTACGCTTAGGGCCTGCCCCAGCAGGTGTGCGCGGCGTGTTGGGACGGACTCTGGCAACGAAACCGAGGAAACCCCCATGATTCTGTTGGAAACCCCCATCTGCGAATTCGGCACGCCGGCCATCGAGTTCGAACTGCCCGGCGTGGATGGCAAGGTGTGGACCCTGGAGCTGTGCCGTGGCGAGAAGGGCACACTGGTGATGTTCATCTGCAACCATTGTCCCTACGTCAAGGCGGTCAAAGAGCGCCTGGTGCGCGACACGCGCGAGCTGCTGGAATACGGCGTGCGCAGCGTGGCCATCATGGCCAACGATCCCACGGACTACCCCGAGGACTCTTTCGACAACATGAAGCGTGTGGCCGAGGCGTCCGGATTCCCGTTTCCTTACCTATGGGACGAGACCCAGGCGGTGGCCAAGGCCTACGGTGCCGTCTGCACCCCCGATTTCTTCGGCTACAACGCTGATCTGCAGCTGCAGTACCGCGGGCGCCTCGACGCCAGCAAAACCCAGGCGGCGCCGGCCGATGCCCCGCGCGAGCTGTTCGAGGCGATGAAAAGCGTGGCGGCCACGGGTAACGGGCCGCGCGAGCAGATCGCCAGTATGGGATGCTCGATCAAGTGGCGCGGAGAGTAACGTTCCGGTTGGGCGATAAACCAGACAGACAGTTATGATAAAAAACTTTTAGATAAGATACCCCTTATCTAATATTGCCCGTCTGCGGAGATATCGGCGACAATGGCCTCCCGTTTTGAGCGTGGGGAGGGGATTGCTGTAAGGCGCCGGGTTGCTGCGCGCCTGTTCCTCCCTATTTAGTGTCAACCAGCCAAGAATTTCAGGAGAGACGCCATGCCCTCCCGCCGTGACCTCGCCAATGCCATCCGCGCCCTCAGCATGGATGCCGTCCAGAAGGCCAAATCGGGCCACCCGGGCGCGCCCATGGGTATGGCCGATATCGCCGAAGTGCTGTGGAACGACTTTCTCAAGCACAACCCGGCCAACCCCAAGTGGGCCGACCGCGACCGTTTCGTGCTCTCCAACGGCCACGGTTCGATGCTGATCTATTCGCTGTTGCACCTCAGCGGCTACGAGCTGGGCATCGAGGATCTCAAGAACTTCCGTCAGCTCCACTCCAAGACCCCGGGACACCCCGAGTACGGCTACACGCCGGGCGTCGAGACCACCACCGGGCCGCTGGGCCAGGGCATCACCAACGCCGTCGGCATGGCCATCGCCGAGAAGGTGCTGGCGGGCCAGTTCAACCGTCCCGGTCACCACGTGGTCGACCACTACACCTACGTCTTCGCCGGCGACGGCTGCCTGATGGAGGGCATCTCCCACGAGGCGTGCTCGCTGGCAGGTACCCTGGGGCTGGGCAAGCTGGTGGTGTTCTACGACGACAACGGCATCTCCATCGACGGGCACGTCCAAGGCTGGTTCGCCGACGACACCCCCAAGCGTTTCGAGGCTTACGGCTGGCACGTGGTGCGCGGCGTGGACGGCCACGACGCCGATGCGGTGAAAAAGGCGATTCAGGAGGCGCGTTCGGTAAACGACAAACCGACGCTGATCTGCTGCAAGACGGTGATCGGCTACGGTGCGCCCAACCTGTGCGGCAGCCACGACTGCCACGGCGCGCCGCTGGGTGACGACGAGATCAAGGCCACCCGCGAGAACCTGGGTTGGACTGCCGCCCCGTTCGAGATCCCCGACGAGATCTATGCCGGTTGGAATGCCGGCGACAAAGGTGCGGCCTCCGAGCAGGCGTGGAACGACAAGTTCGCCGCCTACCGCCAGGCGTTTCCCGACCTGGCCGCCGAGCTGGAGCGGCGTCTCAAGGGTGAGCTGCCCGCCGACTGGGCCGAGAAGTCCGCCGCCTACATCGCCAAAGTCAACGCCGACGGTCCCACCATCGCCTCGCGCAAGGCCTCGCAGAACGCCATCGAGGCCTATGCGCCGGTGCTGCCCGAGCTGATCGGCGGTTCCGCCGACCTGGCCGGTTCCAACCTCACCCTGTGGTCCGGTTCCAAAGGCATCAGCAGCACCGTCTCCGACGGCAATTACATCTACTACGGCGTGCGCGAGTTCGGTATGTCGGCGATCATGAACGGCATCGCCCTGCACGGCGGGTTGATCCCCTACGGCGCGACCTTCCTCATGTTCTCCGAATACGCGCGCAATGCGCTGCGCATGGCGGCGTTGATGAAGGTGCGTTCGCTGTTCGTCTTCACCCACGATTCCGTCGGGCTGGGCGAGGATGGCCCCACCCACCAGCCTGTGGAACAGACCGCCACCCTGCGCCTGATCCCCAACATGCAGGTTTGGCGCCCTTGCGACGCGGTGGAATCGGCCGTGGCGTGGCGCTGTGCGGTGGAGCGTAGCGAGGGACCCAGCAGCCTGATCTTTTCGCGTCAGAATCTGCCGCACCAGCCGCGCACCGCCGAGCAGCTCGCTGCCATCGCCCGCGGCGGCTACGTGCTGGCCGACGCCGAAGGCGGTGCCCCCGAGGCGGTGATCATCGCCACCGGCTCCGAGGTGGCGCTGGCGATGGAGGCACGCAACGTGCTGGCCGCCAAGGGGCGGCGGGTGCGGGTGGTTTCCATGCCGTCGACCGAGGTGTTCGACGCCCAGGATGGTGCCTACCGCGAATCGGTACTGCCCGCCGGGGTGCGGCGCGTCGCGGTGGAGGCGGGTGTCACGGGCGGTTGGTACAAGTACGTGGGCGCTGACGGCCGCGTCGTCGGCCTGGATCGCTTCGGTGAATCGGCCCCCGCCGGCCAGCTTTTCGAATATTTTGGCTTTACGCCGGGGAACGTTGCCGAGATTGTGGAAGAAATTCTGTAAAATCTCGGCCCCAGCCGTGCGCAGCGGGCTAACTTGAGTGTACGCTCGCACGTCGCGCACCCATCAGCGGATCGGGTTCACAAATACACGTTCAGGAGATTAAGCAATGGCAATCAAAGTCGGTATCAATGGGTTCGGTCGTATCGGCCGCATGGTGTTCCGCGCGGTCGCGAAGGAGTTCAAAGATGTCGAGATCGTCGGCATCAACGACCTGCTTGAGCCGAACTACCTCGCCTACATGCTGCAGTACGATTCGGTACACGGCCGCTTCCCCGGGGAGATCGGCGTGGACGGCAACACCCTTGTCGTGGACGGCCGCAAGATTCGCCTCACCGCCGAGCGGGACCCCGCTGCGCTGAAGTGGAACGAGGTGGGCGCCGACATCGTCGTCGAATCCACCGGGCTGTTTCTGACCCAGGAGGGTGCGGAGAAGCATCTCGCCGCCGGCGCCAACAAGGTGCTCATGTCGGCCCCCTCCAAGGATGCCACCCCGATGTTCGTCTACGGCGTCAACCACACCCAGTACGCGGGTGAGACCATCGTGTCGGGCGCCTCCTGCACCACCAACTGCCTGGCGCCGGTGGCCAAGGTGCTCAACGACAACTTCGGCGTCAAGCGTGGCCTGATGACCACCGTGCACGCCGCCACCGCCACCCAGAAGACCGTGGACGGTCCCTCGCAGAAGGATTGGCGCGGTGGGCGCGGCATCCTGGAAAACATCATTCCCTCGTCCACCGGCGCCGCCAAGGCGGTGGGCAAGGTGTTGCCCGAGCTCAACGGCAAGCTGACCGGTGCGGCCTTCCGCGTGCCCACCTCGGACGTGTCGGTGGTGGATCTCACGGTGGAGCTCAACAAGGAGGCCTCCTACGAGCAGATCTGCGCCGCCATGAAGCAGGCGTCGGAGGGTGAACTCAAGGGCATCCTGGGCTACACCGAGGACAAGGTAGTGGCTACCGATTTCCGCGGCGACAACCGTCCGTCGATCTTCGACGCCGGTGCCGGTATCGCGCTCGACCCGACCTTCGTCAAGGTGGTGAGCTGGTACGACAACGAGTACGGCTACACCTGCAACATGCTGCGCTTCCTGCAGTACATCGCGAAGTAAGGCATTACCTGCACCACTCCGCCCCACCGCGTTCGCAGTGGGGCGGCATTTCCAAAGTGCGCGGGGCGGTAGGCGCGCTGTCCTCAACTCAGTGAAGAGAGTTTGCCTCATGTCTGTGATCAAGATGACCGACCTGGATCTGGCAGGGAAGCGCGTGCTGATCCGCGAGGATCTCAACGTCCCCGTGAAGAACGGTCAGGTGACCAGCGATGCGCGCATCCGCGCCGCGCTGCCCACCATCCGCCACGCCATGGAGGCCGGTGCCCGGGTGATGCTCATGTCGCACCTGGGGCGTCCCACCGAAGGCGAGTACAGCGACGAGTTCACCATGCAGCCGGTGGCGGATTATCTGGGCAACGCGCTGGGCAAGCCGGTGCGGCTGATCAAGGATTACCTGGAACAGGCACCGCAGCTGGCCGACGGCGAAGTGGTACTGCTGGAGAACTGCCGCTTCAACGTGGGCGAGAAGAAAAACGTCGAAGCGCTGGCCAAGCAGTACGCGGCGCTGTGCGACGTCTACGTGATGGATGCCTTCGGTACTGCGCACCGCGCCCAGGCCTCCACCCACGGCGCCGGGCAGTTCGCCCCGGTTGCCTGTGCCGGCCCGCTGCTGGCGGGGGAGCTGGAGGCGTTGGGCAAGGCGTTGGACAATCCGGCGCGCCCCCTGGTGGCCATCGTCGGTGGCTCCAAGGTGTCGACCAAGCTGACGGTGCTGGAGTCGCTCTCCGGCGTGGTGGACCAGCTCATCGTCGGCGGCGGTATCGCCAACACCTTCATCGCGGCGGCCGGCCACGCGGTGGGCAAGTCGCTTTACGAGGCCGATCTGGTGGACGAGGCCAAGCGCCTCACCCAGGCCGCGCAAGCCCGCGGCGGCGATATCCCGGTGCCGGTGGACGTGGTGTGCGGCAAGGAGTTCTCCGAGACCGCGGCCGCCGAACTGAAGCCGGTGGACAAGGTGGCCGACGACGACATGATTTTCGACATCGGTCCGCAGACCGCGCAGCAGTTGGCGGCCATGCTCAAGCAGGCCGGCACCATCGTCTGGAACGGCCCGGTGGGCGTGTTCGAGTTCGACCAGTTCGGCGCCGGCACCGAGGTCATCGCCAAGGCCATCGCCGAGAGCAGCGCGTTCTCCATCGCCGGTGGTGGCGACACCCTGGCGGCCGTGGACAAATACGGCATCGCGGATCAGGTTTCCTATATCTCCACCGGCGGCGGCGCCTTCCTGGAGTTTTTGGAGGGCAAGAAGCTCCCGGCGGTGGCGATGCTGGAAGAGCGCGCCGCGAAGGACTGATGCCCTTCGTCAGACTGACACCGCCACGACATTCGCGCTGACTCATGCTCCGACGCACCAAAATCGTAGCGACCCTCGGCCCCGCCACCGACGATCCCGAGGTGCTAGATGCGATGATCGCTGCGGGGCTGGACGTCGCGCGCATCAACTTCTCCCACGGCACACCGGACGATCATCGCCGACGGGTGGCGATGGTGCGCGAACGCGCAACGGCGGCCGGGCACGCCATCGGCGTGTTGATGGACCTGCAAGGGCCCAAGATTCGCATCGAACGCTTCGCCCAAGGTGCGGTGGATCTGGTGGAGGGCGCGCACTTTGCCCTCGACATCACCCTGGAGCCCGATGCCGGAGACGTCAGCCAAGTGGGGGTGGCGTACAAGGATCTACCCGCGGACGTGGTGCCCGGCGATACGCTGCTGCTCGACGACGGCGCCATCATGTTGACCGTGGTCGACGTGAACGAAACTCGCATCGAAACCCGCGTGGCGGTAGGCGGAACGCTCTCCAACAACAAGGGCATCAACCGCCACGGTGGCGGGTTGTCGGCCACGGCGCTGACCGACAAGGACCACGAGGACATTCGCCTGGCTGCCGAACTGGCTGCCGACTACCTGGCGCTGTCGTTCCCGCGCGATGCCTCCGATGTGGAGATGGCGCGCGCGCTGCTGATGCAGGCTGGCGGTGAGGCGCGCATCGTCGCCAAGATCGAGCGTACCGAAGCGGTGCACAACGCCGAGGCGATCATCAACGCCTCCGACGCCATCATGGTGGCGCGCGGCGACCTGGGCGTGGAACTGGGCGACGCCGAGGTGCCCGGAGTGCAGAAGCGCCTGATCCGCATGGCGCGCCTGCGCGACCGCGTGGTGATCACCGCCACCCAGATGCTGCAGTCCATGGTCGAGAGTCCCATCCCAACGCGCGCCGAGGTTTCCGACGTCGCCAACGCGGTGATGGACGGCACCGACGCGGTGATGCTCTCTGCCGAAACCGCCACCGGCCACAATCCGGTCAAAGCGGTGGCGGCTATGGACCGCATCTGCCGCAGCGCCGAACGCCAGCGCGAGGTGACCACCGCCAGCTATCGCACCGACGAGCCGTTCCACCGCGTCGACGAGGCGATCGCCATGGCCGCCATGTACGCGGCCAACCACCTGCCGGTGCGCGCCATCGCGGCGATGACCGAGTCGGGCGATACGCCGCTGTGGATGTCGCGCGTCAGTTCCGGCATTCCGGTTTACGCGATGACCCCGCACGAGGGCACCCGACGTCGCGTCACCCTCTATCGCGGCGTTTACCCGGTGCCGTGCGCCGTGCCGTCCGAACACGCTGCGGCCAACCGCCTCGCCATTGAGGAGTTGAAGAAACGCGGCGCCGTGGAGGACGGCGACCTGGTGATCATCACCAAGGGCGACCTGATGGGACTGCACGGCGGTACCAACGCCCTCAAGATCGTGCGCGTCGGAGACCTGGTCTCCAGCGACGACGACTGAACCCCTTAACCTACCACCGCTTCGGAACAGGCCGAAAACTTCATAAGGAGCAGATTCATGGCACTAATCAGCATGCGACAACTGCTGGATCACGCCGCCGAACACGGCTACGGCGTTCCGGCGTTCAACGTCAACAATCTCGAACAGATGCGCGCCATCATGGAGGCGGCCGACGAGACCGACAGCCCGGTGATCGTGCAGGCCTCGGCGGGCGCGCGCAAATACGCCGGCGCGCCGTTCCTACGCCACCTGATTTTGGCCGCCATCGAGGAGTGGCCGCACATTCCGGTCTGCATGCACCAGGATCACGGCACCTCGCCGGCGGTGTGCCAGCGCTCCATCCAGCTCGGCTTCTCCTCGGTGATGATGGACGGCTCGCTGGGCGAGGACGGCAAGACCCCCGCCAGCTACGACTACAACGTCGACGTCACCCGCCGCGTGGTGGAGATGGCGCATGCCTGCGGCGTGTCGGTGGAGGGCGAACTGGGCTGCCTGGGGTCGCTGGAGACCGGTCAGGCGGGCGAAGAGGACGGTATCGGCGCCGAGGGCACGCTGGATCACTCGCAGCTGCTCACCGATCCCGAAGAGGCCGCCGACTTCGTCAAGAAGACCGCCGTCGACGCCCTGGCCATCGCCATCGGCACCAGTCACGGCGCTTACAAGTTCACCCGCCCGCCCACCGGCGACATCCTCGCCATCCAGCGCGTCAAGGAGATCCACGCCCGCATCCCCAACACCCACCTGGTGATGCACGGCTCCTCCTCGGTGCCGCAGGACTGGTTGAAGATGATCAACGACTACGGCGGTGACATGGGCCAGACCTACGGCGTGCCGGTTGAGGAGATCGTCGAAGGCATCAAACACGGCGTGCGCAAGGTCAACATCGACACCGACCTGCGCATGGCTTCCACCGGCGCGATCCGCAAGTTCCTGGCCGAGAACACCAAGGAGTTCGATCCGCGCAAATTCCTGGCCGCCGCCACCAAGGGCATGAAGGCGATCTGCAAGGCGCGCTACGAGGCCTTCGGTACGGCGGGCAATGCCTCCAAGATCACCGCCCTCGGCCTGGAGCAGATGACCGGGCGCTATCAGTCCGGTGAGCTAGATCCGCAGGTGAAGTAAACACCCGGGATCTTCTGGGTAAACGGGGCGCTGCGGCGCCCCGTTTACATTGGTGCGACAGAGAAATACGCCGTCCTCTACACTGTGGCGGCCGGCTTCCACGGTTCAATTGCACAAGAAAGGGTTCGCCATGTCCGCTTATTACCTCATCGTCGATGTGCGTATCGATGATCCCGACGAATACCAAAAGTACATGCAAGGCGCGAAGCCGATTGCGGAGCGCTGCGGCGGCGAGTATTTGGTACGCGGTGGCGAGTTCCAGGTGCTGGAGGGCGACTACTTTCAGCCGCGTCGATTGGTGGTGGTGCGCTTTCCCGATAAGGCGGCGTGCGAGGCTTTTTACCATAGCCCGGAGTACCAGCAGGTGCGCCAGATCCGGCTGCCGGTGAGCGACATGGTGATGGTGGGCGTGGAAGGCGCTTAGCGTGACTTTTTGATCAGCCGGAATACCGTTTCCTGCAACGCGCTGATACCGCGTTGCAGGAAACGTGGATTCTCGTGCAGCACGTCCAGCTCCTGTACTTTTTCCACCTGCATCTCCTCTTCGAACAGCTGGCGGACCTCGTATTCCTGAACGGAGAAGGGCGGGCCCTTCATCGCGTCTTCGGGGTAGGTCAAGCTGATGAGCAGCATCCGGGCCGCGGGGGGCAATAGCGAGCAAAGATGGCTGGCGTACCGCGTGCGCATGTCGGGAGGGAACGCGATCAGCGATGCGCGGTCGTAGACGGCGGTAATAGGACCCAGGTCGGCGTCTTGAAGATCGAAGAAATCGCCCACCAGCAGGGTGATGTGCTCGCTGCGATAGCGGGTGAAGTTGCGGTGACGGTCGATCTGCGTTGCGATCCGGTTCTCTCTGAAGAAATTCTCCACGGCCACCGCGCTGAGTTCGACGCCGACCACCTCGTACCCCTGATCGGCCAGCCACACCATGTCTTTGCTTTTGCCGCACAAGGGGACGAAGACGGTGGTCGGCGGTTGCAATTGTAGCGACGACCAGAACGACTGCAGGTGCAGGTTGATCTGCTCCTGGTGAAAACCGATTTCGTTGTTGTGCCAACGGCGGTGCCAGAAGTCGGGCTCCATGGGTACCTCGGATTGCGGTGCGGGGCTATGAGGTAGATTCTAGACGTCGCCGCTCGCCCGTTTCAGGCGTTGTGCATCGTCGTAGCTCTGAAACGCCTCGCGCACGTTGCGGCGCAGCTCGTCGTCGTCGCACGGCTTGGTGAGGAAGCGGAAGATGGCGCCGCGGTTGATCAGCTCCACGGCGGCGCGGATGTCGGTGGACCCGGTGAGTTCGATGCGGATGGTGTCGGGATGCAGCTCGCGCACCCGGCTGAGAAACTCCACGCCGCTCATCTCGGGCATGCGCTGGTCGGAGATCACCACCTCGGCGCCTTCGCTGGCCAGCATCTCCAGCGCCTCCAGCGGGCTGGGCGTGGTTAGGATGCGGTAGCCTTCGCGGAGCAGGATACGGCGCAGGGCGTTGAGCGAATCCACCTGGTCGTCGACGATCAACACCGTGCGCTGTGCGCCGCGCCGTATCGGCGTGTTGTCGAACAGCGTGCGCCGCTGCTGCAGCAACTGGGTGATCTCGGCGGCCGGTAACGGCCGGCTGAACAGAAAACCCTGCATCTCGTCGCAGTAGTGACGTTGCAGGTAGCGCGCCTGGGCCTCGGTCTCCACGCCTTCGGCGATCACCTTCAGCCGCAGGCTGTGGGCCATGGCGATGATGGTGCGCGCGATGGCGGCCTCGTCCGGTTCGCGGGTGAGGTTGGCGATGAACGAGCGGTCGATCTTGAGGTAGTCAAACGGAAACCGCCGCAGGTAGGCGAGGCTGGAGTAGCCGGTGCCGAAGTCGTCCATCGCCAGGCTGATGCCCAGCGCCTTGAGGTCGCGCAGCGTGGTGACGGCGTCGGCGGCATTCTCCATGACCACGGTTTCGGTCAGCTCCAGTTCGAGAAAACGTGGCTCGATCTGGCACCCGCTGAGCGCGTCGCCGATCTCGCGGGGGAGTTCCTGGCGTTGCAGCTGCAGCGCGGAGAGGTTGACGGCCATGGCCACCTGGGGGAGTCCCGCCTGCTGCCACTGGCGCAACTGCTGGCAGGCGGCGTGCAGCACCCAGTCGCCGATGTGGGGGATGAGCCCGCTCTCCTCGGCGATGGGGATGAAAGTGCCGGGCGGAATCATGCCGCGCTCGGGATGCTGCCAGCGTACCAGCGCCTCGACGCCCACCACGCGCCCGTGGGAGAGATCGACGCGCGGCTGAAAATGCAGCGTCAGTTCGCCGTTCTCCACGGCGTGGCGCAGGTCGGTTTCCATGCGCAGGCGTTGTGCGGCGTTGATGTTCATTTCCTGGGTGAAGAACTCGAAGCGGTTTTTGCCCTTGCGTTTTGCCCGTCCCAGCGCGATGTCGGCGTTGCGCAACAGCGCCTCGGCGTCTTCGCCGTCTTTGGGAAAGATGCTGCCCCCGATACTGCAGGTGATCTTCAGATCGTGCCCCTCTACCACCACGGAGTGCGCGAGGCTGTCGAGGATACGCTGGGCGACCACCGTCATCTGTTCGGGTTCGTTGAGCTGGGGAAGGATGACCACGAACTCGTCGCCCGAGAGGCGCGCCACGGTATCGGAACCGCGCGCGCAGCCCGCCAGGTGCTCGCCGGCGGCCTTCAGCACCTGGTTGCCGATCCGATGGCCGAGGCTTTCGTTGATCGCCTTGAGTCGGTCGAGGTTGATCAGCAGCATGCCGCACAGGCCGCGGTAGCGGTGCGCGTGCGCAACCGCTTGGTTGAGCCGGTCCTGCATCAGGATGCGGTTGGGCAGTCCGGTCAGCTGGTCGTGGGTGGATTGGTGGAGCAACTGGTCGGCGAAGCGCTTGCGGTCGGTGATGTCGGACATGACCGCCAGGATGTGGGTGACCTTGCCGTGGGCATCGCTTACTGGCGAAATGCTCAACTCGTTCCAGAACATGGTGCCGTCCCTGCGATAACAGCGCACCTGCGCGCTGGCGCTGTCGCCGCGTTTGAGTGCGGCGCGCAGCTCGATCATCGCCGGTTGATTCTTCTCGTGGGCGAGTAGCATGTTGGGACTGCGCCCGAGCAGTTCGTCGCGGGCGTAGCCGGTCATGCGTTCGCAGGCTTCGTTGACGTAGATGATGGGCTGCAGGGCGCGGCTGGCGTCGGAGATCACGATGGCGTTGTAGCTCGCCTCGATCGCTTTGCCCTTGAGACGCAGATCCTGCTCGGTCTCCTGGCGCACCTGTTGCGCAAGGCGTTTGCCCAGTGCCTGCTGGAGGCGGGCGTAGCGCAGGGCGCGCCGGCGCAGGACGAGGAGATATCCCAGACCGAACAGCGTGAGCGACGCGCCGCTGCCCAGGGCGAGCCACGCGCTGCGGCTTACCGGAGGCGGTGCATCGGGCGTGGCGAGGAGATCGAGCTGCACGGTCTGGCCGGCGATGCCGAGGCGTGTCGAGACCACCCGGTGGCTGGGCTCGGAGCTGGCAGCGTGCAGAAAGCGCGTGGGGCGTCCCTGCCCCGCCGGCAGCAACACGCGCAGCTGCAGGCGGGTGTCGTCCCACAGCGCTTCGGTGGTGGCAACCACCCGGGCGATGTCGACGACGCCGGCGAGGGTGTCGTGGGTAGCGCTGTCGCGCAGTGCCACCGGGGTCAGCAGCCAATCCGTACCGGGTTGGGTGGCTATGGGCAGCGTCGCGAGTGCGGCGCGTCCGGGTGCCGGGGCGGCGGCGGATGCCAGCGTGGTGTCGGCGAAACGCGGCGCGGCCGCCAGGGGAAAGGCGCGATGCAGCGCGAGCGGTGCGCGGTCGCCTTTGAACCAGAGCAGGGCGTCGAGATCGGGGGCCCCGGCGAGCGCTCGTTCCGCGAACTCCGAAAACTGCCTCTCCCGGGGTTGCGGTAGGTCGTCGAAGCGCGCGGCGATGTTTTTCGTCACCGCCAGCTGGTGCTGAAGCTCACGGGCAAGCCGGTCGCCGGCGATGCGCAGCAGGCGCTGCTGTTCGCGCTCCTGCCGTTGTACCGCTGCTCTGGCCTGCAACTGGTCGGTGGCAACGAAGGCGGTCAGCGAGAGGGCGATTCCCAATGCCGCGGCGAAGAGGATCGTCCGCGCCCCCACCAGTGCGGCGGGTGTTGGCGATGGCTTCCCGTGGCTGGGCGGCATAACGGTTCCCTCCGTAACTCCGCGTGGATGTGGGTTGTTTCTGTTGTTGTGGATAGTGCCTTCGGTTCGCACCGGTCCCCTCGGGACCGCAGCGCGCCCATCTCACTCAAGGTTAGCCCATGCCTGGAGGTGGGGTTCGCCCGATTGTCTCGAACAGGCCCACGTAAACCGTTGCCGCTCGGGTGATTTTGGCGCGGGAGGGGGTGGTCGCTTTCCGGAGCGAGGCTGTCAAGGCCAGAGGCGTGGTGGGCCCAACCCAGCGGCAAAGCGGATGGTGGCGGATTTGAGCGGCCCGGCGTGATCCGCCAGATCCAGCCCCTTGGACCGCAGCCAGCGCACCCAGGGGGTGCGCAGGGCGAACGCCCCGGCGAACAGGTCCATCAGGCGCATCACCGCCGCGTTGTGATGGCGGCGTTGCCGTTCGTAGTCGGCCAGCAGCGCCACGGCGGCGGGATCGCCGTGTTGGCGTGCCGCCCGCAGCAGCAGCGGGGCGAGAGCGGCGGCGTCGAGAAACCCCAGGTTGACCCCTTGTCCGGCCAGGGGATGAACGGTGTGCGCGGCATCGCCCACCAGTACCACCCGGCCGCGCCAGTAGTTCACCGCATGGCGGCGGCGCAGCACGAAGCTGCCCCGTGCACCGATCGACTCCACCCGCCCCAGCGCCTGTCCCGTGGCGCGCGTGTACTCGGCGCAGAAGGCCGCATCGTCCAGCGCCATCAGCCGCTCGGCGCTCTCGCTGGCGGTGTGCCAGGCGATGGAGCAGCGCCCGTCGTAGAGCGGCAGAAACGCTACCGGCCCGCTCGGCAGGAAGCGCTGCCACGCGGTGTGGCGGTGGTCGCGGCAGGTGCGCACGTTGCCGACGATGGTGGTCTGGCCGTAGCCCCAGCCGCTGGTGGCGATGCCGGTGAGCTGGCGCACGCGCGAGGCCGCGCCGTCGGCCCCCACCACCAGGCGGGCGCTCAGCCGCTGCCCGTCCTCCAACTGCAGGTGGGCCTGTTCGGGGCCGTTGCCCAACGCCGCCAAGCGGGCGGGACAGTAGAGCGTGAGATTGCGCTGCTGCTGCAGGCGCTCCCAGAGCGCGTGCTGGGTGCGCCGGTTTTCGACGATGTGGCCCAGGTCGCTCTCGCCGATGTCGGCGGCGTCGAAACAGGTGCTGCCGGTACCGCCGGCGTCCCACACTTGCATGCGCCGGTAGGGGCAGGCGTAGTCGGCCAACGCGGGCCAGGCACCGACCTGTTCCAGCAGCTGCTGCGAGGCGCGGCTCAGCGCGCTGACGCGGATGTCGATGTCGCCGTCGTCGGGCGCGGCGGGGGCGTGGCCTTCGATGAGGGCGATGGTCAGCGGTGCCTCGTCCAGTGCTGCAGCTAGGGCGGCGCCCACCATGCCGCCGCCGACGATGACGAGATCGTAGCTCGGCGCCTTCACAGTGGCAGCCCGCGGCCGAGTCGGGTGGGGGCGTCGAGGCGCCCGGTGCCGAGGTGCATCAGCGCATCGCGCAGCAGCGGCAGCCGCTGCATCAGCTCCAGGCCCAGGCCGAACCACGGACGGCGCGCCGGGGTGAGTTCGCCCAGCAACCGCGCCAGACCGTCGGTGAAGGCCAACACCCGGCGGTGATCGGGTTCGCGGCGCCGCGCGTAGGCGGCGAGCAGGGCGGGGTGGCCCAAATCCATGCCGGCGCGGACGCCGTGGACCAGCACTTCGGCCAGGGTGGCGGCGTCGCGCAGGCCCAGGTTGAAGCCCTGCGCGCCCACCGGGTGGACGGTGTGGGCGGCGTTGCCGATCAGCGCGCTGCGCTCGCCGGCCAGCGTCCAGGCGTTGATGCGGTGCAGCGGGTAGGCCGCGCGCGCCTCCGTCAGGGCGGTGAACGACGGCGTGGTGCCCACCGCCGACTGCACGCGGTTCAGGAATTCCGCGTCGGGCAGGGCGAGCAGCTCCTCGGCGGCGGCGTCGGGCTGCGCCCACACCAGGGCCCATGCGTCGAGCAGCGGTAGCAGCGCCAGAGGCCCGCCGGGGGTCAGCAACTCGTAGGCGGTGTCGCCGGGCGCCGTGGCGGCGTGCAGCCGTGCGACGATGGCGCGGTGATGGTAGTCGTGGTCCTCGCCGACGATGCCCAGCTCGTCGCGTACCCGCGACTGGCTGCCGTCGGCGGCCACCAGCAGCCGCGCGCCGAGGGTGCGCGCTCCGGCTTGCACCGTCACCTGGTCGTCGCCCACCGTCACCCGCGTCACCGTCGCGGGTGCCACCCAGGTGATCGCCGGGTGCGCCAGGCGGTCGTGCAGCACGGTAACCAATTCGGCCGCCGCCACCGTGTACCCCAAGGCGCCCCGCTCGCGGCCGTCGAGGCGGGTGCGCGGTGCGCCGTCGCCGGTGGCGATCTCCACCTCGCGTATGGGTGCGGCGTACGGCGCCAGATCGCGCCACGCCCCCAGCCCGGCCAGGATGCGCATGCTCGATTCCGACAGCGCCAGCACGCGCCGGTCGCCGTCGCGGGCGGCCTCGAAGGCGGGGGGGTGGGCGTCGACCAGCGCGATGCGTTTCCGCCACGGAGTCAGGGCGCAGGCCAGCGCCGCTCCCGCGGGGCCGGCACCGGCGATGATGAGGTCGAAGCGATCCATAGGCGCGGTATCTTTGCGCGCGGTGCGCGCCACGTCGTTGTGCGGCATCAACTGTGCGGGATTAAGGCAACAGGATGGTCGAGCCGGTGGTCTGGCGCGCCTCCAGATCGCGGTGCGCCTGCGCCGCCTCGGCCAGCGGGTAGGTCTGGTTGACCTCGATACGCACCGCGCCGCTGCCCACCACGTCGAACAGTTCGTTGGCGCTGGCGACCATATCCTCGCGCTTGGCGGTGTAGGTCATCAGGGTGGGGCGGGTGACGAACAGCGAACCCTTTTGCGACAGCAACAGCAGGTCCAGCGCCGGCGCCGGTCCGGAGGCGTTGCCGAAATTGACCATCATGCCCAGGGGGCGCAGGCAGTCGAGGGAGGGCAGGAAGGTGTCTTTGCCCACCGAGTCGTAGACCACGTGTACCCCCTGGCCGTCGGTGATCTCCTTGACCCGCTCCACGAAGTTTTCCTCGCGGTAGAGAATGGTGTGGTCGCAGCCGTGGGCGCGCGCCAGCTCCGCTTTCTCCGCGTTGCCCACGGTACCGATGACCGTGGCGCCCAGGTGCTTGGCCCATTGGCAGGCGATCAGCCCCACCCCGCCGGCGGCGGCGTGCAGCAGAATGGTGTGGCCGGGCTGCACGCGAAAGGTGGTGCGCAGCAGGTATTGGGCGGTCATGCCCTGCAGCATCATGGCCGCCGCGGTGCGCGAATCGATGCCGTCCGGCAGCTTGACCAGGCGGTGGCTGGGTATGAGCCGCGCCTCGGCGTAGGCGCCCAGCGGCGGGTTGGCGTAGGCGACCCGGTCGCCCGGCGCTACGTCGGTCACGTCCGCTCCTACCGCCTCTACTACGCCGGCACCCTCCAGTCCGAGCCCCGAGGGCAGCCCCGGCAGCGGGTAGAGGCCGGTGCGGTGGTAGACGTCGATGAAGTTGAGGCCCACCGCCTCGTGGCGCACCCGCGCTTCACCGGGGCCGGGGTCGCCGAGCTCGACGCTCTCCCACTGCATGACTTCGGGGCCGCCGGTGCGGTGGATGCGGATGGCGTGGGTCATTGTCGGTTCTCCGGATTCGTTATTTTGGTAAGGGCACTCGGAAACTAGAGGTTAGTCTAAACAGGCCTGATGGTCAGTACAGGGAGCAGAGCGATGCGCGGCGTGAAATGGGCGGCGGTGTTGGCGGCGGTCGTGGTGGCCGGGTGCGCGGCGCAACCCACCTATACCGTCCAGCGTGCGGCCGGCGAACTGCCGGTGGGAACGCGCCTGGAGGTCTCCACACCCTTCACCTATCCGGCAGACCGGACCTCGTTGTGGTTCCAGTCGGGAGAGATCAAGGATTCGCGCCGGCTCAACGTCTGGGATTGGCACTGTTCGCTGGATCTGCACGTGAGCGAGCTGTCGAACCGGTCGCGGTCGTTTACCGACGGCGCTTTTCTCGTCACCGGATTGCGTGAGGAGCGCCTGGATCAACTGTTCGGTTGGGAAACCGACTACACGTTGGGGGTGGTTATCGCGCTGTCGGCGCCCGATTACCCGGCGGTCCGGCAGCTTCGGTGCGAGCGACGATTCACCGATTGGACGCGGGAACGTCCGCTGGCGCTGGCCGATCTGCGCGCCGCCGTCGGCGGCTATCTCACGGTGGGCGCGACGTCCCGATGACCCTCGGGGAGGTGGTGTTGGCGCGCCGCCTCCCGCGGTCGGTCTACTCCCCGGTGAGGCGGCGCAGCGCCTCCTGGTACTTCTCCGCGGTTTTGGCGGCGATCTCGTCGGGCAGTTCGGGGCCGGGCGCGGTCTTGCCCCAGTCCAGGGTCTCGAGGTAGTCGCGCACGAACTGCTTGTCGAAGCTGGGCGGACTGCAGCCGGGTTCATACGAGTCGGCGGGCCAGAAGCGCGAGGAGTCCGGCGTAAGCACCTCGTCGATGAGCACCAGCTTGCCCTCGGGGTCGAGGCCGAATTCGAACTTGGTGTCGGCGATGATGATGCCGCGCTGCGCGGCGTATTCCGCGGCTTCCTGGTAGATGGCGATGCTCACGTCGCGAACCTGTTCGGCGATCTCCCTGCCGAGCAGCTCCACCGCCTTGTCGAAGCTGATGTTCTCGTCGTGGTCGCCCACCTCCGCCTTGGTGGAGGGGGTGAAGATCGGCTTGGGCAGCTTGTCGGCCTGGCGCAGCCCGGCCGGCAGTTGGATGCCGCACACCGTGCCCTGCTGCTGGTACTCCTTCCAGCCCGAACCGACGATGTAGCCGCGCACGATGGCTTCCACCGGCAGCGGCTTTAGCTTGCGCACCACGATGGCGCGGCCGTCGACGGAGTCGCGCTCCGTGGGATCGGGCAGCACCTGGGCCAGCGGGATGGCGGTGAGGTGGTTGGGGATCAGGTGCCCGGTGCGTGCGAACCAGAAGTTGGAGAGCGCGGTGAGCACGCGGCCCTTGCCGGGGATGCCGGTGGGCAGCACCACGTCGAACGCCGACAGGCGGTCGGTGGTGACGATCAGCATGTGCTCGGCATCGATGTCGTAGATGTCGCGCACCTTGCCGCGGGCAATGGGCTTCAGCGTGGTCAGCAGGGATTCGAATAGGACGTCGGGGGTTTCGCTCATGGCTGGATTCGTCGCTGGAAAAGGACGTATTTTAGTGCACTGGGGCGCAATTAGAAGTCGCGGGGAGCGGCATTTTACGATTCGAAAAAATGAGGCCCTGACGGGCCTCCAATGACCAGCTGCGGAGTGGGGATACCCTACGTGGCGCTGCGCGTTCGTGCGGCCGGGTGGGTCGCGGGCGCGCATGCCGGCCATAAATGTAGGCCGCATCTGGCATATATAAAATTAAATTCTTTTGATTTTTTAGATAAGGTAGGATTTATCCAATTTCGCCAACCGGGGTCCCTGGCATGCATGTAACCCTGCGACAGATGCGTGTGTTCGAGGCGGTGGCACGCCACCTGAGCTACACCCGCGCCGCCGAGGAGCTCTACCTCACCCAGCCCGCGGTCTCCATGCAGATCAAGCAGTTGGAGGAGAACGTGGGGTTGCCGCTGTTCGAGCAGATCGGCAAGCGTCTGTTTCTCACCGACGCCGGGCAGGAGATGCTCGGCTGCAGCCGGGCCATCGCACGCCAGCTCAAGGAGACCGAAGAGGTCATCGAGGACATGAAAGGGGTGCGCCAGGGGCGCCTCCAGGTGGCGGTGGCCAGCACCGCGGGTTACTTCGCCTCGCGCCTGCTGTCGGCCTTTTCCCGCGAGCACGACGGCATCACCATCAGCCTCGACATCACCAACCGCGAAACCCTGCTGCGCCAGGTGATGGACAACGAGACCGATCTGGCCATCATGGGCAAGCCGCCCGCCGAGATGGATCTGGAGGCCGAGTCGTTCATGGACAACCCGCTGGTGGTGGTGGCCGCCCCCGACCACCCCCTGGCGGACAAGAAGCGCATTCCGCTCAAGCGGCTGCAGGACGAGGTGTTCGTGACGCGCGAGCGCGGTTCCGGCACCCGCAGCGCCATGGAGCGCTTCTTCCGCGAGCGCGAGATCCCCATCCAGACCGGCATGGAGATGAGCAGCAACGAGGCCATCAAGCAGTCGGTCATGGCCGGCATGGGGCTCGGGCTGGTGTCGGCCCACACCCTGGAGCTGGAGCTGGAGGCGGGGCGGCTGGTGGTGCTCAACGTCACCGGTTTTCCCATCATGCGCCACTGGTACCTGGTGCACCGCAAGGGCAAGCGCCTCTCGCCGGTGGCCCGGGTGTTTCACGACTACGTCCTCGCCCACGCCGGTGAGGTCTGGCACATGCCCCAGGTCTGAGCGCCGTCCCCGCGCCGCAGTCAACTTCATCGGGTAATCGGGTAGAATGCGGCGTTTCCGCGGGAAGATAGCGTCCCATTGACTACCGAACCGATGACCACAACGGCGCCAGCCTCGGCCTCTGCCGCCCCGGGTGCCCCCTGCCGGCTGGCGGCGGTGGACCTGGAGTGCACCCGTGGTGACCGGCACCTGATCACCCACCTCAATTTCGTGCTGGAGGCCGGCACGCTGCTGCACGTGCGCGGTCCCAACGGCAGCGGCAAGACCACGCTGCTGCGCGCGCTGTGCGGGCTGTTCGAACCGCAGCAGGGCGAGGTGCGCTGGAACGACACCTCGATCCGCTCGCTCAAGGAGGAGTATTTCCGCGAGGTGCTCTACTTCGGACACCTCAACGGCATCAAACACGAGCTGACGGGCATCGAGAACCTGCAGATCGCCGCCACCCTGGACGGGGACAGCGTCGCGGAAGATCAGGTATGGGCGGCATTGAAGCGCCTCGGCCTGGCGGGCTTCGAGGACCTGCCCGCCAAGGTGCTCTCGCAGGGTCAGAAGAAGCGCGTGGCGCTGGCGCGGCTGCTGCTCTCGCAAGCGCGGGTGTGGATACTCGACGAGCCGTTCACCGCCCTCGACGTCGGGGCCGTGGCCCTGCTGCAGTCGCTGATCGTCGAGCACGTGGAGGGCGGCGGCCTGGCGGTGCTCACCACCCACCAGGAGGTACCCTTGGCCACCGGCCGCATCCAGTACCTCGATCTCGGCGGCTGACACCACCATGTTCCAGACCTTCCTCTGCATCGTGCGCCGCGACATCCTCCTGGCCATGCGCCGGCGCAGCGAGTTTCTCACCACCCTGTTCTTCTTCGTCATCGTGGTGAGCCTGTTTCCCCTCGGCGTGGGAATCGAGAAACAGATCCTGCGCCAACTGGGGCCGGGCGTGGTGTGGGTGGCGGCGCTGCTCGCCTCCATGCTGGCCCTGGAGCGCCTGTTCGCCGGCGACCACGCCGACGGCACCCTGGAGCAGATGCTGCTCACCCCCCAGCCGCTGGCGGTGCTGGTGCTGGGCAAGGTGGTGGCCCATTGGCTGCTCACCGGGCTGCCGCTGGTGCTGGTGGCGCCGCTGATCGGGCTGCAGTACGGGCTGCCGGATGTGGCGCTGGGCGTTATGATGGTCTCATTATTGTTGGGTACGCCTGTGCTAAGTTTGATCGGCTCCATCGGCGCGGCGCTGACGCTGGGACTGCGCGGAGGGGGCATTCTGCTGTCGCTGCTGGTGCTGCCGCTCTACATCCCGGTGCTGGTCTACGGGGCGGGGGCGGTGAGCGTGAGCAGTATCGGACTTGCCAATGTCCAACCGTTTCTGGCGCTGTTGGGCGCCTTCTTGATTCTGGCACTGGTCTTTGCGCCCTTGGCCGCGGCGGCGGCGCTGCGTATTTCCATCGAGTAGCGAGCGAGGTTGGTTAGTCAATGAACGTCAGTTGGTTCCGCTACGCGTCGCCGTCCACGTTCTATCCCCTGGCGGGGCGGGCGATTCCGTGGTTTACCGTGGTGGCGGTGGTGTTGCTGGCGGTGGGGCTCTACTGGGGCTTTTTCGAGACCCCCGACCGCCTCGGCGGGACCAATCCCCAGAAGGAGTACTACCGCATCATCTTTCTGCACGTGCCCACCGCCTGGATGTCCATGTGGCTCTACGTGGTGTTGGCCGGCTGGTCGGCCATCGGCCTGGTGTTCAACACCCGGCTCTCCTACATGATGGCCGTGGCGGTGGCGCCCAGCGGGGCGATCTTCACCTTCATCGCGCTGTGGACCGGCTCGTTCTGGGGGCGGCCCAGCTGGGGCACCTGGTGGGATTGGGACCCGCGGCTCACCTCGGAGCTGATCCTGCTGTTTCTCTACGGCGGCTACATGGCGCTGCATTCGGCCATCGACGACAGCCGTCGCGCCGACCGCGCCGCGGCGCTGCTGGCCATCGTCGGACTGGTGTGCGTGCCGGTGATCTTCTGGTCCATCAACTGCCCCGATCCCAACCAGTGCGCCGCCCTGCACCAGCGTTCGTCCATGTCCAACGTCGACCCCAACATCCTGTTCTCCATGCTGGTGCTGACCGTCGCCTTCTGGATGTACTCCTTCGCCACCGTGTTCATGCGGGTGCGCAGCATCATCCTCGAACGCGAGGCCGACACCGAGTGGGTCCGGGCGCTGCTGGCCCAGGAGGGCGGACGATGACGGAGTTTTTCTCCCAAGGCGGGTACGGTTTTTACGTGTGGTGTTCCTACGGCGTCGGCGTGGTGCTGCTGGTGGCCGAGATCATCCAATTGCGGCGCAAGCGCCGAACCATTCTGGCGCGCGTGAGTCGATTAGTGCGTATGCGCGCAGAGGGTAACTGAATGAAGGCACGGCACAAACGTATGGTCTTTGTTGTGGCCGCGGTGGCGGCGGTGGGCGTGGCGGCGGCGCTGGTGCTCAATGCCCTGCAGAGCAACATCGCCTATTTCTTCAGCCCCAGCCAGGTGCTGGCCAAGGAGGCGCCGCTGGACCGCACCTTCCGCCTCGGCGGGCTGGTGGAGAAGGGCACGCTCAAACGTCGTGACGACGGGCTGACCGTGCGTTTTGTGGTCACCGACACGGCCAAGAGTGTGACGGTGAGCTACACAGGCATACTGCCCGACCTCTTCAACGAGGGTCAGGGCGTCGTCACCAAGGGCAAGCTGGGCGAGGATGGCGTCTTCTATGCTGAGGAGGTACTCGCCAAGCATGACGAGGCGTATATGCCGCCGGAGGTGAAGAGCGCCATCAGCAACGCGCAGAAAGCGGGCGTGACCCTGGTGAAACCCCACGAGTAGTCGATCGAAGGTCTGAATCATGATTCCCGAGTTAGGACATTTCGCCCTGGTGCTGGCGCTGTGCATGGCGCTGATCCAGGGGGTGGTGCCGCTGGTCGGCGCCGCCAAGGGCATCCCCGGCTGGATCGCGCTGGCGCGCCCGGTGGCCTGGGGGCAGTTTCTGTTCGTGGCGCTGGCGTTCGCCGCGCTCACCTACAGCTTCGTCGTCAACGATTTTTCGGTGGCCTACGCGGCCAACAACTCCAACTCGGCCCTGCCGGTCCAGTACCGCATCTCGGCGGTGTGGGGCGGGCACGAGGGATCGCTGCTGCTCTGGGTGTTGATCCTGGGCGGCTGGGGTGCGGCGGTCTCCGGGCTGAGCGGCAATCTGCCGCGCGACATGGTGGCGCGGGTGCTGGCGGTGATGGGCCTGGTGGGGGTCGGTTTCCTGCTCTTTCTGCTGCTCACCTCCAACCCCTTCGAGCGTCTGGCCATGCCGCCGGCGGACGGGCGCGACCTCAACCCGCTGCTGCAGGACCCCGGTCTGGTAATCCACCCGCCCATGCTCTACATGGGCTACGTGGGCTTCTCGGTGGCCTTCGCCTTCGCCATCGCCGCGCTGCTCAGCGGCCGGCTGGATGCGGCCTGGGCGCGCTGGTCGCGGCCCTGGACCACAGTGGCCTGGGTGTTTCTCACCGCCGGCATCACCCTCGGCAGCTGGTGGGCCTATTACGAGCTGGGCTGGGGCGGCTGGTGGTTCTGGGACCCGGTGGAAAACGCCTCGTTCATGCCGTGGCTGGTGGGCACCGCGCTGATCCACTCGCTGGCGGTGACCGACAAGCGCAGCGTGTTCAAGAACTGGACGGTGCTGCTGGCCATCTTCGCCTTCTCCTTGAGCTTGCTGGGCACCTTCCTGGTGCGTTCCGGCGTACTCACCTCGGTGCACGCCTTTGCCACCGATCCGGCGCGCGGCGTCTTCATCCTCGGCTTCCTGGCGCTGGTGATCGGCTCTTCGCTGACGCTCTACGCGTGGCGCGCGCCCAAGGTGAAGAGCACCGGCAGCTTCCAGGTCTACTCGCGCGAGACGCTGCTGCTGGTGAACAACGTCATCCTGGTGGTGACGGCCGCCACGGTGCTGCTGGGGACCATCTATCCGCTGATCATGGATGCCCTGGGGCTGGGCAAGCTCTCGGTGGGACCGCCCTATTTCAACGCCGTGTTCGTGCCGCTGATGCTGCCGCTGGTGCTGGCCATGGGCGTCGGACCCATGGTGCGCTGGAAGCAGGATGATCCGCTGAAGACGCTGCGCGAGCTGCGCCTGGCGGTGGTGATTTCCGTGGTGTTGGGGCTGATCCTGGCGTATCTCGCGGGCGGCGAACTGGCGCCCATGGTCGCGCTCAGCCTGGCGCTGGCGGTGTGGGCGGTGGCGGCCAGCGTGCAGGACCTGATCGCCCACGCCGGCAACAAGCGCAGCCTGCTGAACGGACTGCGCACGCTGCCGCGCCACCACTACGGCATGACCCTGGGGCACGTGGGGGTGGCGGTGTTCATCGTCGGCGTGACCCTGTCGAGCGCCTACAGCACCGAGCGCGATCTGCGCCTGGCGCCGGGCGACACCACCGAAATGGGCGGCTACACCTTCCTCTTCAAGGGGGTGGGGCAGACGCAGGGGCCCAATTACGCGGCCGACCGCGGGCAGGTGGAGGTGCTGCGCAACGGGCGCCTGATCACCACCCTCACGCCCGAGAAGCGCACCTACCGCGTGCAGCGTATGCCCATGACCGAAGCGGCCATCGACCCCGGCGTTTTCCGCGACCTCTACGTGGCCCTGGGTGAGCGCCTGGACGGCGGCGCCTGGGCGGTGCGCGTCTACCACAAGCCGTTCCAGCGCTGGATCTGGTTCGGCGGCGTGTTCATGGTGATCGGCGGGCTGCTGGCGGCCAGCGATCGCCGCTATCGATTGGCGCGGCGCCAAAAAGTGCCCGCCGGCGCATTGGGCGCGGAGGTGGGTGCATGAAGGCGCGGTTTCTGATTCCCCTGGTCGTCTTCGTCGGCCTGGTGGTGGTGTTCGGCATCGGGCTGGGCCTCGACCCGCGCGAGGTGCCCTCGCCGCTCATCGACAAGCCGGCGCCGGAGTTTGCGCTGCCGGCGCTGGGCGATCCCGCCAAGCAGGTCACCAAGAAAGACCTGCAGGGCGGGGCGACGCTGTTCAACGTCTGGGCGAGCTGGTGCGTCTCGTGCCGCGAGGAGCACCCGTTCCTGGTCAAGCTGGCGCGCGAGAAGGTGGTGCCCATCTACGGCCTCAACTACAAGGACACGCGCGAAGCGGCGCACCAGTGGCTGAGCCGCCTGGGCAATCCCTACGTGGAGAGCGCGTTCGACGAGAAGGGCCGGGTGGGCATCGACTGGGGCGTCTACGGCGTACCCGAGACCTTCCTGGTCGACGCCAACGGCGTGATCCGCTACAAGCAGATCGGCCCCATCACCCCGCAGGACTGGGAGCAGAAGATCCTGCCCAAGATCAAGGAGCTGCAGGGCGGAGGGTCCAGTTGATGCGCATCCTGCCTGTACTGCTGCTGGTGGTGTTCTCGGGAATGGCATCCGCCGCCATCGAAGTGCACCAGTTCGACGATCCCGCCAAGGCGGCGCTGTACAAGCAGCTCACCTACGAGCTGCGCTGCCTGGTGTGCCAGAACCAGAACATCGCCGACTCCAACGCCGATCTCGCCCAGGATCTGCGCAACGAGATCTACCAGATGATCGAAGGCGGCTCGGACAAGAAGCGCGTGGTCGACTTCATGGTGGCGCGCTACGGCGATTTCGTGCTCTACCGCCCGCCGGTCAAGACCACCACCTACCTGCTGTGGTTCGGCCCGTTCCTGCTCGGGGTGCTGGGCCTGATTTTGCTGATCCGCTTCGTCCGCTCCCGCGCGGGCAAGCCGGCCGTGGATAGCGAACTCTCTAACGCGGAACGCCAGCGCCTCGACGAGTTGCTGGGCAGCGATCGGAAGAACTCATGACGCTATTTTTGATCATTGCGGCCGCCATGGTGCTGGCCGCGCTGGCAGTGGTGTTGCCGCCGTTGCTGGGGCGTGGCCGCGGCAGCGCGGAGACGCGCCAGGAGCTCAACGTCGCCATCTTCCGCGAACGCATCACCGAGCTGGACCAGGATCTGGCCGAAGGCGCCATCGACGAGGCGCACTACCAGGAGGCGCGCGCCGAGCTGGAGCGCGATCTGCTGGAAGACACCGCCACGGCGGAGGGCGCCACCCAGGGTAGCGGCGCCGGGCGCTGGTTCGCCGTTGCCGTGGCCGTGGCGCTGCCGCTGATCGCCGGCAGCGCCTATTGGATGCTGGGCGCCCACCAGCTCATCGGCACCACGCCCGTACGCGCTGCCGCCGGCAGCGGCGGCGGCATGCCTTCGGTCGAGGAGATGGTGGCACGCCTCGCCCAGCGCATGGAGCAGACCCCGGACGATGCCGCCGGCTGGGTGATGCTGGGTCGCTCCTATCTCGCCATGGACCGCTACGAGGACGCGGTCAAGGCCTACGAAAAGGCCTACGCGCTGGAGGGCGACCAGCCGCAGCTGCTGGCCGACTACGCCGAGGCGCTCTCCATGGCCGCCGGCGCCAGCATGGCCGGGCGCCCGCTGGAGATGATCAAGACCGCCCTGACCCTGGACCCCAACAACACCAAGGCGCTGTGGCTGACCGGCATCGCCGCGTTCCAGGCCGGCGAGTACGCCACCGCCATCGGCGTCTGGCGCAAGCTGGTCGCGCTGCTGCCGCCGGACAGCGACAACGTGCGCATGGTCAACGACGCCATCACCCGCGCCCAGGGCGAATTGGCGCCCGGCGCCGAGGTGCCGGGCGCCTCTGCCGCCGCGACGCCGGCGGCCCCCGCAACCGCGCCGGCCGCCGCCGGCGGCGAAGCCCGGATCGTGGTGCAGGTGGCGCTGGCCGATGCGCTACGCGCCCAGGCCCAGGCCGGCGACACCGTGTTCATCTTCGCCCGCGCCAGCCAGGGGCCGCCCATGCCGCTGGCCGCCGTGCGCCTGCAGGTGAAGGACCTGCCCGCCACCGTCACCCTGGACGACAGCAAGGCGATGATGGCCGCCAACCGGCTCTCCCTGCACCAACAGGTCACCGTCGGCGCGCGCATCTCCAAAACAGGCAACGCCATCGCGCAGGCCGGCGACCTGCAGGGCAGCATCGCCAACGTCCCCGTGCGGGGCGGCGATACGCTCAAGCTGGTGATCGATCAGCAGGTGCAGTGAGTGCGGATTGCGCGGCCTCTCGCGCTAACGCGCGAAGCCGCCGGGATCGCCAAGGGCAGGGGAGGTCGGCCGCTTGGGGGCCGGCCGTCATGCCGGCGGGTTTCGACTCGCCGGATAGCGGCTCAAGCCCGGCACCACGGTTGACGCCGCTATTGGCGGTTGCCCGTTGAACACGGGCTTGCGGTTTCTCGTCAGTCGAACAGCCTCTTTACCGCTCGGCCGATCCAGCTGTTGTTGCTGTCGAGCGAGTTCAGCACGAGCGGCGCGTACTCCCGGTCGTCCTTCTTGATGTGATTCAACAGCCACGCCTTCAGGTCCGCCGTTAGTTGCGGGGCGACGTCCTGGCCCTCGATGTGATCGTGGGCGCGCTTCTTGATGCGCACGATGAAGGCCTTATGTAGCCCCTTGTGCGAGTCGAGGTCCGGGTATCCGAATTTCTCCATCAGTTCTTCTTCGAACGTGAAGTGCGTTTTTGTGTAGTCGATCAGGTCGATCAGCACCTCGCGCACCTTGTCCCTGTCGCTCATCATCTGCGCCATGTGCAGGCGGTTGATGTTGTCTACGATGCGGCGATGCTGAAGGTCGATGGTCTCGATGCCGAGATCCAGTGCCGGGTCCCACGGCCAGTAGTCCATAGCCCACCCTCCGTTATGTGTTGCGGTGAATTGACGGAAGACTGCCTGGTTTGTGTCCGTTTCAACCAGAGTTCAGGAACTTGCTTAGGGTACGGTTGGCGTGGGATTGCGACAATGAGTTTTGTCGCTTTTT
>JBNKCG010000069.1:0-11382 GCA_050287605.1 Gammaproteobacteria bacterium | reverse complement strand
GAGCGCGCGGAGGCGAGCGCCTTGCGGTCGTCGATTCGCGCCTCCTCCAGCAGCCAATCGCGGAAGGTGGCGATCTTCGGAAGGTGAGCCGTCGCTTCCGGTGTGACGATGTAGTAGGCGTGGGGCAACGGCAGGCGGATGTCGAAGGGGATGACCAGTCGTCCCGCCGCGATATCGTCCGCGGCCAACGGCAACAGGGTAAGCACCACGCCCTGGCCGTCGATGGCCGATTCCAGAGCCAGGGAGAGCTGGTTGAAGTGCAGTCCGCGGGCGTTGTTGACGCCTTGGACGCCGGCGAGGTCCAGCCAGGCGCGCCAGTAGTTGGGACGGCCTTCAAATACGGTATCGTCGTGTAGCAGGGTGTGGTAGCGCAGATCTTCGGGCGTGCGCAGCGGGTGCTCCCCCGTCAACAGTCGCGGGCTGCACAGCGGCACGGCCGACACCGAGAACAGTTTGTCCACCCGGCACCCGGGGTGGACGCCCTTGCCGAACTGGATGGCAACGTCGATGTTGCCGCGGCGGAACAGGTAGTACGGCGCCTCCGCGCTGCTCCCGTCCAGGACGTTCATGCTCGCCGCGATGCGCAGGTCGATGTTGGGGTGTTCTACCGAGAAATGGTGTAGACGGTGTACCAGCCACTTTTCCGCGAACGACGGCGTGGCCGCGACGGTCAACTCCATGGTGGCCGCCTGACCGCGGATCTGTTTGACTGCTTCGGAGAGGTTGGCGAACCCCGCCCGCAGCTTGGGCAGGCCCGCCTTGCCGACCTCGGTGAGCTCCAGGCCGCGGTTGAGGCGCCGGAACAGCTGCACCCCCAGAAACTCCTCCAGACCCTTGATCTGATGGCTGATAGCGGCCGTGGTGACGTGCAGTTCATCGGCGGCCTTGCTGAAGCTGAGGTGGCGTGCGGCCGCTTCGAAAGCGCGTAGTGCGGTCAGCGGCGGCAGGTGCTGGGACATGGGTCTCCTCGGTTTAGTTTCCTTCAAGTCAACGGTAACAATATATCAATTGTTGCGTTGCACAACGAGGCGTATCTTACACCCCGTAGTCAATTGAAATCCACCGCAGGTCAACACATTACGGCTGTGCCGGTGGGGGAATTAGGAGAAGTCATGATGAGCAATTTCTTTCGCAGTGTCGTAGACGGACTCGGCAATTTCTTCGAGCTCACCGGGCGTGCGCGCCTGCGCCGCGAACTGCTGCAGTACAGCGACCGTGTGCTGGAGGATATGGGTTTTTCCCGTGAGCTGCTGGACGCGGGGCTGGATGCCTGGCCCTGGCGCAAGGGGCTCCAGGCCCCGGTGACCGGTGCCGAATACCGCAACGCGGTCAAGGAACTGAGCGCCTTCAGCGACGCCGATCTGGCAGACCTTGGGTTGTGCCGCGCCGAAATCCGCTATGCCGTGCGCTACGGACGCGTGGGCATCGACATCAACGCCCGCGAGGCCGCGTAGCCGCTGACCCCGAAGGGGAGCCGGCTGAGGTCTGCGGCCGCCGGCTCCTCAGCTGGCGGGCCGGGGCCTGGCATTCCGACCAGCGCTTTCGGACGTCGCGCCCGCCCCGCACCTAAACAGCGCGAGGCAGGCACGACGGGCCGAGTGTCTCGCACCCGGGTATCGCGACGCGATGCCCTCGATCACCCAGTCTCTTTAGCGCGGATAGCTGCGCCGCATTTCGATCATCCGGTAGTCGCCGTATTCCAGGACCATCAGCGGGGTCAGGTAGAGCCGGCTCCAGCTCCCGTATGCGCCGAGGGAATCGTAGAACGTGACATAGGGCCTGCCGTTCTCGACGCCCGCACCCACGGCGACGACGAAATGGTCGGTGGGGATGACGTAGGGTGTGCCCCAGATGTTGTTCGGTTCTGCGGTGTAGTACGCCAGCTTGACCCCCATCATTACCGGCGTGCCCAGCGGCGACTGGCGCGTGACCTGCGGCAGGGTGCGTTTGAGATAGGTCACCGCCCGTACCGCTTGGTCCAGCTGGATCACCGGCACCCGGCCTCCGCCCGGGGTCGGATCTTCGTAGACCGCCAGCATGCTGTCGTGGTCGATCGCCGGCGGCCCCGAAATACCAAACCCCATGATGTGCATCTGATACTTGGCGTAGTGGAAGCACTCTGGTTTTTCCCGCTGTTTGTCAGGGGCCAGTCGGGCGTTGACCCAGTTCTTGACGGTCTCGGTATCGCGTTTCTTGAGGATCTGCTTGTCGGCCGGGATTACGTTGGGTATCGAGGGCCAGTCGCTGCTCAGTTGCTCGAACCAGTCAGCCGGATCGTAGTCGTCGGGGTCTTTCACCGGCAGCGACGGCTGCAGCACGTCGGCAAGGCGGGGTGGCGCCGCACCACCAAACAGCCGGCTCGTGCTGTGCGCGGCGTCGAGCGCCGGGTCGCTGCCCCACGGGTTCAACCCCCAGGGGTTGAAGTTCCATCCGCCGGGCATGGTCTCAACCCTCCTCGGCAGCCTGCGGGGTGGGGCAGCAGGTGCCGAAGACGTGGTTGTAGAAACGCGCCTTTTCGGCCGGGTCGGCGATCGCGTCGATGATCGCCAGCGCCTGCTCGGTCTTGCGGTTGGCCAGGTGCGCGCCGTCGAAGGCCGCTTCCTGCAGGTGCTGGTTGTAGCAGTCCAGCGCCTCGCCCTGTCCCAACAGCGCATCGACGATGACCGCCGGCGTACGCAGCACGCGGTGGGTGACGTCGAGGATGATGCCGTTGACGGTTTTGTCGCGGTAGGTCTGTTTCAGGTCGCGCCGTTTGCGCACGTAGGTGACCTCCCTGTCACCGGCCTTCGGCTCGATGCAGTTGGCGTGCTTTTCCGTCACTTTCTCGATAAAGCCCACCTTGGTGCCGGTGTAGTCGGTGAGGTTGCACAGCTCCAGGTAGATCAGGTTGCGCACCGCTTCGATGTCTTTCTTGTCCGCCAGCACCGAGGCGAGGAAGTTGTCCAGCGATGCCAGCGTGCCGCTTCGGTGGCTGGTGTCGTAGCCGTTGGAATAGAACAGCGTGACCTCTTCGAGATAGGTGATGGTGAAGTACTCCTGCAGGAGTTGGCGGAAGACGAAGTTGAGTACGCGGCTCTTGTTGATGTTCTCCAGCGTGCGCGTGGTGGTGGTTTCCGTTTCGCTGACTTCCGTGGAGGTGACGTCGGTATTGATCTCCACCTGGCGCTGGGTGTCGGCGGTCTGCGTGTGGTGGCTGACCGCGCTGTTCAGCGTGTCGACCTGCTGCGACAGCGATTGCGAGGTGGTGTTGACCGACGACGCGGAGGCGCTGGCCTCGCCGCCGGCGTTCCAGACCAGCATGTTGACCCCGCCCTCGGCGCTGGTGCTGGCGGCCATGGTGTCGACGTCGGTCTCGGAGGTTTCGGAATCCACCGACATGGAGGTCTCGATGGTGGACTGCAGGTCGTCCATGGCGCTTTCCGAGTAGCTGTCCAGCACCGACTGGCTGCTGCTGCGGGTCGTTTCGTTGTGGCGGTAGTCGCGAATCTCGATCACCGTCTTCTCGCCGGGCAGCAGGCTGAAAGTGCTCAGCGTTTGCCCCGCGCCGTAGTCTCCCAGATAGGAGGCCATACGCATCTTCATCACCAGATAGATCGACGGATGCGCGCGTTTGGGCCGCCTCTGAAAGACCAGCTCCTGTTTTCCCGAGGCGCGGCGCACCATGAGCGGCCGGAAACCCTCGGCGATCTTGTTGGCCGCGTACTGGGTGGCGAAGCCGGTGGACTTGGTGGAGACCGTGAGATTCGCGGCCTTGAACTTGACGCCCGTCGCCGTAGCGTGTTCCTCGGCCGTGAAGTTGAGGCCGGTATCCATCACCTCGGTAAGGCTGGTGTATGCCTGACCGTTGAGAATGCCGGCCACATGCTGCGGCGTGAGCTCGTGCTTGTCGCGTTCGCGGTTGAACCGATCCCAGTAGTTGTCGGCGGGCGGTTTGCGTTCGGCGTCCTTGAAGCGTTTGCTGTTGATGCCCAGGCGTACCAGGCTGGTGACCCGGTAGGCGGTGGAGGTGGGCAAGTTGTAGTTGAGGATGGAAGCGCTGCCGTCCTCGTCGAGTTTGGTCAGCGGCTCGCGCTGGATGCAAGAGCTCTTTTCCATGAGGGTACTCCTTCCGTGGTGTGGGGGGGTGCGTGACTGATCGCGCGGTTGCGCTCTTCAAATTCCGCAGCCATGGCGGCTTGGCCGTGCCGGGATTCGCCGTCCGTCGGGAGCGCGAACGTGCACGGCTCCTCAGCAGCGGCCAGCGCCGGGCTGGGGTGGATGTTCAGTTGCTCCCGGAGCAGCGCGGCGATCGGACAGTGCGCGTGCACCATGTCCGCCGCCGTGGCGGGAAGCGTGAGCCCGCACTCCGTGGCGCCGACGCAATGCGCCAGCGTTGCGCAGACGTCGGTGAATTCGGGCCCCGGGTTGGCGTTGCGCAACCCCGTCATGACGAGGCCTGTCGCGACCCGGCTTGCGATCTTGGGACAACGAATGACCCTGATCTCAGTCCAGCGTTCCAGTTCCATTGGTCAATACCCGACTGAATTCCTGCAGTACAAGGTAGGCCGACGCGGCGGGAAAACAATCCCAGGCGTGCGTGACTACAGCGAAAAAGACGGTGCCTACAGGCGGCGTTGGTATCGGACTACAGGCGCAGACGTTGCGGGAGCGGGGCGGGTGTTTCGTGGGCGGTCGACCAGATCCGGCGGCGCGGTCGGCAGGCGCGGCTACGCCGCACCCAACTCCCGGCACGCGCCGGATTAACGGTGCGAAGTCACGGACTGCGGTGGCAAAGGTTACATGCGACGGCCTGACCTTTGCGCAGATTGACGGTCCTGCCCTCGACGCGGAAGGTGCGATCGTCGCTCACCCGCGCCAGCACCGTGCCTTCCAGGTTCTGCCCGTGGCAGCTGCGGCATCCGTTGCGGTCGCGGCGGTAGAAATTGCCGTGGCTTTCGCTGATCCAGCGCGCTTCGTTGACGTTGTGCATGCCGTGCGGTCCGTTGGTGGTCAGCGGCAGGCTGCCGGCGGCGTGGCAGGCGCCGCATTCGGTGAGTGTGCCGCTGTGGCCTTGGAGCTGGTTGGCGGCGACGTTGTCGTTGGCGTTGGGATCGGCATTGGCCCAGATGGCGTGGGTGCTGCCGTGGCACCCCTCGCAGGTGACGCCGCCGTGGCCCTTGCTGAAGCGGAACAGGGTATCGGCGTTTTCGGCGAAGCGCGGGTTGGTGGCCACTATCGGTGATGCCGAGGCGTCGCCGCTGCGGTACGCCTGTGCCAGGCGCAATCTGTCCGAAGCCCTGACGTAGCCGGTGCCGCTCAGGTTGCTCAACGCATCGCCGGTGTGGCACGACTGGCAGCGCGGCATGTCGACCCAGGGACGGCGCGGCGCGCCGTCGTTGGTGCCGTCGATGCTGCCGCCGCTCTGCAGCGGGTAGTCGCCGCCGACGGCGAGCATGTCGCCGTGGCAGCTGTTGCACTCCATTCCGCCGTTGCGCATGGCGCCGCGCAGGCACTGGGTCTGTTTGCCCGGATGGCACTGATAGCAGGTCTCGTCGGGTGTGCCGTTGGCCGGGAACAGCGGTGTGCCGAAGCCGTCGGTCTGCCGGCCGTGGAAGCCGTGCATCACCGCAGAGAAACTGGGATTGAAGCGCTGATCGCCCTGGGGTCCGCTGCCGGCGAGGTCCAGCGCCGCCGAGTAGTGACAGCTCGCGCAGAGCACCGGTTGGGAGTTGATCAGCGGTGCCGTGTAGCGGCTGCCGTGTTTGGCATCGTGGAGCAGCAGGACGTTGCGCTTGGTCTGAATCTCCAGATCGGAGTCGCTGCTCCAGCCGATCGACGGATCGCTGGCGGCGATCTCGCCGCTGGCGTGGCAGTTTCTGCAGTCGGTTTCCTGGGCCACTGGCACCACCGTATCGACGTGCGCCAGCTCGATGCCCGAGGTCTTGTCGAACGCGCTGATGCGCAGCAACGAAAACGGATTGGCCCGGAAGGTGTCGTCAAGCGGGGTGATGGGAATGCCCGCTGCGCTGAATAGACCCGACGCGGGTTGGTAGCTCATGGCCTGCGGTCCGGGATTGGTGGGGTGATCCGCCGGCATGTACAAACCGGTCAGCCCCTCGCCCGCGTTGAACGACATGCCGAACAGCGAGCCGGCGTGCTGCCAGAAGTCTGTTTTGCCTCCCAGACTGGTGGAGTTGTAAGAGCCGTTGGCATCGGCGACGGCGGAGTAGCGCAATTCCACGTTGCCGTCGTCAAGCAGTTGGGGGCCACCCGCGCCTTTCCTGATCAGCTGCGCGTTAACCACGTTGAACGGCGGCAGGATGGAGAACACCGAGAACTCCCGGTCCATGCAGTGCATGCCGAGGTCGTTGTTGGCGAGGATGGCGTACTCTTTCGCCAGCGCGGTGGACGTGGTCGTCGAAGTGGCCGCGCTCGTCTCGTCGTCGCCTTCACCCTCTCCGCCGCCGCAAGCGGCCAGTTGGCCGGCGATCAGGGCCATCAACAAAACGCGCTTGTTCATGCTGTCCCCTCCCGAAGGCTGCAGTCTGCTTATCCGTCGTTGCTAAAGTCAGCGTACTCCTGCCGCCTTAAGCCACTCTTAAGTGCGATGCGGTTTTCGCCGGATCGGGTGGGTTTGAGCGGGGCGCTCGCGGGTGGCGTTTCGCTGCGGGACGGCGGGCTTGTTTTTCTAAACTTGCGCTTACCTTGGGCAGCGTCTCTCGTGTCGTTGGGCGTACACCCGAGGGTGCTGCCAGCGGCGCATTTGGCCCCGGGATAGCGGGGTGTCGGCGGCCAGGCAACAGGGGGGAATTCAGTGCGGTTGCCGCCGCACGCTGCCGCGGGTTGTCTGAGCGGGAGAAAGAAAGCGCAGGAACATCAAATAGTTATTGGGTGTGTTTGGGGGGCGATGAGGGGGGGATCTACCGGTCCGAAGCGGAGATGTATTCGAAAAGTTTGTCATCCGGAAAAGTCATACTATATTCTTTATCTCAATTAATAATACTTTTACAAGCCCGCTTGGGGCGGATTGCTCGAAGCGGATCCCTGGGCACAGCCCAATTCATGAGGAGGAGAGAAGGATGTCCTGTAAGAACATTATTGCTGGGGCGGCATTTTCACTGTCAGCGCTCGTAGCCGGTGTGGCAAGCGCGACAACCATCGGCTTTTCGCAAGTAGGGTCCGAAGGCGACTGGCGGCCCGCATTCTCCGCCAATATGCAGGAATCGGCGAAGGAATACGGTGTTGATTTGAAGTTCGCCAATGCCCAGGGCAAGCAGGAAGAGCAGCTGCGCGCGGTGCGCGCCTTCATCGCGCAGGGCGTTGACGCCATCATTATCGCCCCGGTGGTTGTCACGGGTTGGGATCAGGTGTTGCGCGAAGCCAAGGACGCCGGCATTCCGGTATTCCTGGTCGATCGCGACGTCGACGTCAAAGACAAGTCGCTCTACGTCACCCGCATTTCGGCCGATTTCAACCTGGAAGGGCGTCTGGCTGGCGCATGGCTTGCGGCTGCGGCCAAAGGCGAGTGCAAGGTCGTTGAATTGCAGGGTACAACGGGTTCGGCACCGGCCATTCAGCGCAAGAAGGGCTTCGAAGCGGTGATCGGTCAATTTCCGGCCATGAAGATCGTCGCGACGCAGTCCGGCGACTTCACCACTGAGGGCGGTAAGAAAGTGATGGAGGCGTTCATCAAGTCCACCAACAACCTGAAAGGCGTATGTGCTTCGTTTGCGCACAATGACAACATGCAGCTGGGTGCGATCCAGGCCATGAAGGAAGCCGGCCTGAAACCGGGCAAAGACGTGCTGATGATTTCGGTCGACTACGTCCCCGCGATCAAAGAAGCCCTGTCGAAGGGCGATGCAAACGCATCGGTGGAGTTGCGGTCAGCGGTTGGCAAGTACATCTATCCGGTCGTTCTGGACTATCTGAAAAAGCCGCACAAGCTGGACAAGTGGATCGTGATCCCGTCCGATTTGCATACGGCTCGTTGATGGCAATCGCGTAGGATCTGCACGATCGACGCTGCGGCGCCCCGCGTCAAAGCGCGGGGCGCCGGGTGTCGGCGCGGCCGCTCGGCGGCATGCGTAGCGTGGAGTGCGGAAACCGTGTCATGAACGCCAATTCACCCATGCAAGCGCGCGTTGAAATGCGCGCGATTCGTAAAACCTTTCCAGGGGTCGTCGCGCTTGACGGTGTGGCGTTGTCGTTGACGCCCGGCGAAGTCCACGCTTTGCTGGGGGAGAACGGCGCCGGCAAATCCACGCTGATCAAGATTCTGACGGGGGCGCTCCCCAGTGATGGGGGGGAAATCCTCGTGGAGGGGGAGCCGGTCAGGTTTACCTCCACCGCCGAAGCGCGGGCGATCGGAATTTCCACGGTCTATCAGGAAGTCAACCTGATTCCCACCATGTCAGTGACCAAGAACCTGACACTGGAGAAATCCGCGACCCGCTTCGGGGTCATTTCTTGGAAGAAGGCGAGGGTGCTGGCGCGCGAAAAGCTTTCGCGTTTGAATCTCGATATCGACATCGAGCAACCGGTCGGCGCCTACTCGGTGGCAATACAGCAGTTGGTCGCCATCGCTCGGGCGTTGGATGACGATACCAAGGTTCTCGTCCTCGACGAGCCAACCGCCAGTCTCGATGCGCAGGAGACCGCGGCGCTCTTTGGTATCGTGCGGGAGCTGAAAGCCAAGGGTATTGCGATCGTCTTCATCACCCATTTTCTTGATCAGGTCTATGAAATCGCCGATAGGGTTTCCGTATTGCGAAACGGCAAATTGGTCAGCACCGGCTTGATATCCGACATTTCGCGCCCGGAGTTGATTTCTACCATGATTGGGCGCGAACTTGGCGAAGTGGAGGCCACGTTTGCGGGCAGTTCGGGGGCGGCTCTGGGTGAAGCGGTGCTGGTTGCGACGGGGGTAGGCCGGCGCCGCGTGTTCAAGCCGTTCGATCTGTCGCTACGTGCGGGGGAAGCCGTTGGACTTTCCGGCCTGCTGGGATCTGGCAGAACGGAGGTGGCTAAGCTGCTCTTCGGCGCCATCAAGCACGACAGTGGAAAGTTGACGCTCGGTAATACCGCGCTGGGGAAAAGTTCACCGCACCATTCCATCGTCTCCGGTTTGGCATTCTGCCCTGAAGACCGCAAGGCCGAAGGGTTGGTGGGTGAACTCAGTATTCGCGAAAATATCGTCTTATCGATGCAGGCTAAGCGGGGTTGGCTGAGTCAGGTGCCGCCAAAGGAGCAGGTGCGCATTGCCGACGAGATGATCGAGGCGCTCGCGATAGCGACACCCGATGCCAACAAACCGGTGAGCCAGCTTTCGGGTGGGAACCAGCAAAAAGTCGTCCTTGCGCGGGCGTTGGCATCACGTCCGAAAATTCTGCTGTTGGATGAGCCGACGCGGGGAATAGACGTGGGGGCGCATGCCGAGGTTCTCATCCTGATTCGCAAACTCTGCGAGCAAGGCTTGGCGTTGTTGGTGGCATCGTCCGAGTTAGACGAGATCGTCGCCTCGTCGGATCGTGTGGCGGTACTGCGCGACCGTGAGAAGATAGCTGAAATATCGGGCGATGAGATTCAACGCGACAGCATTATTCGGTTGATAGCGGGCGACGATGCAAGCCAACACTAGCGTGCATGACAAAACCTGGCTGAGTCGGCTGCGGGCGAACCGAGCGGTCTGGCCGCTGCTGGCATTGGCGGTCATTCTGATCGTCGATGGTGTGATTTCACCCAATTTCTTCGCGATCAGAATCGTCGAGGGGCGACTGTTTGGAAATCTAATCGATATTCTCTACCGCGCAGTCCCGTCGGCAATTATTGCGCTCGGCATGGCAGTGGTGATAGGCACGAAGGGGATCGATCTCTCGGTGGGCTCGATTGTCGCGATCTGCGGCGCCGTCATCTCCTGGCGAATTCATGCGGGTGACGCGCACCTGCTGATTCTGTTCTGGTCGCTGGGTGCGGCACTGGTTTGTGGTGTGTGGAACGGTTTTCTCGTTGCGGGCCTTGGGATACAACCCATTATCGCAACGCTCATCCTTATGGTGGCCGGGCGCGGGGTCGGGATGCTGATCAATCTCATATACGGAGGTACGGATCCGAGTTTTGAAAGTGCCTTGCTGCAGGGCCTATCCACCGGGCACGTTTGGCTTATTCCCACCCGTCTCATCGTCGGGGTGGCGGTCTTCTGTATGCTGTGGTTGGTGATACGCCGAACGGCGCTGGGGCTGTTCATCGAGGCCGTGGGGGGAAATGCGGCGGCGTCAAATCTCGCCGGCGTCAACGCCAGATTGATCATCTTCGTCGCATATGCGCTGTGCGCGTTGTTGACCGGTTGGGCGGGTGTGATTATGACTGCCGACACGCACACTTCCGACCCCGTCTCCATTGCACTCTATAGCGAACTCGACGCGATCTTGGCCGTGGTCATAGGCGGCGGGTCGCTGGCGGGTGGGCGGATTTACCTGGGAATGACCGTTGTTGGCGCATTGGTGATTCAGGCACTGACGACCTCTATTCTGATTTCGGGCTTGCCGCCGGAATACAACTTGATCATCAAGGCGCTGGTCGTGCTGTTCGTGCTGCTGCTGCAATCGGAGAGTGCGAGAGCCAGTATCGGCAGACTTTTTGCGGGAAGAGCATCGTGAACAAAAAGTACCTGCCACTGGCCGCTACCATCGCAGTGTTTGTTGTGCTGTTCCTCGTTGGTGGCCTGATGTATCGGAATTTCTTCTCAACCCTGGTCCTGGGCAATGTGTTGGCGGACAACTCCTTCATCATTATCGCGGCGATCGGTGCGACCTTTGTCATTCTGTCGGGAGGGATTGACCTTTCCATCGGCTCCATGATCGGTTTCGTCGGCGTCAGTATGGCGGTACTGGACAGTATGGGGTGGCATCCTTTGGCCACGGCTGCTCTCATGATCTGCTTCGGCGTTCTGTTTGGAGCGTTGCAGGGCTACATCATCGATTTCTGCAACATCCAGCCGTTCATCGTTACATTGGCTGGGTTGTTTTTGCTCAGAGGTGCCTGTTTCATGGTGACCCTGGATTCGGTTCCGATCCAGCACGAGTTCGTAGAACTCTATTCAACCGCGAAGATCCCTCTCCCGGGGCGTGGCTATTTGCGAAGTTCGGCCGTCGTCATGCTGATTGGCTTGGTGTTGGGTATCGTCATCGCGCATTTCACCCGCTTCGGAACCAACGTGTACGCGATTGGTGGCGACAGGGAGTCTGCCCGGCTGATGGGGGTGAATATCCGCAAAACGACGGTCATGATATATGCGCTGGGCGGGTTCTACAGCGCTTTGGCCGGTGTTGTTTACGCGCTCTATACGTCGTCCGGTTATCCGCTGGCGGGCTCGTCGCTGGAATTGTCCGCCATTGCCGCGGT
>JBNKCG010000068.1:0-4376 GCA_050287605.1 Gammaproteobacteria bacterium | reverse complement strand
GTGCGAGCTGCTGCGGGACCTGGGCTGTTCGACGATGCAGGGGTTTCTGTTCGGGCGCCCGGTCAACGACCGCGTGCTGGACGATCTGCTGATGCGCGACTCCATCGCCCAGACCTCGGGGGCGCGCTTCGACCTCAAGGGCGCCTAACCGGGGCGCAAACGCTCGCGCGGCGCGGCGGGTTCAGGCCGCGGCGCGGCGGCGCAGCGGCACCGGGGCGTTGTGCGCGTTGGCCGCTTCGAGCAGCGCGCGTCCCTCCTTGGCCCAGTGGATGACGCGAAAACGTCCGGCGTGATCCTCGGTGAGTACCGTGCAGCTCTCCACCCAGTCCCCGCAGTTGGCGTAGAAGATCTCGCCCGTTTCGCTGAGGGCGGCGTGATGCACGTGGCCGCAGACCACGCCGTCCACCCGGTGTTCGTGCGCGGCGCGCACCAGCGCCTGCTCGAAATCGCCGATGAAGTTGACGGCGCTTTTCACCTTGTTCTTCAGGTAGGCGGCCAGCGACCAGTAGCCGAAGCCCAGTTTGCGGCGCAGGAAATCGAAACGCCGGTTGAGCGCCAGCAGCATGTCGTAGGCCCAGCTGCCGAGGTGCGCCAGCCACTTGTTGCACAACACCACGCAGTCGAACTCGTCGCCGTGCAGAATCAGCAGGCGTCGCCCGTCGGCGCAGCGGTGTATGGCCTGGCGTTCGATCTTGAGGCCGCTCAGTTCGCTGCCACAGTAGTCGCGCAGGATCTCGTCGTGATTGCCGGGGATGTAGATCACGCGGCAGCCGCCGCGCGCGCGTTCCATGATTTCATGCACCACGTCGAGCGTGGTCTGATTCCAGTACCAGCCGGAACGCATCTTCCAGATGTCGAGAATGTCGCCCACCAGATACAAGGTTTCGAATTCGGCGCTGCGCAGGAACTCCAGCAGATAATCGACCTGAGCATCGCGGGTACCGAGGTGTACGTCGGAAATCCATACCGTGCGATAACGGAGCTTGGCCATGGTTCAGTCCGGTGGCTGAGTTGCGCCGATTTTGCGGTTGCGAGATGACGAACGGGTGAAATCTCAATAAACATTATTTGAATTCAGCGCCGCGGCGTCATGGCGTTGTCACAAAGCGTCTCTACTGTTGGCGGGCAGATCATCCGTCTGTCACTCGTCGCTGCCATGAAGCTGCTCTACGTCTCCGATGTCTACCTGCCGCGCATCAACGGCGTCTCCACCTCCATCCGAACCTTTCGCGAATCGCTGCTGGCGCTGGGGCACGAGGTGCACCTGGTGGCGCCCGCCTACGGACTCGGCGAAGCGCCGGAACCGTGGATCGATCGCCTGCCCTCGCGCGTGGTGGTGGTCGATCCCGAGGACCGAATGATGAAGGCGGGTGCCATCGATGCGTTGCTCCCGCGGCTGCGCGCCGAGCGCTTCGATCTGGTGCATATCCAGACCCCGTTCGTCGCCCACCATCTGGGCGCGCGCCTGGCGCGGCGGGTGTTGCAGGTGCCCGCCGTGGCCACGTTTCACACCCACTTCGAAGAGTATCTGTCGCACTACCTGCCGTGGGCGCCGCGCGCCATGCTGCGTTTCGCGGTGCGCCACTTCACGCGCCGCCAGGCGGCCGACGTGGACGCACTGGTGGTTCCATCGACGGCGATCAGCGATTTGATGCAGCGCTACGGCGTGCGCAACCCGACGCGCATCATTCCCACCGGCATCGATCTCGACCGCTTCCAGGGCGGGGACGGAAACCGGTTTCGCGCCCACTACGGCATCGCGCCGCAGGTGCCGCTGCTGCTGTTCGTGGGCCGCCTGGCGCACGAGAAGAACATCCATTTTCTGATCCGCGTACTACGCCGCGTGCGTGCCACGGTGCCCGGCGCGCGCCTGGTCATCGCCGGAGAAGGCCCGGCGGCCGGGTCGCTGCGGCGCTTGGTCAGGGAGCTGCGCCTGGACGACGCCGTGCACATCATCGGCAACATCCACGACCACGACCGGCTGCTCGATTGCTACCGCGCCGCCGATCTGTTCGTGTTCGCCTCGCGCACCGAAACCCAGGGGCTGGTGTTGCTGGAGGCCATGGCTCTCGGCGTGCCGGTGGTGGCGGCGGCGATATTGGGAACGCGCGACATCCTGCAGCCGCAACGCGGCGCGCTGGTCGCCGAAGTGGAGGAAGCGGCGTTCAGCGCCGCCGTGGTCAAAGGACTCTCCGATTCAGCGTTGCGCGATCGCCTGTCGCGCGAAGCGCTGGAGTACGTGCAGGAGTGGTCGACGCAGGCTACCGCACAACGCATGGCGAAGCTCTATACGGAAGTGGTCAGTAGTCGGTAGTTAGTGCTAGTGGCAAGCGGGGCGAGTACCGTTGCGGCGCTCAACTACGCCGCGTCCTTACCCGCAACTGATCCCACGGCATGATGCGCCAGAAACGCCGCTGCACCGTCCGCACCCATGTAACGCGCCAGCATCTTGGGATCGGTTTTGGCCAGATCCACCATGATCAAACCGTCCAGCACGTCGCTGAAGTCGGGGTCGACGTTGAAGCCCAGCAACTGCCCGCCCATCTTCAGATAGTGTTTGAGCAGGATGGGTACCCCTTTGCTGTCGGGTTCGATGGCGGCGATGAGTTCCGAAACCGGCTCGATGCCGTCGACGTCGATCCACTTCAGTTCGCGCGCGGTGGTGCTGCGGCGCGGGCGGAACGGGCGGCGCGGTTTGACCAGCGCGGCCAGGTCGGCGGCGTAGCGGTTGGCGCGCAGGAACTCCACCATCAGTTGCTGGCTGACGGTCTGGTATTCGCGGCTGATGCTCACCGGTCCGAACAGCATGCGATAGCGCGGATGGCGCGCGATGTATTCGCCGATGCCGCGCCACAACAGCATCAGCGGCGAGAAGCTGCGCTGGTATTCGCGGCGTACGAAGGAGCGTCCCAGCTCCAGCGCGGGACCGAGGCGGGTCAGCAGGGTCTGTTTGTAGCGGAACAGCGTCCGGGTGTAGAGCCCCTTGCGGCCGAACAGCTTGAGGATCTCGTCCACCTGCCCCAGGCGGTAGGCACCCACCAGCTCGCGACGTTCGCGATTCCACAAAAAGAGGTGCAGGTAGTAGCTGTCGAACAGGTCGACGTCGCTCGCCTTGCCGGTGCCCTCGCCGGTGTCGCGGAAGGTGAGTTCGCGCAGGTGGCCGATCTCCTGCAGCAGGTGAGGGACCTGCTCGGCGTAGCAGCAGTAGACGTCGAACTCACCGCTGCTCACCAAGTGTTGCGATTCCGGCAGCCGTTGGATTTCGCGCTCCAGGTGTGCCGCGTCGACGGCGGGGGCGAGCGGGGTAAGCGCGCCGTCGACCGCTCGCGCGGGGGCGTTCTCGTTGCTCACGTCTTGCAGCGCGTAGGTGCGCAGGCGCAGAAAGTTGATGCGTTGGGTGTCATCGTCGAACCGCGCCAGACGCTGGGCGGCGATGGACTTGCCCACGCGCAGCGCGATGGTGCGATGCGCCTTGTTGGTCATCTCGCGCGGCAGCAGCGCGGTGCGCAGCCGCGGATGCACCAGACCCAGGGTTTGAAACAGCAGACTGTTGTTGCCGGCGATGTGGACGGGCACCACCGGCGCGCCGGTCATGCGGATCAGGCGCCCCATCATGGGCTGCCAGGGCGGATCGGTGATGGCCTTTTCCGTAGCGCGCCAGTGTGCCACTTCGCCGGCGGGAAACGTCAGCAGCAGCCCGCCGTTTTTCACCCAGCGCACCGCCTCGCGCAGCGCCGCCGCGTTTTGTTGCGCCGCCTGCGCGCCGCCGAACACGTCAACGGCCAGAAAGAGTTCGCGCAGCTCCGGAATGCGGGTGAGAAAGCGGTTGGCGAGAATACGCACGTCGGGTCGCAGCCCCTGCAGCAGGTGCGCCATGATCACGCCTTCGATGGCGCCGAAGGGATGGTTGGCCACCAGCACCGCACCGCCGCTGCGTGGGATGTGCTGCAGCTCGCTTCCTGGAACGCGGTAGCCGATGTTGAACAGCTCCAGCACCTGCTGGGCGAAGTGACGGCTGTCGGACGAAGCGGGCAGGTCGAGATAGAGGCGGTCGAGGCGATGCAGATCGAGCAGCCGGGCCAGCGCCCGCTCGATGGTCAGGTTGATCGGTGCAACGGGTGTTGGCCGCAATACCCCTTGCAGGTGGAACGGGCGTTCTTTGGTGCTGCGCGGCATGTGTAGTGTCCCCTGACGATTCTTGTACTCGGCTGCGAAGGCCGTTGCGCTGCAGGGTAGGTAGCGCGTGTTGCAACCCCGTGGCTTGGCGATGACGGCGGGATGACAGGTGGAGATTTCGGGAAGACGGCGATCGCCAATTCCACGATTGGAATTGGCGCGGTCAGCCGTTCGAACAGAGGGGAGGCTGTAGAAATTGC
>JBNKCG010000067.1:0-14325 GCA_050287605.1 Gammaproteobacteria bacterium | reverse complement strand
TGCGGAAAACTCCACTTGCGGCGCGCGGCGCCGGCAGCTGAAACGGAGGTGTCATCGCCCAGTCGGAGAGGGCTCAACTACGGGGACTGGGGAGACCCAATTCGGGCATTGATCAATTTGAAGCGCGAAACCTACCCGATTATTCGCTGCACTGCAACATTTTTTGCCCCCACGGACAACGGAGCGCAACGGTGCCGCTACTCCCCCGCGCCCCCCAGCGCTTTCAACCACGCCTTTTGGCAGGCTTTGCGCTGCCGCTCCTCCAGCATGCGCCGAATGCGGCCGGCCGCGTGCGCCAGCGGGACGCTGTCGGCGGGGTGTATGCGTTCGCACAGCACCAGGTGCAGGCCCAGCGTCGTCTCCACGATGGGACTCACCTGTCCCTCGTTCAGGTTGAACAGCGCCGTCTCCAGCTCGTGATAAAGGGTGTTGCGGGTCACTTGGCCCAGTAGCCCACCCTGCATCGCCGTGGGGCACTCCGAGTGGCGCACCGCCTCGCCGGCGAAGCGTTTGGGATGGCGCCGCAGCCGCCGTTCGATTTCGGAGAGACGGCGACGTGCGGCCTCGGCGGTGTTGTCGGCATAGTCGGAATTGACGGTGATGAGGATGTGACGGGCGGTACGCCGTTCGGGGGTCACGAAGCGTTCTTTGTGCAGTTGGTAAAAGAGCTGCACGTCGATGTCGCTGACGGCGGCGCCGTGCTCGCCGACGCCACGCATCACCGCGTCGAAGATCAGCTCGCGGTGCACCGCCGTGCGTAAGGCGGCCTCGTCCAGGCCGTTGGCATACATGTCCTTGTGAAACGCGTTGCCATCGGCGTAGCGTGCGGCGATCTGCGCCAGCGCGGCGTCGAGCTGCTGCGCGGGAAGTCGTACCGCGGCGGCCTCGGGCGTCTCCAGCACCCGCGACTCGATGCGCAAGGTGTTCCGCGCCTGGCGCTGCACCGCGTCGAGTTCGTTTCGGTCCAGGTCACCGGGGGACCGGTCGTACAGTGCATAGGCGCTGCGCAGTACGTGGTAGGCGTACTCCGGCGGGAACTCGTTCATTTGGATTGCGACCGCGTGGATCATTGGTCCGAAGTCCGGGAAGCAGGTACCAGCACCCCTTCCCGCACCTGCAGCGTGTGCCCCGGGAAATGCACGTGGTAGTGGACGCAGTCACCGGAGCCTCGCAGCACCTCGAGCACCTCACCCGCGGTACCGCTGGGCGCAACTACCGCACCGTTCACCGCCAGATCAACGGTGCAAACCACCTGTTCGCGCGTTTCGTAGCGGCTCGGCTGCCACGGCGCGTCCGCCGGCTGCAGTTCCTGCTCGCGGCAGCCCACCACCTTGTCCTCGTCGAGAAAATGAACCGAATAGATGATCTGGTCCTGGAGGAAAGTCCCCACGTTCTGCACGTGTCCCACGGCACCACGGCGCACCAGCAGCGTGCCGGTATCGAGGCCACCGTAGGTGCCGTCGTTGCGTACGTTGCGGATCACCCGCACCGCATCGCCGTAGTCGTAACGCGGACGCATCAGCCTGCTCGCCGCGTCAGCGTACTCAGGGGCACCAGCACCTCCTGCGCCTGCGCCGCCTTGAAGACCCGGAACACCTTTTCGCGGCGCGCGTCGGAGTGCACGAAATCCTCGTAGGCCCGGCGCAGATGGCCGGCATAGAAGGCGCGCAACGCGCCACCGCTCGGCGGTGGTGCACCAGCCTGGTCCAGATAGTCGTGGAAGCGCTGCAGGATATGCAGGCGATTGACCTGTACCACCTTGCGCTCGTACGCCACGTCGAAGTACTCAAGAAAGTCTTCGGCGCTATTGAGCTCTTCCATCTCTTCCTGCAGTTCGTCTCGGTTCATGGACCACTCTCCCAGGTATCCCAATCCACTGATGTCGTGCCGCGAACGACCGCAGCCTGTGCTACGCATCATTGGCGGCGCGTGCCGCACCCACTGCGCCTCTCGCCAGCTCGATGAGGGGTTCGGCGCCGAGCTGGTCTTTGGGGTCCAGTTCGGCGAGTTTTTCGAGCCGCTCCAGCGCGCCCGGCAAATCGCCCAGACGCAGCTGCAGATATCCCGCACCCTTCAGCGCCAGCAGATAGAAGCGCGTCAGACCCAGCGACACCATCGCGCCGTGTCCCAGCCGGGCGGGATCGAAGCGGCGCCAGTCGTCGGAGACCCCGAGCTGGCGACCCGCCGCCTGCAGCGAACGGTCGGCAACCAGCAGCGCGTCGGCATAACGATGGCGGTAGTAGTAAAAGCGGTAGAGCGCCACCAGCACCGTGAGGTGTTGCGGTTCGAGAAAGTAGGCGCGGGTCAGCAACGCCTCGGTGCGCGGCGCCGGGTAAGCCTTGGCGGCCTTGCGCAGCAGGCTCTCCACCTCCACCGGTAGCGCCCGTTCGAAATAGAGGTCTTCGCCCTTGAAATCCAGCAAGTCCATGGCGTTGGTTATCCGGTCTGTTTCAACGTCAGCGGCGCGGTGCCGATGCAATCCGGAGCATCCGCGGTGGCACCCGCCACGCGCTGCTCCAACGCCTGGATACGCTGCACCAGGCCGGCGATGACGTCGGCCACCGGATCGGGAATCAGGTGGTGATTGAGATCGACGCCGTAGGGGTTGAGGTGACCGGGGCGATCGCCCTGCACCACGCGCGCGGGTATTCCCACCACCGTGCGTCCCGCAGGAACCGCTTTGATCACCACCGAGTTGGCACCGATCTTTGCGCCGTCGCCCACGGTGATCGGCCCCAGCACCTTCGCGCCGGCGCCGACCACGACGCCGTTGCCCAGCGTGGGGTGACGCTTGCCCTTGGTCCACGACGTGCCACCCAGGGTCACACCGTGGTAGAGGGTCACGTCGTCGCCCACCTCCGCCGTTTCGCCGATTACGACGCCAGCGCCGTGATCGATGAAAAAGCGTCGCCCAATGCGCGCGCCGGGATGGATTTCGATGTGCGTCCAGCGCCGCGTCAGATAGGAGATCAGGCGTGCCGTATAGCGCCACCCACGCCGCCAGAGCCGGTGCGCCAGGCGATGCATAAGCACGGCGTGCACACCGGGGTAGGTGGTGATGACTTCGATGCGGGTACGTGCGGCGGGATCGCGCTCGAACACGCAACCGACATCTTCGCGCCACTGCTGCCGGAGGCGCGGCGCCGTCGCAGTGCTCCTGTTCATCGTGCCCATCACGACCTCCCCTGCACCTGCGCCAGCGGTGGCGATGCGCAATCCGTGCCGCCCGGAAGGAAACCGCGCCCGTCGAGCAGCTCGGCGTAGAAGCCGTGCAACTCCCCGGCCGCTGGCGCCCGTTTGGATTGAGTGGCAAAGCGGCGAATCCGCGCCAGCAGCCACGTCGCTTCGTGGGGTTGCAACGTCACGCCCAAATCGAGATAGGCACGCATCACTGCCTGGCTTCCGGAGTGCTTGCCCAGGACCAACCGGTGCGTACGCCCCAGTTCTGCGGGATCGACCCCCTGGTAATTGAGCGGGTCTTTGAGCAACCCGTCGACGTGGATGCCTGCCTCGTGGGTAAACGCCCCGTCGCCCACCAGGCTCTTCTGCCAAGCGATGGGTCTGCCGGACGCCTCCGCCACCAGAGACGAGAGCGCGGCGAATCCGTTCAGTTCGATGCCGGTCTCGATGCCGTAGAGGTGGCGCAATGCCATCACCACCTCTTCTAGCGGTGCGTTTCCGGCACGCTCGCCCAAGCCGTGAACGGTGGTATTGACGTGCGTCGCACCGCCCATGATCGCCGCCAGCGTGTTGGCCGTAGCCAGACCCAGGTCGTCGTGGGCGTGCATTTCCAACTCCAGGTCGGTGGCCTCGCGCAGGCGGCGCATCAAGGCCATCAGTCCGAACGGCTCCATGATGCCGACGGTGTCGGCGAAGCGGAAGCGGCGCGCACCGGCACGCTGCGCGGTCTCGGCGACGGCGATGAGAAATTCGGAATCGGCGCGCGAGGCGTCTTCGCCACCGACGCTCACTTCCAAACCGAGGTCGAGTGCCGCGGGCACGACCCGCGCGATCTCGGCCAGAACCCACTCGCGCGAGCGTCCGAGCTTGTGGGCAATCTGCTGATCGGAGACCGGTAGCGAAAGATCCACCATCTGCACCCCGAGGCCGGCGCAAAGGTGCAAATCGTCCTCGCGCATACGGCTCCACACCAACAGCCGCGACGGCAACCCGAGTGCGACGATGGCGCGGATGGACTCCTGCTCCTCCGCACCCATGGCGGGAATTCCCACCTCCAGCTCCGGCACCCCCAACGCGGCCAACCGCTCGGCGATGGCGAGTTTTTCGTCAAGGGAAAACGCCACGCCCGCCGACTGCTCACCGTCGCGAAGCGTGGTGTCGTCGATCACTACGGTGCGTTGATGGTTGGTCACGGGGTGCCACTCCTTCAGGGTTTGCCTGTGGATTAGCAACCATCATGCCAGGGGATTGGCGCCGTTAATTCAATAAGTTAGAGGGCGCTCTAGCGTGATTTGTGGGCATTGCGACACGCTGGCTTTGAGCGTTTGTAGGGTTCCCGCCGGGAATTCAGAGTTTCTCCCTGCAGTCGGAATTCGCAATCACCATGCTATCTTTTGCTCTCCGATCTTCGTCTCCAACGGCAGGTTCACGATGGACTTTCTTGTCGCAATGAAACTCGCGCTGACACTGCTCCTCCTGGGAATATTCGTGAATGGCGCAATCAGCATTGGAAGGGGAAAGGTATATTGCAAAGGGCAATGGTATGAGCGACAGGAAAATCCTTTGGGCTACTGGCTCACGATTGGACTCTACCTCATCGGCCCGCCCATCCTTCTGGCACTCACCTGGAAAGCTGGCTAATCCCCGACACCAGGAGACAACGCACTCACAAGGTAGTGTTGAGATACGTCTACGATTCTTCCGTCGTTCTCAAAATCCGCAAGATAGCCGCATAGTCAAAACTACCGGCTATCGCAGACAGTTTCTCGCCTAGCGCTCGGTCGTGCGTTGCCACTCGCTGAATAACCGCCGTGATTTGCTCGGCGTCCAGGCTCTCAAGCGCCGTCCTGAGAGCATCCTTCAACTCCGCGGGCAAGCTCTCCAACATCTCCGACGTGAGCGTCAACTCTTGCGGTTGCCATTCACGGCCCCCTTCGTACACATACTTGACACCAAGAAGTTTCGACATGCATTCGTAGATTTCGGCGGCGCGAAATGGCTTGCGTACATAGTCGTCGAAACCCACACCGAGTAGTTCATTACGCTGGTCGGAAAATACGGAGGCGGTCACCGCGGCTATCTTTACCTCCTCGCCGCCGGGGAGCTCACGGATGTGCCGTGTCGCCTCGATTCCATCCATTACGGGCATGCGTCTATCCATCCAAATGAAATGCGGATGCCAAGCGCTGAACATCTGCACTCCCACCTGTCCATTGTCGGCCACCTTGACCTGGAAGCCGACGGACTCCAGCAGCTGGGTAAGCAGTATCTGGTTGTCGCGTTGATCCTCTACGACCAGGATGCGATATTCGGGTTGTCCCGGCTCCAGCCCCACCACTTCGCCGATCTGAGCTTGTTGCGGCTTGACGACATCACTTTCGTTCGCCTCGCTGAGCGGCAACTTCACTTTGAAGATCGATCCCTTGCCGGGTTCGCTTTCCAGGCTGATGCTTCCTCCCATCAGTTGCACGAACTGACGCGAGATGGTCAGCCCAAGTCCTGTGCCCTTACTGTCGGCTTGTTCGCCGAGTTGCACGAAGGGATTGAAAATACGCTGTTGATCCTCGGGTGTAATCCCGACACCGGAATCTTCAACCTCAATTTCCAGATGTGAGCCCTCATTCTTCCGGGTACCCAGACGCAGGGTTATGCCTCCTTGCTCAGTGTTTTTGACGGCGTTTCCGATCAGATTGATCAGTATCTGGCGCAGACGGGCCTCGTCACCCACAACATAGCGTGGAAACGGCGAACTCTGGTCGACCAACAGATGCAGGTCTTTTTCTTCGGCGCGTATCCGCATCATATCGGTGACATCCCGCACCATGGCGCCAAGATCAAACGGGGCATTTTCCAACTGCACCTTACCGGACTCGATCTTGGCCATATCCAGGATGTCGTTGATCAGACGTAGCAGGTGCTCGCCGCTGCGGTTGACGATGTGGAGGTTCTGCAGCTGGCCTTCCGGTATCCGCGGGTCTTTGCGCATGATGCCGGAGAATCCGAGAATCGCATTCAACGGCGTACGCAACTCATGGCTCATATTTGCCAGGAAGGTACTTTTCGCCCGATTGGCCGCCTCCGCGTGTTCCTTGGCGATCTGCAACTGCTGATTCGAATCGGCCAGCTCTCGAGTGCGTTCAGCCACCTGATGTTCCAGCTCCCGGCTGCGCTGCTCGATACTGGCGATTCGCCAACGGTAACCACTGAACGCCAGGGTGAGCAGGGCCGCGGCCAATGCGCTCCTAAACCACCATGTTGCCCACCAGGGCGGGGTGATCGTGATGGCCAGTGCTGTTCCTTCCTCATTCCACAGGCCGTCGTTGTTGGAAGCCTTCACGCGGAAGGTATAGTCGCCCGGATCGAGATTGGTATAGGTGGCGCGTCGATTCTCGCTGTCTGTGGATATCCAGTCGCGGTTAAAGCCTTCCAGCATATAGGCGTATTGGTTCTTTTCCGGCGCGCGATAGTCTAAGGCGGCAAATTCCAGGCTCAAAGAAGTGTAGTTGTAAGGAAGCGTGATATGCCGGGTAACGCTGATACTCTTCTTTAATGGGGAGTCATTACCGATCGCGACCGGCTTGTTGCGCAGTTCAAACTGGGTTAGAACTACCGGTGGCGGAGTCGGGTTGTCAGGTAACTGATCGGGGAAGAAACTGTTGAAGCCCTTGGCCCCGCCGACGAATATTTCGCCACTGGGGCTGGTATACCCGGCGGTCGGTTCCAATGAATTGCTTAACAGGCCATCATTTTCGTCATAGCGACGCAGGCTGCCACTGTCTGGGTCAAAACGTGCCAGACTTTTGCCAGATATCACCCAGAGGTCGCCCTGCGCATCATCGGCCAGAACTGTCCCGAACTGCGGATAGGTGGTGAAACGGTTGTTCACAGGATCATATTTGTTTGCCCCGCTGGTGGTCGCTACCCAGATGGTGCCTCGTCGATCCTGAAAGGTTTGATGACTGGTAAGACCGCTGATGCCATGCTGGTCGGGGGTGAAATTCACGGCTTTTTCGGTTAGCGGATCGAACAGGCTGACCGACGCATCGCCACCTACCCACAACTTGCCATCAGCCTCAGCCTTCACATAGTTCAGATTGACATTGTCCGGCATGCTGTCCGGATTGCTCGGATCATGGGCAAAGCGCTTAAAGATGCCGCTGTTTGGGTCGAAGCGGTGTAAGCCTGCGCCATAGACAGCCAGCCACAGGTTACCCTTGGTATCGAGCTCCACACCGGAGACCCAGTCGCTGGCCATCGCGTTGGGGTTATCCTGGTTGGCATGGTACTGGGTCCAGGTTTTGCTACTGATGTCAAACTTGTTCAATCCTGCAGTGGTGGCGACCCACAACCAGCCACGTGGATCATAAAGAATGTCGAAAATATTATCGTTACTCAGACTGTTGGGGTTGTTTGGCTCAGCCTGGTAACGCGTATAGACATTGTTCTCCCGGTCAAAGCGCACCAATCCCTGATCCCACATGGCAATCCAGAAGATACCGTCCTTGTCCTGGGTGATTTCACGCACCCGGCCTGCCGGCAACGAATTCGGGTTGTCCGGTTGATGCTGGTAGCGGGCGAAACGCTGCCCATCGGGATCGTATCGGCTGACGCCCTCCATGGTTCCAAACCACAGCGCCCCGCTGCGGTCTTCGGAGAAGTAAATACCGAGGTCGTTGCTAAAACTGTCTGGGTCGTGCGGGTCGCTCTGATAGCGTACGAACTGCTTCTTCTGATCATCAAAGCGGTTGAGTCCGCCACCCCAGGTGGTGATCCACAGGTCGCCACGGCTGTCACGCTTCATATCGACGACGTAGTTATGGCTCAGGCTATGGCTGTCGTTTTCATCGTGCATGTAGCGAACGAAGCGACCGGTGGCCGGATCGAAATGGTTGAGGCCGTCAGCCGTTCCAACCCAGATAGTGCCGTCGGGATCTTTCCATATGGTATCGATACCGTTGTCGCCGAGGCTGTGTGGATCATCCGGATCTTTACGGTAGTGGGTAAAGACGCCGCTAGCCGGGTCGAACTTGTCGAGTCCGCCACCAAATGTACCCACCCAAAAGGTGCCATCGTCATTTTGAATAACCTGGCCGGCCACCGTGCCACCCAGACTGTTGGGATCATTCGGATCATGAATGTAGTTGGTGAATTGCTCGGTGGCCGGGTCAAAGCGGCTCAGGCCATCGAAGGTGGAAACCCACAGGATACCGTCGCGGTCCTCGTACAGCAGCCACAGGGTGTCGTTGGCCAGGCTGTTGGGATTGTTTTCATCGTGTTGATAGTATTTCCAGGTCTCGTGTACCGGGTCATATCGAACCAGACCGGCGCCATAGTTGCAGAACCACAGGGTACCGTCGCGGCCCTCAAGCATGGTCTGGAAGAACTGCGGGGTACTTTTGCTACCTTCAGCCTGGGGGGTGAAGGTGGTCATCGTCATTCCATCGTATCGGTTGATGCCCTCGACGGTGGTGATCCAGATGAAGCCCTGGCGATCCTGCAGAACGTGGAATGCCGAATTGTGTGACAGGCCATCATCAATCGTCAGATGATGAAAAACGGGTTTCTTGGCTGGCCTTTGCCGATCTGGAGGAGACTGAGTGGCTGCCAGCCCTCCGGTAGCAGTGGAAAGGGCGAGCAAGGCAACGATTTCGAATCCGACGACTTTTCGCCACAAGGCTTTGGGGTTCATTCCGCTCTCCATCCGGTCTGTGCGTCGTCAAACAGGACTGAACCAATGACCGCTTGATGTCGAAATCAATTCAACCGACAAATTCGGCTGACCTCGATTTTTAGCGTAGCGCTTCTTACGACGCAACACCATTGCGCCCGTTTCCGTTCAACACAGAAAACGGGTACGCACGACAACGGATTGACAACCCGGAGCAGAACATGCTTACAGCGGCTTTGTAGCTGGCGTCTCCCTTACCGCCTTTTGCGGCTGGGGCATCGCGCATCGGTTAGCCACCCGTGGCGTCGTCGCCGGATTCGGGGATATTGCGCTGGACAACCGCAGAATTATCACTAATGGAGTGGATAGCCGGGGGTGTGGCCTCGATCTCCTTGGTAGGATTCGTCGCAGCGGCAACGGCGATTCAGACGCAATCAAGGGTCTCCGTCAGATTCTCTGCGTCCTCATGCATACGCGGGCGCAAACGCCTTTTCCGGCTCCTGCACCGGCCCCTCCCCCTCCCAGTAAGGTGAGAGCTTGCGCAGTTGCGCGACGATGCCGGGCATCACCTGGATCACTCGATCTATCTCGTGTGCCGTAGTGTAGCGTGACAGCGAGAAGCGGATCGAACCGTGGGCCGCGGTGTAAGGGATACCCATGGCACGCATCACGTGCGACGGCTCCAACGATCCCGAGGTGCAGGCGGACCCGCTGGAGGCGGCGATGCCCTGTTTGTTGAGCAGCATCAGAATCGCTTCGCCTTCGATGTACTCGAAAGCGATGTTGGTGGTGTTGGGCAAGCGGTGCTCGGGATCACCGTTGACGAAGCAGTGCGGTATTGCCGACACGATGCCCGCCTCCAGCCGGTCGCGCAGAGCAGCGACTTCGCTGATCTCATAGCTCATGTGCTGTAGCGCCAGCTCCGCGGCTTTGCCCAAGCCGACGATACCGGTCGTGTTCTCGGTACCCGCGCGCCGGCCGCGCTCCTGGTGACCGCCGCGCAGCAGCGGGCGGAAACGCACTCCGCGCCGCAGGTAGAGCACGCCGATCCCCTTGGGCGCATGCAACTTGTGGCCCGACAGCGACAACATATCGATCTGCGTGGACTTGAGATCCATCGGCACCTTGCCCACCGCCTGCACCGCATCGGTATGAAACATCACGCCCGCGGCATGGGCCAGATCCGCCATCTCCTCGACCGGAAACAGCGTGCCCGATTCGTTGTTCGCCCACATCACCGATACCACGGCAACACGTTCGGACAGCAGCGCACGGTATTCATCCAGATTCAGTCGCCCTTTGCCATCCACCGGCAGGTAGTGAACCGTGTAACCGTCTTTTTCCAGGCTCTCGCACAGACTCAGCACCGCCGGATGTTCCACCACGGTGGTGATGATCTCCTTGCGTTCGGGCTGCGCTTTCAGCGCCGAGAGTATGGCGGTGGAATCGGATTCCGTTCCGCACGAGGTGAAGATGATCTCCGAATCGTGCTCCGCACCCAGCAGCTCCTGCACCTGGCGGCGCGCCTGCTTGATGGCAAAGCCCACCTGGTTGCCAAAGGCGTGCATGGAGGATGGATTACCGAACTGTTTGGTAAAAAAGGGCAGCATGACGCCCACCACCGCGGGGTCCACCATGGTGGTGGCGTTGTTGTCCAGGTAGATGCCTTCCATCGCTCAGCCTCCCACAGCGGCTTGCAGCGCGGATGCGGGAGCCACTTTGATGAACGTACCCAACTCCTCCACCAGGCGCTGTTGGATACCGCCCAGGGTCATGGAAGCCATCTGACAGCCGCTGCAGGCGCCGGTCATGTTGACGTAGACGGTATCGCCCACCACATCCACCAGCTCCACATCGCCGCCGTCCAACTGCAGCCGCGGACGCAGCGACTCGATGACGGTCTCGATGCGGCGGATGCGTTGCACGTTGGTCATGCCGCCCGCAGGCGCCGCGACCGCCGCCTCGGGCTGGGAAGCAACCCCGCCCGGCACGAACGATTCGCCCTTCTCTTCCAGAATACGCGTCAGGATCTCTTCGATCCCTTCATGGCACGAGGCACAGCCGCCGCCAGCCTTGGTGTAGTGCGCCACCTCCTGCACCGTGGTGAGATTGTTGGCGCGGATAGTCTCCTCGATAAGCACGGCGTCCACTGCAAAACATTTGCAGATCAAGGCGCCCTCTTCGTGATCGTCCTTCCACACCTCGCCGCGATAGTTGGCAACGGCCGCCTGCAGCGCCTCGCGCCCCATCACCGAACAGTGCATCTTTTCCGGCGGCAGCCCATCCAGGTAATCGGCGATGTCCTGGTTGGAAACCTTGAGCGCCTCTTCCAGCGTCATGCCCTTGATGATCTCGGTCAGCGCCGAGGACGACGCGATGGCCGAGCCGCAACCGAAGGTCTGGAAGCCTGCATCCGCGATGCGCCCGCTTTCCGGATCGACGCGCAGCGTGAGGCGCAACGCATCGCCGCAGCTCAGCGAACCCACATCACCCACCGCGTTGGCGTCGTCCACGGCACCGGCGTTGCGCGGATTGTAGAAATGGTCTTTGACTGTTTCAGAGTAGTCCCACATACCCCATCTCCCCCGCCATTTATGCCGAGAACGAGGAGCCGCAGCCGCAGCTACCCGTAGCGTTGGGGTTGGAGAATTTGAATCCGCTGGCCTCCAACCCGTCGACGAAATCGATGGTGGCGCCTTTCAGCAACGGCGCGCTGAAGGCGTCGACCAGTACCGTAACCGGACCGCACTTCACCACGGTGTCGTTGTCGGCGGTCTCTGTCGCAAGTTCCATCCCGTACTGAAATCCGGAACAGCCACCGCCGGTCACCGAAATGCGCAGCCCCGCCACGGGCTCTCCGGCAGTACGAATGAATCGGTCCACGGCCACTTGGGCGTTGTCGGTCAAGGTCAGCATCGTCTGTCTCCTTCGTCGTTCGGCAGCGCCGTCGCGGCGCTTTGATCAAGACAGAGCAATCCCTATGCCACACTCAAGTTCTGCTGGTGGTGTCTTGATTCGACTGACTTTTTTCTATTTCGAATTGCAATAACATCCTGTCGCAAACGCGACAATCGCGGGTTGAGCGGTGGCTGATACGACACGACAAACGCGGAAGATTTTCGACCAGGGCGTGCGTGGATCGGGGATCGAATCGGGCGACGACGACCGCCAGTTACCCGCCCATGATCCACTCATACGCTTGGCGCAACAGCCCAAGTTCCACATCGCTCATATCGCGCAATTCCGTAAGTGCCGCAAACCGCGAACCGCAGCGCTGTGCGGCATCGAACGGGGGATCGACCGATGTGAAACGACCGAGATGAACTGCCAGGGTCTCCTCGCCCGCCGTCACGCGAACGCAAAACCCCGTCTCCACCACAAGCTCGCTACGTGCCAAACCCATGCTATTGCACACCTGGCTGGCGACCGCGGCGGGATGATCACTGATCGGCGGTCCGTGCTTCGTTACCGCCGAGCCTTGGGGCAATCCGCACGGGGCACAGACGCCACCCGCGGCCAAACGCAAAAACCGCGTCCGACCGCTGGTGGACTGCTTGTGATAGAGGATTAGCCGCAGACGTTGATCTGCGGCGGTGGATTCCATGGCGCAAACGAAAACCGGCTACGCACAGAGATTCTGCGGTTCGTGGCTCAGGCATTTCTTGGGACAGACGCGCGAGCAAGCTTCGCACCCGATGCAATCCATCGCATCGGAAAGACTCATCACCATCGACGTGTCATCGGAGAACCCGTCCCCGTCATCGTCGCAGTACATATCGTCGTCAAGATCTTCGTCAAGATCCTCGCGATCGATCAGTTCAAACACGTCGCGTGGGCAAACCTTGTAGCAACGCCCACAACCGATGCACACTTTTTGATTCAACGAGATGATGAACGACGGGGTCCACTGAATCCCGCCACGCGTCACACCTGTGATTACTTCCATCGTGGTTCTCCTGGGAATAGAAACTTTACAACGCGCAGACGCCCGGCACAGGGCATCGTCTTCGCGATGACTGTTCTTGGCGACCTCGGGGAGCGCCGTTCGTCACGGCCTCAACTCCTCCGTCGCGGTCTGCAAGCGGCTGTTGACCTCTGACCAACGCTGGCAGGCGCGGTAGCACTCCTCAGCGATGGCGGGCAATTCCCCGAAAGCGGCCGGCAACCGCTCTTCCACCAGGTCGTGCAACTCCCCGGCCTTTTCGGTGGCTATGCGCTTGGCTTTGCGCACCTCTTTTTCCAGCGCTTTCAGTTCATCGGGTGACATGCGCGCTTCCTCACATCCCTGCCACGGCAGGGTGGGCACCGATGATCTCCAGCGCCACGGAAAGCAGCTTGTCCGCCTCGTCCTTCATCTTGGAAAGCGAGGCGAAGCCGAAGCGATGCACGTCGCGCAGTGTGCGATCCATTACCACCAACTTGCCGACGGTGATCAGCGCGCGGCCGAAACCTTCGTGGGTGAGATTGATCATGGGCACCGCCATCAAGCCGCATTCCGCCTCAATCAACGCGGCGATGGCGTTGTAGAACGCCTTGACCCGCGCCATGATGATCTCGTCGGGATCGCCGACCACCGGAATCTCGCGCTTCTTCTCCTTGGTAAGCACGAAGGGCTCCAGGATCTTGGCGATCGGCCAGTTGTCATAGGTACCGTAGGTATCGACGGCGCGCATCTGGCGCACCATCTCTTTGACGAAATCCGATTCCAGGATGGCGTCGTTTTCGTCGATCACCACTTCCGCCTGCGCTGTTTCCGACATGTTTGCAATCCTCACTCGCTCTCAAAACAAAAGACGATAGCTCCCGCCAAGACACTGCCAATCGAATCGCCGCACCGGGGCACGAGGCGATCTTGGCGGCGTTGCAAGCGCAGCAATCTCACTCATCCCACCCTTCCGCTTCCATGGCATCGAAGCGCCGTGGGTCGGCCGGGTTTTGGTGCGCGATGGCACGGGCTATCCAACTCGCGGGACCGGCGTCGAGCTCGTGCTGCAATTCGCTGAGCAGCGTGGCGATGCGCGTGCCGGGCGCCACCTTCATCGGTTGTATGCCGCGTGCTTTGAGTTGGGCCACGGCCGATGCGCCCACCGCCTGGCTGTAGACGGCCACGCAACCCTCCAGGGCATCGAGCTTGGCCGACAGCTTGTCCTCGTTGCCGTCCTGCGCCAGCTCGCCGAACTGGGCCACCTCCAGAAGTTGCCACTGATCGCGGCCGAAGGCATAGATCACGAAGGCCGCCGCCGAGCCGAAGTGCTGATCGACGCACTGGCGATCGGTGCTGGCGAACGCCACCTTCAATGCCGTTGCCATCCACCCCCCCTTAGTGCCGTACGCCGGCTCCACCAGACGCAAATGCCTCTCCAGTGCCATATTCCTGCTCCCGATAGATCGAGCGATAGGGATCTATCTCACCCTTGTGCAGTTCCGACATCTTGTTGGCCAGTTCATACAGCGTGTTGCGGATACCCTGATAGCCG
>JBNKCG010000066.1:0-9077 GCA_050287605.1 Gammaproteobacteria bacterium | reverse complement strand
CAAGTTTCGGTCTCAAATTTCGTCATACCACCAGAATGGATGGCCGGTACGCGTGCATACTTAGAGCAAATGGTCTATCAGATCAACGCGGCTTACGAATATGGCATGTTCGATGCTGGTGCGGTATTAATGCGGCGACTCATGGAATCACTAATAGTAGAAATATATATCCACGAAAAAAGACACCATGACATACAGGCAGGCGGAGCATTTTTTATGCTCGATAGGCTCATCTCATATATCACTTCCGATTCAAACATATCACTTTCGAGAAACACGCCGAAGACCATGAAGGAAGTAAAGCAGCTTGGTGATACGGCCGCACATGATAGAACATACATTACGCCGCAAGTAGATATAGACGACCTACAATCTAGGTACCGTCGATTAATTCAAGAATTACTAGTGAAGTCTGGTGTTACAAAGTAAAACGTCTAACAAGTGGCGGCAATACGCACGAGAGTTCTCACAATAACAATAACTGGGGTCACCCATTAGCCGCCTCCGTGCAACAGGGCATGTTTGTCCCTGACGAGTTTTTCGCCATGCAATAGACGTCGGTTCCTGATAACGCACCTGAGTTCTCATCGTTCGTGCTGTCTCCGTGTGAGACGCACCAGTCACCCATCAGGATCAAGGCATCGCAGCAACCGAGATTGCCGCTGTGCCCCTGGCGGTCGAGCCGCCCCAGAAAATCTGCAGTGCCCACGCAGGGCCAAGTCGTTGGTTCAGACCCAGGGCTATCCGTTGAATTCCACCCGTAGTCGGGCTCATGCGTAGGGCGCCTCAGTAAAACCGACGTTGGGTGCCGTGGCGGCGGCAATCAGACTCCTAGGCTTGTCGCCAACCCCAAATTCTGCAGTTCGCCACGGCAAAACCGGATTACCCGAAAGCCCGCTCGATCGCGAACGGTTCCTGGTTTCGAAGCATGTGATAACAGGCTCGGGCCAGTTTGTTGGCAACCGCCTTCTTGGCCACCAGCAGGTGGCTGTTCGTCTGCTTGCGTTGATAGTAACGCTTGATCGGTGGACTCCAGATAGCGGCAAAATGCGCCGCCTCCATGAAGGCCCACGCCAGGTACTTGTTGCCATTCTTGACGTTGCCACGCCCTTTGCGCTTGCCGTTGCTCAGCTTTTCACTCTTCACGCACCGGGCGTAGGAGGCGTAGTGCCCAGGCCCTGGAAAACGGTCGATAGGGCCCGTTTCCAGCGCGATGGTCGAGCCCAGCGCCGGGCCGATACCCGGCACGGTAGTCAGTAGCTGGTATTCGGGGCGGGGCTTAAGGTGTTTGTGCACCTCGCGCTCAAGCAGCGCGATGGCATCGTCCAACCAGCGCATGGCCAAGCAGCTGATTTGACCTCCCAATACGACCGGCTCCTCCAGGCGCCCGCGCAGCGACTGCGGCGCCAACTGTTTGATCTCGTTGGCACTCAGACGTTGCCCGGTGTGACGGGTGATCAGGCTTTGCAGGCTCAGGTGATGGAGTGTGCGCTGGCGCACCAACAGCAGTCGCCGCCGTAGTAGGTCTCTCACCGCACGTTGCTCCTTTGGGAGAATGTAACCTTGCGGCAGTATGCCCAGCCGCAGCAGGTGGGCCAGGTGGCGTGCATCACTGTGGTCATTGGTGTACTTGATGCCGGCATAGTGGGGGATCGCTCCCGTGTGCGCCAAGTGAACGACAAATCCGGCATCCATCAACCCGTCGACCAGCCAGTACCAGTTGTACGTGGATTCCACCACACAGCCCATCATCTCGGACTGGTACGGCCGTAGTGCCGAGAGGATCTCCGGCAATTCGTTGGGCAACCTCTTCTCGAACAGCGCCTGATCCCGCTCGTCGAGCACTGCGATCACACTATTGTTGGCGTGAAGGTCGATTCCGCAATACAGTGGCATTGTCGTCTCCTTTCTTCGGTGGGTTGTCTTGTCTTGCAACTCGACAATTACCACCGGATTAAGGAGGCGGCTAGAGGATTATCAGACTCGATTTATTCGTGATCGCATTGATCGATAGCCACGACCAATCGCCGTCCAAGGAGAGCGGAAGGGAATCCCATAGGGCGAGCGGAATATCCATTCACGATGGAGCTACCGCGCGAGTGCGCATAGCTACCGGTTGATCACGGACCACGTTGATCCCATCTGGCTGGGATCGGCCGGATCGCCTACTGGCAACGCGCGCTGCAGCCGGCTGTTCCGCCTTCGTTCCAGCTGCCGGATACCTTGGCGCAGCGGTTTCTGGCAGCGAACAGCCTGCTGGCGCCGTTTTTGACATCCACTCCATTGCCGCACGCCTGCGCGTCGAAAACGACGGTATTCTCGCCGCGCACGTCGATGCCGACGCCGAAACCGCGCACGTCGCAGTTGCGCACCACGACGTTGGAACCCGTCACCACGATTCCCGTGCCCTTGCCGCCGACGCCGATCAGCCGGCTGTCGCGGCAATCCAGGGTGACGTCGGTACCGGTCACACGGATGGCGCCGTCCTGCGCCGCATCGGCGATGCGGTGGTCGCCGGCGCAGAGGCGCGCGTCCTGGTTGACTGACAGATTGTCTTTCGGCTGGATGCAGGTGCGGCACTGGTGGCAACCGTCGTAGGGGTCGTTGTTGCCGTCGTCGCACATCTCGCCCTCGGCAACGTCGAGCACGCCGTCACCGCAGGCGGCGCGCTTGCAGCTGGTGCGACAGGCGCCAGGTATCTCGTCGTTGTTGCCCGGCCCCGCATCGCACTGCTCCCCGCGGTCGACGACCGCGTCGCCGCAGCTCGCGCGCCGGCAGTCGGTACGGCAGGCGTTGGGTGTGCTGTCGGAGTTGTTGGCGCCGGCATCGCACTCTTCCGCGCCCTCTTTGATGCCGTTTCCGCACAACGGGTCCTGGTAGAGCGTGCCGCCCTGGCAGCGGAAATCCCGCGTGGCGACGAAGCGGCTTTGAGTCTGCCGCTCGTCCCTGCTTTTGCCGATTCCGCCCATAAATTCGATATGCCCGCTGGCGCTGCCGTGTCGCTTGCACACCTGGTTCAGGAGCTGCTTTTCGTTGATCGCGTCGGCCGCCATCTGGGCGGCGACCTTGCAGGCGCGCTCGCGCGCCCGCGTGGGACTCGGCACCGTGCCCTTGCTGGTGCCTTTTCCCGTGAACCGGAAGGCGCCGGTCAGCTCGTAATTCTTTCCGTCGATCCGGTACTTGATCATCTCCGCGCCCTCGCAGGAGCGCTCGACGGTGGCCGCGGGCGTGGGGTTGGGCGCCACCATCAGAAACAGCGCCAGCGCCGCGACGGCGAACCCATGCGCCGCCCTCGAGCTGTGGCTGTCGCGATACCGTGAAATCCGGCTCCAGACGCTGTTGACGCCCTGTTTCATCGTCTGCCCCCTTTTCGGATGTGCCCACCGGAGCTCAAGGATAACCCCGAATTCCCTACCGAATATAGGTTTATCCGGAGATGTCGTCGGACACTCGGCACCCCGGGGCGTCGGGGCCGCTCGCCGCGACCGGCGCGCGAAGTTCAGGATGTCTTCGGGCTAGGGGTGTGTCAGGGGCGGGGGCTCGATGCCCGTAGCGGCAAACCATAACCAGGTCGCGGAGGTTACGAAAACGATGGGCGCGACGCACTGGTCCGGCAGCGTGAGCTGCGCCTCGATCTTGGCGTCGCCGTTGCGGGGGTCACCGATCCTCTCGGTGTTGGCCTGCGCGGTAAACACGGTCTCTCCGACGATCGACTCGGCCTGCGTCAGGCATTCACCGCGGCGAAATCGAACAGGCTGCAAGGCGAGAACTGACCCCGCTCCCCAGAGAATTCACCTATAACAAATCTATCACGCGCGAAATGATCCGCGTGATGACACCGGTCTTCTGAGTGGTGTCCGGGATATTGTTCCGGCGGTTACTTGAGCAACCGGCATTTGGGTTGTGTGAAGGGAGAAGGCGAGTGAAAGATACGGTGATGGGTTTACTGGTGGTCGGGCTGATGTTCGGTACCTCGACGGTTCTTGCGGACAAGGCGGTTTTGGCTGGCGGCTGTTTTTGGTGTATGGAGGCTGACTTTGAAAAGCTTCCCGGTGTGACCGACGTGGTCTCCGGGTTTACCGGTGGCACCTTGAAGAACCCGACCTACAACGGCGACCATACCGGTCACTACGAGTCGGTGGAGATTACCTACGATCCCCAGAAAGTCAGCTACGAGGCGTTGTTGGATTACTACTGGGTACACATCGACCCGTTCGACGAATACGGGCAGTTCTGCGACAAAGGCCACAGCTATCTGAGCGCCATATTTGTGGCAAACGAGCAAGAGCGTGTTATTGCGGAGAAGACGAAGCAGGCGGTGGAAGCGCAGTTTCCCGACGAAAAAGTGGCCACCAAGATCCTCCCGGCGAGCACGTTCTATCCCATACAGGGGGATGAAAGCTATCACCAGGATTACTACAAAAAGAGCCCGCTGCGCTACAAGTACTATCGTTGGAACTGTGGACGTGACCAGCGTGTGCAGCAGATCTGGGGAGGCAAGGCGATACACTGACGGACGGCGCTGCGCCGCGTTCCAGAGGCGCGCCGGATAGGGGCGAGGAATCCGCCCAGCTCGCGTGGAACGCCAAGCCAGGTGCTCTGGGTCGTTTGGGACATTCGGGGTCAGAAACCAGTTGTTGCTACTATAGCCGTCAAATGGGCGCGAAAGGTCGGTGCTTTCAGGGGCGGACTCGAGGGATAATCCTCCCCATGATCTCTACCATCGTCCAGCCGGCGAGTCGCACCCAGCCCGTTGAACCAGGAGACCCCGTGTGATCAACCGAAAGCCGTTTCGTGCGTTAACCCTGATTTCGTGTCTGCTGATGTCGGGCTACGCAAATGCGCGTACCGAGTTTGCCGCCTATAGCGATGCCGGGGACAAGCTGGTCTCGTTGGTGAAGAAAGCGGAGCAGGAGCACAACGGCAAATCGCTGCAGACGCAAGAGGTGGATCAGCTGGTCGTTGTGCTCTCCGACGAAAAACGGTTTCTCCAGTCCACGGCGTACAGCAAAGATCAACTGCAGACGATCACTCAGCTTTGCGCCGTCTCCAGCAAGGTGGTCATGTCCTTCATGCTGTTCGATCTCAAGTCGCACATCGATCCCAAGGCCGACAGCAAAACCGTCGCGATCAAGGCGGCCGCGGTGATGGAGGAGAACATGCGCGCCTTTCAGGGGTTGTTGATGCACCTTCAGCCCTTCACCATTCGGTGTCTGGGCAAGCAGGTCGATCCCATCAACGAGTTCATGGCGGCGCTCCCACCCGAGCAGATGACCGCCGTTCGCCGCAACGGAGTCTCGCAGATGAAAAACGGTACCGCGCAGATGTTTGCCGGCGCCCTCAAGAACGCGAGCGATACCAGTTTCGACGAGGCGTACCGGCTGGCACTCCTGAAGGCGCTGGCGGAAGCGGCGCCAAAGCTTGCCTCGACGCTGGGCGTTACGACGCGCGCTCAAATCAAGGCGGCGTCACTCCCGGCTGACGAGGCGGTACCGGCGGAATTCAAACCCTATCTCGATGAGATCAGCAAGGTATTGGACGGAAAGGCGTGCGAAGGGTTGTGCGCCATTTGATCAACCCTCTCTTCGGGTCGTAACACGTGACCAAAGCGCCAGCGACCGAGGAAATCGTTTTGCCTCCGATTTTGTCTTTTCCTCTCGTCGACGAAATCCTCGGATCGTTTTCCGCCGATCTGGCCGGCGACTTTGACGCCTATCGAAATCACGTTCATCGTGAACTGAATTTCTTCGCAGCTCTGGCGGGTGAGCCGTCACCTTCCACCGCCGTCCTGGTTGCCGCGGCATTCCACGACCTCGGCATCTGGACCCATCGCACCTTCGACTATTTGCCGCCGTCGATGGAATCGGCCAGCGCGTATCTCGCAGCCGACGGGAGACAGGATCTCGAATCGGAGGTCCGCGCGATCATCAACGAACATCACAAGATCCGCCCCTATGTGGGACCTCATTCCGCAACCGTGGAGATCTTCCGGAAGGCGGACCTCGTTGACTTGTCGCTGGGGACCATACGCTTTGGTGTGCCACGAAATCGGGTTCGCGCGGTGCGCGAAGCGTTCCCCAATTCCGGTTTTCATCGTCGCCTCTGCGCGCTCACCCTGCGGCAACTGACCCGAACGCCGTTACGGCCTCTGCCCATGTTTCACTGGTGAAGCAGGAACAGCCCAGGTCAGACTCGCGACCAATCCAATCTTGTCAGCGCTTCGCAGCGGAGTAGCCGCCGTTCGTCTGATTTCTGCAGTCAGCAACTATCAGCAGCTCACTCAGAGCATGGAAGTTCTTCGCGTCCTGCCCCGTCACGTCGAGGAGTTTCTGCAACCGGGCGTATATCGTATTCGGGTGCAGCGACAACCGCTCCGCCGCTTTCAATACGTTCATATCGGCACTGGCATACGCCCGTAGGGTGGCCACCATGGCCCCCTGCTGCTTGTCGTCCAGTTGGTAAAACCGGTCGCACCACGCCGGCAGCACCCGGTGGAATTCTTCGCCGGCGAGATGCAACAACAGCCTCTGGATCGGCACCTCGGATATCTGCACCACCCGTTGGGTGACGCTGGCGAACTCCAGCGCGAGCAAGGCTTCCCGGTACGCCGTCGGGATGCGCGAGGTGGACGGGACGTCGTTGCTGATGCCGGTCACCACGGCGTTGCCGAGCAATTTCAGCTCCGGCGCAATGCGCCCGGCCAACGCGCTGCTGGGCGCCGTCCAGCCGGACGCCCGGCGGGTGGCGGAGAAGACGACGACGACCCGATTGTTGCGGATATCGATCAGGCGGCGAATCGACGAACCCTGCATCATCTTGTCGATCGAATCCGCCAACCGTCGCGCCCGAGCGTGGTTGAGCATTTCCGCCGGTTCCACCGACTGTGCCAGGGCCACGCAAAACGATTGGCGCCGGTCGAGGTAGCCGGCGCTGCGCAGTATCGACGCCACGCGCCCGTCGGACTCGTCGTAGCCTTCCAGCAGCAAGGTGAGCAGTTCGGCGCGTTCGTCGCCGGATATCTCCGCCAACAGGCGGGTCTGGGTCAGGTAAGTGTCGGTGAAGAGGGAACAGATGGCGTCGGTGTATTCCATCGCCAGGTCCGCCGCTGCCGCCACCAAATACGGTGCATCGCCAGCGGGAGGATCGGCCTGCAGGATGGCGTCGCGCAGGCGTCCGGAGAGGACCTTCTGGACGCAGCGATAGGCGTGCAACGTCGCCTCCAACGGAAATCGCTGCGCGGCACAGCGGTTGGCATGCTCGGCGACAAATGTAAAATCGCCGCGCCCGCCATCTTCCAGAAGGCGCAGCAGCTCCGCGGTGTGCTGCGGGCCGTGCCGGGCAAGGTCCGCGAGAACTTCCGGGTTGCTGGACGCGGAAAAGGCCGGAATTTCGGCGATGACCGTTCGGCTCAGCTGGGCGTCGATGGCATCCGTGTCCCTCCGCAACCACTGCACTGCGGCCGGCAGACATCCGCTGCTCCGAAGTCGCTCCAGGGTTTCGCTCAGGGTCGGGGTAGGATTCGGATTCACGCTCACCATTGTGCACTTTGCACAGTTCCATTGGCCAACTCGCAGCATTTTGACCAATGTCAGCCGCTATTCCTAGTGATAGTCTCCAATCACGCTCTCGTCGCACTGGCGAAGAGATGTGACAAGGGGCGACCCCCGGCCGGTTCCGGCGCTTCGCTCAGACCTATTCAACCAAGGAGACTCTAGCCATGGCCAAATACCTGTTTGTGTATCACGGAGGCGCTCACCCGGAGACGGAGGAGGAGACCGCGGCGGTGATGGATGCCTGGGGATCGTGGTTCGGTTCCATGGGTGCGGCGGTGATCGACGGCGGCAACCCGGTCGGCATGTCCACCACGGTGCAGAGTGACGGGTCGGTGGTAAGCAACGGAGGCGCCAATCCCGCGAGCGGCTACAGCCTGATCGAGGCGAAGAATCTGGACGACGCCGTCGGCAAGGCACAGAAGTGCCCCATTCTTGCGTCGGGCGGTTCCATCGAGTTAGCCGAAGCGATCGATATGTAGCAGCGAAATCCAGCGTCCTGAGGCCGGGCGTCGGCAATCGTGCGAATGATTGCCGTGTCCGGACTCAGGCGCTACCCGATCGGGGTGGCGGGTTCCGCAGAAGCGGAATGTGGATGCGCCAATCCCCGACCAAGACGCAAGGCAGATCCCAACAACACCTTCACGACAGGTCGTGCGCCACCCAAATTTGCGGCGCTGTTCAGCACCGCAACCACCACGATCACGCTCCGTTTCAACGCCCCCGTCTGACTCGCACCACCCCCCTGGCTTGCGTCGACTGCGGTGATACCTGCGAAAACGACGGCTACACCTCGGTGCTATAGTGTCGCTTTCCCGCCAGTACGCGGTTGACACTAAGAGGCAGAGTCCCTGCCGCTGTCGTACTGCCATCGAGAAAGGAGCTCGAACCGTGCGTCACAGAACACTCCAATTTACCGTTGCCTTCGCGCTGACGTCACTGCTGATCACCGGTTGCACGAAGGCGGCCTGGTACGAAAGCATACAAAGCGGCGCCGAAAGAGAGTGCACGCAGCAACCTGCCGGCGCCCGGGAGGAGTGCTTGGACCGGCTCAACAAGCGAACCTACCAGGAGTACGAAAAAGAGCGGCCGAAGGGCGAGTAGCCGTCGCACAGAAATCGGCCACCCGTCGGCACGCGGCCTTTGCGCTCCTTACGCGCCTCACCGACGAACGAACAAGAACAATCCATGAATTGGGTCACTCCATGAAAACCCGGGCGCGCATTTCTTACGGCGACTCCCACCGTTTGGTGTTTGAGCGCGAATTCGATCTAAAGACCGCGAAATTTCACCTGGCGTCGCGCGTTATCGTCAGGGTGCTCGTCGGCGCTTTACCTTTGCTGTTGGCCTCGGCGGCCGCGTTCCATTTCGAGCAGGTCGTTATCGTCTGGTTCTCTCTGATATTCGCCTTCGGTGTTGTCGGTTGGCAGTTGCTTGCATTCGGATTCACGGGGGAAGCTTCGATCTCCGAGCTCAGCGCAACCCGCTTCTACAGCAAAAGCACGTTGATCTTCCTCGCCGTATTTT
>JBNKCG010000065.1:0-65311 GCA_050287605.1 Gammaproteobacteria bacterium | reverse complement strand
AAGATCTTCATGGGGCCCGAGGAATCCATGGCCATCCAGCGCGCGCTGGGCGCCGATATCGTAATGATCTTCGACGAGTGCACGCCCTACCCGGCCAGCGCCGAGGAGGCGCGCGCCTCCATGGAGCTCTCGCTGCGCTGGGCCGAACGCAGCCGCGCGGCCCATGGCGACTCACCTGCGGCACTGTTCGGTATCGTTCAGGGCGGCGTCTACGACGAGCTGCGCGCCGCGTCGCTGGCCGGTCTGATGGGGATCGGGTTTGACGGCTACGCGGTGGGTGGCCTGTCGGTGGGCGAACCCAAGGCCGATCGCTGGCGGGTGCTGGACAACCTGGTGCCGCGCATGCCCGCCGACCGGCCGCGCTACCTGATGGGGGTGGGGACGCCGGAGGATATCGTCGGCTCGGTGTGCCGCGGCATCGACATGTTCGACTGCGTGATGCCCACCCGCAATGCCCGCAACGGCCACCTCTTCACCCGCGACGGGGACCTCAAGATCCGCCACGCCCGCTTTGAACACGACGACCGCCCGCCCGATTCGGCGTGCGGCTGCTACACCTGCCGTCACTACAGCCGCGCCTACCTGCGCCACCTGGACAAGTGCAACGAGATCCTCGGCGCGCGGCTCAATACGCTGCACAACCTCTATTTCTACCAGGAGCTGATGGCGGGACTGCGCGAGGCGATAGCGGCTGGCCGCTTGGCGGGCTTTGCGGCGGATTTCGCCGCCCGGCGCGCCCGCGGGGTTGAGTAGGTTCACTTTATCGGCGCGGTCTTGGGGAATGAATCGGCGGTGGCTTGTGTCATAATACGCGCTTTCGTCGGTCCGACCCCCGAGGCATAACGGGCGGAACCGGGCCCTCACACCCGATTTTTCAGCCACATAGGGATGCATTCCATGAGCTTTTTCATCACCGACGCCCTGGCGCAGGGCGAAGCGGCGGCCAAGAGCGATCCGCTGATCGGTTTTCTGCCGCTGATCCTGATCTTCGTGGTTTTCTACTTCCTGCTGATCCGCCCCCAGTCAAAGCGTGCCAAGGAGCACAAGAAAATGGTCGAGGCTTTGGGTAAGGGCGACGAGGTGGTCACCAACGGTGGCATCCTCGGCAAGATCAGCGATGTGGGCGACAACTTCGTCACCGTCAAGATCGCCGAGAACGTGGAGATCAAGGTGCAGAAGCACGCCGTCGCCAACGTCATGCCGAAGGGCACCACCAAGTCCGAATAGCGCTGCGCCATGAATCGTTACCCGCTCTGGAAAAACCTGCTCATCGCGATCGTTCTGCTGGTCGGGACGCTCTACTTTCTGCCTAATCTGTTCGGCGAAGATCCTGCGCTGCAGATCTCGTCGACCCGGGGGTCGACGGTGGATCTGACCACTCAGTCGCAGGTGGAACGGGCGTTGGCGCAGGCCAACATCCAGCCCAAGGGCGTTACGCTGGGGAACGGACAACTGCTGGTGCGCTTCAGCGATCCCGATACCCAGCTGTCGGCCCAGGACCAGGTCAAGCAGGTGCTGGGCAACGATTACGTCGTGGCGCTCAATCTGGCTCCCACCACCCCGGCGTGGCTGCAAGCCCTGGATGCCAAGCCCATGTACCTGGGCTTGGATCTGCGTGGCGGTGTGCACTTCCTGATGGAGGTGGACATGCCGGCGGCGGTGCAGCAGGCCGAGGAGCGCTACGTGAGCGACATCCGCTCCCTGCTGCGCGACAACAAGGTGCGCTACATCAGCATCACCCGCGACCCCGGCGGGGTGCAGGTGAAGTTCCGCGACAGCGCCGACCGCGAAGCCGCCCGCACGCAGATCGCGCGCGAGTTTCCCGGGCTGACATTGAGCGACGAGGGTGAGGGCGGCGATATCGGGCTGCGCGGTGTGGTTTCGGAGACCAAGCGCAAGGAGATCCAGGACTTCGCCTTGCAGCAGAACATCACCACGCTGCGCAACCGCGTCAACGAGCTGGGGGTGGCCGAACCGGTGATCCAGCAGCAGGGGTCCTCGCGCATCGTGGTGCAGTTGCCGGGCGTGCAGGATACCGCGCGCGCCAAGGAGATCCTGGGTGCCACCGCCACGCTGGAGTACCGCATGGTGGACACCGCCCACGACGTGCAGAAGGCGCTGGCGGGTCAGGTGCCGCCGGGATCGCGGCTCTACCGCGAGCGCAACGGCACGCCGATCCTGCTGGATCGGCGCGTGATCGTTACGGGCGACCAGATCATCGATGCCGCCTCCGGTTTCGACCAGCAGAGCGGCAGCCCCGCGGTGTTCGTCACCCTCGACGGCGCCGGCGCCAAGAAGATGAGCCAGGTGACGCGCGAGAGCATCGGCAAACCCATGGCGGTGGTCTATATCGAGAATAAGAGCGAAACGCGGCTGGTCGACGGCAAGCCGGTCAACAGCGTGCGCCGCATCGAAGAGGTGATCAACGTCGCCACCATCCGCGACCACTTCTCCAAGCGCTTCCAGACCACTGGTCTGAGCAGCACCGAGGAGGCGCGCGATCTGGCGCTGCTGCTGCGCGCCGGCGCTTTGGCCGCTCCCATGCGCATCATCGAGGAGCGCACCGTCGGCCCCAGCCTGGGCCAGGAGAACATCGACCAGGGTTTCGAATCGGTGCTGGTCGGTTTCGTCGTGGTGCTGATCTTCATGATCGTCTACTACCGCTTGTTCGGCATGGTGGCCAACGTGGCGCTGTTCGCCAACGTGATCCTGATCGTGGCGGTGCTGTCGCTGTTGCAGGCGACGCTGACGCTGCCGGGTATCGCTGGCATCGTGCTCACCGTGGGCATGGCGGTGGATGCCAACGTGCTCATCTTTGAGCGCATCCGTGAAGAGCTGCGCCTGGGCAATTCGCCGCAGGCCGCCATCTACTCCGGCTACGAAAAGGCCTTCTCGACCATCGCTGACGCCAACATCACCACCCTGATCGCGGCGGTGGTACTGTTCAGCTTCGGCACTGGACCCATCAAAGGGTTTGCGGTGACCCTCTCCATCGGCATCGTCACCTCGATGTTTACCGCCATTATGGGCACGCGTGCCCTGATCAACCTGATGTATGGGCGCAAGCGCGCGCCCAAGCTCTCCATCTGATGGGGTGACCGGAAAACGAGTATGCGATTTCTCAAGAGAACCACCGAATACGACTTCATGGGGCTGCGCAGGATCGCGGCCACGGCCTCAATCCTACTGGTGCTGATATCCATCGCTTCGCTGGCGGTGCGTGGATTGTCGTTGGGCATCGACTTCACCGGCGGGACGCTGATCGAACTGGGTTACCAGCAGTCGGTGGATTTGGGCGAATTGCGCAAGGCGCTGGAAAGCGGTGGCTATGCCGACGCCACGGTTCAGCACTTCGGAACGTCGCGCGACGTGCTGATCCGCTTGGCGCCGCGCGAAGGCGTAAGCAGCGCCGATCTGAGTACCCAGGTGATGAACACTTTGCGCGGCGCTGCAGGCGATCAGCAGATCGAGTTGCGCCGCGTGGAGTTCGTCGGTCCACAGGTGGGTACCGAGTTGGCGGAGAACGGCGGACTGGCCGCACTGGCGGCGCTGATCATGATCCTGATCTATGTGGCGTTCCGCTTCGAATGGCGCTTCGCCGTGGGATCGGTGGCGGCGTTGATCCACGACGTGTTCATCACGCTGGGTTTCTTTTCGGTGTTGCAACTGCAGTTCGATCTGCCGGTGCTGGCCGCGGTGCTGGCGGTGATCGGTTACTCGCTCAACGACACCATCGTGGTGTTCGATCGCATTCGCGAGAACTTCCGCAAGATGCGCAAAGGCACGCCGATGGAGATTACCAACACCTCGTTGAATCAGACGCTCTCGCGCACCTTGATGACGTCGCTGACCACCTTGCTGGTGCTGATCGCGCTGTTTCTGCTGGGCGGCGAGATCATCCACGGTTTCGCCACCGCGCTGATCGTCGGCATCGTCGTGGGTACCTATTCGTCCATCTACGTGGCGAGCCCCTCGGCGTTGGCGCTGGGGGTCAGCAAGCAGGACATGATGCCGCCGCAGAAGGAAGACGTGGGCGACGGCGCCCAGCTGTAGGCAGACGACCGCTTCCCGACCGCTCAGCGGCGGCCCGTTGCGGTGGCCAGTTCGCGCCGTGTCAGAAACTCCACCACATCCGCCGCTTCGTAGCGCGACGTACCGGGGTAGGGGATGATGTGTGCCGTGGCGCCGGACGGCAAGCGCGCGGCCGTGGGCCGCGGCTGCAGGATCTCGAATTCGCAGGGAACGGGTTGGAAGCCGGCAATGTTGGCCAGCTCGCTCATCCCCCCCAGCACGTCGCGCATGACCATCTCGAGCGCTTTGTCAGCCAGGAGCGCGGTGGGTTTCTTGGTTTTGTGATCGTCGTCGGGCATCCCGAAATCCGTCTGCAGGCCTCTCTCAATCGCCTAGCCTCTATTTCGGGCGCGCGACCCGAAACTTGAGCCGCGCCGGGTGCGCAGAGCTAGCGTTTCAGCGCATCTCCCAGGTGCGGTTTGATGGCCTTGAGCATCTGCGCGTGCAGTTTCGCCGCGCCGGCCACCACGTTGCCCGTCTCCAAGTATCCCTTGCCGCCGGCGAAGTCGCTGACCGTGCCACCGGCCTCCAGGATCATCAGAACGCCCGCCGCCATGTCCCAGGGTTTGAGGCCGATCTCCCAGAAACCGTCGAGGCGCCCTGCGGCCACGTAGGCCAGGTCGAGCGCCGCCGCCCCGGCGCGACGGATACCGGCCGTAGGCGGGATCAGGTCGCGGAACATGGCCAGGTAGGCCTCCAGGTGCTGCTCGTCGCGAAACGGGATTCCGGTACCGAGCAGCGCGCCTTCCAGCCCCTCTTTGCGCGTGATGCGTAGACGGCGGTCGTTGAGCAATGCGCCGGCGCCGCGGGTGGCGGTGAAGAGTTCGTTGCGCAGCGGATCGTAGACCACCCCCTGTTCGAGCTGTCCGCGCCGCTGCAGGCCGATGGAGACGGCGAACTGGGGGAAGCCGTGGAGAAAGTTGGTGGTGCCGTCGAGGGGATCGATGATCCAGGTGAAATCGTCTTTGCCGCTCTGCGCGCCGCTCTCCTCGGCGAGGATGCCGTGGCTGGGGTAGGACTTGCGCAGAACCTGGATGATCGCCTGCTCGGCCAGTTGATCCACTTCGCTGACGAAATCGTTGCGTTGTTTGACCGACACGGTCAGGGTGTCGAGACGGTCCACATAGCGAAGGATCTGGTTGCCGGCGGCGCGGGCGGCGCGTACGGCGATGTTGAGCATGGGATGCATGGGGGGTGACCGTGGCTGTGCGAAGGGCGGGCAAGGATAGCAACCGCGCCTCGCCAGTGACAAGTGAGCGGCGGGGTTGTACCTTGCCGGTTTTCCGCAACGTAGACCTTATGAGAAGTGCTCGTCTGATGCTGGACAACGTTGACATCGTCCTGGTGGGGACCACGCATCCCGGCAACATCGGCGCCGCCGCCCGTGCCATGAAGAACATGGCGCTGAGTCGTCTGACGCTGGTGACCCCGGAGCAGTTTCCCAGTGCCGAGGCCACGGCGCGGGCTTCGGGTGCGGATGATCTGCTGGCGCAGGCGCGCGTCTGCACCACGCTCGAAGAGGCGTTGGCGCCGTGCACCCTGGTAATGGCCACCAGCGCGCGGCTGCGTACTATCCCCTGGCCTGCCCTGGAGCCTCGTGCTGCGGCGGCGCAGCTGTGGCGCGGCGCGCAGGAGGGGCGGGTGGCCGTGGTCTTCGGGCGCGAGCACTCCGGGCTCAGCAACCAGGAGCTGGAGCGTTGCGGGCACCTGATCCACATCCCCACCAGTGCCAGCTTCAGCTCTCTGAACCTGGGGGCGGCGGTGCAGGTGATGGCCTACGAGCTGATGCTGGCATCGTGCGCAGGCGCGGTCGAGGTGCCGCAACGCGACAGCCCGTTGGCCACCGACGGGGAGATCCAAGGCCTGTATGCGCATCTGGAAGAGGCGCTGGTGGAGATCGGTTTTCTCAACCCTGCGGCCCCCAAGCAGTTGATGCGGCGCCTGAAGCGGCTCTTCAACCGGGTCGATCTCGAGCAGACCGAGGTCAATCTGCTGCGCGGCGTCCTCAAGGCGGCGCAGCGCCAAGCGCGGCGCGGCTGATTCCTGAATCAAAACAGGTGTCGAGCAACCTCCGCACCGAGCGCGAATGTCCATGCACGGTGCATGGCTTTCTGCTACCATGCTGTCACTGTAGTTGAGCGAATGAATGGGTTTTGAGGGCGGCCGACGGACCATGGATTTCAACCTCCCATCGCAAGCGGGCCAACGTGACGTGCAGGAACCGAAATATCGTTCCTGGCGATGTTGTTGCGGGATCGTGTAACCGACCAACAACGTCATCGGCACGGCTTCTATTGCGAGGTATCCCATGTTCGATCATTTACGAGAAGACATCCGCTGCGTCTTCGACCGCGATCCGGCGGCGCGCAACACGCTTGAGGTTCTGACCACCTACCCTGGTATCCACGCTTTGCTGGGGTATCGCTTGGGCCACTGGCTGTGGAATCACGGCATGAAGTGGCTGGGGCGCTGGGTGTCGCACCTGGCCCGCTGGTTGACGGGTATCGAGATTCACCCGGGGGCGCGCATCGGACGGCGCTTTTTCATTGATCACGGCATGGGCGTGGTGATTGGTGAAACCGCCGAGATCGGAGACGATTGCACGCTTTATCACGGCGTGACCCTGGGCGGAACCTCATGGAATCCGGGCAAGCGCCACCCCACCCTGGGCCGGGACGTGGTGGTGGGGGCCGGTGCCAAGGTCCTGGGGCCCGTTACGATTGGGGACGGGGCGCGCATCGGCTCCAATGCGGTGGTACTGCGTGATGTGCCGGAGGGCGCCACCGTGGTAGGCGTCCCCGGGGTGGTGGCCAAGCGCCGCTCCGAGAGTGTCGATCCGGAGCAGGTGCGCAAACGTGCAGCGCTGGCCGAGAAGATGGGGTTCGATGCCTATGGCACCACGCGCGACATGCCGGACCCCGTCGCCCATGCCATCAACAGCATGCTGGACCATATCCACGGGATGGATCAGCGCATGGAGGTGATGTGCGCCGCGCTCAAGCAGTTGGGGGCTGAGCCCAGTCCCGTTGAGGTGCCCGAGCTGGAGCCTTGCGAGATCGCCAGCACCGCGCCGGGCGAGAACGAACCTGCACAGCCACGCCCGCCTGACGTTACCGAGGCAGGCGCACTAGAATCAAAGCAAGCAAGTAATTGACATAAACACTAATGTTTGTAGGATAATTTCGATCACCGTTACTGAGGCGGAGTACAGCCATGAGACTGACGACCAAAGGGCGCTATGCCGTAACCGCAATGCTGGATCTTGCGATTCACTACAAGGACGGCCCCATCACGCTGGCGGACATTTCCCGGCGTCAGGGGATCTCCCTGTCCTATCTGGAGCAACTCTTTTCGCGTCTGCGTCGCCGCGGATTGGTGAGCAGCGTGCGCGGGCCGGGCGGCGGCTACCGCTTGGCGCGGGCGGCCGCAGACATCCCGGTTATCGAGGTGATCTCCGCCGTGGACGAGGATGTGGACATCCGCAAGTGCGGCGGTCTGGGCAATTGCCAGGAAGACGGCAACTGTCTGACCCACGAGCTGTGGTGTGATCTGAGCGAACGGATCCAGGGCTTTCTCAGCAACATCTCGCTCGGACAGCTGGTGGATCGCAACGGGGTGCGGGAGGTCTCCGAGCGCCAGGATCATCGTGTTCAGCGGATGACGGTTGAATCGGCCGTATCCTGACGCGGTGAGCGGAAGCCGGCTTCCGCGCCCATGATCCTCCACCTCGACCACAATGCCACGAGCCCGCTCGACGAGCGGGTCCGTGACGCCATGCTGCCGTATCTCGGTTGCGGCAACCCCTCCAGCGTCCACCGTGCCGGACGCGCTGCCCGCAGCGCCGTGGAGTGCGCGCGCGAGCAGGTGGCGGCGTGGCTCGGGGTGCAGCCGGTGCAGGTGATCTGCACCAGCGGCGGTACCGAGGCCAACAACCTGGCGCTGTGGGGCGTGGCGCAGAGCCTGCCGCCCGGGCGCCTGTTGGTGAGCGCCGTGGAGCATCCCAGCGTTCTGGAGCCGGCTCAAGGGCTGCAACGCTACGGCTGGGAGGTGCTGCAGGTTCCGGTGGACGGCGCGGGGCGCGTTCTGCCGCAGCGTTTTTCCGAGCTCCTGACGCCGGCCACCCGGCTCTGTTCGGTGATGGCCGCCAACAACGAGACCGGCGTGCTGCAACCGGTCTCCGAGCTGGCTGAAGTGGCGGCGCGCCACGGTGTCGTGATGCATACCGATGCGGTGCAATGGGCGGGCAAGCTGCCGTTGCGGTTCGCCGCTACCGGCGTGCAGCTGATGAGCCTGTCGGCCCACAAGATCAACGGCCCCAAGGGTGCGGGGGCGTTGATCGTCGACAAATCGCTGGACTTGCGTCCCGTGTTGTACGGCGGCGGACAGGAGCGCGGGTTGCGTTCGGGTACCGAGAACGTGGCTGCCATCGTGGGTTTTGGCCGCGCGGCGGAACTGGCGGCTGCCGAACTGGACGAGCGCCGGAACCATGCCCAAGGGCTGCGCGATTACTGCATCGCGCGCCTTGCGGAACTGCCGGGTACCCGCGTGCTCGGGGCGACGGCGCAGCGACTGCCCAATACCGTGATGTTCACGCTGGCGGGAATCGACGGCGAAACGGCGCTGCTGCATCTGGATCGCCAGGGGATCGCCGTGTCCAGCGGTTCGGCCTGCCACAGCGGCAGCCCCGATCCCAGCCACGTGTTGATGGCCATGGGCGTACCGCGTGAGGAGGCGTTTAGCGCGATACGGGTCAGCGTGGGCATGGGCAACCAGCGGGACGACGTGGATCGGCTGATCGCAGCGTTGCAGGCGCTGCGTCAGCGCATGGCGCCAATGTTGACGGAACGCTTCGCCTAGCGTGCAGTCACAACAGGCTGAATCGACGGCCCCTCGCCAATGACCGATTGAAACGATGATCAAGCGCCCCATCTATCTGGATTACGCGGCTACCACCCCGGTGGACGAACGGGTGGCGGCGCGCATGGCCGAATACCTCACCCGTGAGGGCGCGTTCGGCAATCCGGCCTCGCGCTCGCACCGCTTCGGCCGCCATGCCGAGGCGGCGGTGGAGCGCGCACGGCACCAGGTGGCGGACCTGATTCGCTGCGAAGCCGAGGATCTGGTGTGGACCTCGGGCGCGACGGAGTCCAACAACCTCGCCATCAAAGGAGCCGCGCAGGCGCGCCAGGACGGACGGCGCCATCTGGTGACGGTGATGACCGAGCACAAATCGGTGCTCGACTGTTTCCGCTATCTGGAGATCCAAGGCTTCGAGGTGACCTATCTGCGCCCCGAATCCAGCGGGCTGCTGGATCTGGACAAAGTACGGGGGGCGCTGCGCGACGATACGGCGCTGCTCTCGGTCATGCACGTCAACAACGAGATCGGCGTAATCCAGGATATCGCCGCCATCGGCGAATTGGCGCGCGAACGCGGGATTCTGTTTCACGTGGATGCGGCGCAGAGTGCCGGCAAGATCGATATCGATCTGCGTCGCTGGCCCGTTGATCTGATGTCGTTGTCGGCGCACAAGCTCTACGGGCCCAAGGGCATCGGTGCGCTCTACGTGCGCCGCGCGCCCGAGGTGGCACTGGTGGCGCAGATTCACGGCGGCGGGCACGAGCGCGGCCTGCGCTCGGGGACGTTGGCGACCCATCAGATCGTCGGCATGGGTGAGACCTATCGCATTGCCGGCGAACGGATGGAGCTGGAGAACGAGCGCATCCGCCGCCTGCGCAACCGGCTTTGGGAAGGGCTGCAGTGGCTGCCCGCGATCTGTCTGAATGGCGATCTGGAGCGTCGTGTTGCCGGCAATCTCAACGTGAGCTTCGTCGGTATCGACAGCGAGACGTTGATGATGGCCCTGGGCGACGTCGCCCTCAGTTCCGGATCGGCCTGTTCATCGGCCAGCCGCGAACCGTCTTACGTGCTGCGTGCCCTGGGGCGCAGCGCGGAGCTGGCCGAAGGTTCGATCCGCTTTTCAGTGGGACGCTACACCAGCGAAGAGGAGATCGATTTCACCGTCGCGGCGGTATGCGACAAGGTCACTCAGTTGCGCGAGCTGTCGCCGGAGTGGAACGCCCTCGCAGCCGACGGTTGCTGCTGAAGGCGCGATTAACATCCCTGCAAGAGGTATCGTTATGACATTGACACTTACCCCCTCCGCGGCAGAACGGGTGCGCGGCTTTCTTGAGGCGCGTAGTGAGACCGTCGGCGTACGGGTCGGCGTCAAACCGTCCGGGTGTTCCGGGCTCTCCTACATCGTGGATTTCGCCCGGGAGATCGGTGAGGACGACGTGGTCTTCGAGTCCCTGGGCGTCAAACTGCTGGTCGATAAAGAGAGCCTGCCCTATCTGGAAGGTATGGAACTCGACTACGCCAAAGAGGGACTCAACGAGGGTTTTAAGTTCAACAACCCCAACGTCAAGTCCACCTGCGGCTGCGGGACAAGCTTCAGCGTCTGAAACACCATCGAAACATGACGGTGTCTGTACGTGGCGGTGTGCTCTGCGGCTGCCGACGGATGCAGTGTGGTGGCGCGCGAAAATCCCCTGTTTTCTTCATAGATCAAGCTCTTTAGTGCTCCCCCCGGCCGGGCTTGCGTTGCCTAGGCCGGCGCCATGGCGGTAAACTAACGCGTTGATTTTCCCGGCCCGCGGTCAGGCGCGGGCTTGTCATATCTAGGAGCTTAGTGAATGGCGATCGAACGCACCTTTTCCATAGTCAAACCCGATGCTGTTGCCAAGAACGTGATCGGCGAGATCTACAGCCGCTTCGAGAAGGCGGGACTGCGCATCGTCGCGTCCAAGATGCTGCACCTCACCCGGGAACAGGCCGAGGGTTTCTACGCGGTGCACAAAGAGCGCCCCTTCTTCAAGGATCTGGTCGACTTCATGGTCTCGGGACCGGTCATGGTGCAGGTGCTGGAGGGTGACAACGCCATCGCCAAGAATCGCGAAGTGATGGGGGCGACCAATCCCAAGGAGGCCGCCGCCGGTACCATTCGCGCCGACTTTGCCGACGACGTGAGCGAGAATGCCGTACACGGTTCCGACGGGCCCGACACTGCACGCGTCGAGATCGCCTATTTCTTCGGCGAGGGTGAGATCTGTCCTCGCACCCGCTAAGAGCAAGCGTTTGAGCGAGACACGCGTCAATCTGCTGGATCTTGATCGTACCGGGCTGGAAGCCTTCTTCACCCAACAGGGTGAGAAGGGGTTTCGTGCCCATCAGGTGATGAAGTGGATCTATCACCTGGGCGTGACCGATTTCAGCGCGATGACCAATCTCAGCAAGGGCCTGCGTACGCAGCTTGCAGAGCACGCGGCGATCGGCCTGCCCGAGGTGGTGACCGACCAGGTGTCGGCCGACGGCACGCGCAAGTGGTTGCTGCGACTGGTTGACGGCAATTGCATCGAGACCGTGTTCATCCCCGACGGGGATCGCGGCACCTTGTGCGTCTCCTCGCAGGTTGGCTGCCCGCTGGATTGCGCCTTTTGCGTCACCGCCCAGCAGGGCTTCAACCGCAATCTCACCACCGCCGAGATCATCGGCCAGGTGTGGGTGGCCAACGGGTGTCTGGGTAGTTCGGCGGCGGGCGACGGTGCATGGCCGGGCGTCAACGATACCCGGCTCATCACCAACGTGGTGTTGATGGGCATGGGTGAGCCGCTGCTCAACGTGGATAACGTGATCCGCGCCTGCCAGTTGATGATGGACGATTTGGGATTTGGTATCTCCAAGCGCCGGGTGACGCTGAGCACTGCGGGGGTGGTGCCCGGGTTGCGGCGTCTGGCGCAGGCTTCCGATGTCAGTCTGGCGGTCTCGTTGCACGCCGTGGACGACGAGTTGCGCGATCGGCTGGTGCCGATTAACTGCAAGTATCCCATCCGCGAACTGCTCGCTGCGTGCCGCGATTTCATTGGCACCGACAACCGGCGGCGCATCACCTGGGAGTACATCATGCTCGACGGCGTCAATGATTCGCTGCAGGAGGCGCGCACGCTGGTCAGACTGTTGCGCGGAATCCCTTCCAAGGTCAATCTGATTCCGTTCAATCCCTACCCCGGCGCACCCTACCGGCCGTCGGACAACGCGACGCTGGATGCCTTTCGCGATGTCCTGCTGGGGGCCGGTATCATGGCCGTGACGCGCAAGCCGCGCGGCCAGGATATCGACGCCGCCTGCGGCCAGCTCGCCGGCAAGGTGCAGAACCGCCGGCTCGGGCACACGATCACCCCCATCGTCGAGGTGCGCCCATGACGGGAGCAAGAGTCGGTCTGGCGTGTGCGGCGCTCATTGCGCTCAGCGCCTGTAGCAGCGCAGCGGTGCGCCAGGAGGAGGCACAGCTCGCCAAGAGTTCGCAAATCAACACCGAACTGGGGTTGAGCTACCTGCGTGAGCGCGATTCGGAACGGGCGCTGGGCAAGTTGCTGCGGGCGATCGAACAGGATCCCAGCAACGCTAAGGCGCACGCTGCGGTGGCGGTGGCCTACGAAAGCCTGGGGCGGCCCGACAAAGCGGACGGCCACTACGCCAAGGCGGTCGAACTCGATCCCCAGAACTCCTACGCGCGCAACGCCTATGGTGTTTACCTGTGCCGCACGGGGAAGGTGGACGAAGCGTTGAAACACTTCGAGGCGGCCGTTGACAATCCTCTCTATCCGCAACCGGAAGTGGCGCTCACCAACGCCGGCCAGTGCGTACGTGCACGCGATCGCGACGCGGCCGAGCAGTACCTGCGCGGCGCCTTGCGCCGCAATCCCCAGTACCCTGTCGCACTGTTTCAGATGGCACGCATCAGCTTCGAAAAGGGCAACGCGTTGAGCGCACGCGGTTACCTGCAACGCTATCTGGCGGTGGCGAAGCACAACCCGCAAACGCTGTGGTTGGGAATTCAGGTGGAACGTGAGCTGGGTGACCGCAACGCCGTGTCCAGCTATTCGCTGCTGTTGCAGGGCCAGTACCCCGATTCGGAGGAGGCGCAGCTTCTCGAGGCGTCGAAACGCCCATGAACGCCGAGCTAGGACCCGACGACATCCCCGCCGACGCGCCCCCCTCGCCAGCGCGAGGGCCAGGAGCGCGCCTGCGCGCCGCCCGCGAAGCGCGCGGCTTGTCGCTGGCCGCCGCGGCCGAGCAGCTCAAACTCAAGCAAGGGATCATCGCCGCGCTGGAGGCCGACGACTACGCAGCGCTGCCCTCCATCCTTTTCGCCCGCGGCTACTTGCGCAGCTACGCCAAGCTGCTGGCGTTGCCGGTGAGCGAGATCATCGGGACGTTCGAGAGTCTGGGGCTGCGCGAAGCGCCGCCCGCCGTGCCCAAAGGGGCGATACTCACCCACAAGCGGCGCGGCGAACACCTGCTGTTGAAGTGGGGGTCGGTGGTGGTGTTGGGCGTCCTGGGCGCGCTGCTGGTGGCGTGGTTTCAGGGCGAACCTCCCTCCGTGTTCGTGGCGCGCCAGCAATCCCACGAGGCCCCCGCAGCCGCAGCCGTGATTCAGGCGCCGGCAATGCCGTCGGAGCAGCAACGCGACGTCCGCCCCGAAACCGCAGTGGTTCCGCCGCCGATGGACGAGGCGCGGGCACTGCCCCCACAGCCTGCAGAACCGGCCGGGCCGCTGACGCTGCCGGCGGCCGAAGCGACGCCCGAAACCAGCGCCGCAGCGACGACGGCGCCAACTGCAGAGCCTGCCCAGACGGCCGCGCCCGCGCAGCCCGCCGCCGTTGCGCCACCCGAGGCCGCCACCAGCGAAATGTCCGCCGGTCAGAGCGTGTCCGCGGCGGCGGGTGGGAGTGACCGGCTGGTGATGGAGGTCAGCGAGGATTCGTGGGCCGAAGTGACCGACGCCAGCGGCGAGCGCCTGATCTACCGCCTGCTCAACGCGGGGAGCGTCGCGGAGGTTACCGGCCAGGGGCCGTTGCGGGTCTTTCTGGGTAACGCGCCGGGCGTGCAGATGCGCTACAACGGCGAGCCGGTAACCGGTATTCGCATCAGCAGCCGTGGGACGGCGCGCGTCACCCTCGGCGCTGCAGCGTCCGACGGACAGTAGCGCCACACAGCGCTCCAGCCGTCAGCCACCGAGGTCGATTGTGCATCCAACCCTCTCCATAAAGCGCCGCCCCTCGCGCCAGATCCGCGTCGGCAGCGTCGCCGTGGGCGGCGACGCGCCCATCGCGGTGCAGAGCATGACCAATACCGAGACCTGCGACGTGGCCGCCACGGTGGCGCAGGTGCAGGCCATCGCCGCCGCCGGTGCCGACATCGTACGCATCTCGGTGCCCTCCATGGAGGCCGCCGACGCGTTCGGTGAAATTCGCCGCCGGGTGACCGTGCCCCTGGTGGCCGACATCCACTTCGATTACCGCATCGCGCTGCGCGTCGCGGAGCTGGGAGTGGATTGCCTGCGCATCAACCCCGGCAACATCGGCAAGGAAGAGCGTATCCGCGCCGTGGTGGACTGCGCGCGCGATCGCGGTATCCCCATTCGCATCGGCGTCAACGCCGGTTCGCTGGAGAAGGATCTGCTGGAGAAGTACCACGAGCCGACCCCCGAGGCGCTGGTGGAATCGGCGCTGCGCCATGTGGAAATCCTGGACCGGCTCGATTTCCAGGAGTTCAAAGTGAGCATCAAGTCCTCGGATGTGCTGACCGCCGTGGCAGCCTACCGCGAGCTGGCGCGCCAGATCGAGCAGCCCCTGCACCTCGGTATCACCGAAGCGGGCGGACTGCGTTCGGGCACCGTCAAGTCGGCGGTCGGTCTGGGGATGTTGCTGGCGGAAGGCATCGGCGATACCTTGCGGGTCTCGCTGGCCGCCGATCCGGTGGAAGAGGTGAAGGTGGGCTTCGATATCCTGAAGAGCCTGCACCTGCGCAGCCACGGCATCAATCTCATCGCCTGTCCGTCCTGCTCGCGTCAGCGTTTCGACGTGATCAAGACGGTGAATGCACTGGAGGAGCGCCTGGCCGACATCACCGAACCGCTCGACGTGGCGGTCATCGGCTGCGTGGTCAACGGCCCCGGCGAGGCGAAGGTCGCCGACGTGGGCATCACCGGGGGAGAGCCCAACCTCATGTACCGCGACGGCAAGCCGGCCGAGAAGGTGGTCGACGAGGACTTGGTGGACCGGCTGGAACGCGAGATCCGCGAACGGTTGCAGCGCCAGCGGGAGGGCGGTTGACAGCCTTGCGCGCAGCTGCGGTAGCGCGCGAACCTGTGTGTCTCTTTGCGATCATGACGTCGCTCGCGTCGTTGCGCGAGACGGGTTTTGTTTTATTGATTTAGGAAGCGGGTTTGTCCAAGAACATCCAAGCCATCCGCGGCATGCACGACATCCTGCCCGAGCAGAGCTCGCTCTGGCAGTTCCTGGAGTCGACGCTGCGCGAAACCCTGCGGGCTTACGGCTACCGTGAAATCCGCACGCCGATTCTGGAACGCACCGAGCTGTTCAAACGCTCCATCGGCGAGGTGACCGACATCGTTGAGAAGGAGATGTATACCTTCGAGGACCGCAACGGCGACAGCCTGACCCTGCGCCCCGAGAACACCGCCGGCTGCGTGCGCGCCGGAATCGAAAACGGACTGCTCTACAACCAGGTGCAGCGCCTCTGGTACACGGGCCCCATGTTCCGCCACGAGCGCCCGCAAAAGGGACGCTACCGCCAGTTCCATCAGATCGGGGCCGAGGCCTTCGGCCTGCCGGGGCCGGACATCGATGCCGAGCTGATTCTGATGAGCGCGCGCATGTGGCGGGCGCTGGGCATCGACGACATCGTCGAGCTGGAACTCAACTCGTTGGGCACTGCCGAGGAGCGGGCGGTCTACCGCAACGTATTGGTGGGCTACTTCCGCCAGCACGAGGCGGCGCTAGATGAAGACAGCCGACGTCGGCTGGAGAGCAATCCGCTACGCATCCTGGACAGCAAGAATCCCGAGCTGCGCGACGTGATCGCCGGCGCCCCCAGTTTCGACGATTATCTGGGCGAGGCGTCGCGCGCCCACTTCGAGGGGCTGCGCGCGCTGCTCGATGCCGCGGGGCTGCGCTATCGTCTCAACCCGCGGCTGGTGCGCGGGCTCGACTACTACTGCAACACGGTGTTCGAGTGGGTGACGGAGGCGCTGGGCGCCCAGGGCACCGTGTGCGCCGGCGGCCGTTACGACGGGCTGGTGGAGCAGTTGGGCGGGCGCGCGACCCAGGGCGTAGGATTCGCCATGGGTCTGGAGCGGCTGGTGGCGCTGCTGGAGGAGCGGGCGGGCCAGGTCGAAGACGGGCAGGCCCCCCAGGTCTACCTGATCACCGCCGGCGAGCAGAGCCAGCGCCACGGTTTTCTGCTGGCCGAGCAGCTGCGCGACGCATTGCCCGGGCTGCGCCTGCTCACCCATTGCGGTGGCGGTGGATTCAAGAGCCAGTTCAAGAAGGCCGACCGCAGCGGCGCGCGCTGGGTGCTCATCCTGGGCGACGACGAAGTGGCGCAAGGGGTGGTGGCTCTCAAGGATTTGCGCAGCGACGCAGATCAAACGCACATTCCGCAAGCGCAGCTCGCCGAATCGCTGCGCGCGCGGTTGCAGGAATCATCGGTTTAGCGAGTTAGGAGCGAGTAGTGGACGTCTACGCATCGGAACAGGAACAGATCGAGGCACTGAAAAAGTGGTGGCGCGAGAACGCCATGGCCCTCATCGTCGGCGCGGTCATCGGGTTGGGCGGATTGTTCGGCTGGCAATACTGGCAGCGCCATATCGACGAACGCGGCGGGGCGGCCTCCGCGGCCTACGAGGCACTGACCGTCGCCTCCCAGGCGGGACGCCACGACGAGGTGCTGACCCAGGGCAAGACGCTGATCAACGAGTATAGCGACACGCCGTACGCCAATCTGGCCGGACTGCTGATGGCCAAGGCCGACGTGGAGAAGGGGGATCTGCCCGCCGCCCAGGAGCGACTGCGCTGGGTGCTGGATCACGCCGACACCGACGAGCTGCGCCACATCGCCCGCCTGCGCTTGGCGCGGGTGATGCTGGACCTGAAGGATGCTGCCGGCGTCAAGGCACTGTTGCAGGGTGTCGACTTCGGCAAGTTCGTCGCTCTTTACCAGGAGGTCGAAGGCGATCTCGCGGTGCAGACCGGTGACGTCAACGCTGCCCGCGAGGCGTACCGCAAGGCGCTGGCCAGCAGCGATGCCGGCAACAGTGCGCTGGTGCAGCTCAAGCTCGATCAATTGGGCCTGACCCCGGACGAGGCGATCCAATGAGACGCGTGGTCGTCGCCGTCGTGGCGCTGGCTGCGCTGGCGTCCGGCTGCAGCTCGGTAGTCGATCCCGACCCACCGGCCCCGCTGCCGGCGGTTGAGGGCGAGCTGCCGGTACATGCCGTGTGGCGCACCCAGATCGGTGCGGGGAGCGCCGGACAGCGGGTGCGGCTGCGGCCGGTGTTCGCCGACGACACCCTCTACGTGGCGGATCGCCGCGGCGAGGTGGTGGCGGTCGATCGGCGCGACGGGCGACGGTTGTGGGAGCGTTCCACCGGCCTGGAGATTACCGGCGCCCTGGGATTGGCGGGCGATCAGCTGCTGGTGGGCACCCCCAACGGCGAGGTGGTGGCGCTGAGTGCCGCCGACGGCGCCGAACGTTGGCGCAGCACGGTGTCGAGCGAGATCATTACGCCGCCTCAGGAGGCGCAGGGTACGGTGGTGGCGCACTGCGTGGACGGCAACGTCTACGGCCTGGACGGCGCCAGCGGCGAGCGCAAATGGTTTTACCAGCAGCGCGTGCCGGCGCTCAGCTTGCGCGGCAGCGGCATGCCCGTCACCGCGGGTGGGCAGGCCTACATCGGATTCGCCAGCGGCAAGCTGGCGGCGCTGGAGATCGCCAGCGGGCGCCTGCTGTGGGAGAGCGCCGTGGCCGTGCCGCGCGGACGCACCGAACTCGACCGCATGGTCGACGTCGACGCCACCCCGGTGTTCGACGACGGCACGCTGTACGTCGCCGCGTACCAGGGACGCGTAGCCGCGGTGGCCGCCGCCTCGGGCGTGCTGCTGTGGGCGCGCGACATCTCCGCCTACCAACCGGTGGGGCTGGCCCGCGACCGCCTGTTCGTCACCGATGCCCGTGGCCACGTCTGGGCGCTGGGGCGTGACAACGGCGTTGCGCTGTGGAAGCAGGAGAAGCTGCAGGCGCGGGGTCTGACCGCCCCCGTCGCTTTCGGCGACTATCTGGTGGTGGGCGACTTCGAAGGTTATCTGCATTTTCTCTCGGCTGCCGACGGGCGCATCGTGGGGCGAGTGCAGATCGACGATAAGGGGCTGCTTGAGGCGCCCCGGGCGGTCGACGGCGTCCTCTACGTCTACGGCGAAGGCGGGGTACTGGCGGCGCTCACGTTCGATGCCCCATCCTGAGGTGCACCGCTGAATCCGGTGCCGCGCAACCGAGGCGCGTTGGCGCAGCATCCGGTCGCGGCAGGTCACGCGCGGCATCGTTTTCTGGGTTACGCGCTGTTGCTGCTGGCGGCGGCGTTGTGGGGGCTGATCGGCCCCATCGCCCGCTTCGCCTTCGCCGCCGGGGTCAGCCCCCTCGAGGTGGCGTTGTGGCGCGCGGTCATCGCGTGGCTGCTGTTCGGCGTCCATGCCACCGTCATCCGCCAGACCCGGGTCGAAGCGCAACACCTCCCGTTGATCGCACTGTTCGGCGTACTGTGCGTCGCCGTGTTCTACGGTGCCTATCAGGCGGCCGTGGCGGCGGGCGGCGCGGCGCTGGCGTCGATGCTGCTCTACACAGCGCCGGCCTGGGTGGTGGTGATGGCGCGCCTGCTGTTGGGCGAGTCCGCCGACCCGCGCAAGCTGCTGGCGGTGGTACTGACCCTGGTGGGCGTCGGCCTGATCGCCCGGGAAGGCGGGGGCGTACAGGGTGCGGGCGGCGTGAGCGTCACCGCCGTCGGTTTCGGCCTGCTCTCCGGGTTCACCTATGCCCTCTACTTCATCTTCGGCAAAGGGGTGTTGCGCCGCTACACCACACCGACGCTGTTCCTTTACGCGCTGCCCGTCGGCGCGCTGGTGCTGCTGCCGTTCGTCGAATTTAGCCACAAGACGCCGCTGGCGTGGCTGTGCGTGCTGGGCGTAGCGGTGGTCTCCACCTATTTCGCCTACCTGGCTTACTATGCAGGACTGCGTCACCTGGAGGCGTCGCGCGCGGCGGTGGTTGTCACCATCGAGCCGGTGGTGGCGGCGTTCACCGCCTGGTGGTGGTGGGACGAGCGTTTCGGCGTGGCGGGATTGGCGGGCAGCGCGCTGATCCTGGGCAGCGTGCTGATGGTGGTGACCCTGCGCCAGGTGGCGCAGCCCAAACCGCACTGACGGTTTGTTGAGCCTCAAGGCCATTCGACGTAACGCAGAGAATATTTGTGGTGATCGTGGTGCCGTGGCGCGCAGCCAGCGCACCCTGATCATGCCGATCCGGCTCTACATCAAATAGATACTGGCCAATCCCAGGAAGGAGAGAAATCCCACCACGTCGGTGACCGTGGTGAGTGCAACGGTGCCCGCGAGTGCCGGATCGATCCCCAGGCGTTTCATCAACAGCGGAATGGTCAGGCCGGCCACGGCGGCGGCCACCAGGTTGATCACCATGGCCGCGGCGATGACCAGGCCGATGGAGGTGTCGTGAAACCAGAACACCGCGACCCCCGCCACCACCAGCGCCCACAGCAGGCCGTTGAGCACCCCCACAGCCAACTCCCGCGTCAGCAGCCAGGGGGCGTTGGCGCCGCTCACCTGGCCCAGCGCCAACCCGCGGATGGTAAGCGTCAGGGTCTGGGTGCCGGCGTTGCCGCCCATGCTGGCGACGATGGGCATCAGCACCGCCAGGGCGACGATCTTCTCCAGTGCGCCTTCGAAGCGCCCGATGACCCAGGAGGCGAGAAACGCTGTGATCAGGTTGATGCCCAGCCAGATGGCGCGGCGCCGGGTGCTGGTCAGTACCGGGGCGAACAGATCTTCTTCTTCGTCCAGACCGGCCATGGCGAGCAGGGTTTGGTCTGCCTCTTCCTTGATGACGTCCACCACGTCGTCGACGGTGATGCGCCCCAGCAGGCGGCGCTGTTCGTCAACCACCGGCGCCGAGATGAAGTCGCGCTGCTCGAACAGCTTGGCCACTTCGGTGGTCGGCGCATTGGCCAGGATGCCCTCCACGTCGCGCAGCATCACCTGGCCGACGCGCAACGTGGGGTCTTTGGTGAGCAGGTCGGTGAGCGACAGCAGCCCCAGGTAGCGGTCGTTGCGGTTGACCACGATGAGGTTGTCGGTGAGTTCGGGGATGTCGCCGCGCATGCGCAGGTAGCGCAGCACCACGTCCAGCGTGACGTCGGGACGCACCGTCAGGGTGTCGGTGCTCATGATGCCGCCGGCGGTGTCCTCCTCGTAGGAGAGCACCGCCTCGATGCGCTGGCGATCCTGCTTGTCCAGCGAGCTCAGGACTTCGCGGATGACGGTGTCGGGAAGGTCCTGCAGGATGTCGGCGATGTCGTCGGCTTCCAGACCCTCGGTGGCGGCCACCAGCTCGTTGGCGTCGTACTCCTCCAGCAGCTTGGCGCGCACCTCGTCGTTGAGGTGCGAGAGCACGTCGCCGTCGTACTCCTCGTCCACCAGCTCCCACACCACGTGGCGCTGCGCGGGCGGCAGCGATTCCAGCAGCAGGGCGATTTCGGCCGGGTGCAGTTCGTTGATCATGCGCCCGACCTGACGCAGCGTGCCCACCTCCAGGGCGGCGGTGAACTTTTGCAGGCGTTCGCGATGTTGCTCTTTTTCCTGCATGACTGTCCGTTGAATCGTCAGTGGTGCAAGGGGGCGGTCGGGGCGGCCGCCGCAAGTGTAGCAAGCGGGTTCTGCAAAAGGAAAAGTTTGTCGGCGCGCCGTGCGGCGGGTCGTGCATCGGGGAGCGGCAGGCGGGTTGGTGCGGGGGGCGGGCGGTGAATCCGATGTGCGGTGGCCCCGACGGCTAGGCGTTGAGGCGTTCGACCAGCCGGTTGATTTCTGCGGAATCGGCGCAGCGCAGAATGCGTTTGGCCCCCTGCGCCAGGGCTCCGACGTTGCTGCCGTTGACGATGCGCTTGATCTCCAGCAGCGAGGCCGGGTGCATGCTGAATTCGCTTAATCCCATGCCTAGCAACAAGCGCGTGTAGCGCGTATCGCCGGCCATCTCGCCACACATGGCCACCGGAATGCCGGCCTTTTTCCCCGCTTTGATGACGGTTGCGACGAGTTGCAGTACCGAGGGGTGCAATGGATCGTAGAGATAGTTGACTTCGTCGTCGACGCGATCGATGGCGAGGGTGTATTGGATCAGGTCGTTGGTGCCGATGGAGAAGAAGTCCAGATGCTTGGCGAAGATGTGCGCGCTGATGGCAGCGGCCGGTACCTCGATCATGCCACCCACCGGGATATTGGGATCGAACTTGATACCGCTTTCGCGCAGTTCACGTTTCAGTTCGTTGATGATCTGCAGTACCTGCATCAGCTCCTGGATGCTGGAGAGCATGGGAATCATGATGCGCACCGGACCCAGCGCCGAGACGCGTAGGATGGCGCGTAGCTGGGGAAGAAACAGCGAAGGTTCGCGCAGACACAAGCGCACGGCGCGCAGACCCAGGGCGGGATTGGTGGGCAGCGGGCCGGTGGCGCGACCGCTGTCGACCTGTTTGTCGGAACCGAGATCCAGGGTGCGGATGGTGATCGGGCAGCCGCGCAGGGTCTTCATCACGCCGCGGTAGGTAGCGAAGTGCTCTTCCTCGTCGGGCAGGTCGGTGCGGTTCATGTACAGAAACTCGGTGCGGTACAGTCCCACCCCCTCGGCGCCCACCGCGCGCACGGCGCGGGAGTCTTCGGCCAGTTCGATGTTGGCCATGAGCTTGATGGGGACGCCGTCGCGGGTGATGGCGTTACGCCATTTGAGTTTCTGCAGATCCTGCTGGTAGCGTTTCTCTACGCCCTGCTCGTTGCGGTAGTAGCGCAGCATCTCCGCCGTGGCATCGGCCAGTACCACCCCGTGCTGGCCGTCGAGGATCAGCCGCTCCTCGTCGCGCAGGTAGCGTCGTGCGTTGCGCACGCCCACCGCCGCCGGGATGCCCAGGCTGCGCGCCAGGATGGCGGTGTGCGAGAGCGGGCCGCCGTATTCGGTGATGAAACCGGCGATGCCCTGGTTCTGCATCAGCACGGCGTCGGCCGGGGTGAGGTCGTCGGCGATGATCAGACGGCCTTTGAGGCGTTTCTCCTGGCTGTCGCTCTCGTGATGATCGGCATCGCGCAGCAGCCGCTGGATGCGGTTGACCACGTGGTCGACGTCGTCCTTGCGCGTGCGCAGGTAGGGGTCGTCCATTTCGTCGAAGATGCGCACCAGCGAATCGCGCTGGATCTGCAGGGCCCACTCGGCGTTGACGCGCCGTTCGGCGATGATCTTGGTGGGTGCCGTGGACAACGCGGCGTCGTCCATCATCAGCAGGTGGGTGTCGATGAAGGTGACTATTTCGCGGGGGGCGTCTTCCGGGATCTGGCCGCGGATGCCGCGTAGCTGCCGCTTGGCGCTGGCCACTGCGGTATGGAAGCGGGCGATCTCGTCGGGGATCTTGTCCTCGGGCAGGCAGTACTCGATGGCCTCCAGCGAGCCACGCTGGAGAAAATGCGCCTTGCCGATGGCGATGCCTCGCGAGACTCCGATGCCGTTGAGTTCCAGCGTCACGGATCTCCCCCGTCCGCGCGGCTCATTCGCCTTCGCCGAATTTGTCGTTCACCAAGGCCGCGATCGCTTCGCTCGCCGCTTCGGCATCGTCGCCGGTGACGACCAGGGTGAGCGCGGTGCCCTTGCTGGCCGCCAGCATCATCACCCCCATGATGCTCTTGGCATTGGCGCGCCGGGTGTCGCGGATCAGCTGGATATCGCTCTCGAAACCCGATGCCACGGTGACCAGCTTGGCCGCCGCGCGCGCGTGCAGGCCCAGTTTGTTGCTGATGGTGATTTCGGTCTCCAGTTCAGCCACAACCGGACTCCTGGCCGCAGGCGAAGACGCAATCCTTGCCGCCGCCGATGGCTTTTGCTGCCAACTCCTGCAGCGGCAGCGTGGCGTAGTTGAGGACACGCATCACCATCGGCAGGTTGATCCCGGTGATGGTGACGACGTGCTCGCCGTCGTGCAGCTCGCTGGCGATATTGCCCGGCGTCGCGCCGTAGAGGTCGGTGAGGATCAGCACGCCGTCGCCCTGATCGACCTGCTCGCGCAGGCGTTTGGCGCGGATGCGGTGGGATTCCACCCGGTTGTCCTGCGGCACTTCCAACACCGCGGCGTTCACCGGGCAGCACTTGAGCGTGTGCGTCGCGGTCCTGAGCAGCGCTCCGCCGATGCCTTCGTGGGTGATGATCAGCAGCCCGACGCTCATTTGAGCCCTCGATGGCGGGTCAGGACCGTGCCGCTCAATACGCCGCGGAAATGCGCCGCCAGCTTCTCGGCGGCGTGGACCGACCGGTGCTGCCCGCCGGTACAGCCGATGGCCACCGTGACGTAGCTGCGGTTTTCCGCCTGGAAGTGGGGCAACCAGCGCTCCAGAAAACCGCGGATGTCGTCGATCATTTCGACCACCAGCGGCTCGGCTTCCAGGTAGGCGATGACGGCGGCGTCGAGTCCGGTCAGCGGGCGCAGCTGACGCTCCCAGTAGGGGTTGGGCAGGCAACGCACGTCGAAGACGAAATCGGCGTCGCCCGGTACCCCGTGTTTGTAGCCGAACGATTCGAACAGCAGCGACAAGGTGTTGCGCGTGCGCCCGAAGACCCGGTTGCGCACCAGGTCGCGCAGCTCGTGGACGTTGGTGAGGCTGGTATCGATGGTCAGGTTGGCGCGCGCGGCGATGGGCTCCAGGCGTGCGCGCTCGTTGTCGATGGCATCGGCCAGCGAGTGGCGGTTGCCGCTCAGCGGGTGTTTGCGCCGCGTCTCGCTGAAGCGTTTGAACAGCGCATCGTCGCTGGCGGTGAGGAACAGCACCTCGCAATCGATGCCGTCGTGCTGCAGGCGGTCGAGGATGTCTGGCAGTTCGCGCAAATCCTCATCCAGGTTGCGGGCGTCGATACCTACCGCGGAATTGCGTATGGAGTCGATCGGGCGGCGCTGCATCTGCTGTGCGAATTCATACAGCAGCGGCACCGGCAGATTGTCGATGCAGTAGTAGCCGAGGTCCTCCAGGGTGCGCAGCGCGGTACTTTTGCCGGAACCCGACAGGCCGCTGATGAGTACCAGTTTCACGGCTGATCCAGTCTGATGAAGTGCTGCTGGCGGGTGACGAAATCCTGCGCCGCGTCGTAGCCCTTGAGGACCAGCAGGTGGTGGCGCACGGCGGTCTCCACCATCACCGCCAGGTTGCGTCCCGGGGCGACGAACAGGGTGATCTCCGGGATGTCCACGCCCAGCACGTTGCGCGGTCGGCTGGTGCCGTAGAGACGGTCCAGCCCCTGGGTGTTCTCCCGGGTCGCGGCCTGCAGGTTGATGATCAGGCGCAGGTAGCGGCTGCTTTTTACGGAGTTGCTGCCGAACATGGCGCGAACGTTGAGGATGCCGAGGCCGCGCACTTCGAGGAAATCGCGCAGTGGCTCGGGGCAGCTGCCGTTGACGATATCGGGTGCGATGCGCGCGAACTCCGGCGCATCGTCGGCGATCAGGCGATGGCCGCGGCTGATCAGCTCCAGGGCGAGTTCGCTTTTACCCAGGCCGGCTTCCCCGGTGAGCAGCAGGCCGCTGCCCATCACCTCCATGAACACCCCGTGGATGGTGAGCCGTTCGGCCAGCAGGTTGGCCAGATAGTAGTGAAGGTGGCTGATCAGTTCGTGACTGCCGAGCCGCGAGCTGAACAGCGGCGTAGCGGTGGCGTTGGCCTCATCGACGAGTTCCTGCGGAACCGTTTGCCCGTTGGCCACCATCACGAACGGGGAGGACTCGATGAAGATGCCGGCAATGGCCTCGCTGCGCGAGGCGTGGTCCAGGGCGGCGAGGTAGTCGAGCTCGCGGATGCCCAGCACCTGTACGCGCGGGCGGCGGATGAAGTTGAGGTGCCCCACCAGCGCCATGCCGGTGTAGCCGGATCCGGTGGGTGCGATAGCGATGTCGCCGCCGGCCTCGCCGGCAATCCACTCCAACGCCAACTGATCGCGGAAGGTCTCGAACAGCGATTGCGGTGTGACCGGTTGAGTCATGCCGCCGAGCTGCCGGCCGAATGCCAGTCGGCGAACAGTTTCATCAGTGCCCCGCCGTCGCCCGCTTCGCGCAAGCGTCCGCAAAAGCCCTCGTCGCGGAACATCTCGGCGAGCTGGGCGAGGATCAGCAGGTGCTCGTCGGTCGACTCCTCCGGCACCACCAGTGCGAACAGCAGGTCGACGGGCTGGTCGTCGATGGCGTCGAAATCGATGGGTTGGGCGGCGGTGACGAAGGCACCCACCGCAGGATGGCGATGGGGGATGCGTCCGTGAGGAAGCGCCACGTGGTTGCCCAGGCCGGTGCTGCCCAGTTTCTCGCGGCTCAACAGGCTGGCGAAGATTTCGCCCCGGTCGAGATCGGGACAGGTGTCGGCAATCAGCGCGCTGAGATATTCCAGCGCACGTTTCTTGCTGGTGATGTCCGCTTTGGATACGACCCGTTCGGGGGTCAACAGATCTGCAATAGCCATGGCGAGACTCGGGCCGGCAGGCCGTAGACGGTTGTGGGTTACTGCGACTCGGCGCCTTTGCTCTTGATCCCACCGTCGGCGCGATGATGGTCGTTCTGTTTGCTGCGATGCTTCTTGAGCTGACGGTCGAGTTTGTCGGCGAGCGCGTCGATGGCGGCGTACATGTCCTCGTGCACGGCGTCAGCGAAGACGTCGGCACCGCTGACGTGCAGTTTGGCCTCGGCTTTCTGGTTCAGTTTCTCGACGCTCAGCACGACGTGGATGTTGGTGACGTGGTCGAAATGGCGCTGCAGCTTGTCGAGCTTGCTGGTCACGTAGTCACGCAGGGCGTCGGTGATGTCGATGTGGTGACCGGTGATGTTCAGTTGCATGTTGTGACTCCTTGGGTTGAAAAGGCGCGCCCGTTTCCTCAGATCAGGCGCTTGCGTTCGTTGGATGGCGGGATGCACAGCGCTTCGCGGTACTTGGCTACGGTACGGCGTGCCACCTGGATGCCCTGATCCGACAGGATGCGGGCGATTTTGTTGTCGCTTAACGGTTTGGCGGGGTTCTCCGCAGCTACCAGTTTCTTCATCAGCGCGCGTATCGCCGTCGCGGAGCATTCGCCGCCGCTGGCGGTGCTGACATGGCTGGAGAAGAAGTACTTGAACTCGAAGATGCCGCGCGGGGTGTGCATGTATTTGCGGGTGGTGACGCGCGAGACGGTGGACTCGTGCATGTCGATGGTTTCGGCAACGTCGCGCAGCACCATCGGTTTCATCGCCTCCTCGCCGTAGTCGAGAAACGCCTGCTGGCGTTCGACGATGCACGAGGCGACTTTGAGCAGCGTTTCGTTGCGGCTCTGCAGGCTCTTGATGAACCAGCGTGCCTCCTGCAGGTGGGATTTCAGCGTAACGTTGTCGGCGCTGTTGTCGGCGCGGCGGATCATGCTGGCGTAGTGGCGGTTGATACGCAGGCGCGGCGTGGTTTCCGGATTGAGTTCGACGCGCCACACCCCGTTTTTCTTGCGTACCACCACATCGGGCACGATGTATTCGGTGGCCGATCCGGGCATGCTGTTGCCGGGGTGCGGGTTGAGCGAGCGGACCAGCGCCAGGGTTTCGCGCAGCGCTTCCTCGTCGAGCCGGGTGCGGCGCATCAGGAGCTGCTGGTCGCGGCCGGCCAGCAGGTCCAGGTGTTCTCTGACCAGACGCATCGCCTCGTTGCGTCGGGGCGTGGTCTCAGGCAGTTGGCGCAGCTGCAGGAAGAGACACTCGCCCAGGTCGCGGCAGGCGACGCCTGGCGGGTCGAAGTTCTGCACGCGGTGCAACACCGCTTCCACCTCGTCCAGCTCGATCTCTTGCAGATCCTCCTTGACTGCCTCCAGGACGTCTTCAAGGGTGCAGGTGAGGTAGCCGTCCTCGTTAATGGAGTCGATGATCACCGAGGCGACGGCGAAATCCGACTCGTTGAAGGGAGTGAGCTGCAGTTGCCACAGCAGGAAGTCGTGGAGCTTCTCCTCCACCTCGGCCGGATACTCGTAGTCGCGTTCGTCGCCGTCGGTGCCGGAATACGAAGTGCCGCCGGTGTCGTAGACATCTTCCCAGGCGCTGTCGACGGGCAGTTCATCGGGGATGCCGGGGGACTCCTGGTTCAGTTCGCGCTCGGCGCTGGTGCTGCTGGTGCCGTTACCGTTGCCGAACTCCGGCTCGGCCTGCAGGGTGGGCTCCTGCTGCTCGAGCTCTTCCTCGGTTTCGAGCATCACGTTGGATTCGAGCGCCTGTTGCACCTCGAGTTGCAGCTCCAGCGTGGAGAGCTGCAATAGGCGGATGGCCTGTTGCAGCTGCGGTGTCATCGTGAGCTGCTGGCCGAGGCGGAGCTGAATCGATTGCTTCATTCGGGAGGCTGATCGGGCAAGCTACGAAGCTCTTCAGGGGTACACTCTGAGTGAAATAGTCATTCATTCTAGCGCCCGCTACGCGGTGCGCCGCACAGTATTGGCACGACTCTTGATAAGTATCAAGACTTGACATGCGAAGGAAACCCGCTGCCGGGTGCTCCGCTCGCGCCCCCCTCCCTGAGCAGAGCGGCAATTGTGACCCCACGCGAGCGTGACCGCAACCGCAACCGCACCCGTCGTGGCCGGTGGGCCCGCCGGAACTACAGTCGGAACTTCTCCCCCAGGTAGACCTCGCGCACCAGGGCGTTGCCGAGGATTTCGTCCGCGCCACCCTGGGCGATCACCCGACCCTCGTTGAGGATGTAAGCGCGGTGGCAGATCCCCAGGGTCTCGCGCACGTTGTGATCGGTGATCAGCACGCCGATGCCGCGCTGGCAGAGGTGTTCGATGATGCGCTGGATGTCCAGCACCGAGATGGGATCGACGCCCGCGAACGGTTCGTCGAGCAGGATGAAGCGCGGTTCGGCCGCCAGGGCGCGCGCGATCTCCACCCGGCGCCGTTCGCCGCCGGAGAGGCTCATGCCCAGGTGGTCGCGTAGGTGCCCGATGTGCAATTCGTGGAGCAGGCTGTCGAGGCGCTCCTGGCGCTGTTCGCGCGACAGTTTGCGCAGCTCCAGGATGGCGAGGATGTTTTCGGCGACGGTGAGTTTGCGGAATACCGACGCCTCCTGGGGCAGGTAGCCGACCCCCAGGTGCGCCCGCTGATGGATGGGCAGGGTGGTGATGTCCTCGCCGTCGATGGCGATCCGGCCGGCGTCGGCGGCCACCAGCCCCACGATCATGTAGAACGAGGTGGTCTTGCCGGCGCCGTTGGGTCCCAGCAGTCCCACCGCCTCGCCGCTGCTGATCTGCAGCGAGACGTCGCTCACCACACTGCGGTCGCGGTAGCGTTTGGCCAGTGCGGTGGCGGTGAGGGTGCTGGTGGGCGCCGGGTTCACTGGGCAGCTTTCGGCGGGGAGGCCTGCGGCGAGCCCTTGGGTTGGATCACGATGCGTACCCGCCCCGCGTCGTCGCCCTGGGCGTGGACCCGGTCGTGGCCGGCGTCGTATTCGATGCGCGCTCCGGTGAACTCCTCCTGACCCTGCCAGAATCGCGCCTCACCGATGAACAGCGTGACCTCGCCGTCGGTGTCGTGCTCGATGCGCTGGGCGCGCCCGTGGGCATCGTGCTCCTTGCCCTCGGGACGCTGGCTGAACGTGGCCGGTGTGCCGGTGATGACGATGCGTTGGGGGCCGTTGTCGTCGGAGTGGACGGTAATCTCGTCGCCGCTGGCGCGGATGCTGCCCTGCTCCAGGCGCACGTCGCCGCTGTATTGGCTGATCTTCTGCTGGTCGTCGATGGTGACGCGGTCGGCTTCGAGGTGCATGGGTTGGTGGCGGTCGTTGTCCAGCGCCCAGGCGCCGCTGCCGCCCAGCACAAGAGTCAGCGACACTACCAGGTTAATCGGTATTCGGTACATGGGTTCCCCGTACGTCGGCGAGCAGTTGCAGCGTCCCGCCCTCGCTGAGATGGCCGCGCAGGCCGGTCGCGTCGATATGGCTGGTGGCGTCGCGATAGGCGACTGGGGCCGCGGTCTCCACGTAGTCCTCCCGGGGGCGCAGCAGCAGGTCGCGGGTCCGTAGCTCACCGTGTCGATCGCCCAGCTCATTCATGGTGACGGTCCCGATCAGGTGTACCACCTTGCCGTCGCCGCTGCTCTGGCCGCGTTCGCTGGCCACCTCCCAGCGCGCTCCGGCGCTACCCAGGGCGTAGAACCGTGGCTGCTCCAGCTCGCTGCTGTCGTCGTCGGCGAAATGGACCAGGCGCGCGGCGCGCATGCGGTGTTGCAGGGCACCTCGCTCATCCATGGCGCGTGCCCCGACCCCGACCAGGTAGTAGTCGGGCGTGTGGCGTTCGGTGCGCTCCAGCGGCGTGCGCGGGGTCAACAGGTCGGCCACCCAACTGCTCAGCAGCGCCAGGATCGTCAGTGCCACGAACAGCACGGCGGTGCGCGCCATCACTTCAGGTAATCCGCCAGCATGGGCTCCAGGGTGCCCTGCGCCTGCATGACCAGCTCGCACACCTCGCGTGCTGCGCCGCGTCCGCCCGGTTGGGTGGTCTGCCAGTGGGCGTGGCGGCGCACCAGCGGGTGCGCGTCGGCAACGGCAATGGCCAGGCCGACACGGGTCATCACGGGCAGGTCGATGACATCGTCGCCGACGTAAGCGACCGCTTCGGCGCCGAGGTCCAGTTCTGCGATGAGCGCGTCGAAGGCGATGCCCTTGTCTTCGATGCCCTGGTGGATGTGGCGCACGCCCAGCGCTCCCATGCGCGCATCCACCGCCGCGGAGCGCCGACCCGAGAGGATGGCCACTTCCACGCCGGCGCGCTGCAGCATCTTGATGCCGTGGCCGTCGCGGGCGTTGAAGATCTTGAACTCCTCGCCGCGGTCGCTGAAGAAGAGGCTGGCGTCGGTGAGCACGCCGTCCACGTCGAAAATGACCAGGCGGACGGCGGCGGCTTTGGCGAGGATGTCCTGCATCGCGGAGACTCCTACAAAACGCCCGCGCGCAGCAGGGTGTGCATGTTGAGCGCGCCGATGAGTCGGCCGGCGTCGTCCACTACCAGCAGGCCGTTGATCTTCTTCTCTTCCATGATCTGCAGTCCTTCGGCGGCCAGCAGATCCGGCGCGACCGTGGTACTGCCGCGGGTCATGACCGAGGCGATGGTGGCGCTGTGCACGTCGATACCGTGATCCAGAGTGCGGCGCAGGTCGCCGTCGGTGTAGACACCCACCACGCCCCCTGTGTCGTCCACCACGGCGGTCATGCCCAGCCCCTTGCGGCTCATCTCCAGCAGGGCGGCGTTGAGCCCCGCCGATTCCGGTACCTGCGGGATGGCATCGCCGCTGTACATGACGTCGCTGATGCGCAGCAGCAGCCGCTTGCCCAGGCGTCCGGCGGGATGCGAGCGGGCGAAATCGTCGGCGGTGAAGCCGCGTGCCTCCAGCAGCGAGACCGCCAGGGCGTCGCCCATGGCCAGGGTGGCGGTGGTGCTGGAGGTGGGCGCCAGGCCCAGCGGGCACGCCTCCTGGGCGACGCTCACGTCGAGACAGACGTCGGATTGCCGTCCCAGGGTGGAGGCGGGGTTGCCGGTGAACGTGATCAGCGGCACTCCCAGGCGCTTGATAATGGGCAGGATGGTGAGGATTTCGTCGGTCTCGCCCGAGTTGGAGAGGGCCAGCACCGCATCCTTGGCGGTGATCATCCCCAGGTCGCCGTGGCTGGCCTCGCCGGGGTGGACGAAAAAGGCCGGGCTGCCGGTGCTGGCCAGGGTGGCGGCGATCTTGCTGCCGACGTGGCCCGATTTGCCCATGCCCAGCACCACGATGCGCCCCTCGCAGGCGAGCAGCAGGCGGCAAGCGTGGGCGAAAGCGGCGTCGATGCGCCCGACCAGCGCCGCCACTGCGGCCGCTTCGGTCTCGATCACGGCGCGGCCGAGGTCGCAGAACTTCTCGTCGGGGTGCCCGGCCGCCGGAGGGGGGGAATCTCGCAGGGTCATGATGCGTGGTGGGTCTCGCGGTCTCAGTGTTGGACGTAAACCGTAATCTGGTAGCCGATAAACGCGGCCAGCAGCGTCGCCCCCTCCAGCCGGTTGATGCGCCCGTGTCCGCCGAAACCGTAAGCCATGGCGAACAGGGCCAGCGTCATCACTCCCATCACCGGCAGGTCGCGCATCAGCACCGCTTCGGGGAATTTTCCGGGGCTGATCAGGCCGGGCAGCGGCAACACCGCCAGCAGGTTGAACATATTGGAACCGATGACATTGCCGATCGCAATGTCATGCTCCTTTTTGATGGCGCTCATGACGGCCGCCGCCAGCTCGGGCAGGCTGGTGCCGACGGCGACGATGGTCAAGCCGATCACCAGGTCGCTTACCCCGAGACTGGTGGCGATCTCCACGGCGCCCCAGACCAGCATGCGTGAACTCAGCAGCAGCACCACCAGACCGACGATCAGCCACAGGATGGCGCGCGGCAGCGGCTGGGGCGGCGGGACTTCGGCGGTGATCTCGCTGCTCATGGGATCGCCGCGGCGCATGCGCATGCCCAGGCTCACCAGCCAGTAGAGCATCAGGCACAGCCCGCCCAGCAGCAGTGCGCCGTCGATACGCCCCAGGTTGTCGTCGGCCATCAACACGCCGGCGAACAGCACCACCGCCAGCAGGATGGGAAACTCGCGGCGCAGCGTGTCCGAGTGGACATCGAGGGGTTGGATCAACGCCGTGACGCCGAGGATCAGACCGATATTGGCGATGTTGGACCCCAGGGCGTTGCCGATGGAGAGCCCGGGATTACCCTGCCAGGCCGCCATGCCCGAGACCAGGATCTCCGGCGCCGAGGTGCCGAATCCCACCACGGTGAGGCCGATGATGAGCGTTGAGATCCCCAGGTTGCGCGCGGCGGAGGCGGCGCCGACGACGAAGCGGTCCGCGCCCCACACCAGGAGGGCGAATCCGGCGACGACGGCAGCGATGGGTAAGGTGAGACCGGCGTTGAGATCCATTTAGGGTTGTGTACGCGTTGCGGGAGCGAAACGGGCAGCCAACTGCCGCTCGGGAGTGTGCTGCGGTTCGCGGCGGCCCGACGGCGCGCGGCTATTATGACACGACGTTATGCGACGCGGCACGGGTGGGCGTGCGTATCGGAGCCGCAACGGGAGCGAAGTTGACTTGCATCGATAGAGCATCGACACTTGCGCCCTGATCGTCGCGGCGCGGCCGCGCCGTGCAACCAACAAGAACCTGTTACGGGAATCCGGATTCTCCAGGCAATGCCAGCCCCCTCCGACACGCTCGTCGAAATCCGCGGACTGCGTTTTCTGCGCGGCGCGCGTCCCATCTTCGACGGCGTCGACCTCGACATCCAGCGCGGCAAAGTGACCGCCATCATGGGGCCCAGCGGCACCGGTAAGACGACGCTGCTGCGTCTGATCGGCGGCCAACTGCGGCCGCAGGCGGGGACGGTGCGCGTCGACGGTCAGGAGGTGGCGCGGCTGTCGCGGGGCGAACTCTATACGTTGCGCAAGCGCATGGGCATGCTGTTTCAGAGCGGTGCGCTGCTCACCGATCTCAACGTCTTTGACAACGTCGCTTTTCCGCTGCGCGAACACACGCGGCTGCCGGAGCGCATGATCCGCGATCTGGTGCTGATGAAGCTGGAGGCGGTCGGGCTGCGCGGCGCGCGCGACCTCATGCCCAGCGAACTGTCGGGTGGCATGGCGCGGCGCGTGGCCATGGCGCGTGCCATCGCGCTGGACCCGATGATGATCCTCTACGACGAGCCCTTTACCGGCCAGGATCCCATCTCCATGGGCGTGCTGGTGAAGCTGATCCGCACCCTCAACGACGCGCTGGAGCTCACCTCCATCATCGTCTCCCACGACGTGGCGGAGACCGCCTCCATCGCCGACTACATCTACGTGGTGGCCGGTGGCAAGGTGATCGAGCATGGCACCCCGGCGGCGCTGCGCGACACCCATTCGGAGTGGGCGCGCCAGTTTCTGGAAGGGCTGCCCGACGGTCCGGTACCGTTTCACTATCCGGCGCCGCCTTTTGCCGCGGACCTGCTCGGCGGGGGTGAGGTATGACCGGCATCCTGCAGCGTCTCGGGCGCACGGCGCTCAACGTGTTCGAACGCCTGGGGCGCGGTCACCTGTTCCTGTTCTCCACCCTGGCGACGGTGCCGGGATTGCTGCTGCGGTTCGGTCTGGTGGTCCGGCAGATCTACTCGGTGGGTGTGTTGTCGCTGGTGATCATCGTGGTGTCGGGGCTGTTCGTCGGCATGGTGCTGGGGTTGCAGGGCTACAACACGCTGGTGGATTTCGGCGCCGAAGAGTCGCTGGGCGTAGTGGTCGCGCTGTCGCTGGTGCGTGAGCTGGGGCCGGTGGTAGCGGCGCTGCTCTACGCCGGGCGGGCGGGCTCGGCGCTCACTGCCGAGATCGGGCTGATGAAGGCCACCGAGCAGTTGTCGGGGATGGAGATGATGGCGGTGGATCCGCTGCAGCGGGTGATTGCGCCACGCTTCCTGGCGGGGGTGATCTCCATGCCGCTGCTGGCGGCCATTTTCAGCGCAGTGGGCGTGGTGGGCGGCTACTTCGTGGGCGTCGGTCTGCTGGGGGTGGATGACGGTGCCTTCTGGTCGCAGATGCAAGCCAAGGTGGATCTGCACGAGGATGTTTTCAACGGTGTCATCAAGAGCCTGGTGTTCGGCGTGGTGGCGACCTGGATTGCGGTGTTCGAGGGTTACGATGCGGTGCCCACCTCCGAGGGGGTCAGCCGTGCCACCACCCGTACCGTCGTCCACACGGCGTTGGCGGTGCTGGGGTTGGACTTCCTGCTTACCGCGCTGATGTTTACCAACGTGTAATTTCTTTTGGCGGGACGCCTATGCGACCTTCGATACGACAGGCAGGTTAATCATGTTTCAGTCACGAACCGTGGAAATCTGGGTGGGATTGTTCGTCGCCGCAGGGTTGGCGGCGTTGTTCATGCTGGCGATGAAGGTGAGCAATCTGAGCAGCTTCACCGACGCCGGCGGTTACACGCTGACGGCGCGTTTCGACAACATCGGCGGGCTCAAGGTGCGCTCGCCGGTAACGGTGTCCGGGGTGACGATAGGCCGGGTCTCGGGCATCAGCTACGACGACGAGAGCTACCAGGCGCAGGTGACGCTCAACATCGCGCCGCAGTACGACAAACTGCCCACCGATACCAGCGCCAGCATTCTGACAGCCGGGTTGCTGGGCGAACAGTACATCGGTCTGGAACCGGGTGCCGACGAGACCTATCTCAAAGAGGGCGACCGTATCCAACTTACCCAGTCGGCACTGGTGCTGGAAAAGATCATTGGTCAGTTCCTGTTCAGCAAGGCCGCCGAAGGACCTGCCAAATAGGAGGGCGCGGAACTCGCAGCGCCGTTTTGGCATCTTAATTCGCATGGCCCTGGCGCAGCGCGCTGTGCCAGGCGTGGAAACCACAAACGTCACACGGATTGATCGACTAGGGGAACCTTCATGAGTGCAAAAGGCTATCGGGCGGTGGCGGTGGTCGTGCTGATGACGCTGGCCGGCTGGCTGGGCGTGGCTCAGGCCACCATGGGGCCGCAGGAAGTGGTGCAGACGACGACCGACCAGTTGCTGGAGGCGATACAGACCGAGCGCGACGCCATCCAGAAAGACCCGCAGAAGATCTATCAGATCGTCGAGAAGATCGCACTGCCGCATTTCGATTTCGAGCGTATCTCGCGCTGGGTGCTGGCGAAGAACTGGCGCAAGGCCACGCCCGAACAGCGCGCGCGCTTCGAGGATGAGTTCACCACGCTGCTGGTGCACACCTACGCCACTGCACTCGCCGAATACAAGGGGCAGAAGGTCACCATGGAGCCACTGCGCATGAAAGAGGGTGATACCCAGGTCAAGGTGCGCGCCAAAGTGGAACAGCCGGGTGGCTTCCCCATCCCTATCGACTATCGCATGCATCTCAAGGATGGCGAGTGGAAGGTCTACGACGTCGCCATCGACAACATCAGCCTGGTGGCCAACTACCGCACGTCGTTCGCCAACGAGATCAGCACCGGTGGTATCGACAACCTGATCGCCACGCTGGCGACGCGGAACAAGAGCGGCAATGCAGCGGCCAAGTGAGGCGCGCCTGGAGCGCGGCACGGATGGCGTCCTGCGCCTGAGCGGCGCGCTCAGTTTCGCCAACGTGCCCCATCTGCAGTCGCAGTTGGCACCCCTGTTGGCGGCCGGGGGCGACAACGTGCTCGATCTCGGCGGGGTGCTGCGCAGCGACAGCGCCGGTTTGGCACTGCTGGTTGAGTGGCTGCGCCAGGCACGCCAGCACGGCGTCCCCCTGCGCTTTGCGAACATCCCCGGGCAGATGGAGGCCATGGCCCGCGTCAGCCATGTGTACCCGCTGTTCGATGACGCCGATACCGCGACCGGCTGAAATCCTGCGACAGTCCGACCTGACGCCGTCCGGCGTTTCCCGTATCATTAGCGCCTTTCCCCGCTACGGGCAGGAACCCCACGCCACCATGCAGGCTGAAGATATTCAGGCAATGATCCGTGCCGGCCTACCCCAGGCCACGCACATTTCGGTCAGCGGTGACGGCACCTATTTCAAGGCCGTTGTCGTCTCCGATTCGTTCGCCGGGCAGGGACCGGTGCAGCAGCATCGTCAGGTCTACGCGACCCTGGGCGACAAGATGCGCGCCGAGATCCACGCCCTTTCCATGCAGACCCTGACACCAGAGGAGTGGGAAGCCGCCGGCCGTCCCGAGGCCTGAGGCGCAACCTACGCCCCGGCCGACCGCCCTTGAGCCCCATCGTTCACAACTAACCATGGATCGACTTTTAATCGAAGGTGGTGTGCCACTGTCCGGCGAAGTTCGCATGTCCGGTGCGAAGAACGCCGCGCTGCCCATCATCATCTCGACGCTGCTGGCGGACGGCATGGTGGCCATCGGTAACATTCCCCACCTGCACGACATCACCACCACCATGGAGCTGCTGGGCGGCATGGGGGTGGAGCTGACGGTGGACGAGCGTATGAACGTGGAAGTGGACCCACGCACCATCAACAACTTCGTTGCCCCCTACGAGCTGGTGAAGACCATGCGCGCCTCCATCCTGGTGCTCGGACCGCTGCTGGCGCGCTTCGGCGAGGCCGACGTGTCGCTGCCGGGCGGTTGCGCCATCGGCTCGCGCCCGGTCAATCTGCACATCAAAGGTCTGGAGGCGATGGGGGCCGACATCGTGGTGGAGGGCGGTTACATCCGCGCCCGCTCCAAGCGTCTGCACGGCGCCCGTATCTTCATGGATCTGGTGACCGTGACCGGCACCGAGAACCTGATGATGGCGGCGACGCTGGCCGACGGGGTGACGGTGATCGAAAACGCCGCACGTGAGCCCGAAGTGGTCGACCTGGCCAACTGCCTCAATTCGCTGGGCGCGAAGATCTCCGGCCACGGTACCGATACCATTACCGTTGAAGGGGTTACCACCCTGAACGGCGGGCGCTACAACATTCTTCCGGATCGCATCGAGACCGGCACCTTCCTGGTGGCGGCGGCCATGACCAGCGGCCACGTCAAGGTCAAGGATACCCAGCCGGACCTGCTGGATGCGGTACTGGTGAAACTGCGCGAAGCCGGCGCCCGCGTCGACACAGGCGACAACTGGATCGAACTCGATATGGAAGGGCGCCGTCCGCAGGCGGTGGAGGTGCGCACCGCGCCGTACCCGGCCTTTCCCACCGACATGCAGGCCCAGTTCACCGCCCTCAATGCGGTGGCCAAGGGGGTGGGTACCATCACCGAGACGGTGTTCGAGAACCGCTTCATGCACGTTCCCGAACTCGACCGCATGGGCGCCAGGATTGAGCTCAAGGGCAACACGGCGATCTGTACCGGCGTGAAGAAGCTCAAGGGCGCGCCGGTGATGGCCACCGATCTGCGCGCCTCGGCCAGTCTGGTGCTTGCGGGCCTGGTGGCGAGGGGCGAGACCCGGGTCGAGCGCATCTATCACATCGATCGCGGCTACGACAACATCGAGGAGAAACTGGCCCAACTGGGCGCCAAGATCCGCCGCGTTCCCTCCTGATCCAGGCAGCTACCGCGTGAACCAGCACGACACCCTGACCATTGCCGTCTCCAAGGGGCGCATCTTCAAGGATGCGCTGCCGCTGCTGGCGGCCGCCGGCATCGTCCCCGCGGAGGACCCGGAGACCAGTCGCAAGCTGATCCTGGAGACCAGCCGTCCCGACGTGCGGCTGGTGATTATCCGCGCCTCGGACGTACCCACCTACGTGGAGTACGGTGCGGCCGACTTGGGGGTTGCCGGCAAGGACGTGCTGCTAGAGCACGGCGGCGACGGGCTCTATGAGCCGCTCGATCTGAAAATCGCCGCCTGCCGGCTGATGGTGGCGGGACGGCCCGACGAGGCGGAACCCGCCGAGCGCATGCGGGTGGCCACCAAGTACCCCAACACCACGCGCCGTTACTTCGCGCGCCAGGGCCGGCAGGTGGAGATCATCAAGCTTTACGGCTCCATGGAGTTGGCACCGCTGGTGAATCTCGCCCACCGTATCGTCGATCTGGTGGATACCGGCAACACCCTCAAGGCCAACGGGTTGGCACCGTTGGCGCACATCGCCGACATCAGTTCGCGGCTGGTGGTCAACAAGGCGTCGATGAAGATGAAACACGCCGCGGTGCAGGGGATGATCGATGCCCTGGAGCGCGCGGTCGCGACCCGGTAGCGGGCCGCGCAGAGCGGGAAACGGCCCATGATCGAGATGCGACGACTCACCAGTACCCAATCCGACTTCCGTGAACGGCTCGCTGAGCTGCTCGCCTGGGAGAGCGTTTCCGACACCGCGGTCAACACTGCCGTGCAGGAAATCGTCGCCGCCGTGCGCGCGCGCGGCGATGCCGCCGTGCTGGAGTTCACCAACCGCTTCGACCGCATGCAGGCGGGTGCCATGAGCGAGTTGGAGATCCCTCGCTCGCGCCTGGAGCAGGCGCGCGCCACGCTGCCGGCCGTGCAGCGCGAGGCGCTGGAGTTCTCCGCCGCCCGGCTGCGCGCCTACGCCGAACACCAGAAGCTGGCGAGCTGGTCCTACACCGAGGCCGACGGCACGGTGCTGGGCCAGCAGGTGACCCCCCTGGACCGCGTCGGGCTCTACGTGCCCGGCGGCAAAGCGGCCTACCCCTCGTCGGTGCTGATGAACGCCATCCCCGCCAAGGTGGCCGGGGTGCCGGAGCTGGTCATGGTGGTGCCCACGCCCGACGGCGAGCTCAACGAACTGGTGCTGGCTGCAGCGGCCATCAGCGGGGTGGATCGGGTGTTCGCCATCGGCGGCGCCCAGGCGGTGGCGGCGCTCGCCTACGGCACCGAGACCGTGCCCCAGGTGGACAAGATCGTCGGCCCCGGCAACATCTACGTGGCGACCGCCAAGCGCATGGTGTTCGGTGCCGTGGGCATCGACATGATCGCCGGTCCGTCGGAGATCCTGGTGGTGTGCGACGGCCGGACCGATCCCGACTGGATCGCCATGGATCTCTTCTCCCAGGCCGAGCACGACGAGGATGCCCAGGCGATTCTGATTAGCCCCGATACGGGTTTCCTGGAGCGCGTGGCCGCGAGCGTTGCGCGGCTCGCGCCGCAGATGGAGCGCGCGGCCATCATCGGCAGCTCGCTGGGCGGGCGTGGGGCGTTGATCGCGGTGCGCGACCTCGACGAGGCCGCCGAGGTGGCCAACACCATTGCCCCCGAACACCTGGAGCTCTCGGTGGCCGACCCGCAGGCGCTGGCGCAGAAGATCCGCCACGCCGGCGCCATCTTTATGGGCCGCTATACTGCCGAGGCGGTGGGCGACTACTGCGCCGGCCCCAACCACGTGCTGCCCACCTCGCGTACGGCGCGTTTTTCGTCGCCGCTGGGGGTCTATGATTTCCAGAAGCGCTCCAGCATCATTCACTGCTCTGCACAGGGCGCGCGCGCGCTAGGCGTCGTCGCTGCCGAACTGGCGCGTGGCGAAGGGTTGACGGCTCACGCCCGTTCGGCTGAATTCCGGGTGAAAGCGCCGTAATGAGCCGGACGGGTGATTTTGTCGAGCGCTGGGTCCGCTCCGAAATCCGCGCCTTGGCGGCGTATCACGTGCCGGACCCCGGGGATCTGATCAAGCTGGACGCCATGGAGAACCCCTATCGTTGGCCGCCGGAGATGGTGGAGGCGTGGCTGGCCGTGCTGCGCGATACGCCGGTCAACCGCTACCCCGATTCCGCTGCCGTGGAGGTCAAAGCGGCCCTGCGCGAAGCGATGCCCATCCCGGCTGACGCCGATATCCTGCTCGGCAACGGCTCCGACGAGCTGATCCAGATGATTGCCCTGGCGGTGGCGGGTGAGGGGCGCACCGTTCTGGCGCCGGAGCCCAGCTTCGTGATGTACCGCATGATCGGGCTGTTCACCGGTATGGACTATGTGGGCGTACCGCTGCGGGGCGACGATTTTGCCCTTGATATGCCGGCCATGCTGGCGGCCATAGAAAAGCACCAACCCGCTGTGCTGTTTCTCGCCTATCCCAACAACCCCACCGGCAACCTGTGGCCGGAGAGCGAACTCCGCCGGCTCATCGAGGCCTGCCCGGGGCTGGTGGTGGTGGATGAGGCCTATGCACCCTTTGCCGGGGCGTCGCTACTGGCAGCGGTGGCCGAGTACCCCAACCTGGTGGTGATGCGCACCGTCTCCAAGATGGGATTGGCGGGCCTTCGCCTCGGGCTGCTGGTGGGAGCGACGGAGTGGTTGAGCGAATTCGACAAGGTGCGCCTGCCCTACAATATCAACGTCTTGACCCAGGTCAGCGCCCGCTTTGCGCTGCAGCACCGGGAGGTGTTCGACGCGCAGAGCGAGGCCATATGCCGCGAGCGCGAGCGCCTGTTCACCGCGTTGCAAGGTATGGCGGGTATCGCCGTCTACCCCAGCCGCGCCAACTTTCTGCTGTTTCGCGTCGCGTCGGGCCAAGCCGGGCGGGTCTTCGCCTCGCTCCGGGAGCAGGGGGTGTTGATCAAGAATTTGCACGCGGCCAGTGCTCAGCTGAGCGACTGCCTGCGCGTCACCGTGGGAACCCCGGAAGAGAACCGGCGTTTTCTCGACGCTCTGGCGATTGCTTGTAACGCTTTGTAATCTCTTGTCTTTTTAGGGTTTTCCCAACCCTGTTCCTGCACTGTCGTTCCTCCTTGGTGCCGTGTTCACACGTTTGTAACAAAACCGCAGCACAATGCGCCCCGTCGACCGGCACCCCCGGTCCGCTGTAGCTCCACCACGCTGTCTGGAAGTGGTGAGGAGTTTGAGAGGCACGCTGCCTACTAAATCCAGAGTCCCATTTGGAGGTTCCCTGTGATCAACAAACGTCAAGTCATCGCAGCCCTGGCGGCAACGGCCGCCCTGGGCCTGTCGCAGGCCGCCAGCGCCCGCGATTACATCAGTATCGTCGGCTCCTCGACGGTGTATCCGTTCGCCACCGTGGTGGCCGAACAGTTCGGCAAGACCACCAGCTTCAAGACCCCCAAGATCGAATCCACCGGTTCCGGTGGCGGCCTCAAGCTGTTCTGCCAGGGCGTGGGCGTCGAGCATCCCGACATCACCAATGCCTCGCGCCGTATCAAGAAGTCCGAATACGAGACCTGCAAGAAGAACGGCGTCACCGACATCCTCGAGGTCAAGATCGGCTACGACGGCATCACCGTCGCCAACTCCAAGCAGGCGCCGCGCTTCAAGCTGACCCGCAAGGACCTCTACCTGGCCCTGGCCAAGGACGTGCCGGATCCCAAGGGTGGCGAGAAGCTGGTGGCCAATCCCTATCAGACCTGGAAGCAGGTCAACGCCAGCCTGCCCGACACCAAGATCGAGGTGCTGGGTCCGCCTCCCACCTCCGGCACGCGTGACGCGTTCGTCGAGCTGGTCATGGACGAAGGTTGCGTCGAGTTCGGCTTCATCAAGGCGATGAAGAAGAGCGACAAGAAGGCTTTCAAAGCGGCCTGCCAGACCATTCGCGAAGACGGCGCCTACATCGAGGCCGGCGAGAACGACAACCTGATCGTGCAGAAACTGGAAGCCAACAAGGATGCCCTGGGTATCTTCGGCTTCAGCTTCCTCGACCAGAACGCCGACAAGATCCAGGGTTCGCTGGTCGACGGCGTGGCGCCCGAGTTCGAGAAGATCGCCAGCGGCGAGTACCCGGTCTCCCGCCCGCTGTTCTTCTACGTCAAGAAGGCCCACGTGGGCGTGATCCCCGGCATCAAGGAGTACCTGGCCGAATTCACCAGCGAGAAGGCCTGGGGCACCGAGGGCTATCTGGCCGACAAGGGTATGATTCCCATGCCCGATGCCGAGCGCGCCAAGTTCAGCAAAGACGCCAAGAGCCTGGCCGAGTTGAAGATGTAGTGGATCGTTTCGGGGTGAAGGGATTCACCTGATCCTGGATTCGGGGCGGCGGTGCCCGGTGTGCCGCCGCCCCCTTCCATTTCCGACACCGGTCATTCGCCGCCGCCAAATCGGATAGAATCCCAGCGACACGCCATGCCGACCTCGACCCTGATCATCGTCATCACGCTGCTCACCGTTGCCGGATTTTTCTTCGGGCGGCAGCGCTCCCTGGGCGTTGCGCGCCGAGCCGGTGGCGTCCGGCACCTGCACTCGCTGCCCGGCTACTACGGCCTGCTGACGGCGATGTGGTGTGGCATCCCCGCTTTGTTGGTGGTGGGCTTGTGGGTGGCCTTCGAACCGGCCTTGATCACCCATCTGGTGGTCAACCAACTGCCGCCGGAGCTGCGCAATCTCCCCTCCGATCGGCTCGGCTTGGTGGTCAACGACATCCGCAATCTGGTGAGCGGCAACATCGTCTCGCGCGAGGTGGACGCCACTATGCGTGCCGCCGGGGACCACTACCTGCACCTCAAAGCCATCAGCCAGGCGGCCATGACCGTGGTGGTTCTGGTACTCGGCATCCTGGGCGCGGCGCTTACCTGGCGCTGGATCTCACCCGAGATGCGGGCGCGCAACCGGGTGGAGTCCATCATCAAGGTGTTTCTGATCGCCAGCTCCACCATCGCGATCTTCACCACCGTGGGTATCGTGCTCTCGGTGCTGTTCGAATCCCTGCAGTTCTTCCACAAGGTGCCGTTTTTCGATTTTCTGTTCGGACTGGAGTGGAGCCCGCAGACTGCCATCCGCGCCGACCAGGTGGGCGCCAGCGGCAGCTTTGGGGCGGTGCCGCTGTTCGCGGGCACCTTCATGATCTCCGGCATCGCTATGCTGGTGGCGGTGCCGGTGGGGCTGATGTCGGCCATCTATCTGTCCGAGTACGCCAGTCGCCGGGTGCGTGCCCTGGCCAAGCCGGCGCTGGAGATCCTGGCCGGTATTCCGACGGTGGTCTACGGTTTTTTCGCCGCGCTGACCGTCGCCCCTTTCCTGCGCGACAGCGGCAGCCTGATGGGGCTGGACGTGTCGTCGGAAAGCGCCCTCGCGGCAGGTCTGGTGATGGGCATCATGATCATTCCCTTCGTCTCCTCGCTGTCCGATGACGTCATCAACGCCGTGCCCCAGTCGCTGCGCGACGGCTCCTACGGTCTGGGTGCGACGCGTTCCGAGACCATCCGCCAGGTCGTCATTCCGGCAGCGCTGCCGGGCATCGTGGGTGGCATTCTGCTGGCCGTCTCGCGCGCCATTGGCGAGACCATGATCGTGGTGATGGCCGCCGGCCTGTCCGCCAATCTCACCGGCAATCCCCTGGAGGCGGTCACCACCATCACGGTGCAGATCGTCACGCTGCTGGTCGGCGATCAGGAATTCGACAGTCCCAAGACCCTGGCCGCGTTTGCGCTGGGGCTAGTGCTGTTTGTCGTGACGCTGATTCTCAACGTCGTCGCGCAGCAGGTGGTGCGTAAGTATCGGGAACAGTATGAATAGCGTATCCAGTACCGGTGTCGGCGGCCTGTTGTCGCCCGAAGAGGCGCGCGCCCGCCTCGAGCGGGGGCTCAAGCGTCGCTATCGCGCCGAACGGCGCTTTCGCACCTACGGTGTGAGCGCGATCGTCTTGGGACTGACGTTCCTCTCGATCCTGTTCGTCAGCATCATCGGCAACGGCTACACCGCTTTCATCCAGACCTACGTCGAACTCAATGTCCGTCTGGACGCCGACACGCTGGGTATCACCGATCCCACCGACGCCAAACAGATCGCCGGCGCCAACTTTCAGGCGGTGGTCAAGCAGGCGTTGCGAGACGAATTCCCCGACGTCAAGGGGCGCCGGGCGCTGAAGGTGCTGTACGGGCTGGTCAGCTCGAGCGCGGCGTACCAACTGCGCGACAGCGTCGCGACCGATCCGGCGTTGATCGGAACGACGTTGAAACTGTGGGTCAAGGCGGACGACGACATCGATATGTTCGTCAAGGGGCGCTACCCGCGCGACGTTCCGGAGAGCGAACGTCGCATCAAGGACAACCAGATCGCCTGGGTGGACAAGCTGGCCGGCGAGGGGCGCATCGAGCGGCGATTCAACACTACGTTCTTCACCGCAGGCGACTCGCGCGAGCCGGAACAGGCTGGTATCTGGGGCGCGGCGGTGGGATCGTTTTTCACGCTGCTGGTGACGTTGTCGCTGTCGTTTCCCATGGGTGTGGCCACCGCCGTCTACCTGGAGGAGTTTGCGCCGCGCAACCGCTGGACCGATTTCATCGAAGTCAACATCAACAATCTGGCTGCCGTGCCCTCCATCGTGTTCGGTCTGTTGGGATTGGCGGTGTTCATCAACTTTTTCAACATGCCGCGTTCGGCGCCGCTGGTGGGCGGGCTGGTGCTGACACTGATGACCTTGCCCACCATCATCATCGCCGGCCGTGCGGCGCTCAAGTCGGTTCCGCCCTCGATTCGCGACGCAGCACTGGGCATCGGTGCTTCCAAACTGCAGGCGATCACCGATCATGTGCTACCGCTGGCCATGCCCGGAATGCTGACCGGTACCATCATCGGGATGGCGCAGGCATTGGGGGAGACAGCACCGCTGCTGATGATCGGTATGGTGGCCTTCATCGTCGATATTCCCGGCGGTCCGTTGGATCCCGCCACGGTGTTGCCGGTGCAGATCTATCTCTGGGCGGACAGTCCGGAGCGGGCATTCGTGGAGAGAACCTCGGCGGCCATTATCGTGCTGCTGGGATTCCTGATCGCGATGAACGCCATTGCCGTTTTATTGCGCAAGCGCTTTGAGCGGCGGTGGTAGTCACCGCTTTGGGCAACGAGGTTAGAATGATGGAAGCGACCCCGATGAACAGCGAAACGATTCAACAGGCGAGGGCGATGAACGATCTGAATGCCACGCAGCATGCCGTGCGGCGCGAAGAGTCGGAGCGTCCGGCGCGTGAGGACCGCCGTACTGTCGGCGCACAGTTCGTCGACGATCCGCGCATGGCGGCACGCAACGTCAACGTTTTCTACGGCGACAAGCACGCCATCAAAGACATCAACCTCGATCTCGCCGCCAACGAAGTGATCGCCATGATCGGCCCTTCGGGCTGCGGCAAGTCGACCTTCCTGCGCTGCCTCAATCGCATGAACGACACCATCGACACCTGCCGGGTCACGGGGGAGATCACCCTCGACGGGCGCGATATCTACGATCCGAAGCTCGATGTGGTCCCGCTCAGGGCGCGCGTGGGCATGGTGTTCCAAAAGGCCAATCCGTTCCCCAAGAGTATCTACGAGAACGTCGCCTACGGCGCGCGCATCCACGGCCTCTCGGCCAACAAGACCGAACTCGATGAGATCGTGCAGACGGCGCTGGAGCGCGCCGGTCTGTGGGACGAGGTCAAAGACCGATTGGATCAACCCGGCACCGGACTCTCCGGCGGCCAGCAGCAGCGCCTGTGTATTGCGCGCGCCATCGCCGTGAGCCCCGAGGTGATCCTGATGGACGAGCCGTGCTCGGCCCTCGACCCCATCGCCACCGCCAAGATCGAGGAGCTGATCGACGAACTGCGCGAGAATTTCTGCATTGCCATCGTCACCCATTCCATGCAGCAGGCGGCGCGCGTATCCCAGCGCACCGCTTACTTTCACCTTGGCGATCTGATCGAGGTGGGGGAGACCACCCAGATTTTCACCACCCCCGTCCATCCGCTGACCGAGGACTACATCACCGGTCGCTTCGGCTGAAACCCGCGCGCGAGGTTGACCAGTGGTGATGTCCAACAACGGCGACCCGCGACATACCGTCGCGCGTTTCGACGCCGATCTCGCCAACTTGCGCGCCCTGGTGCTGGACATGGGGAACTATGTCGTAGCCCAGATCGAGCGGGCGGTGAAGGCGTTGCAGGAAGAGGACGCCGAGGCGGCGCGCGAGGTGGTGCGTCGCGATCAGGTGGTCAACGGCTTTGACGTCAAGTGCGACGAGGAGTGCACGCGCATTCTGGCGCTGCGCCAACCGGTTGCCAGCGATCTGCGTACCGTCATGTCGCTGGCCAAGAGCGTCACCGACCTGGAACGTATCGGTGACGAAACCAAGAAGCTGGCACGGGTGGCGATCAAGTTCTACGGTCGAGGTGACACGCCGCCTAATCCGAAGTTGCTGCATGACGTCTCGTCCATGGCCACTATTGCCTGCGCCATGCTGCGCGGTGGGTTGGCGGCGCTGCGCGACCAGGACGTGCACAAGGCCGTGGAGGTGGCCAAGTTCGATGCCGAGCTCAACGATGAGTTTCACGCCGCGTTGCGCCGCTTGGCCACCTACATCATGGAAGACCCGCGCAACATGAGCCACACCATTGAGGTCACCATTGCGGTCAAGGGCCTGGAACGCATCGGTGATCACGCCAAGAACATTGCCGAGCACGTCATCTACCAGGTCCAGGGCAGGGACGTGCGCTACGTCAGCCCCTACAGCCTCGATACGGACGCCGCCGACTAGTCGGACGGGAGCATGTCCCGGCACAAACGAAAAACGGTGAAGGGCGGTCGCCCTTCACCGTTTGCGATGCCGCTTAAGCTAGACGAACAGACAGACGTCGGATTCGCCGGCGAACTCGAAGAAGGTGGCAGCGCCGCCGTACTCGATGCCGTCGATGAGGTCGTCGTGCTTGAAGTCGAAGAGGTCGACCGTCATCTGGCAGGCGATCATCTTCACGTCGGCTTCCAGCGCCAGGTCGCGCAGCTCGTTGATGCTCGCCACGCCCTTGGCTTTCATCTTCTGCTTCATCATCATGCTCATCACCGACTGCATGCCCGGCAGCGCGGTGCCCAGCACGGGGAACCACTTGTCCATGCCCATGGGCATGGGCATGGCGGGATTGCCCAGCGGGGTGACCTGCAGGTTCATCTCTTTCTTCAGCAGCTGCAGGCCGTAGAAGGTGAAAAAGATGCTGGTGTCGTAGCCCAGTGCGGCGGCGGTGGTCGACAGGATGAAGGGCGGATAAGCCCAGTCCAGGGACCCTTTGGTGGCGATAATCGCCAAGCGTTTTTGATCGGACATAAAATCTATCTCCCGTTCAACGGGACGTCATGGTGCCGCAGGCGTCGGTGTCCGCTATGCCACATATCACGCGAGTGGGGTGGCCGGGGCAACTCACCGCGGCTACGGTGATACGAACCGTGAATCGCTAGTGTCGGATCGGCGCGGTCGAGACCGGTACGGTGCTCAGGCCTTGCGAATCCGGAAATAGTAGGTTCCGCCATCTTCGTTGGAATCCAGCAACTCGTTGCCGGTCTGCTTGGCAAAGGCGTCGAAATCTTTGACAGAACCCGGGTCGGTGGCGATCACGCGCAGGACCTGACCGCTCTGCAAGCTGGATAGCGATTTCTTGGCGCGCAGGATCGGGAGCGGGCAGTTGAGACCCGTTGCGTCGAGTTCCTGATCGAAATCAGCCATTATTTACTCCTCCGTTGGGTGGTGATGAGTCTATTAGAATGTCAGCTAACACTTATATGATAGCGGTCAGGGTGAAGGCAAGCCGCCAGTCCGCATCCGTAGGAGATACCCTGAAACCTACCATTAGGAGATAGGCGCGCTGTACGCATCCCGGGAACACCGGTGTCGGGGGAGAGTCAAAAGGCATCGCCAGTGCAGGGTATTTGTGGGCGTCTCAAAACGAGGAGTGGACGTGAAACTTGGTCTCAAGATTGCGGCAGCGGCCTTGGTGGTCGCAACGGCAGTCTCCGCCGCAGCGGCCGATCTGCAGTTGCCGGACATCGGCGATCCCGCCGCCAGCGCCTGGTCGCCGCGGGAACAGGCGCGAATCGGCAAGGAGTTGATGCGCAACCTGCAGGGCGCGGGCAAGCTGCTGGACGACCCCCTGGTTAATGAATACGTCGCGGCGGTGGGGGCGCGGCTGGTGGCGAGCGCAGATACCGTCGACCAGCCGTTCACTTTCTTTGTGGTGAACGATCCCAGCATCAACGCCTTTGCCGCGCCGGGCGGTTACATCGGGGTGCACGCCGGGCTGATCGTAGCCGCCCAGGACGAGGGCGAACTGGCCGCGGTGCTGGCCCACGAGATTGCCCACGTCACCCAGAATCATCTCGCGCGCGCCTATCAGGATGCCAGTAAGATGAGCCTGCCGACGGCCGCCGCACTGCTCGGGGCGCTACTGCTGGGCGGAGTCGATTCCCAGTTGGGTGGTGCCGCCATGGCCGGCGTGGCCGCGGGATCGGCGCAACACCAGATCAATTTCACCCGCGACAACGAGCGCGAGGCGGACCGCATCGGTATCCAGATCCTGGGCAATGCCGGCTTCGACCCGGGCGACATGCCCGAATTCTTCGAGCGCATGCAGCGCGCCAACCGCTACCAGGGCACGCAGGTGCCCACCTATCTGCTGACCCACCCGGTGACCGCCGAACGCCTGGCGGAGGCGCGGGACCGGGCCGCCGCCATGCCGCACAAACCGGCAACACTGGCGTTGGATTTTCACCTGGCGCAGGCCCGCATCATTGCTCATACAGCCACCGATCCCGATGCGGCCTACCAAAGGTTTCAGCTGATGAGTCGCGAGTCCCAGGGCGCGGTACGCGATGCCGCCCGCTACGGCATGGCGCTGATACTGCTTAACGCCAAGCGCGCCGACGAGGCGCATCGCATGGCCCAGACGCTGCAGCGCGAGGATCCCGACCGGCTGAGCTACCGGCTGCTGTTGGCGGAGACGGCGGCCGCAGCGTCGCACCGCGACCAGGCGCTGAAGATCTACGCCGATGCGCTGCGCCTGTTTCCCGGTAATCGCCCGCTGGCGTTGGGATACGCCGACACATTGCTGCAGTCCGGACGGGCGGCCAAGGCGCGCGACTACCTGCAGGAATACATGCGCGATCAGGTGCCCGACGCCGATCTGTACCAGTTGGCCGCGCGTGCCAGTGGCGACGCCGGGCATCTGGCGGAGGCCCACGGCTACCTGGCGGAGGCGTACCAACTGTTGGGACAGAGCGACGAGGCGCTGCGCCAGCTGGAGCTCGCCCTCAAGACGCCGCAGCTCGATCTCTACACCCGCGCCCGTCTCGAATCGCGTCGCAACGAGATCCGCATTGAGATGAAGCGGGAGGCGGCCGATTCGTGAGCCAGCGCCACGCGCCGCTGAAAAACCGCGGCCCCTACAAACGCTGGACCCAATGCCCCTGCGGCTTCGCCGGCATCATGGAGTTCCATCGCCGGGCCGATGCCAACTACGCTGATCCTGGCGATGGGCTGTTCGTCCTCCATGCCGAGTGTCCCTCCTGCGGCGAGTGGGGACAGGCGGGATTCACCCCGGCCCAGTTGCGCGAAATGGAGCAGGAGTTGCCCTGATTATCCCCCTTGCGCACTGCACAAAGCCCGCACGGTTGTGGGATAATCGCGGCCTTTGCCAGTCCGGCCAAAACACGACGAGGAAGACCATGTTCGAGAAGGTGAGCGAGGCACCGCCCGATCCCATTCTGGGGTTGAGCGAGGCGTTCAAGAGCGATCCGCGCCAGGAAAAGATCAACCTGGGTGTGGGTGTCTACAAGGACGAAGCCGGAAGCACGCCGATTCTCAAGACCGTCAAGCTGGCGGAACAGCGCCTGCTCGATCATGAGAGCACCAAGACCTACCTGAGCATCGAAGGGACCGCGGCGTTTGCCAGCGGCGTGCAGCGGCTGCTGTTCGGCACCGACAGTGACATCGTTACCGCCAACCGCGCCCGCACTGCGCATTCGCCGGGCGGCACCGGCGCGTTGCGCATCGCCGCCGAGTTCATGGTGCGGCAGCTGGGTTGCCGGCGCATCTGGGTGAGCAATCCCACCTGGGCCAACCACAACGGCGTGTTCAAGGCGGCGGGCCTGGAGGTGGTGCAGTACGGCTATTACGACGCCGAGACCAAGGCGAAGGATTTCGACGCCATGGTGCGTGATCTGCAACAGGCGCAGCCCGGCGATGCGGTGTTGCTGCACGCCTGCTGCCACAACCCCACCGGCATCGATCCCAGCGCCGAGGAGTGGGCGGTGCTCGCCGATCTGGCCGCGCGGCAGGGCTGGCTGGCGCTGTTCGACTTCGCCTACCAGGGTTTCGCCGTAGGGCTCGACGAGGATGCCGCCGGCTTGCGCGCCTTCGCCGCCAAGAATCCGGAACTGCTGGTGGCCAGTTCGTTCTCCAAGAACTTCGGACTCTACAACGAGCGCGTCGGCGCGTTTACGGTGGTGGCCGCCGATGCGGACACGGCCGGCAAGGCTTTCAGCCAGGTCAAGGCCATCGTGCGTACCATGTACTCCAACCCGCCCGCCCACGGCGGCGCGGTGGTGACCACCATCCTCGACGATCCCACACTGCGCGCCCAGTGGGAGCAGGAGGTGACCGAGATGCGCGAGCGCATCCACGCCATGCGCACGCTGTTCGTGGAGACGCTGAAGGCCAAGGGCGTGACGCGCGACTTCAGCTTCATCCAGCAGCAGAACGGCATGTTCTCCTTCTCGGGGCTCAACCCCGATCAGGTGGCGCGGCTCAAGGAGGAGTTCGGCATCTACATCGTCGGCTCGGGCCGCATCAGTGTGGCCGGCATGACGCGCGCCAACATGGAGGCGCTGTGCAGCGCCGTGGCGGCGGTGTTGTAGCGGTCGCTTGAGATGATGAAAAACGGGCCTCGTTGAGGCCCGTTTTTTTATGCCGGTAGGGTGTTGTCGGCGCCGAGCGTCAGCGTACGCAATTCGCCTTCGCGGCCGCCGGGCACGCGCACCCGGATGTAGTGGGTGGTCAGTCCCGTCTCGTTCTGCTCCACCAGCACCGAGTGCTCCGTCCCCCATTGCGCACGCGCGAAATCCGCGCGCAGCTCATCGCCGCGGGCGCGCAACTGCGCGGCGCGCGCCTTCTTGATCTCCGTGGCGACCTGATCTGCGGCGCTGGCGGCCGGCGTTCCCTCGCGCGGCGAGAAGGGAAAGACGTGGAGCTTGGAAAAGGCCACCGAGTCCACCGTTTCCAACGTCTCGCGAAACTCCGCATCCGATTCCCCCGGAAAACCCACGATCATGTCGGCGGCGAGCCCCACCTGCGGACGCACCGCGCGCGCTCTCTCCGCCACCGAGATCACTTCGTCGACGCCGTGACCCCGCGCCATGCGCTGCAGCACCGTGGGCGAGCCGCTCTGCACCGACAGATGCAGGTGGTCGCAGAGGCGCGGATCGGCCAGCACGTCGAAGAAGCCGGGTTGCAGATACTGTGGTCCCAGCGACGAGAGCCGGATGCGCGGGATGGCCGTCTCGCGCAGGATCACCTCCAGCAACTGGTGCAGTCGCGCCTGCTCCGGCCGGCGCGTGTCGTCGCAGCCCCAGGCGGCCAGGTTGATGCCGGTGAGTACGATCTCTTTCAGCTCCAGCGCCTCGGCGTGGCGGATCTGGCGCACGATGGCGTCGATGGGCAGGCTGCGGTGGGCGCCGCGCGCGATGCGCGTGATGCAGAAACTGCACACGTCGTCACAGCCGCTCTGGACGGCGATGGGCAGGCGCGTGCGGGTGTTCAGCGGCAGGGGATCGCTGTCGCTCTCGACGCCGAAATAGTCCAGCAGGCGCTGTTCGGAGTCGAACACCAGGGTGTCGCCCAACTGGTCGCGGTAGGCCTGCGCGTCGACGCGCGGACCGCAGCCCAGCACCGCCACCTGCTTCTGCGCGCGGCGCGCGGCGTTGGCCTGCTGGCGCGATTTGCGATCTGCCTGGGAGGTGACGGTGCAGGAGTTGACCAGGACGTAATCCGCTTCGGTTTCGTCGTGCACGGCCACGTGGCCCGCGCTGCTCAGCGCGGCGCTGAGGCGCGCGGAATCGAGCCAGTTCATCTTGCAGCCCAGGGTGCGGATGAAGAAGCGTACGGGTTGGTGTAGCGGTGAGGTCAACGTCGCCCCTCACGAAATGCCGATAGGATGGTGGGCCGTGCTGGATTCGAACCAGCGACCACCTGATTAAAAGTCAGATGCTCTACCGACTGAGCTAACGGCCCACGGGTACCCGAATGGATGGGGACTTCAGGAAAGGCGCAATGATACAGAAAGCCCAAGCGTATTTCACCCCAGGCGCGGCGCCAATCTAGCCGGCAAGTCCCATCGCCTCGTCGCGGAAGATGCGCGCGTCCATGCGCTTCAGAGGCGAGGCGATCAGCGGGCGAAAGGCCATGTGGGCGAGCACGTCGCGCTCCAGGTCGATGCCGGGGGCGATCTCGATCAGCTCCATGCCGCCGTCGGTGAGCCGGAACACCGCCCGCTCGGTGATGTACATCACCTGCTGGTGGCGCTCGGCCGCGTAGCGCCCGCTGAAGGTGAGGTGCTGGACGGCGTCGACGAACTTGCGCGCCTTGCCCTCCAGCACGATCTCCAGGCGGGAGTCGCGTACCGCGACGCGCAGTCCGCCCGAGGTGAAGGTGCCGAGGAAGTAGACCGCCTTGGCGTTCTGGCTGATGTTGATGAAGCCGCCGGCGCCGGCGGTCTTGGGACCGAAGCGGCTGACGTTGACGTTGCCTGCGGCGTCGGTCTCCGCCATGCCGAGAAAAGTCTGGTCGAGGCCGCCGCCGTCGTAGAAATCGAACTGCGCGGGCTGGTCGATGATGGCGTCGGCGTTGGCCACGGCGCCGAAGCTGAGCCCGCCGGCCGGCACGCCGCCGATGCCGCCGGGCTCCACGGTAAGCGCGACGCGTTGGAAGGTGTGCTCCTCCTCGGCGACGGCCGCCACCATCTCCGGCATGCCGATGCCGAGGTTGACCACCGCGCCGTCGCGCAGCTCCATGGCCGCGCGGCGGCCGATGATCTTGCGCTCGTCCAGGGGCGGTGCCTCGGCCTGAGCCAGCGCCACGCGCGCTTCGCCGGTGTAGGCGGGGTTGTACTGCTCGCCGAAGGTCTGCCAATGGTGTTCGGGCTCGGCGATGACCACGTGATCCACCAGGATGCCGGGGATGCGCACCATCTGCGGCACCAGCTCGTGGCGCTCGGTGATGCGCTCCACCTGGACGATCACCGTGCCGCCGCAGTTCTTCACCGCCTGCGCAATGGCCAGGGATTCCAGGGGCAGAGCCTCGCGTTCCAGGGTGATGTTGCCGTTGCGGTCGGCGGTGGTGCCGCGCAGCAGCGCGACGTGGATGGGAAAGGCCTTGTAGAACAGATACTCCTCGCCGTCGATCTCCATCAGGCGCACGATCTCGTCGCGGGTGATCGGGTTGAGTCTGCCGCCGTCGATGCGCGGGTCGACGAAGGTGTGCAGCCCGACGCGGGTGAGTGCGCCGGGGCGTCCCGCCGCGATGTCGCGGTAGAGGTGGGCGATGACCCCCTGCGGCAGGTTGTAGGCCTCGATCTTGCCGGCGCTGGCCAGTGCGCCCAGCTTGGGCACCAGTCCCCAGTGGCCGCCGATCACCCGGCGCACCATCCCCTCGTGACCGAAGTGGTTGAGTCCGCGCTCCTTGCCGTCGCCCTGGCCGGCGGCGTAGACCAGGGTCAGGTCGCGCGGCTCGCCCGTCTCCAGGAAGCGTGCCTCCAGGGCGACTGCCAGCGCTTCGGGAAAGCCGATGCCGACGAAGCCGGCGCTGGCGAGGGTGACACCGGATCTCACGGTGGCGACGGCGCTGAGCGCATCGGTCACTTTGCTGCTTGCCATGGCGGTTCGCTTGCGTGGGGGAAGAGGTGTTTTAACCCAAAGCCGCTTCGATGCCTAGCAGGTATGGGTATCCCCCCGCCGCTACCGGGTTAACCCTTCTAGCCGAGCGCTGCGCCTTTCTCCACTATTGAGGAGGGTCTGGCTCCCGGCATCACGCGCGGGGCTGCTGCAATACCTCGAATCTGCCGCGCAAGAGCAGAACGCGATGGCAACACGACGAGGAGGTAAAGGGTGGAATTAGAAATCACACACAAGGTGCTGCTGAGCGGGTTTCTCCTGGCCATGGTGTTGGGTGCGGTGGTGCGCAAGACCGGATTCTGCACCATGGGGGCGATCTCGGACTGGGTCAACATGGGCCACAAAGGCCGCCTGCACGCGTGGTTTTTCGCCATCGCCGTTGCCGTCGTCGGGGTGCTGGTGCTGGAACTCGGCGGCAGTGCCGATCTCAGCACCACGCTGCCGCCCTACCGCTCGGCGCTGTTCATGTGGCCGCGCTACCTGTTGGGCGGGCTGATGTTCGGCGTGGGGATGACGCTGGCCAGCGGCTGCGGTAATCAGACAGCGGTGCGCATCGGCGGCGGCAACACCAAATCCATCCTGGTTTTTCTGGTCATGGGGCTGTGGGCCTACCTGATGACCAAGACCGATTTCTACGGCTACGTCTTCCACAGCTGGATGTTGCCGCTGAGCGTCGATCTGGCGCGTGCGGGCATCGACAGCCAGGCGTTGAACAGCGTGCTGGCGGGTCTGGTGGGCGTGACGTCGTCGCCGCTGCTGCAGGGTGTCGTTGCCGCAGTCGTTGCATTGGGATTCCTCGTTCCGGTGCTGCGCTCGCGCCATTTTCGCGAGCGTTTCGACTTCTTTCTCAGCGGTGCGGTGGTGGGTGCTGTGGTGGTCGCCGCCTGGTACCTCACCGGTGGCGCCATGGGGGTGGAGTGGAAGGAGTTCGCGCAGTTCATGGATCAGCCCCCGGCCGGCGTCGACCCCCAGTCGCTCACCTTCGTCAATCCCACCGGCGAGGCGCTCTACTACCTGTCGCGCCCCGGCGAGACCGGATTGATCACCTTCGGTGTGGTGGTCTACGTGGGTGTGGTGGCCGGTTCGCTGCTCTACTCGCTGGTGATGCGCCGCTTTCACTTCGAGTGGTTCCGCTCGCTGGGCGATTTCGTCAACCACGTCGTGGGCGGCACGCTGATGGGCATCGGCGGGGTGCTGGCCATGGGCTGCACCATCGGCCAGGGGGTGACCGGCGTCTCCACCCTGGCGCTGGGGTCGCTGCTGGCGCTGGGCTCCATCATCCTTGGCAGCGCGCTCACCATGAAGGTGGCCTACTACCGGCTGGTCTACGAAAACGAGGCCGGCTTTTGGGCGGCGCTGGTGTCGAGTCTGGTGGACCTGCGGCTGCTGCCCAAGGGGATGCGCAGGCTGGAGGTGGTGTAACCGCTAGATGGGCTCCCGCTCCCGGTAGCGGGTGGGGTCGGCGATGCCGGCGGCGGCGAAACCGGCGGCGCGCAGTCGGCACGAGTCGCACGCCCCGCAGGCGCGGCCCGCCTCGTCGGCGGCATAGCAGGAGACCGTCAGGCCGTAGTCCACGTCCAGGCCGGTGCCGGCCTGGATGATCTGCGCCTTGGTGAGATCGATGAGGGGGGTGTGGACCGCGAAACGTGTGCCCTCGATGCCCGCCTTGGTGGCCAGGTTGGCCAACTGCTCGAAGGCGTGGATGAATTCCGGGCGGCAGTCGGGGTAGCCGGAGTAGTCCACGGCGTTGACACCGATGAACAGGTCGCGGGCGCCCAGCACCTCCGCCCAGCCCAGCGCCAGGGCCAGGAACACGGTGTTGCGCGCCGGCACGTAGGTGACCGGGATTCCCTCGCTGGGGGCGGTGGGCACGGCGATGGCGGTGTCGGTGAGGGCCGAGCCGCCGATGGCGTCGAGGTTCAGGTGCAGCACTTTGTGCTCGCTCGCGCCCAGCGCCGTGGCAATGCGCTGCGCCGCAGTCAGCTCCGCAGCGTGACGCTGGCCGTAGTCGAAGCTGAGCGCGTAGCAGTCGAATCCCTGCGCGCGCGCCATCGCCAGCGTGGTGGCGGAGTCGAGTCCGCCGGAGAGCAGTACCACCGCCTTGCTCATCTCCTGGTATTCCTTTGTCGTTCAGTGCCCGGGGACATCGCCCCAGAGGATCTTGTGCAGTTGCAGCTGCAGGCGTACCGGCAGCTGGTCTTCGAGTATCCACTCGGCCAGGGCGCGCGGTGCCAAGTGCCCGGCGACCGGGCTGAACAGCACGGTGCAGCGCGCGGCAAGGCCGTACTGCGCAATGGCCTGGCGCGCCCACTCGTAGTCGGCGCGGTCGCAGAGCACGAACTTGATCTGGTCGGCCGGCGCGATGTGCGCCAGGTTGTCCCAGAGGTTGCGCCCGGCCTCGCCCGAACCGGGGGTCTTGATATCCATCACCTTGATCACCCGCGCATCGACCGGGGCGACGTCGCAGGCGCCGCTGGTTTCCAGCGACACGCTATAGCCGGCGTCGCACAGCCGCTCCAGCAGCGTCACGCACTGGGGTTGGGCCAGCGGTTCGCCGCCGGTGACGCATACCTGCGGGCAGTGGTAGGCGGCGATGGTGTGTTCGATTTCGTCCAGCGCCATCCACGCGCCGCCCTGGAAGGCGTAGGTGGTGTCGCAGTAGCCGCAGCGCAGCGGGCAGCCGGTGAGGCGGATGAAGACGGTGCGTTCGCCCGTGCTCAGGCCCTCGCCTTGCAGGGAGTGGAAGATCTCGCTGATGCGCAGCCGCGGTTGCGGTGCGGGTGACGGTGTCGCTGGCTTCACGGCGGGCTGGCGGGTAGTTTGACGGGAGCGGCTATTCTACCCCAACGCGGTGTACGGACGGACGGATGCGGGATGCCGGCGCGGCCGGCATCCCGCTAGCCGGCAACGTTCAGCGGCCCTCGCTCTTCATGCGCTGCAGGCGGTTCTCCGCCAGGCGCGCCGCGGTGGACTGCGGGTAGCGCTGACCGATCTCGGTCAGGGTCGCGCGCGCCTCACCCCATTGCTGCAGCTCGTACTGGGCGTAGCCGATCTTGAGCAACGCGTCGGCGGTTTTGGGGCTGTCCGGGTAGTTGGCCAGCACCTTGCGGAACTCCGCGATCGCCTGGGTGAAGTTGCGCGTTACGTAGTTGGCCTCGCCCAGCCAGTATTGGGCGTTGTCTGCGTAGGTGCCCCGCGGGTAGCGCTTGAGGAACTCCTCGAACTGCCCGATGGCGCGTTGGTAGCGCCCCTCTTTGAGCAGATTGAAGGCGAGCTGGTAGGCCGCCTGCTCCTGGGCGGGGTCGGCGGCGGCCGTCGGCGGTGTCGCGCTGCCCGGTGGGGTGGTGACCGGTCCGGTGGACGCGGGCGGGCCGGCGGCGCCGGGGGCGATGGCCGGCGCGCTGACCTGGCCGCCGGTCTCCACACGGCGCAGGCGCCGATCCACGTCCAGGTAGAGGTCGCGCTGGCGCTGGTTGAGGTTCTCGATGGCGTGGGACTGCACCTCGAGTTCGCCGCGGATCTCACGCATGTCCTCCTGCAGCTGCTGCATGCGGTTGAGGATCTCCACCATCGCCTGATTCTGTGGAGAGAGCGGCGGGGCGCCCGGGGTGGCGGAGGGCACGGCCGCTGACCCGGCCGGAAGTCCCGTGGCCCCCTCGGCCGGCTGCGACGCGTCGATGACCGGGGCGACGCTGGACTGGGCGGCGGCGCCGGCGCTTACCAGCGCAAGGCCCAGCGCCCCCAACAGGCGATGGTGGCGTGCTCGCATCGTTACATGCCCTCGTAGACGATCTCGACGCGCCGGTTCAGGCGCCACGACGATTCGTCATGCCCCAGTGCGGCGGGCTTCTCCTCGCCGTAGCTGAGGGTCTGGATCTGGTCGTCGCGCGCACCCATGAAGAGCAGCAGTTCGCGCACCGACATGGCACGCCGCTCACCCAGGCCGATGTTGTATTCGCGCGTGCCACGCTCGTCGGCATGGCCTTCCAGCGTGATCTTGGCCGCGGGATTGGAGGCGAGGAAACCGGCGTGGGCGGTGACGATGGCGCGCTCCTCTTCATTGATCTTGCTGCTGTCGAAGTCGAAGTAGAGCGTGCGCTTGGAGAGCAGGCTGGTGGGATCGTTGAGCGCCTGCATGTCGATGCCGCCCTGGCCCTGCAGCCCGCTGGTCTGGGCGCCTTCCTGGCCCGTTCCCGCCTGGGTCTGATCTTCCACCGCGGCGCCCTGACTTTCCTCCTGGACTCCGCCGGTGCTGCTGCAACCCGCCATGATCAGCGCGGCCAGCAGGAAGGGTACGACCTTGAGTAGTGATTTCATCGGGGGTGCTCCTTTCGTTGTATCGATGATAGACGGTCTAGCGTTGTTCGAAGGGCGACCAAGCCGGTTCGCGCACATCGCCCGCCTGCGGCACCAGCCGCTGTCGGACGCGCCCGTCCACCGAGACGGCTGCCAGCAAGCCGCGGTCTGCGGCGCGCGTGGCGTAGAGCAGCATGCTGCCGTTGGGGGCGAAACTGGGAGATTCGTCCAGCGTGCCGTCGGTCAGGATGCGCAGGATGTTGTGCTCCAGCTCCATGATGGCGATACGGTACTTGTTTTGCTGGCCGTTGACGAATACCAGTTGCTTGCCATCGGGGGAAAACTCCGGACGGGCGTTGTACTCACCCTCGAAGGTGACGCGCTGCGGGCGCCCGCCGTTGACCGCGATCTGGTAGATCTGCGGTTTGCCGCCGCGGTCGGAGGTGAAGGCGATGGTCTTGCCATCGGGGGTCCACGCCGGTTCGGTGTCGATGGCGAAACTGCGCGTGAGCTGGCGCGTCTGCCCGGTGGCGACGTCGAGGATGTAGATGTCGGGATTACCCTTCTGCGACAGGGTGACCGCCAACTGCCTGCCGTTGGGAGACCAGGCGGGGGCGCCGTTGATGCCCTTGGAGTGGCTCACCGAACGGCGCTGCCCGCTGAGTACGTCCTGGATGAAGATCTCCGGGCGTCGGTTCTCGAACGAGACGTAGGCCAGGCGCGTCCCGTCGGGTGACCAGGCGGGGGACATCAGCGGCTGCGGCGAGCGCAGGATGGTGTTGGGGGCGTAGCCGTCGGAGTCGGCCACCTGCAGCTGGTAGCGGGCAGCGTCGTTCACCCCTGGCGGCAGCGCCACCACGTAGGCGATACGGGTGTTGAAGGCACCGCGCTGGCCGGTGAGCGTCTCATAGACGATGTCCGCCACGTGGTGCGCGGTGCGGCGCAGGTTGTCGTTGCCGGCGGGGATGCTGTAGCCGGCCATCTGCACTCCCTTGTAGACGTCGAACAGTTGGAACTGCACCACGTAGCTGCCGGGTCCCATCACCTTGACGCGGCCCACCAGCAGGTTCTCCACGTCCAGCGCGCGCCAGTCGGCGAATTGCACCTGCGCCCCTTCGTGGGGACGGGCGATGAGGTCCTGATCGGGGAGGGGGGCAAAGCGCCCGCTGCGGCGCAGGTCGTTGGCGATGACGCTGCTCACGTCCTCGGGCGGCGGGGTCGCGCCCTCCCAAGCGAAGGGAACGACGGCGATGGGTTGCGCGCCCTCGATGCCCTGGGTGATCTCGATGGTCAGCGCGGCCTGGGCAGGCCCGGCACCCCAGGCGCCCAACAGCGCCAATGCCAGAAACAGTCGTCGCAGGTATCGCAATGGTCAGCCTTTCGATGGATCGAAGATGAAAGTGATTTCACGCATCTGATCAAATATAAATCCGTCGCCGGGAACCGGTAGGGGCGACGCTTTCTGTACCGCGACCTCCACCGAGCGGTCGAAGATCGGATCGCCGCTGGAGCTCACGATCTGCACCCCCACCACGTCGCCGCTGGGCAGCAGCCGGATACTGACCTCGCACCGCAGCTCCTTGCGCGACCCAGTGGGTTGCAGCCAGTTGTTCTGCACCTTGGTACGGATGAGCGCGGTGTACTTGTCGATGGTCCGGCTGGCCAGCGCCTGCCGTTCCTGCTCGAGGCGTGCATTTTCGGCCGCAATCTGCTCCTGGCGAATGCGTTCCTCTTCTTCGCGGCGCTGGCGTTCCGCCTCCTGCTGGCGCCGTTGCTCCTCTTCCAGTTTACGTTTGGCTTCCAGGTCGGCCAAACGCTTCTCCTCGGCCTCACGCTCCTGGCGCAGCTTCTCCAAGCGCTGCTGTTCCGCCTTCTGCGCCGCGACGCGCTGGGTCTCTTCTTCCTTGCGTTTCTGTTCGGCGAGCTTGCGCTGCTGCTCTTCCTGGGCGCGTTTCTGCTTCAGATCCGCGAGCCGTTTCTCCTCGGCGAGACGCTGCTCGCGCGCCTTGCGGGCAGCCTGTTCGGCCGCGCGCTTGCGGCGCTCCTCGGCGGCCTTGCGGTCGTCCTCGGCCTTCTTCAGCTTGCGCGCCTCTTCCTTCACCTTGGTTTCGTCCACCGCCACAGCCTGGATGATGGGTTGCGATTGGGGAGTGGAGATGGAGGGGGTCCACTGGAAACTGACCACCACCAGGGCGATGACCACCAGGTGCACCACCACCGAGAGCACGATGGCCATGGGGTTGTTTTTACCGGGAGCGCGCTTCATAGGACTAGCGTGAGCGGGCCTGCGGTGGTGGTTCGGTCATCAGTCCGACGCTGGGTGCGCCCGCCTGTTGCAGCAGCGCCATGGCGCGGATCACCCGGCCGTAGGGGACCTGGCGGTCACCGCGTACCAGCACCGGCGTCTCGGGGCGGCGGCGCAGCACGGCGGCGACGCGTGCCAGCAGGGTTTCGGTGGCAACCGGTTTGTTGTTGTCGTCGCCCACGTTGAGGAAGAAGTTGCCCGCAGCGTCCACCGAGACCACCAACGGTTCGATATCCTGACGCGTCAGCGGCTCGGAGGCCGCCTGCGGCAGTTCCACCTTGACCCCCTGGGTGAGCAGTGGGGCGGTGATGATGAAGATCACCAGCAGCACCAGCATCACGTCGATGTAGGGCACGACGTTGATGTCGGACATGGGGCGGCGGCGTATGCGGACTCGGGCCATTGGGGTGCTCGTTCGTTATCCGGGTGCGGGCGCCTCAGGCGACGTGCATCTGACGTTGCAGAATGGTGGAGAACTCCTCGACGAAGGTGTCGTAGCGGTTGAGCAGCCGTTCCACGTCGTTGGAGTAGCGGTTGTAGGCGATGACCGCGGGGATGGCGGCGAACAGTCCCATGGCGGTGGCGATCAGGGCCTCGGCGATGCCGGGCGCCACTTGCGCCAGCGTCGCCTGTTTGACGTTGGCCAGGGCGCGGAACGAATTCATGATGCCCCACACCGTGCCCAGCAGCCCGACGTAAGGGCTGGTGGAACCCACCGTGGCGAGGAACGACAGGCGGTGCTCCAAACGGTCGGTCTCGCGCGCCAGGGCGATGCGCATGGAACGCTGGGCGCCCTCGACGATGACGCGTGCTTCCACCCCGCTCTGTTTGCGCAGCCGGCTGAATTCGGAGAAGCCGGCGGCGAAGATGTTCTCCATGCCCGTCGCCACGTTGCGCCCGGCAATCTCGCGGTAGAGCTGGTTGAGATCGCCGCCCGACCAAAAACGGTCTTCGAAGTCGTTGGCCTCGCGCTTGGCGCCCTTCAGCGCGCTCCACTTCTGGAAAATGAAGGTCCACGAGATGAGTGAGGCGAGGATCAGCGCCGCCATCACCAGTTTCACCAGCGGACTGGCGCCGGCGATGATGTGAAGTATCGAGAGGTCAGCCGACACGGGTCATCTCCCTAATTCTTGTAGTTGTCGGTGCAAAGCGTCGGGAAGGGGGCACGGGCGAAAGCGGGTAGCGTCGATGCAGGCCACTCGGATACGTCCGCTGCACAGCAGCTCCCCCTCTGGTCCGGGTTTGGTGATTTGTTGTCCGAAGGTGAGACTGGCACGCCCCTGCGCAACGATGGCGGAGCGAACCTCCAGGACATCGTTGAACCGTGCCGGTCGCAGGTAGTCCACCTCCGCCCGCCTCACCGCGAATAGGACATTGGCGCGCGCTGCAAGTTCATCCTGCTCGAATCCGAGGTGGCGCAGCCACTCGGTACGCGCCCGCTCCATAAATTTGAGGTAGTTGGCGTAATAGACTACCCCTGCGCTGTCGGTATCTTCGTAGTAAACGCGCACCGGCCAAAGGAATTCGGTCACTGTTTGCGCCCTAATCCCCAACGAAAAGGTCCAGATTGTCGTGCGGGTCGGGGTCGCTGCGCTGGGGTGCGCGCAGGCCGAAGTGCAGGTAGGCGTTGCGGGTGGCCATGCGGCCGCGCGGGGTGCGCATCAGAAAGCCCTGCTGGATGAGGTACGGTTCCAGCACGTCCTCGATGGTGCCGCGTTCTTCGCCGATGGCGGCGGCCAGGTTGTCCACTCCCACCGGCCCGCCGTCGAACTTCTCGATCACCGTCAGCAGCAGCTTGCGGTCCATGACGTCGAAGCCGTTGTCGTCCACGTTGAGCATGGCCATGGCCTGACGGGCCATCTCGGCGGTGATGGTGCCGTCGCCCTTGACCTGCGCGTAGTCGCGCACGCGGCGCAGCAGCCGGTTGGCGATGCGCGGGGTACCGCGCGAACGGCGCGCGATCTCGGTGGCACCCTCGGGGTCGGCGGCCACCGCCAGGATGTGCGCCGAGCGCTGGACGATGGCCGTGAGTTCCGCCGTGCTGTAGAACTCCAGGCGCTGCACGATGCCGAAGCGGTCGCGCAGCGGCGAGGTCAGCAGTCCGGCGCGGGTGGTGGCGCCCACCAGGGTGAAGGGCGGCAGGTCGAGCTTGATGGAGCGCGCCGCCGGTCCTTCGCCGATCATGATGTCGAGCTGGTAGTCCTCCAGGGCGGGGTAGAGGATCTCCTCGACCTGGGGGCTCAGGCGGTGGATCTCATCGACGAACAGCACGTCGCGCGGTTCGAGATTGGTGAGCAGCGCGGCCAGGTCGCCGGCGCGTTCCAGCACCGGCCCCGAGGTCTGGCGCAGGTTGACCCCCATCTCGTTGGCGATGATGTGCGCCAGGGTGGTCTTGCCGAGGCCGGGGGGACCGAAGATCAGCACGTGGTCCAGTGCCTCGCCGCGGGCGCGGGCGGCGGGGATGAAGATCTCCATCTGCTCCTTGACCGCCGGCTGGCCCACGTAGTCGGCCAGGGTGCGGGGGCGGATGGCGCGGTCCAGCGCTTCGTCGTCGCTGAGAGCCGTGGTGCTGACCAGGCGGTCGGTTTCGATCATCGTGCCGCTTTAATCATCGGGGGTGCGGCGCATTCTATCGCACCGTGGCCTGCAGGGCGCGGCGGATCAGCTCTTCGCTGCCGAGATCCTCCGTTGCCACGGCCCGCACCATGCGGCTGGCGTCGGGCGCCCTGTAGCCCAGGGCGATGAGCGCGCTCACTGCGTCCTGCACCGCATCGCCGCCGCTCGGGTGTACGGTACCGGGCGCGGCGAGGGTTGCGGGCGTTGCGCCATCGCCCCAGTCCGCCAGCCGGTCGCGCATCTCCACCACCAGGCGCTCGGCGGTCTTCTTGCCGATGCCGGGCAGCCGGGTGAGGGCGGCGGTGTCGTTGAGGTTGACGCAGGCGACGAAGTCGTCGGCGCTGATGCCGGAGAGGATGGTGATGGCCACCCGCGGGCCGATGCCGCTCACCTTGATCAGGCTGCGGAACAGGGCGCGTTCGCGCTGCGTGTAGAAGCCATAAAGGGCCTGGGCATCCTCGCGCACCACCAGGTGGGTGTGCAGCGACACCTCTTCGCCCAGATCGGGGAGCTGGTAAAAGGTGGACATGGGGGCCTCCACCTCGTAGCCGACGCCGTTGACGTCGAGCAGCAGGCGGGGGGGGTGCTTTTCGGCCAGGCGGCCGCGCAGTCGTCCGATCATCCTAGGCTCATTGTTGTTGGCTGCTCATGCGGATCTTGCCGAGGGTTTGGAAGGTGTGGCCGTGGCAGAGGGCGACCGCCAGGGCGTCGGCGGCGTCGGCCTGGGGTGTCTCCTTCAGGCCGAGCAGGGCGCACACCATGTGCTGCACCTGCTCTTTGGTGGCGCCGCCCTTGCCCACCACCGCCTGCTTGATCTCGCGCGGCGAATATTCGCTTACCGATAGCTCGCGGCTGGTGGCGGCGCAGATGGCCGCGCCGCGTGCCTGGCCCAGCTTGAGGGCGGAGTCGGCGTTGCGCGCCATGAACACCCGCTCGACGGCCATCTGCTCGGGCCGGTACTCGCGCACGATCTCGGCGACGCCGGAAAAGATCTGCTGCAGCCGCTCGGGGAGTGCCTCGCCGGTCACGCGAACGCAGCCGCTGGCCACGTAGCGCGTCCGGGTGCCCTCGACGTCGATCACCCCGAAGCCGGTGATGCGCGAGCCGGGGTCGATGCCGAGGATGCGCATGAGGAGCGGCTCAGCCGAGCTGCGCCATCACCTCGTCGGAGAAGTCGGCGTTGGAGTAGACGTTCTGCACGTCGTCCAGATCCTCCAGCATGTCGAGGAGCTTGAGCATCTGCTGCGCCTGATCGAGCTCCACCGAAACCGTGGTGGCGGCGCGCTGGGTGACTTCCCCGTATTCGGGCTCCAGTTGGGCGGCCAGCATCGCCTCCTTGACGGTGACGAACTGGTCGGGATCGACGATCACCTCGATGGAACCGTCGTCGTTGGTGGCCACGTCGTCGGCGCCGGCCTCCAGAGCGGCCTCCATGATCGTCTCCTCGTCGGCGCCGGTCGGATAGCCCAGCACGCCGGCCTTGGTGAACAGGTAGGCCACCGAACCGTCGGTGCCCAGGTTGCCGCCGCACTTGGTGAAGGCGTGGCGCACCTCGGCCACGGTGCGGTTGCGGTTGTCAGTCATGCAGTCGACCATCACCGCGACGCCGCCCGGGCCGTAGCCCTCGTAGCGCACCTCTTCGTAGTTGTCGCCGTCCTGGTCACCGGCGCCGCGCTTGATCGCGCGTTCGATGGTGTCCTTGGTCATGTTGTTGGACAGGGCGTTGTCCATCGCCGCGCGCAGGCGCGGGTTGGAGGACGGGTCGCCCCCGCCGAGGCGCGCCGAAACGGTGATCTCGCGGATCAGCTTGGTGAACAGCTTGCCGCGTTTCGCATCCTGGGCGTTTTTGCGGTGCTGAATGTTGGCCCATTTGCTGTGTCCTGCCATAAAAACCTCGAAAAACTCGTTGTCGGTGGGAAAATTCGGGCAATGATACCGTCCGCATCGTTGCGGGGGCCAGCCCGCCCCGAGGTCGGCCGGGTTACGCGGCGGCAGCGGCGAAACGGCCGCAGCTGAGAAAGGCGCAGATCGCCTGAGCGGTGCGCCGTGAGAAGAGCAGCGTGGTGTGCGTCAACGGCAACACCAGGCGTTCGCGTGCCCCCTCCAGGTGGGTCTCCTCCAACGCGACGGTGCCGTCGCTGGGCGAGGCGAGATGATGGAAGAGGCGTCCGCTGCCGACGCCCAGCGTACCGGCAATGATGCCGACGTCGCGCTCCGGCGGTGCGGCGAGTGCGGCCCCGAGCAGCGCCTCCTCTGTGCTGTGGCCGAGGAAGCGTTGGCCGACGCGAAAATGCGCCAGCGAGCGCGCCGCCTCGCTGCCCTGAAACGGGGAACCGATGGCCACGATGCGCCCCGGTTGTGCCGGTGGGCTGTCGCGGAACATGCGCAGAATGACCAGCCCGCCCAGACTGTGGCCGACGAAGTGTACCACCGGTTCGCTGAGGTCCGCGGCGAAGCGCGCGAGCTGTTGGGCGTTTTGGTCGATGGGGTAGCGCACGCTACGGTAGCGAAAGCGGTAGGGCGTATACCCGCAATTGCGCAGCCGGCGGTCGAGGTAGCCCAGCTCCAGGCCGCTCATCCACAAGCCGTGCACCAGCACGACCGCTTCGCCGGTGGGCTGCGAGGGTGGACTTTCCGAATCTCCCATATTTTTGACGTGCCGAATCAGGGCAGCGCCAGCATATTGTCCAGCGCCACGCGTGCCTGTACGGCCTCGTCGGCGGGC
>JBNKCG010000064.1:0-29233 GCA_050287605.1 Gammaproteobacteria bacterium | reverse complement strand
CCCCCCCCCCCCCCCCCCCCGCAACTGTGGCCTCAGTGACCACCCCCGTGAGCCGCCGGTTCGGGCAGGCTGCTCCAGTCCACGTCCACCTCTTTGTGGTTGGCGCGGTGCACATCGCCCGTGTATGCGTAGCGCAACGTCTCCTCGTAGTCCTTCATCGAGGCCTCGATGCTGGCGTTCACATCGCCGTACTTGTCGCCGGGCTGGGCCTTGGAGACGGTAACCGTGGTGTCGAACCAACCCTGGGAGCCGCCGATGGGATCCACCGCCAGTCGAATGATGGGGTTGGGGTGCACGCCCTTGTCATCCCACCAGGCGTTGTGGGTGATGTCCGGATCCCCGCCCTGCGCCCACTCGGCCGCTGCCTCGCGCTGTTTGAGCTGCGCCAGCCGCCCGTAGGCGCCGTGGCCGCAGGCGGTGGAGATGGCGACGCAATCCGGATGGATGCCCTCGGTAACGTGGGCACGGGTGACGATGTAGCCCAGCGCCGAGGTAACCCGGATCAGATCGCCGTCGCGAATCCCCCGCGCCGCCGCCGACTTGGGATTAATCCAGGCGGGGTTTTTGTGGTAGAGCTCGGCCAGATATTTCACCGACGCGGTACGGCTCTGGGTATGGACGTTGACCTTGTAGGTGGTGAGCACCATCTCCTCGGCCTTCTTGTCGCGCGACGGCAGGCGTTTGTAGACCGGCAGCGGATTGAAACCGTACTTGCGGTAGCTCTCCTTGTAGATCTCGATGCGGCGCGACGGCGTGCCGAAGCCGACGCAGTTCTTGCCGTTCACCTGCACGCCGACCACGTGACCGTCCTTGCGAATGGTACCGTCGGCATCCACGCTGGCACCCGCCATGTCGGCGGCCGACAGCGGCTTTTCATGCAAGTGGTAGTCAGGCTCCACCTCGTTGCCGTTTTTGTCGACGATCTTGGCGGTCTCGGGGTCCACCTTGCCGTAGATGGGCCATACCCCCTTGTCCTTGAGGAACTGCCAGCCGCCGTCCTCCTTGAGGCCGGGGATATTGTCGAAGTGGGCCTTCATCCACTCCTCGACGCTGTTAAAGGCGAAGTACTGCTTCATGCCCAGCGCGCCGTCGGGGTCCACCTTGTGAATGGTGTCGATGAGCGTCTGACGAAACTCCTGGGTGCCGGCCAGCGGCTTCACCACCGGCTGGCGGATGGACATGCACGGGTAGAGTCCGCTGGGCATGGACTCCGGATCGTGACGCTCCAGATAGGTGACGTCGGGAATGATGAGATCGGCCAGTTCGGTGGTCTCCGACATGTAGCAGCTGAAGGAGACGAAGAACGGCACCGTGGCCTCGTCCTTCAGGAAATCGGCCCACACGTGGCTGGAGGGATAGGTATAGGCCGGGTTGTCGTAATAGGTCATCCACACGGCCACCTTGGCCTCACCGTTCTTGACCATGTAGGGCGCGTGGGTCGAGACGTGATGCGATGCCAGGGGATAGAGCGGCGGCGCCGCGATCACGCTGGGCACCTTGCCCTTGGGTGGCACCGGTTCGGGCTGCGGCCAACCCATGCCACGGGGCAGGCAGTAACCGCCCTTCTTTTCGACGTTGCCGGTAATCACGTTGAGCAGTTGAATCGCCGCCTCCTGGTACGATCCGTAGACGTGTTTGCACGGCCCGCGGTAGGAGAAGGTCGTCGCCGGTTTGGTGGTGGCGAACTCGCGCGCGATGCGGGCGATGTCCTGCGCCGCGATGCCCGACTCCTGTTCCGCGAACTGCGGCGTGTAGGGCTTGAGGTGCGCGATGAGCTGCTCGGCCGTGACGTTGGTCCAGTTCTTGACGAAGTCGGCGTCGTACAGCCCTTCGTTCATGATCACGTGGGCCATGGCGAGCGCCACCGCACCGTCGGTGCCCGGATAGGGGGCGAACCACTCGTCCGAGAAACCGGCGGTGTTGGACATGCGGATGTCAAAGCTCACCAGTTTGGCCTTGTTGCTCACCACGCCGTCCACGCAACGCTGGGCGTTGGGGTTCATGAAGTAGGCGGTCTCGAGTATGTTGGAGCCGAAGTTGAGGATGTACTTGGTGTTGGCCCAGTCGCACGACTCGATGTCCGGACCCCAGCCCGGCTCCAGCCCCACCTTCTTCGACGACTCGCAGATGTTGGTGTGGTTGAGCGTGGCGTTGGAGCCCAGCGCATGCATGAAACGCGACACCGCGCCGCCGGTGCGGTTGCGCCCGTACTTGAAGACGATCTCGTTGAGGATCTCCGGTTTGTTCTCCGCATTGGCGCGGTCGACCACCTCGCGCAGCTTCTTGGCCAGCAGCGCGGTGGCCTCGTCGTAGGAGATACGCTTCCACTTCCCCTCGCCCCGTTTCCCGGTGCGCAACAGCGGCGTGACGATGCGGTCCGGATCGTAGACGTGGAGGAACCCCGAGTTGCCCTTGGCGCACAGCTTGCCGCGGGTGTTGGGGTGGTCCATGTTGCCCTCCAGCTTGACGATGCGTCCACCCTCCACATAGGCGACGCCGCCGTCCTCGATGTTGCAGGCCAGGCAGGTGTAGGGCACCGCCTGACGCTCGCCGCCGGTCGCCGGTGAGAAATCCTGGCCGCCGAGCTTCTGCTCCATGGCCACCAGACGAGTACTGCCCAACCCCGCGACGCCGGCTACCGATCCCGCGGCCGCACCCAGCTTCATGAAGTCGCGGCGGTTGATTCTGTGCTGTTCGCTCATGTTGTGTTCTCCTCCGCCCGTCAGAAGTTGATTTGGGTGAGCTGGCCCGCGTAGATCAGCACTGCGCGGAAGAAGTAGGCGCCCACTGCACTCAACACCGCGGCGAGCGTCAGGATGGCGGGTTGGCGCCCCAACTTGGGCGTCGCCACCAATACCAGCGGCACCGCAATCCCGATCAGGAAGGTGAGCACCCAGAACTCCATCCCGTACTCGGTATTGATGATCTGCCACGCCTGCTGCTGCTCCTCGGAGCCGAAGTTGAGCACCGTCCACTCGGCGAGAAAGAGCGCGAAGGTCACCGCCACCGCGAGATAGAGGAAAGCGTGCAGAAACTCCACGGTCTGCGCATTCATCTGCCCGCGTGCCATCTGTATCACCGCCACCAGTGCCGTACCCGAACTCATGGACAGAATCACGAACAGCAGCGGAATGGTCGGGTTACTCCACAGCTCGCGGGTTTGGTGCACCATCAGATCGAGGCCGGTGTAGAGCGGCATAGAGAGCGCAAGCAGTGAGCCCAGCACCCCCGTCAGCTTCATCAGTCGCGCGTCTCCCTTGGTGAGTCCCCAGAAGAAACCGACGATGCAAAGGCCGAACAGCAACAGGAACGATGCGCCCCACGACAGTGGTGAGGTCCAGTGGAAATGCAGGATCGGATAGAGGAACCGCGCGGGCTGGCCCAGATCCACGATCAGCAGCGGTGTGCAGATCAGCAGCAGTATCAGCGCCACCACCATGCCGGTCTTCTGGAACGGCTGCATGGATTGGGCAATGCCACCGAAGACGTTGCCGAACACCGCCGGCGCCGCCGCGTAGACAAAGGTCATGGCCGCCGTGCCGATCAGGAAAAAGTAGAGCACGATCTCCCAACCCCACGGCGCGATGTTGTATTGCATGTATTCGAACATGTTCGCTCCCTCCCCTTACAGCACGCCGGAGAAAAACTTGCTGCCACGGTTGTGGCGATAAAATGCCGCCGCGTCGGCCTTGGCCGCGTACGACTTGGGCGGGCTGTAGATCTGCTCGGTCGCGCTGCGATCCGGACGGATGTAGTAGACCTGAGGCGCGGTGCCCTTTTCCGGTTTCAGCACCACCGTCTGGTGCCTCGCAACCAGGCGCGAGACCTCGCTGTTGGGGTCGTTGAGATCGCCGAAGATGCGCGACCGGCCGAGGCAGGTCTGTACGCAGGCCGGCACCATGCCTTTTTCCACGCGGTGCTCGCAGAAGGTGCACTTGTCCACCACACCGCCGACCTTGACCCGGTCGCGGTTCTTGGGCAGCACGTGACGTGCGTTGTAGGGGCAGGCCGCAACGCAAGTGCGGCAGGCGATGCAGCGCTCGTAGCGCTGTAGCACGAATCCGTCTTCGTGCTTGTAAGTCGCCTCAGTGGGACAGTTACGCACGCACGGCGGGTTGTCGCAGTGGTTGCACAAGCGCGGCATGAAGTGGCGCTTGGTGTTGGGATACCGACCGGTATCCTTCACCTGGACCATGGTGCGCCAGACGCCCAGCGGGACGTCGTATTCGGCTTTGTCAGCGCAGACGCACGCCATGCAGCCGATGCAGCGGCGCAGATCGATGACCATCGCCCATCGTTTTTTACCGGGCACGCCCAATGACGGCTCGGTCTGTAGACCGACTGGCATATCCGCTCCTCCTCAAGGTTGTCAAAATTGACCGCTTTTATGCACGACGGCGAACGCACATCGCGCGGTCGCACTGAGTAGCGAGCAGATGTCATGCCAGAGCAATTTACTTAGGTTCTGTATCCTTTTGTTTCTATTCCAGATATGAAAAACGCCGTAGCCCGAATCGACCCTCAAGTCGACCCGGATCACACGCCCCGATGTTACCGGACGGTAACCCCGTGACGCCGGACGACTAGGGAAATATCGCTTTCCTTCAGGCGCTTAGCCCGGACATGCCCGGCCTCAACCGCGCGGTTACCATCCGGTAACGTGCTGCGCACCGCCCATGCGCTCGCGACGCGCGCGCTGCCGCCGGGGCGCACGACCGTGGGCGAAAGAAACCACCCGCCCCGCGTGTCTTCTTCCGTAGACGACGTGAGCCCTGGAAAAGCGACGATGAACCGCATAGCGAATTGGGTTGGACACCGGCTGGGGGAGTGGCTGAGCCGGCAGCTTCACTCCCACGGCACCGCGGCGCCGACCGACACCGCGATACTGGCGGCGGTGCTGCAACCCGGCGACGTGCTGCTGGTGGAGGGCAACACCCGCGTCAGCGTCGCCATCAAGTACCTGACCCAATCCACCTGGTCGCATGCGGCGCTCTACGTCGGCAATGCCTTCGGCCGTCACGGTGCGGACGGCAAACCGCTCTGTTTCGTGGAGGCGGACATCGTGGAAGGGGTGAGGCTGGTGGGGTTTGCCGAGTTCGAGGGTCTGCATACCCGCATCTGCCGGCCGGTGGACCTCACCGACAGCGACCGCCGCCGGCTCATCGACACCGCCTGCTCGCGCATCGGCCAGCGCTACGACCTGAAGAACGTGGTCGATCTCGCGCGCTATCTGATCCCCACCCCGCCGGTTCCGGTGCACTGGCGCCGACGCATGCTGGCGTTCGGCAGCGGCGATCCCACCCGTGCCATCTGTTCGACGCTGATCGCGCAGTGTTTCCAGGCGATTCGCTATCCCATTCTTCCCAGTATCGAGCGGCAACCGGCGGGTGTGGCCGGCTGTGCGGGATGCATGCAGGAGATCCTGCACGTGCGCCACCACAGCCTGTTCGTACCGCGGGATTTTGACGTTTCGCCCTATTTCGAGGTAGTCAAACCCAGTTTGGTGAACAATTTCGACTACACCCGATTGCAGTGGGCAGAACCCGCGGATAGGTTGGAACCCGGCGCCATACCCGCAGCCGCCGAACCGATGGGGAGCCCATGACATTTCTACATACGCTGTTTCGCATCGCCTGCACGCGCGACATTGTCGTCGCCGCCATCAAAGTGGCGCTGGTGGTGGGCACCCTGCTCAACCTCATCAACCAGGGCGGGCGGATGTACGACGGATTGCCGCTTTCCTGGTTCCACGTCGTGCTCAACTACCTCGTCCCCTACTGCGTTTCGAGCTACAGCGCGGCACGCAACGAGATGCGTCGCCTGGACGACGAGCGGCTCCGGACTCAGGCATCCAACACACAGTAAAGCCGCAACCCCTCCTCCACCGCCTTCACCTTGAGTCGCGGCAGTAACACCGCCTGCACCGGAAAGCGCGGCACATGGCGTTGCGGATCGCGGCGCTCGCCGTAGGCGACACCGGTCACCTTCCACTGTTTGCGCCGGTGGGCCTCGTCCAGCTCGTCCACCTCTTCGAAGCCCTGGGTGGCGAATCGCTTGAACACCCAGCCGTCGATCTCCATGCGATAGAGGATTTCGGAGAGCAGCCCGATGACCGCGGTGGAGCGGTTGAGCCCGTAGGCGACGATAGGCAGCTCTTCGCTTTCGGACACGGTCTCCTGGTCCCAGGCGAACAGGCACAGCGCCGCGACGGCGGCATTGAAGAGATCGGGGTAGTCGCGGGCGATCACTTCCATTCCGACACCGCCGTTGGGGTCTTCGCTGAAACTGTAGGTGGCCATTACGAACCGCTCCGCTCCAGTGCGCGCGACGCGCGAAACCCGATCCTATCCTGCTATTGCCACGCGTCCCACTCGCGCCTATATTACGCAAACCGTATATATGGCTAAGCAGATATGGATGCCATCGTTTTCTTCAAAGCCCTTGCCGATCCCACCCGCTTGCGCGCCCTGATGCTGGTCGCCCAGAGCGACGAACTGTGCGTCTGCGAACTGACCCACGCGCTGGGCACGAGCCAGCCCAAGGTCTCGCGCCATCTGGCCCAGTTGCGCGAGGCCAACATCCTGCAGGACCGGCGCGCCGGGTTGTGGATCTACTACTCGCTGCACCCCGAGTTGCCGGCATGGGCGCGCGCCGTGCTCGCCCAGACTGCCGCAGGCCTGGCGGGTGCAGCCCCATACGCGGCCGACCGCCAGGCGCTCGGCGCCATGCCCAACCGGCCCGCGGGCCGTTGCGCCGCCTGATCCGGAGATCCCGTCCATGTCCAAGCCCGTGCGCAGCGTGCTGTTCCTCTGCACCGGTAACTCCTGCCGTTCCCAGATGGCCGAGGGCTGGGGGCGGCATCTGGCGGGAGATCGCTTCCGCTTCGAGTCCGCCGGCATCGAGGCCCACGGCAAAAACCCCAGGGCCATCGCGGTGATGGCCGAGGCCGGGGTGGACATCTCCGCCCAGGAATCCACCGTGGTGAGCGCGGCGATGCTGCAGCGGGCCGATCGGGTGGTCACCGTCTGCGGCCATGCCGACGAGCATTGCCCCATCCTGCCGCCTGGCACGCACAAAGAGCACTGGCCGCTGGAAGACCCGGCCAAGGCCGGCGGCGAAGAGGCCGAGATCCTCGCCGTGTTCCGCTCCACCCGCGATGAGATCCGCCGGCGCGTGGCCGAGCTGGTGGAGCGCCTAGCCCGGATTTCTCACCAGGGGACGAGATGATCGCGCTGAGATTTGATTGCATAGTGGATTTTCTGAGGAAGCGGAATACGGGGTGTATTTCCGACCGAAGAAAATTCGCTGTGCAAGCAAAGATCAAGCGAGGGCTCGTCATCCTGGTGAGAAATGCGGGCTGGATCACCCAATTACCGAATCAGCAGGAGACGAAGCATGAGCATCGGCTGCGAAACCGCCGCAAAACACGAAGCCAGCGCCCCCATGGGCCTCTTCGAGCGCTATCTGACCGTCTGGGTGTTTCTCTGCATCGTCGCGGGCATCGGACTGGGGCAGCTGTTCCCACCCCTGTTCCAGACCCTGGGGCGCCTCGAGATCGCGCGCATCAACCTGCCGGTGGCGGTGCTGATCTGGCTGATGATCATTCCCATGCTGCTCAAGATCGATCTGCGCGCCCTGGGCGGCGTGCGCCGGCACTGGCGCGGCGTGGCGGTGACGCTGTTCGTCAACTGGGGGGTGAAACCCTTCTCCATGGCGCTGCTGGGCTGGCTGTTCATCGGCGGGCTGTTCCGCCCGTGGCTGCCTGAAGGGCAGATCGACAGCTACATCGCCGGGCTGATCATCCTCGCCGCCGCACCCTGCACGGCCATGGTCTTCGTCTGGAGCCACCTGATGCGCGGCGAGCCCCACTACACCTTGTCGCAGGTGGCGCTCAACGACGTGATCATGGTCTTCGCCTTCGCCCCCATCGTGGGCGGACTGCTGGGCATCACCGCCATCAGCGTCCCGTGGGACACGCTGCTGCTGTCGGTGCTGCTCTACATCGTGGTGCCGCTGGTCTTCGCTCATTGGTGGCGCGGGCAGCTGATGAAAAACGGCGGCGCGCCGCGCGTGGAGCGCACGGTACAACGCCTGCATCCCTTCTCCCTGGGCGCCCTGCTCGCCACCCTGGTGTTGCTGTTCGGTTTCCAGGGCGAGCAGATCATCGCCCAGCCGCTGATCATCGCGCTGCTGGCGGTGCCCATCCTGATCCAGGTCTTCTTCAACGCGGGGCTGGCCTACCTGCTCAACCGCACCGCGCGCTCGCCGCACTGCGTGGCCGGGCCTTCGGCGCTCATCGGCGCCAGCAACTTCTTCGAGCTGGCGGTGGCCACCGCCATCGCCTTGTTCGGCTTCCAGTCGGGCGCGGCACTCGCCACCGTGGTGGGCGTGCTGATCGAGGTGCCGGTGATGCTGGCGGCGGTGAAGGTGGTCAACCGCACGCGCGGTTGGTACGAGCGGCGCGAGGGCGTGGTCCCCTACGAAGAGTGCTGCCCCACGCAAGTTCCCCCGTCCTCCTGAGGCTGCGTTAACGATGTTCGAGGCATTCGCCGATCTGCTGGTCTATCAGGTGTTGGGACTCGCCCCCTCCGGCAAGTTGGGTGCGGCGCTGCACTTCTTCGTCATGGATACGGTGAAGATCTTCGTGTTGCTGGTCGTGATCATCTACGCCATGGGACTGCTGCGCGCCTTTCTCTCGCCGGAGCGGGTGCGCGAATTCGTGCGCGGAAGACCCACCTGGCTGGCGCGCAGCAGCGCCATCACGCTGGGGGCGGTCACGCCGTTCTGCTCCTGCTCCTCGGTGCCGCTGTTCATCGGTTTCGTGGAGGCGGGCATTCCGCTCGGGGTGACGTTCTCGTTTCTCATCGCCAGCCCCATGATCAACGAGGTGGCGGCGGTGATCCTGGTGGGCATCCTGGGCTGGAAGCTGGCGGCACTCTACATCGGCGCGGGATTGGGCGTCGCCTACGCGGGCGGTGTGGTCATGGAACGGTTCCATCCCGAACGCTGGGTGGAGGAGTACGTGTGGAAGATCCGCATGGGCGAGGCGCAACGCGCCGCCATCGACGCCACGCTCGCCGGCCGTCACCGCTACGCCATGGCGGAGGTGCGCGAGATCGTCGGACGCATCTGGAAATGGGTGCTCATCGGCATCGGGACCGGCGCGCTGTTTCACGGCTTCGTGCCGGAGGCCTGGGTGGTGGAACACCTGGGCGGCACCGGCAACTGGCTGACCGTACCGGCGGCGGTGGTGCTGGGCGTGCCGCTCTACTCCAACGCCACCGGGGTGATCCCGCTGGCCGAGGCGATGCTGGGCAAAGGGGTCGCCATGGGTACCACGCTGGCGTTGATGATGAGCATCGCCGCGCTGTCGCTGCCGGAGATGCTGATCCTGCGCAAGGTGATACGCTGGCCGGGACTGGCGCTGTTCTGCGGCGTGCTGGCGGTGGCGATCACGTTGGTGGGTTGGACATTCAATTTAATCGCATAAGGAATGACGTGATGAAACAGGTGAAGGTACTGGGTGGTGGCTGCGCCAACTGCGTGACGACGGCGCGCCTGGTGGAAGAGATCGCCCGGGAAAAGGGCGTGGCCATCGAACTGGAAAAGGTCGAGGAGATGGCCGAGATCATGAGCTACGGCGTCATGTCCACCCCGGCGGTGGTGATCGACGGCACCGTGGTCCACGCCGGCGGGGTGCCGGGCCGCGACGCGGTGAGCCGCTGGTTTGACCCCGCCTGACAAGGCGGGCAAAGATACCCTGCATGCACGACCACCACGACCACGCGGGACACCACCACCCCCGCAGCGGACGCGCACTCGTTGCGTCGCTGGCCTTGACGCTGGCGTTCGCCGCCGTCGAGGCGGTAGCCGGTCTGTGGTCCGGGTCGCTGGCGCTGCTGGGCGATGCCGGCCACATGCTTACCGACGGGCTGTCGCTGGGATTCGCCGCGCTGGCCGCCGGGCTGGCGGCGCGACCGCCCTCGCCGCGCCACAGCTATGGCCTGGGCCGCGCCGAGTTGCTGACGGCGCTGCTCAACGCGCTGTTCATGATCGCCGTGGTCGCGGCCATCGCCGCCTCGGCCGTCGAGCGTCTGCTGAATCCGCGTCCGGTGGCGGGAGAAGCGGTCACCGTGGTCGCCGCCATCGGGCTGGTGATCAACGTGGTCGTGGCGTGGACACTGTCGCGCTCGCAGCAAAACATCAACGTACGCGGTGCGCTGCTGCACGTGCTGGGCGATCTGCTGGGGTCGGTGGCGGCACTGGTGGCCGGCGTGGTCATCACCATCACCGGCTGGTTCCCTATCGATCCCATCCTGTCGCTGGCCATCGCGGCGCTGATCCTCTTCTCCAGCGTGCGCCTGCTGCGCGACGCCCTGCATCTGCTGCTGGACGGCGTGCCGCCAACGCTCGATCTGGCGACCGTCGGGCAGGCGCTGGCCGGAGTGGAAGGCGTGGTAGAAGTCCACGATCTGCACATCTGGCACATCGGCGCGGAGCGTATCGCCCTATCGGCGCACCTGCAGATCAACGACCCGCGACTGTGGCAGCAGCGGTTGCAAGCGGCGCGCGCACTGCTCAGCGAGCGCTTCGGTATCGACCATGTCACACTGCAACCCGAACCGCTCCCTGGCCACCCGGTGGTGGTGCAGCTCAGAAAACCCAAACCGTAGTCGCAGACGTGTTCGTTTCGGCCGCCAGCGCCGGTCCCGCGGAAAGCGCAACACCATGTCCCGCGTAACCGCCCGCCGGCCGATTCTCATCCTGCGCCATGCCGCGTGCAACGAAGCCGGCTACCTGTGCCGGACGTTGGACCGGCTGGAGGTCGGCTACCGCAAGGTGTGCGTGGACCGCGGCGAATCGGCTCTCGAACACATCGAAGCGGTCGCCGGCATGATCCTGCTCGGCGCACCGGTCAGCGTCTACGATCCGCTGCCATGGATCGCCGCTGAGATCGATTGGGTACGCACGGCGGCGGAACACAACGTACCCATGCTGGGAATCTGTTTCGGCGCGCAACTGATGAGCGCCGCGCTGGGTGGCAGCGTCTGCAAAGCGCCCAGCATGCAGGTGGGCTGGCACCCGGTGCACACCCTCGCCAGTGCCGCCGCACATCCGCTGTTGGCCGATCTGCCGTTGCAATTCGACGCGTTCGAGTGGCACGGCGACACCTTCACGCCGCCGCCGCAGGCAACGCCGCTGTTTCGCGGCGGCTGCATCGAGCAGCAGGGATTTCTGCTCGGCGATTCGCTGGCGGTGCAGTTCCACCCCGAGGTCACGGCGGCGCAGATCGAGTCGTGGATCGGCGGCTTCCAGCACTGCCTGCCGGCGCCCAGCGACTGCGTACAGTCGGTTGCCGAGATCACACGCGATCTGAACCAACGCCTGCAACGGCAGCGCGCGGTCACGGATCGGCTGCTCTACTGGTGGCTGAGCCGCATGTCGACATAACACCGGTGTCATCGGCGAGGCAAAGCGGCGACAATCCCGACTCTCGATCAGCCATCACGATACCGACCCCGACGATGAGCACAACCGGCAAGATCTGGCTCTGGTGGAGCAGCGGCAAGGACAGTGCCTGGGCGTTGCACCGCCTGCGCAACCAGGGGATGGAGGTCGACGCCCTGGTGACCACGGTCAACCGGCGCTTTGAGCGCGTGGCCATGCACGCGGTGCGCGAAACGCTGCTGCAGCGCCAAGCCGCGGCGGCCGGCGTAGCGCACCTGAACGGGTGTCTCAACGGCCCAAGTACGCTAATCTAAGGCGCCACACACCCCAAGCCCGCACAGACGGGTGACGCACCGAGTCGCCATGGACATCCAAGAAATCGAAGCGCGCGCAGCACAGTTGTTCGACCAAGGCCACTACTGCGCCGAAAGCGTGTTGCAGGCCCTGGCCGAAGCCAGCGGTCACGCCGACCGCCTGCCCGCCGGCATCGCCTGCGGTTTTTGCAGCGGCATGGCGCGCACCGCCGGGCCTTGCGGTGCCCTGAGCGGCGCCGTCATGGCGCTGGGCCTGGAGAGCGGCCGTTCGGAGCCCGGACAAAGCGTCGAGCACAACTACCATCAAGTGCAGCGCCTGATCGGGCAATTCGAAGAGCGCTTCGGGTCGAGCAACTGCGGCGACCTGCTCAACTGCCATCTGGGCACCGCCGAAGGACAGGCGCGCTTTCGCGAACAGCGACTGGGCACCCGCTGCCGTGAATTCACCCTGGCGGCCGCGGGCATCGCGGCGACGATCCTCGCCGAGGATGCGCAGGAACCGGCGGCGGCGGAAGCCAGCGGGACCGCACCGTGAAACTGCGCACCAAACTGACGGGCGCGCTGCTGCTTATCAGCCTGATCAGCTCCGCCATCGTCGGCGGAACCGCCCACTGGCTGCTGATGCGCGAATTCCGCCAGTCGGTGCTGGAGCAGGCGTTCGCCAACTTTGCGCGGGATGTGCAGACCTACATCGAGCGCTACGGCTCCTGGGAGGCGGCCACGCGCGCGGAACCGTTCCCGGCGTTCGTCGCGCGGTCGCGGCGCCCGTCCCCTCCCCCCGATTTCGCAAAGCCGCAGCTCATGCGCGGAACGCAACCGCCGTTCCGTTTTCTGCTGCTCGATACGGACGGCCGGGTCGTCAAGGAAGGCGGCCCCTATGGCATGGGGGAAAACATCCCTCAGTCGCTACGCCGCACGGCGCTTCCCATCACTGCCAACGGCAAACTTGCCGCGCTGGCGATACCGTTGGGCGACCCCAATCTGTCGCCCAAGGATCAACTGTACTTGTCGGCCATGCGCCGCGCGCTGTTGACCGGGTTCCTGGTGGCCGGCGCGCTGGCGCTGGTGCTGGGCTGGGTATTCGGCCGGCGCATGAGCGCGGCGTTGGATGCACTGACCGCCGCAACCCGCGCCATGCGCGCGGACGGCGAGTTGCAGCAGCAGGTGGAGATCACCTCGCGCGACGAATTCGGTGTGCTCGCCGGGGCCTTCAACCGCATGAGCACGGAGCTGGCCGAAGCGCATCAGGAGTTGCGCGAATTGAGCGTTCGCGACCCCTTGACCCACCTTTACAACCGCCGCCATTTCAACGAACAGGCGGAGCGGCTGTTCGAACAGGCGCTGCGCTACCAACATCCGCTGTCGATCATGGTAGGCGACCTGGATCACTTCAAGGCCATCAACGACAACCACTCCCACGCGGTGGGAGACGAGGTGCTGCGGAGAGTCGGCGAACTGATGCGCAAGCACACGCGCAAAAGCGACGTCCTGGCGCGTCACGGCGGCGAGGAGTTCGTCATCGCCTTCGCCGAAACGCCGCTGCATCTGGCCCAGCAACACTGCGAGACGTTGCGCCGTCTGATCGAGGAACACCCCTGGCACGAGCTGAAACCGGGACTGCGCGTCACCATGAGCATGGGGATCAGCGACGATCTCACCCTGGGCAGCGTGGAAAGGATGCTCAACGACGCGGACCACCGGCTCTACGCCGCCAAACAGCACGGACGCAACCGCGTCGATCCCCCTCCGCCGCTCGCCGACGTACGCCAGCCCACTCCCCAACCCGCGGGGTGAGACCAACCCGGTCGCCGCTGCACCGTCCACGCCCCGTCCGTAACGTGCTGACCGAAGCGCGCTGAAAGCTTCGCCGGCGTTGCCGGGTCTTCTCTCCCAAACCGCTGAAACGCGCGGAGCGCGACGTTGCCCGCGCACCGTTTGGAACACGATCTCGGGAGCCTGGACCATGACCTACGCATTGCCGCTGTTGGCGGGCCTCATCGCTTTGGTATCGGTGGTGATCTCATCACGCACCCACAGCAACGACGCCTTCTACCGTGGCACCTCCGAATCGGGCCGCCCGCCGGCGCTCATCACCTTGGTCTTTTCCCAGGTCACCACCTGGATCTTCGCCCGTTCGCTGCTGAACGCCGCCATCCTGGGGTTCTACTACGGGCTGTGGGGTACGGTGGCCTACGCGCTCTACTACCTCTCCTTCGTCACCGGCTGGCTGATCGTCGATAGCCTGCGCTTTCGGCACGGCTTCGACAGCATCCAGCACTTTTTGCACGATCGCTTCGGCCCCTGGGGCACCGCCTGCTACAACGTCGTGATCGGCGTGCGTCTGGTCAGCGAAGTCTTCGCCAACCTGCTGGTCATCGGCATTCTGTTCGGAGCCGCGGGCTCGGGGCTCTACACCGGGGCGATACTCGCGTTCGCGCTGGTCACGCTGCTCTACTCCATGCTCGGCGGCCTGCGCGCCTCGCTGCGCACCGACGTGTTCCAGATGTCGGTGTTCCTGATCACCCTGCTGGTGCTGCTGGCGATGACCGCGGACCACGGACTCTTCACCGCCGCCAACCTGCTGTTCAAACCATTCGACATCGGTGCGCCCGGTCCGGTGCTGATGGCAGTGGCGCTGCTGCAGATGTGGAGCTACCCGATGCACGACCCGGTGATGATGGATCGCGGCTTTCTGGCCGACCGCGACGTGACGCGCCGGAGTTTTCTCCACGCCGCCTGGATCAGCATCCTGTGCATCCTGGCGTTCGGCGCGCTGGGTATCGTCGCCGGGGCGCAGGCCGGCAGCGGCGAGGCGATGACGGCGGTGCTGCAGCGCCTGCTCGGCGAAGTCCCCATGCTGGTGTTCAACGCCGCGCTGGTGATCTCCGCCATGTCGACGCTGGACAGCACGCTCTCCAGCTCCTCCAAACTGGTGGTGGTGGACATGGGGATGATGCGCGCCACTGTCGGCAGCGGCCGCATCGCGATGGCGGTCTTCATGCTGCTCGGCGTACTGCTGGTCTTCTGGGGCAACAAAGACCTGTTCAGCGCCGTGGCGGTGAGCGGGACCGCCTCGCTCTACCTGTTGCCGGTCATCGTCTTCTCGCTGTGGGGCGGGCGACGCGACGTACCGGTGTGGAGCTACCTGGCCGTGTTCGCGCTCGCCATGGGCGGGGCGGTCCTCTACTTCACCGAATCGTCCGGCTACAGCCAGTGGCTGGGCGATGCGCACAAGTACACCAAACTGCTCGCCATCTCCCTGGGCATCATCGGCGGCGGCCTGGCCGTCTACGCGCTGGGCATCGCCACCCAGCGCGGCAGCGTCGCCAAGGGGCTGCCCGCCGCGCAGAACGCGGACGCTCCGTGACGGTGCGTCCCCATGTGCGGTTCAGGGGAAGATGCAAGTCAGGTGCTCCAACCAGCGTGCCTCGTTTTCCGGATAGCGCGGGTCCTGGATGACGTCGTAGAAGACAATCGACGGCAGCGCCCTCATGCCTACCTACGGGAGAACCCTTTATCTAGTCGTCGTACCTGCTAAGACCGGCATCGCTATCGCTGATTGCTCCGGATTCCGGAATTCGCCGGAATGTCGAGAAGGGGTTTGTTCACAGCTTCCTCAATGTGAGCAGCGCCCAGTGTCCTTGTGCATGGCAATCAGCGCATCGTCCAGGCCGAGACCTTCGTGAGGAAGACAGCAAGGTCCCTGCAACTTCTGTCAGCGAGCGGTTGCAACACCCCTGCGGATATCCCGCTTTCTCACGGAATCGGCCGATTCCGACTCGCCCAGATTCGTTTCCGTCCCAAAGACTCGGCGATTCACTCAAGATTCTGAAGATCTGGTTAACAATCGGACGAAAAATCCGTACTAGGGCGTTTTCCTGGATAACTCCTTCGCCTCCGCGCGTTAACCAACCAGCGTTGACAAACTGACGCGGAGGAAAAGCCATGAACTGCAAGGGGTACTATTTCGCAGTAGCCGCCCTGTTTCTGGTCGGCCTACTGAACGCATGCGCAGACGGCGGCGCCAGACTTACCCGCAGCGACACGACCGGCGACGGCGGGCCCGGCGGTATCAGCGGCGTTCCGGTCAAAGGCATGCAAAACGAATCGGCGCGCACCCGATTCCGATCCACAGGCGCCATCGCAGGGGTCAACAGCGTCGATTGCGACAGTCTTGAAGGGCGCATCGACGATGGCAGCATAATCATCCACGGCAATACCAAAACCCTTTCCGTATTGGGCATGGTAGTGAGCGTTGATGCCACTGCGACCACGTTCGACGAAGGCGCGACCTACGCCACGCTGGTCGAAGGCGAAGGAATCGAGATCAGGGGTTTCTACGACAACGGCGTGCTCAACGCCACGCGGGTGGAATCACACGCCGACAACGACTACGACTACGAGCTCGCCGGGACAATGGTCCATTTCGACGGTTTCACCGTCGCTCTCAAACTGCGCAATGGTGCGCGCACGGGTTCCTACGCCATCAGCAAGACCGCCCGCGTCGATCTGCTACCCTACCCCTTCGGGCGTTTCGTGAGGATCAAGCTCGCAAGATTCGGCGAGGCCTTGCAGGTAATACACATCCAGAGCGACGACGCCCACTACTCCCTACGGTGCGCCAGCATCACCGGAAACGAGACCGAGAGGTTGGACAACAGGGTCTAATACCGTTTTATGCGCGATCTCAACGACGAGATCGACGTGCATGATCACAACCCGCATGCGTCGCCGCAGGACTTGGACGCGAAGTCTCACTGCTGACAAACCGACGGACTACCGGTGGGGATTTCGAATCCCCACCGGTCTTTAGCGCTCCGCGTGCCGGAATTTCGCCTGCTGCTCTTCGACCCGATCACCCTCTTCGATGTACGTGGCGTGCACACGGTCTGCGGATAACAGCCGGCGCAGTGCCGCATCCATTGGCGAGCGGTTCCAGCGGTCCTGGGAACAATCCGCATTTTCGGCGCCGCAGGTCAACAGGACGTTCTTCATTCGTTCTCCCCATCCCGCGTGATCGCGGGTCTTCCATCGCGATCGGAATCGCTGTTTCCCGGTATCTCGCCGACGCTCACACGCCGCTGACTGCACCCCCAAGGGAAAATTGACCTCCCCCCGAGAATCAGGCAACCATGTGCCGACTCACGATCGGGTGGCAGGCCGTGCCACCAACGCAACGATGCCGTTGAAAGGTACCGAAGTGACGCATTTCCAGCCCCAGCTTCCCCTGTTGCACGAACTCCTCCAGGCGGGGTTGCAGCCCCGGGCACCGGCACGATGAGGCATTTCGTTTCCGAAATCGAAGACGCCGCGGAGATCGATGCCTTCCTGCGGCAGCCCGACGTCGCGGCGGCGACCGCTACCGCCCGCTCCGTGCTGATTCAGTTGTTCTCGGCGCGCCGGTCGCACGACTGGATCGCGTCTTTGACGCAGCGGCTTCACAGCGCACTGCCGACCGCCACGGTGGTCGGCGCATCATCCAGCGGCGAGATCGCGCAGGGAAAGACGCTGCAAGGCGCAACCGTGCTTTCGCTACTCTGCTTCAACGCAACCGAGCTGCATCCACGGATCGTGACCAGTCGCCGCGGCGCGGAATTTGCCACCGGCGACGAAATCGCCACCACGCTCTCCGGGTTGCAAAACCTGCGCGGGATATTGCTCCTGGCCCCGCCGGCGGCGTTGGATTGCGCCCGCTTGCTGGACGGCATCGAAGCGCGGCTGCCCGGCGTAACCGTGTTTGGCGGCGGTGCCGCTGCTGAAGACACCGACGCTCCCGCACTGGTATTCGGCCAAGGGAAAATCCTCGCATCAGGCGTGATAGCCGTCGGACTGTGCGGCGAAACCCTGCGCATCGAAACCGATCTGCTGCTCGGCTGGGAGGGGCTGGGCCCCACCATGACCCTGACCGATGTCGACCACAACCGCATCCGGACCATCGACGGACGACCTGCCATCGATATCTATCGCCGCTACCTCAATATCGAACCGGGCGACGAGCTGTTTCTGCTGGAGTTTCCCCTCCTGCTGGAGCGTGACGGGCACACCCTGGCGCGCAATCCGCTCTACAGTGATGCGCAAGGGGCGGTGACGCTGGTGGCCGACGTTCATTCCGGCGAGTGCGCGCGGTTCGGCTATCTCGACATCGACACCGTGATCGAGACCGTGCGCGGCTCCTATGCCGCGATCCAGGCGTTCCGCCCCGACGCCCTGCTCCTCTACTCGTGCGTCTGCCGCCGCTTTTCGCTGCAGCAGGATGTCGAGCTGGAGATCGCACCGTTCCAGCGCCTGGCGCCGGTGGCCGGCTTTTTCACTTACGGCGAGTTCGCCCGGCGGGGCAACGGGCTGCAACTGCTCAACTCCAGTCAGGTGGTGGTTGCGATGCGCGAAGGCGGCGGCGAGACAACGGCGCCGCACGCCGGAGACCTGCCGTTCGCCGAGACCGACCACTTCCGCACGCGCCACTTGAGGGTGACCAGCCGCCTGTTCCAATTCGTCAGCGTACTCACCGAGGAGTTGGAAAAGGCCAACCGCCAGCTTCAGCATCAGGCGGAACACGACGCACTCACCGGCGCCTACAACCGCCATCGGTTAGAACCGGCCATGAAGACGGAGCTATCGCGGGCGGAACGCCACCACCACCCGCTGTCGCTGGTAATGTTCGACGTCGATCACTTCAAACGCGTCAACGATCAACTGGGGCACGCCACCGGGGATTACGTACTGCAGGCGCTGGTACAAGCCGTGCGCAAGCGGCTGCGCACACACGATGCGGTGTTTCGCTATGGGGGCGAAGAGTTCCTGATCCTGCTCCCGGAAGTGGACCTGGAGGGGGCCGCCGCCGTGGCTGAAAAGGCCCGTGCCGAGATCGCCGCAACGGCGCTGCTATTCAAAGGCGAACCGCTGCCGCGCGTGACCGTCTCATTCGGCGTTGCCAGCGCACCGCGCCACGGCCGGACCCTGCGCGAACTCCTGGAAACGGTCGACAGCGCCCTCTACCGAGCCAAGCAGAGCGGCCGCAACCGGGTCGTTATCGCACCCCACCAGGGGGAGAACGAATTCAACTCTACGCATTGACGCCCATCGGCATCGCCGCTGCCGTTGTACCTGCTGCATGAAGACCGACAGGAGTCGAACCCCACACGGTAGCGGCTACGTGGCATACTGAGTGCCTCGGGGCGGCGCCGAATCCGCGGTGCCGCCCCGAGGGCCTGTTCACACCACCCGGACAGGCGCTAGCGGAGCATAAGCCATGTCTGCCACACCCCACATCGTCATTCTCGGCGCCGGATTTGGCGCGCTCACCGCGGTACGCCAACTGCGCCGTCGCGCACCCGAGGCGCGTATCACGGTGGTCGCACCCAAGGCTGAGTTCGTCTATCTGCCCAGCCTGATCTGGGTGCCCACGGGGCTGCGTCAGGGCAGCGATCTCATCTTGCCGCTGAACACCTTCCTCAAGGACCACAACGCCGAATTCGTCGCCGCGCGCGTCACCGGACTCGAGCAGGGCGGTCGCACGGTACTCACCGACGCGGGCCCGGTGACCAACGATGCGCTGCTCATCGCCACCGGCGGGCGCTTCATCAAGAAACTGCCCGGCATCGAACACGCGTTGACGCTGTGCGAAGGCGTGGCGTCGGCCGAGGCCATCCGCGAGCGCCTGCATGCCCTGGAACACGGCCGTATCGCTCTCGGCTTCGGCGGCAACCCCAACGAACCCTCCGCCATGCGCGGCGGCCCCATGTTCGAGCTGCTGTTCGGCATCGACACTTGGCTGCGGCGTCAGGGACGACGCGAGCGCGTGGAGCTGACCTTCTTCAATGCCGCCGCCGAACCGGGCAAGCGCCTGGGCGAAAAGGCCGTCAGCCGATTGCTGGGAGAAATGGGGCGACGCCGCATCGACACCCATCTGGGTCACAAACCGCTGGGCTTTTCTGAGCGCGGCGTCGACACCGAAGGCGGCCACGTCAACGCCGATCTCATCCTGTTCATGCCCGGCCTCACCGGTCCCGACTGGCTGGAGAACAGCGAACTGCCGCGTTCGCCCGGCGGATTCATTCGCGCCGACGAATACTGTCGAGTGGAAGGCATGGAGCGGGTATTCGTCGCCGGTGACAGCGGCAGTTTTCCCGGGCCGGACTGGATGCCAAAACAGGCGCACATGGCCGATCTCCAGGCCAAGGCCGCCTCCCAAAACCTGCTGCTGGCACTGGACGATCAAGAGCCGGTGGCGAGTCCCAAGACCGAGCTCATCTGCATCGTCGACACCATCGATGCGGGCATCCTGATCTACCGCGATCTCCAGCGCTCGTGGTTACTGCCCTCGTCACGCCTCTTCCACTGGGTCAAACGCATGTTCGAAACGCACTACTTGCGCGCGTTTCGTGAATAACGCAGCACCGAATCGTCAGCCTAACCTCAACTAGCGACCCAACAATACGCGCCTCTCCTCGTTACGGCGAATGTGGTTCTGCTCACGCAGTTTGGCGTATTTGATGCCGATCATCCGGCTCTGTTTGGTAAGTTCTGCAAGCTTGCCAGCCAGTTCCTGTTGAGATTGCGCATCGCCCCTTAATAGCGCCACGCTACTGAAATAGAGCTGCTCCGTGCTCAGCTCGTGCATTTCCTCTTTCTGTTGCCACTCCAGTTCAAAATCCTCGCGTGCATTTCTGATCTCCCACTCCCGCACCTTACCACCGTCGACGAACTCCGCGAGTTGCCGCAGATTGTTCTGATACAGGCGTTCCACATCGCGTTGCTCCTTCTCGTTCCAGCGTTCCTCGGCGCTTGTCAAGCTGCCTCCGATCGGGGTCGCAAGAACCGGTTGCGGCCTATTCATAAGCCCCAGCGCTTTGGCCTTAACCAACACCAGCTCATCACGCTCGCTCATGAGTTCATGCTTACGGGTTTCGTTGGCGACAAAAGCATCATGCTCCTGCAACGCTACCTGCTTTTCGGCAGCGTATTTCTTGTCCTGATAATCCTTGAAATCCTTTCGGTAATTGTCCACGGATTCCTGGCTATCGGCTCCCTGTGCTTTAAACGCCCACTGACTCATGCGCTGTTGCATTTCTGCGTCAATCTCGGCGTTCTTCGTTTGGCGTTGTGCCCTAAAATCCGTCTGCCGGAGTCGGAAGTCGGTGTCCGCCGCACGGAGTTTTTCTTGATACTCGCGTTTCATCTCACTCGCGTAGCTGCGAAACTCCCGTAGCGCAGCGCTGTTTCCCCTGCCGCGTTCCGCCGCTTGCTGTTGGCGTTGCTTCTGCGCCTCGCGCCGTTCGGCAGCTACCGCCTTGTCGTCTGCCGCCACAACCCACTGCGGTGAAAGCGCCGGGGCAAAAACCAAAATCAGGAAAAACGCTCGTTTCATTGGTAAGTCCTTAGGATCTGATCGACGCGGCCATTACCGGAATCCACCTCATGATACCGGTGGTACCCGTATCTCATCATTCCGGTGCTTGCCGGGCCGGCGATGGAAAATATCGATAGCGAGGCTGGCTTGGCAATGCCCACCACGATTGTTTCGTTGCGCGGCTGCCATGGTGAGGTTTCTCCAGTTTAACGGACACATTTAAACAGCGACAATGTCGCGATAGGAGTGTACCGATGACAAGTGGCTAAAGGAGACGGAGTCCCCTCCCCTTTATCGTTCAGAACGTGGCGTCGACACCGAAGGCGGTCACGTCAACGCCGATCCCATCCTGTTCATGCCAGGGCTGAATCGTCGACACCATCGATGCGGGCATCCTGATCTACCGCGATCCCCAGCGCTCGTGGTTACTGCCCCCGTCACGCCTCTTCCACTGGTTGAAGCGCATGTTTGAAAGCACTACCTGCGGGTATTTCGCGCCTGAAGCGGATCTTGGACGCCAGCCTGCGCCGGCGTGACGCACTATGGGTCGCCCCTACGTTTGGGGCTAAAGTCTGTCGTCTCTGCGTAGGCGATCTTATCCCGCCCCGTTTGCTTGGCCTCGTACAGCGCAACGTCGGAGCGGTGGATCGCCGTCTCGATGGAAACATCGCTCTCCGTCATCAAGGTGGCGCCCAGACTACAGGTCACCGACAGGGGCAAATCGTCGACGGCAAACGATCCGCTGCGGATCGCGCCCCAGACTCTTTCGGCAACGGACTTCAAACCGGCCATCCCGGTATCCGGCAGGATCAGCAGAAACTCCTCCCCGCCGTAGCGCCCGAAGGTGTCGCACTGGCGGATCATCTCCATGATCCGGGCAGCGACCTCCTTGATCACGGCATCGCCCACCAGATGTCCGTGCTGGTCGTTGATGCGTTTGAAATAGTCGATATCGATCAGAATCACGCCGACGCCCGTGTGGTCCCGGTTGCTTCCGATCTGGCGCTTCAGCCGCAACAGCTCCTCGCCTGCCCTGACAAACAGGTGACGCCGATTGAAGACCCCGGTGAGTGGATCGGTGATCGAGACGCTCTCAAGATCATCCTGCACCCGTGTCAGTTCCCTGGTCCCCTTGCGCATAAACAGATACAACAGACCAAATACAACGAACAGAATGGAAGCGATTACGACGACCGATGCGGAAACGGTGTCTCTGATTTGTTGCTGACGCCGGGTGATATCGAGATATACCTCAAAGCTGCCGACAATCTGGTCGCCATCGCGCACGGGCAAATAGGCTTCCACGACATCGACGTCGGTTCTTTGTTCGCCCGCGAGATCCCTGATCTCGTCTTTCCTGGCGAGACTGGAGACAACCGTTCCACGCATTGCCTCGGACAGCTTCGCGTTGTTCGGATCAGCTTGACCGATAATGGAGTGATCGGTGGAGTAGACGACGACCTTGTCCCGGGAAAACGCCTTGATTTTCACGATGTTCATCGGCGTCAGGAAAAAACGCATGCGTTTATCCAGACCGGCAAACTGTTCCTCGGATACATGAAGGGTTTCTTTGCCGGATGCATCCGTCCCGTACAACACCCCCCTTTCCAATTCGAAAAGCGACCGCGTTATGGCGACGGCATCCAACTCGGCCGCCTCGATGTTTTTCTCGGTGATGATCGCGCTGATTCCAAAACTCACGTACACGAGGATCGCCACCACCGAAACGACGGAGACAACGGCAAAAAGCTTCAATAGCCTTCGCGGATTCAAATGGGTTTGCGACACAGCCATTCAGATCGCTCCTGCTTGGATCATGCCTCCGCGCAGCGACATCGTCGACGACTGAAACACGCGTGACTCAAGCGCGTGGGGTCAAGGTATACTAGTACCTGTGCGACACAATCAGCCATATCGCCTTTTGAGTACGGGATAACTCATTGGGTTGGAATACGCGCGACCGACCTACGCGCCTCGCCCATTGGCTCTGACAGGTTCGTCAATAGGCGCCTATCTCGATCGGCCGCTCCTGCGCCAGATTGGTCAACCGTGCGGTGTAGCCGGCCAACGCTTCCTGGCGCTGTTGATCGTCCAGATGTGCCGGACCGTAGACGATGTGCGGCGCCAGAACCGAAAAGCCAGTGAATTCCAGCATGCCACGGTGAATCGGCCTCAAAATACCCATGATGTCGCCGTTGAACCCCCCCACCCGATAGGCCACCTCGGGGCCTCCTGTGGTCAGCGAGAGCATCGCCCGCTTACCGCGATAGACGCCGTTCTCGTACAGTCTCCCATTGCCGTAGGTCTTCCCCATGGCCAGCACCCGGTCGAACCAACCCTTGAGCACGGCCGGCAGATGGAACCAAGTCAGCGGAAACTGCCAGATCATCATGTCGCACCAGGCAAGCTTCTCCTGCTCTGCCGCGATCTCCGGAACAAAGCCGTCGACCTCGGTGGCGTACATCTCTTCAATCTGTTGCTTGAAATAGGCCGCGTCCTTCACGCTGGTGAAGTTACGTCGGTCGGATACCGGATCAAACGCCATCGCATACAGATCGGACACCTGCACCTCGTGTCCAAGCACGCACAACACGCGGATCGCGGTATCGCGCATCGCCGAGTTGAAGCTCTTCTCCTCGGGGTGACAGTAGACCAAGAATGTCTTCATCGCTTCTCTCCAAAATCCGGATCGACCTCAATACCTACGTTTGCTGTACCGGGTACTTTCGCTACCAGCGCTTGGCGCCTCACCAGGACCCCGCAGTATTACCACAAATGGTGCGGATATATTAGTGGATTCAAGAACCTCCCAGTGCTACCGATACTTCATAGACAGCGCGACGTTGGATGGCCTGTATGCGTGTACCCCTTCACTACCTCGGGATGATGCTCATCCTCCCCTTTTACGGCATTCAGGTGTGCCCGTTCATCGAGAGCCTGAATCCTGTCGAAACCGTCATCACCTTCGATGCCTTTCTGCTGGCCGCATTTGTTCTGCGCCACCGCCTGATCTCGACAAGGATAGACCGTACGCCGCTGGCCGGGCAGGTACGGCGCGTGCTCATCATGGATCTCGCCGTCATCGTCGCCACCGGACTGCTGCTCGGCATCTATAACCTCGTACTGCACGAATTTCCCCTCAGCAGTGCGCTCAAGGTACTCGTAGGATTCGTCGCCATGGGACTGTTCGCGAGTACCGATTCGGCGCTGGAGCGCGAACGTGAAATCGCACATAAAGTGGAGCAAGAGGGGCTGGTGCTGGAAATTTCAGGCGACTTCTTTCCGCTCACCTCCAAACTGGCGTTCTATGCCATGGCCTACGTGCTGCTTCTGGTGGGTGTGTTTTCCCTGGTGATCGTCAAAGACCTGGACTGGCTGGTGACGGTGAAGAATCGCGTTCCGTTGGAAGAAGCACGTATCTCGATACTCTCGGAGTTCGGCTTTGTGCTGACAATAACGTTGGTGGAAACCGTCAACATTATCCTGTCGTACACGCGCAACCTTAAACTGTTTCTGGTGCGCGAAAACGGCGTGTTGGCCAAGGTCACGTTGGGACTCTACGACACGCAGGTGCCGATCAGCAGCAACGACGAATTCGGCATTATGGCCGTGCACACCAACGAGATGATTCGGCGCATCAACCAACGTACTCGGGAACTCAACCTCACCCGCGACGTCACCATCCTCACGCTATCCTCACTGGCGGAGACACGCGACAACGAGACCGGCGCTCACATACTGCGTACACAGCGCTACGTCAGGGCGTTGGCGCGGCAGCTGCAGACACATCCACGCTTTTCCGGTTCACTGGATGAACGGCAAATTGAACTGCTGTACAAATCCGCCCCACTGCACGACATCGGTAAGGTGGGAATCCCGGATGCCATCCTGCTCAAACCGGGCAAACTGACCGACGAAGAGTTCAGGATCATGAAGGGCCACGCGCAGATCGGCGCCGACGCCCTGGAGGTCGCCGAAAAGGAACTCGGTTCCAACTCATTCCTGCGCATCGCCCGCGAGATCTCGCTGACCCACCACGAGAAGTGGGACGGCAGCGGCTACCCGTCAGGTCTGCGCGGAGACGAGATCCCGTTATCGGGCCGCCTGATGGCAGTAGCCGACGTCTACGATGCATTGATCTCCAAGCGGGTCTACAAATCGGCGTTTACGCACCAGCAGGCCATGAAGATTTTGCGGGAAGGAAGCGGCAGCCATTTCGATCCCGACATCATCGCCGCCTTGAACGTGATCGAGCAGGAGTTTCGCGATATCGCCTCAGCCTATAGCGACGAGCAGCACGACGCAACGCGAGAATCGACCACGTAATCCAGGTATTCACCACCAGGCTCACATCCGGTTGAACCCCGGCGTAGGTGCAAAAGACAAAGGCGACAATCTGTCCCCATTTTCGTTCTTATTTGTGCGACACGGTCAGCTATATCGCCTTTAGAGTACGGGATTGGATAAAGAGGACGGATAAAGTGGGATAAAAGATAAGGATAAAGATGACGTTTCCTTTATCTCTGCGAATTGCCGCTTTCCCCCGGCGGACTCATTCGCGCCAACGAATTTTGCCGTGGGGAAGACGGAGAGCGGGTCTACGTAGTCGGCGACGCCGGCGGCTGCCCCGGCCCCGACTGGATGCCCAAACAGGTACACATGGCCGATCTCCAGGCCAAGGCGGCATCGCAAAACCTGCTGCTGGCCCTTGACGAGCAGGGGCCGGTGGCACGGCCCAAGACCGAACTCGTCTGTATCATCGACACGATCGACGCGGGCATTCTTATCGACCGCGATATCAAGCGCTCCTGGCAGCTGCCGTCGTCGCGCCTCTTCCATCGGGCCAAACGCATGTTCGAACGGCACTACTTGCGCGTGTTCCGCGCTTAGGCGCAGGTCAGTAGATAGCAATCTTGATCGCCTATTGGCCGAAGAGATGAGCCGGTTCGTAGACACATCCGGCGGGATACACTTGTAAACCCAATGCCGTTGACTATAGTGGCTGCGATGCAGCCCGTCATTTCCATCTCCAACCTGTCGAAGACCTATGCCGGTGGCTATCAGGCGCTGAAGAACGTCAACCTGGATATCCGGCCGGGTGAAATTCTGGCGCTGCTCGGCCCCAACGGGGCCGGTAAAACCACGCTGATCTCCATCGTCTGCGGCATCGTGAACGCGACCGTCGGCAGCGTCACCGTCGACGGTCACGACATCGTTGGCGACTATCGCCTGACGCGCGGCCGAATCGGCCTGGTGCCCCAGGAGCTGACCCTCGGCGCCTTCGAGACGGTGTGGAACACCCTGTGTTTCAGCCGGGGACTGTTTGGAAAGAAGCCGAATCCGGGTTATCTGGAGCAACTGCTGAAGAACCTGTCGCTTTGGGACAAGAAGGACAGCCCGCTCTCCGCCTTGTCGGGCGGGATGAAAAGGCGCGTACTGATCGCCAAGGCCCTGGCCCATGAACCGACGGTGTTGTTCCTGGACGAGCCGACGGCGGGCGTGGACGTGGAACTGCGCAAGGATATGTGGGCGTTGGTGCGCGGGCTGCGCGCCTCGGGGGTCACGATTATTCTCACCACGCACTATATCGAGGAAGCCGAGGCGATTGCCGATCGGGTCGGGATCATCAACCACGGGGAATTGCTGTTGGTGGACGACAAGGACGCATTGATGCACAAGCTGGGCAAGCGCCAGTTGGTGATCGAGCTCGAAAGCCCGCTATCGGCCTTGCCCGAGGCTCTGGGTGCCTGGGATTTGGAGCTGTCGGAGAACGGCGGCCAGCTGGTTCTGACCTACGACCCGCACACGGAGCACACCGGAGTTCACGAGCTGCTCGAGACCGTCCGTGCAACCGGTTCGGTGATCAAGGACGTCGATACCAACAAGACCTCACTGGAGGAGATCTTCGTCAGCCTGGTCGGCGTCAAGGCATCATGAACATCTACGCGATCCGCGTCATCTACAAATACGAAATGCGGCGCGCCTTCGAGACCGCGCTGCAGAGTTTCGCCTCGCCGGTGCTGTCCACGGCGCTGTACTTCGTCGTTTTCGGCTCGGCCATCGGTTCGCGCATCGCCTCCGTGGGCGGTGTGTCCTACGGCTCGTTCATCGTCCCGGGCCTGATCATGTTGGCGGTTCTGACCCAGAGCCTGGCTAACGCCTCGTTCGGGATCTTCTTTCCCAAGTTCACCGGTGCTATCTACGAGCTGCTGTCGGCGCCGGTGTCGTTCGTGGAGATCCTGATCGGCTACGTCGGCGCGGCGGCAACCAAGTCGTTTATCATCGGCCTGATCATCCTGGCGACGGCAGGCTTCTTCGTTCCCCTGCATGTCGCCCATCCGGTGTGGATGGTGGGTTTTTTGCTTCTGACCTGTATTTCGTTCAGCTTGTTCGGTTTCATCATCGGCCTATGGGCCACCAACTTCGAGAAATTGCAGCTGATCCCCCTGCTGGTGATCACGCCGCTGGTGTTTCTGGGCGGCACGTTCTACTCGATCGACATGCTTCCCGCCGCCTGGCAGACGGTCACCCGCTTCAACCCAGTGCTGTATCTGGTCAGCGGTTTTCGCTGGAGCTTTTACGAAGTGGCCGATGTCAGCGTGACGTTGAGTATCGGCATGATCGTGCTGTTCCTCGGCATCTGCCTGTTCATCGTGTCGTGGATGTTCAAAACCGGCTATCGGTTGAAGCAGTAGGCGGACTCGTGTGCTTGGCGAGTCGCGAGTCTCCCGATGGACTCCCGTATACGTCGAACTCCTACTGCCTCCCCGGCAGAGCCGGGGGAACCCCCAGGTTTGTTAGCGATGCCGTTTCCGCCTCGCACAGTCCAGGGCGTCGCGAAGGTACTCTGGGCGCGTCAATCGTCAATTGTGGACACCCACAATTTTCAAATCACAGATTGACACCCACTTGTCACCGCACTAGCCTGATGCTCCAGTCGGTCGCGCAAAGGATTGCCGCCATGCCCCTGCCCCGCAAATCGCTGGTCTCGCTGGAGGCCACCCCGTACTACCACTGCGTCTCACGCTGTGTGCGCCGTGCCTTTCTCTGCGGCGAGGATGCCGCATCCGGCCGTTCGTTTGAACATCGACGCGCGTGGATCGAGGAGCGGATGCTGGCGCTTTCCAAGGTCTTCGCCCTCGATGTCTGCGCCTATGCGGTGATGCACAACCACTACCATGTGGTGCTGCATGTAGATCGTGAGCAGGCTTTGGCCTGGGATGAGCGCGAAGTGGTTATTCGCTGGCATCGGCTGTTCAGCGGAACGTTTTACTCGCGCCGCTACCTGGCCGATGAGCCGCTGCACCGGGAGGAGACTCGGGTGTTGAAGGGGCACATCGAGCAGTGGCGAGGCCGGTTGATGGACCTGAGTTGGTACATGCGCTGTCTGAACGAGGCCATCGCCCGTCAAGCCAACGCCGAAGATGAATGCACTGGACGCTTCTGGGAAGGGCGCTTTAAAAGCCAAGCACTGCTGGATGAGAGGGCCCTGGCGGCGTGTATGGCGTACGTGGATCTCAATCCGATCCGCGCTCAGGTGGCACAGACGCCCGAAGCCTCCGACTTCACCTCCGGGCAGCGACGCATGGTCCGTGCCCGAAAAACAGCCACGCCCAATCACCCGCGCCATCAGGACACCGGATTGTTGCCCTTTGCGGGCAACCCGCGCGAAAACCTGCCCAAAGGGCTACCGTTTCGACTTACCGACTATCTCGAGCTCGTCGATTGGACGGGACGGCAGATCCGGGAGGGAAAACGCGGTGCGATCGATTCCGAGCTCCCCGCGATCCTTGAACGGCTGGCCTTGGATTCCGACCAGTGGTATCACCTGACAACTCGTTTTGAGAGTCGGTTCAAGCATTTCGTGGGGGGCGTGTATGCGTTACGCGCCGCCTGTCGGGAACTCAACCGGCGCTGGGTGCACGGATTGGGTAGCAGCAAAGCGTTGCTCGAACACGGTTAGCAACGCTCCCCTTCTTCCTTTGCCTAGTTGCCACTTCGCGGCAGGGATCGCTTTGTTCCCACCCCACGGGAAACGCCGATATTCACTCGTTGATACCCCTGTAGGGTTTCGTACGCCGTAGCAAGCTAAAGGCTGCTTGTTGCCAGAGTGCGCACGTAG
>JBNKCG010000063.1:0-24203 GCA_050287605.1 Gammaproteobacteria bacterium | reverse complement strand
TTTGAGCAGTGTGCTTTTACCCGATCCGGAGGTCCCGAGAATCGCCACCCTTTCGCCAGCGGCGACACTGAAATCAACGCCGCGCAAGACTTCGGTCCGGAGATCACCTTCGCTGAAAGCCCTCGCCAAACGGTGGCAAAGTAGAATGGGATTCTTACCAATAGCTTTTGGCGTCGGATCACTCATAACGCAAAGCTTGTGCAGGCTGGATACTCGCAGCACGTCTTGCTGGATAGAGTGTCGCCACTAAAGTTAGCAAGAACGCAGCCACACCAATGTGTACCACGTCATCCCAATGCAGGTCCCCCGAGAGTTCAGTGAGATAGTAGACATCACCTGGCAGAAACTGAATTCCAAACTTTCTCTCGATCATTGTAACAATAGAGTTGACGTTTAATGCCAACGCGATTCCGCCCATCACGCCGAGCAACGTGCCAACCAGTCCTATCACTGCACCCTGCACAATAAACACTCCCATAACATTGAGTGGCGTCATACCCAAAGTCCGTAAGATCGCGATATCACCCTGTTTGTCAGTTACCACCATCACCAGGGTAGAGACAACATTGAACGCTGCCACGGCGACGATGAGCAGCAGAATGATGAACATCACCCGTTTTTCCATTCGGATGGCTCGAAAGAAATTGACGTGCTGGCGTGTCCAATCACTTATGTAGAGTGCGCCGCCCATCTGGCGAGCTATCTCCCGTACTACCAGCGGCGCCTGAAACATATCGTCGAGCTTCAAACGAACCCCAGAGACACGGCCGTCCATGCGCATCAGCTTGGCAGCATCCCAAAGATGGACAAACGCCAAATTGCGGTCATATTCCTGCATCCCTACATTGAACACTCCGGTTACTGTAAACCGCTTAAAGCGAGGCAAAATACCCGCAGGGGTAACGCTCGCCTGAGGGGTTACCACTGTCACCTTATCGCCCACACGCACTCCCAAAGCAAAAGCGAGTTCTTGACCCAAAACAATGCCAAACCCGCCCGGTTTGAGATCGGATAAATGTCCCGAACGCATCTTATCCGCAACGTCCGATACCTCAGGCTCCTCCTCGGGCAGCACACCACGCAGCAACGCACCACTCACGGTGTCGCCGAAACTCAGCATCACCTGAGCGTTGACGTAGGGTGCCGCGCCGATCACCCGCGGGTTCTCGCGGGCCACACGCTCGGCGCTGCGCCAGTCGGCGAGCCCTTCGTTGGCACCGCTGATGGTGGCATGGCTGGCCATACCCAGGATGCGTTCACGCAAATCCTTCTCAAAGCCATTCATCACCGACAACACGGTAATCAACACCGTCACACCCAACGCAATCCCCAACACCGAGCTCAGGGAAATGAAGGATATGAAGTGATTGCGGCGCTTGGCGCGCGTATAGCGCAGTCCGATGTAGAGTTCCAGGGGTCGAAACATGGGGCGCATTAAACCACAAACATAGGCGAATAGCGCCTGGGGTTATCGAATCTTCGCTACCACCGTACCGGCAATGCCCGTTGCAGGACGATGGCTTCCAAGGTAGGAGTAGCTTGGTAGGCCAAAAGTTCGACGCCTCCCGCAGCCGCCTCGCGCAGGGCATCGCCGTAAGCGGGATCGATGTAATCGGCAGGCGCCACAGCGTGCGCGTCACCGCGCTGCACGCAAAACAGCATCGCGGCGCGGAACCCCGCGGCCACCACCTCCTGCAGCGCGCGCAAGTGTCGCACACCGCGCACCGTCACCGCGTCGGGAAAACGGGCGCACCCCTGCTCGTCCACCAGCGTGACGTTCTTGACCTCCACGTAGCAATCGCGATGCGTCCCCTGCGCCAACAGCAAATCGATGCGGCTGTCACCGTAGCGCACCTCGCCACGCAGAGAGCGGTAACCACACAAGGGGGCAATCACCCCCGCGCTGATCGCTTCCGCCGCCAACCGGTTAGCCAACAGGGTGTTGATGCCCACCAGCGTTCCGTTGGCGCTCTCCACCAGCTCCCAGCTCAGCGGATACTTACGCGCGGGATTACCGGTATCGCGCAGCCAAACGCGGGCTCCAGGATCAGCGCACCCGGTCATGGCGCCGGTGTTGGGCGTATGCGCGGTCACCACGCGGCCGTCCGCCAATTCCACATCGGCGAGAAACCGCTGGTAGCGCCGGATCAGGCGACCGGCGATCAAGGGTTCGGGAAATTGCACGTCGACTGCCGCCTCTTCCGTTCAACCACTAAACGCGACGCGGTATCCGCCGCCGACAACGCACCCAAAGAAAGGCCGATGCATAAGCCTCGCCGCATCGATATGAGACGCCGGGCAATGCCCTTTCCGCCGCGGCGATGCTATAGTTCCCCATCGGTTTCGCCCGGCCATCACCCTATGCGTAAGGAGCGTTGCATGTCCAGGATCAGCCCACCGCGAATCCTATTGCTGGCCATCGCCGGCATCGGATTCGCCTTTGCCGCCGAAGCGTCGGCTCAGAGCGCGCCCGCCCCGACCACCGCGGTCCCCGCAGCTCCCTCCGCGGTTCCCGGCATGTCGGATCCTTCCGTTGCCACGGTGGCGGTGCCCGCGCGCGGCCTGGACATGGATCAGGTGGAACAGCGCTTCGGTGTGGCCGAAACCAAGTTGCCCGCCGTGGGCAACCCGCCCATCACCCGCTGGGTCTACCGGGATTTTACGGTCTATTTCGAGGGACGCTACGTCATCCACGCCGTCGTCAACCAGTAGTTCCTTATTGCATTCACTCGCCATCCCATGACGCCTGACGCGCGGCGCTAAGGGCTTTTCATGTCCTACACACTGCTGCCCGAGTGGTCGCTCCAGGACGGCGTCCTGTTGACTTGGCCGCATGCCGCCACGGACTGGGGCGACCGTCTGGACGAGGCCGAGCAGCTCTACGTCCGGTTGGCGCTCGCCATCACCCGCAGCGAGCGACTGCTGGTCGCCTGCCACAATCACGCCGTGCGCCGTCATGTACAACACCTGCTGGAGGCAGCAGACATCAGCAGCGATCGCTACCGCCTGGCGATCGCACCCTGCAACGACACCTGGGCGCGGGACCACGGTCCACTCACCGTCGCGGATGGTGAACATCTCCGCCTGCTCGATTTCCGCTTCAACGGTTGGGGTGGCAAGTATCCTCACGTGCTGGACGACCGTATCACCGGCGAACTGACCGCGGCAGGCTGCTTCGGCGCCACCCCACGCGTCACCGTCGACCTGGTGCTGGAAGGAGGCGGAATCGAAACCGACGGGCGCGGCTCGCTGCTCACCACCGCCTCGTGTCTGCTGGCTCCCACCCGCAACCCCACGCTCGCACGCACCCAACTGGAGCAGCAACTGAAATCGTTGCTGGGTATGGAGCGCGTGCTGTGGCTACACCACGGCCATCTGCAGGGCGACGACACCGACGGCCACATCGATACCCTGGCGCGTTTCTGCGATGCCCACACCATCGCCTACGTGCAGTGCACCGACAGCAGCGACGCGCATTTTTCAGCGCTGGCGGAGATGGAGAGAGAGCTTCAGCAATTGCGCGACGCCGACGGCGTCCCCTACCGGTTGGTTCCCTTGCCCTGGCCGCAGCCCAAGGTCGATGCCGACGGGCGTCGCCTGCCGGCCACCTACGCCAATTTCCTGATCATCAACGGGGCCGTCCTGGTTCCCACCTACGACGATCCCGCCGACGAGCGTGCACTCGCGGTACTGCAAACCTGTTTCCCCGAGCGGCGCGTGATTGGCATCGACTGCACGGCGCTGATCCGGCAGAACGGCAGCCTGCACTGCGTCACCATGCAGCTCCCGGCAGGCGTGTGGGGCGAAACGCCCGCCGCCCCCGCGCTATAATCGGCGCCCACCACTCCACGTTCCGGGGGCCGGCCGCCATGTCGCAGCGTTCCATCACCGTCGCACTCGTGCAGCAGCGTTGCGGCGCCGACCTCGACGCCAACCTCCAGCACACAGCCAACGGCCTGCGCGACGCCGCCGCCGGCGGTGCGCAGTTGGTGGTCTTGCAGGAATTGCATCGCAGCCGCTACTTCTGCCAGCAAGAGACCCCCGACGCCTTCGACCTCGCGGAGCCCATACCCGGTCCGACCACGGACTACCTGGGCGCCCTGGCGCAGGAACTCGGCATCGTCATCGTCGCCTCGCTGTTCGAACGCCGCGCCCCGGGGCTGTATCACAACACGGCGGTGGTCTTCGACCGCGACGGCTCCCTTGCCGGGCGCTACCGCAAGATGCACATTCCCGACGATCCCGGCTACTACGAAAAATTCTATTTCACCCCGGGCGACCTCGGCTTCACAGCCATCGACACCTCACTCGGGAGACTTGGCGTGTTGGTGTGCTGGGATCAATGGTATCCCGAAGCGGCGCGGCTCATGGCCCTGGCCGGCGCGGAACTGCTCATCTACCCCACCGCCATCGGTTGGGACCCCAGTGACAGTGCCGATGAACAGCAGCGCCAACGCGACGCCTGGACGACGGTGCAACGGGGCCACGCCGTGGCCAACGGCCTGCCGGTGCTGGTATGCAACCGTACCGGATTCGAGCCCGACCCGCTGCAGCCCGATCGCGGCATTCAATTCTGGGGCAGCAGCTTCGTGGCGGGACCGCAGGGAGAGTTGCTTTCAGTGGCGCCCAGCGACGAAGAGAGCATCGTCACGGTGCGTATCGACTTGTCCCGCAGCGAGGCGGTGCGGCGCATCTGGCCGTTTCTGCGCGACCGACGCATCGACGCCTACGGTGATCTCGCCAAACGATTTTGCGATTGACCCACCGGTGCCGAGCGGGACTTAGCGCACCGAATCACCGCTGCTGCGCATCTTTTTCAAGTAACGGTACAGCGTCCGTTCGCTGACCCCCAGGCTTGAGGCGGCGCTGCCACGATGTCCACCGCAGGTCCGCAGCGCGGCGAGCACATCGCGTTCGTTAAGCCGGCGGTTGCGCGTGATCAGCCGGCTTTCCCACAGTGCGGCCGGCGCCGCCTGCGTAGTCCCCGGCGCCCTGCCTTCGACGATCAGATGCTCGGGGCGCAACGTCCCGGTACCGGCGCGCACGACACCGCGCTCCACGAGGTTTTTCAGTTCGCGCACGTTGCCGGGGTAGTCATAGCCCAGCAGGTGCTCGATCACTTCCGCTGCCAGCGGCAGATGGCGCTCGCCGCCAGCGATCCGCGCCAGTACATGCTCGGCAAGCGCCGGTATATCGTCCTTGTGTTCACGCAGCGCCGGGATCGGGATAGGAAACGCCGAAATCCGGAAATAGAGATCCTTGCGAAACTCGCCGCGCGCCACCATGTCCTTCAGGTCGCGACGGGTGGCCACGATCAGGCGCACATCCACCGCTTCGGTCTCGGCCTCTGCGTCGCGGCGCAGCGCGCCGGTCTCCAGCACCCGCAACAGCTTGGTCTGCAGGGGGAGCGGCAGCGCACTCACCTCGTCGATGAAAAGCGTGCCGCCGTTGGCCTGTTCCACAAGCCCGCGCTTGCGCGCGGCCCCGGCTTCGCTGCCGCGCTCCCGTCCGAAGAGTTCGCTCTCGGTCCGCTCATCCCCGAGCATGCCGCTATCAAGCGTGACGAAGGGCGCGCCGGCGCGATTGGAAAACTGGTGCAGATACTTGGCCGCACGTCCCTTGCCCACGCCGCTCTCGCCCGTCAGCATCACCGTGGTCAACGTGGGTGCGACCCGCTGCAACAGACTGACGAGGCGCAGCAGCGCCGGACTGCGCCCGATCATCAGGTGCGTGTTCTCCTCGCGCATCGCGGGGATCGGATCGAGATACTGCCCCACGTACGCCACTTCACCGTTGCCGTCCATGAGCGGCGTTGCCTGAATCCGCACCTGTTCCGGACGTCGCTGCCGGTCGTAATGCAGATGGACGATGTGCACCGCTTCGCCCCGCTCGAACACCTGATCGGCCGGGCAGTGTTCGCCGTGATGACCGCACGGGACGACGGAATCGTGCGCCACCTCGTAGCAACGGCGCCGGGCAAGATCGTCGGAGCTCACCGAGTAGCGTTGCCGATAACCTGCATTGGCCGCCACGATACGGTACTCGCGATCGATGACCACGAAGGGTCCGGGGAGGATATCGATGATCTGCTGATAGGACGGCTGGTCTATCGGAAGTTTGGGATTCGCCATAATCCCCGGTTCCTTGCCGTTGCGCGGGCTACTGCCAAAGGTGACAGCATCCTGCCACGACCACTGCGGCCGCCCAAGCGTCATATGGGGATAGCACCCTATCTCTGTGGGAATAGACGGTGGCAAGCCTCCGCTTCGAACACCCGCGGCGGCGGCGCGATCCATCGTTTTGCACCGCAACGCGGGCTGCGTTTAGAATTGACCGCCGCCGAGAAGGAGAACGGGCGATCCACAAACGCCCGCATCCACGATCACGTCGCTCTGCACAGGCCAGGTGCACGGCCAACACGGTTGTTGCGTCCGCGTTGCCACGCCCGGGGCGTACGGTGGGAACTCGGCTCAGCGCCGGTATTCCATCGACGGGAAGCACCCCAACAGAGAGGTCTAGCATGCTCAACGCCAATCCGAACAAGATTGTCTTAACGATTCTGATCGTCTTGGCAACCTTGCTGACCTCCGATTTCGCCGCGGCGACGGAGTTCATGGACCTCACGCAGAACCCGGTGGGTTACGCGGCATTGATCATCTTCGTGGTGGCCTACATCGTGGTGATGGTCGAAGAGTTCACCCATCTGCGCAAATCCAAACCGGTAATCCTCGCCGCCGGCATCATCTGGGCGTTGATCGCCCTCGTTTACTCCGGTCACGGCGACAGCGTCTCCGCCGAAGAGGCGGTACGCCACAACATCCTGGAATACGCCGAGCTGATGCTGTTCCTGCTGGTGGCCATGACCTACATCAACTCCATGGACGAGCGCCTGGTGTTCAGCGCACTGCGTTCGTGGCTGGTGCGCAAGGGATTCACCTACCGCCAGCTGTTCTGGCTGACCGGGCTGCTCGCCTTTTTCATCTCGCCGGTGGCGGACAACCTCACCACCGCGCTGCTGATGTGCGCGGTGCTGCTCGCGGTGGGGGCGGACAATCCGCGCTTCATCAGCCTCGGCTGCATCAACATCGTGATCGGGGCCAACGCCGGCGGGGCGTTCAGTCCTTTCGGCGACATCACCACGCTGATGGTGTGGCAGAAAGGCCTCGTCGAGTTCTGGACGTTTTTCCTGCTCTTCATCCCGTCGGCGGTAAACTGGCTGGTGCCAGCGGCCATCATGCATTTCGCCGTACCCAACCTGAAGCCGGCGGCCAGCAATACGGTGATTCCCATGAAACGCGGCGCCAAACGCATCATCGCGCTGTTCCTGCTGACTATCGTGACCGCGGTGAGTTTCCACAATTTCCTGCACATGCCACCGATGCTGGGCATGATGACGGGACTGGCTTATCTGCAGGTTTTCGGCTTCTACCTCAAGAAGACCCATCACCACGAAGTCGCCTGGTACGAGAAGCTGCGCAACAACGTCAGCGACGCCGATCTCGACGAAGAGAGTCTTGGCGTACCGGTGGCGTTCGACATCTTCGACAAAGTGTCGCGCGCCGAATGGGACACGCTGCTCTTTTTCTTCGGCGTGGTGCTGTGCGTGGGGGGGCTGGGCTTTATCGGCTACCTGGAGCACGCCTCGAAGGTGATGTACCTCGACTGGGGCGCCACCAACGCCAACGTCACCGTGGGCATACTCTCAGCGATTGTCGACAACATCCCGGTGATGTTCGCCGTGCTGACCATGAACCCCGACATGCCCACCGGACAGTGGCTATTGGTAACGCTCACCGCGGGCGTGGGCGGCAGCCTGCTCTCCATCGGGTCGGCAGCCGGTGTGGCGCTGATGGGCCAGGCGCGCGGCAAATACACCTTCTTCAGCCACCTGCGCTGGACCCCGGCCATCGCCGCGGGCTACGTAGCCAGCATCCTCGTCCACATGTGGATCAACTCGGCGCACTTCTGACGCGCCGCAGAACCCCCTACGAGCGGCGCCAGACGCAGTCGCCGCCGCTGGCCCGTTCGATCGCATCCAGCCGCGCTTCGTGCGCCGCCAGTTCGTCCTCACCGGCGGCCAGCACCGGCAACGGCGGGCGCCCGGCGGCCAGGCGCCGGATGCCGGTTTGCTGCCCACCCGCTTCGCCGCCGGCGGCTGAGCGATCCAGCGACAACGTCACCTGCCCGCCGGTCATGGCCAGATAGACGTCGGCCAGGATCTCGGCGTCCAGCAACGCACCGTGCAATTCGCGCTGCGAGTTGTCGATCTCGTAGCGCTTGCACAGCGCATCCAAGCTGTTGCGCTGACCGGGATGCATGTCGCGCGCCATTACCAGCGTGTCGATCACTTTGCAACGCGTGGTGATGTCGGCGTCGGGATGCTGGATGCGCCGCAGTTCGTGGTTGATGAAGCCGATGTCGAAGGGCGCGTTGTGGATGATCAGCTCCGCATCGGCGACGAAACCGAGAAACTCCTCCACCACGTCCTCAAAGCGCGGCTTGTCGGCGAGAAACTCGTTGGTAATCCCGTGCACCTCCACCGCACCGGGATCGATCTCGCGATCCGGCTGCAGGTATTGGTGGTAGGTGTTGCCGGTGAGGCGTCGGTTGCGCAGCTCCACGCAACCGATTTCGATGATACGGTGACCCTGGGTGGGTTCCAGTCCGGTGGTTTCAGTGTCGAGTACGATCTGGCGCATGGGTCGTTTCCGGTTCAGCGTGCTGCAAGTTCGTCGATGCCCCGATTGGCCAGGGCATCGGCGCGTTCGTTTTCAGGATGGCCGGTATGGCCGCGCACCCACTGCCACTTTACCTGGTGACGTGCCAGCGCCGCATCCAGGCGCTGCCAAAGATCAACGTTCTTCACCGGCTGTTTGCTCGCCGTCTTCCAGCCGCGCCGCTTCCAGTTGGGCATCCATTCGGTGACGCCTTTCATGACGTACTGGGAATCGGTGGTCAGGTGAACGCGGCACGGACGTTTGAGCGCCTCCAGACCGGCGATGGCCGCCATCAGCTCCATGCGATTGTTGGTGGTGGCGGATTCGCCCCCGAAGAGCTCTTTCTCATGCCGGTTCATACGCAAAATGGCGCCCCAGCCCCCCGGGCCGGGATTGCCGCGGCAGGCCCCGTCCGTGTACAGCTCGACGCTATCCACGGAACCGTCCCCGTGCACGGCGGCCGCGCGATGCAGCACGCAGCCGCGCGGGACGAATACCGTGGTTTTCATCCCGCAGCCCCGGCACCCGGTGCAGCACGGCAGTTGTACCTTGCACCGCCGCCAAATCGATGTCGTCCCGGTTCATGAAACTGTGAGGGCTCCTGGTGGTGGGTTCGATCAGCCCCGGCACCAACGCCTTGCGCCGTTTCCAGCGCAGGCGGATAGGGGTCAGCGTCGAGATCCGTTTGCGCGCCAGAATGACGTAACCGCCGCCGAAGACCGGCCACAGGCGCCGCCCGGCCCGCTCCATGAAGTGCAACCGGCGCAGCAGCCCCTCGTAAGGCAGCGGCGGGCGGAAGAACAGCGGCGCCTCGTGGGTGACGTCGAATCCGAGCAGCGACAGCCAATCCTTGACGCGCGTCGGGCTGACGAACCGCAGGCACCAGGGGACGCGATGGCGACGCTTGAAAAATAGCCGCCACAATCCCCACAGGCTCCACGGATTGAATCCGATGACCAGCACATGGCCTTCGGGGATCAGAATCCTCTCCGCCTCGCGCAACACCTGGTGCGGATCGCGCTCCAACTCCAGCGTGTGCGTCAGCACCACCGCATCGACGCTGTCGCTGGCGATGGGCAGGCTCTCGGCACGTGCAAACAGACCGGTATCGCCGACGCCGTTCCCATAATCGGCATCGATGATGAGACGATGCCGGATGCGACAGCTCTTCAGCAGATCGCGGTCGCGGCCCAGCGAGCCGATCTGCACGATGTGGTAGCCGAACACGTACGGCAGCAGGCGGTCCACTTCCTCACGCTCGCTGGCCAGCAGCAGACTGCCGGGCGCTTTGCGATACCAAGCGCGCATGCGATTGCGCACCACGTCACCGCCCGCCGTTGAGCCGTTGCGTCTGTTCCGCATCATCCCGTCATCCGCCGCGGGCGTCTGCGCGCGTTTGCCGTCGCCCGCCGGCTCGGCAGCAGAGACCGGGCCAACGGTTCAGACACCCTTATCGTGGCCGCTATTGTACACAGGCCCGGCGCGTCTGGCTGAGGCGTCGCGGCCACATGCCTATGTGAACCGGTGGGTTGACCCGGGTAGGCAATCTCTCTATCGTTTCGCCAGGTTTCTGTGCTGACGACAAAGGCAATAAGAACAATGCGATTCGGGCGTGGCTGCTGGGGCATGATACTGCCAACTCTCGCATTGAGCGGTTGTATGGTCTTCCCGTCCGTCCAGCCGGAATCGCCACCGCCGGTGAGCACGCCGCAGCCGCAGACACCCGATCCGGATGCGCTGGCCATCGCCGACCTCGAAGTCCTGGTAGCACCCTCGGGAGTCTGCTCTTCCGAGGTATCCCAACATCTCAGCGAAGGGATCGAATGGAATCTCTGGGACCGTGTCCGTGGCGGTTTCATGCTGCCGCGCCAATCCCACGCCCGCATCAATGTCGAACTGCAGTGGTACACCAAGAACCAGGAATATCTGGACCGGGTAACAGAGCGCGCCGAACCCTACCTGCACTACATCGTCAGCGAACTGGAACGGCGTGACATGCCGTCGGAGCTGGCCCTGCTGCCCATCGTTGAGAGCGCCTTCCAGCCGTTTGCCTACTCGGCCGGACGCGCCGCGGGCATCTGGCAGTTCATCCCCTCCACCGGGCGCGTCTTCGATCTCGACCAGAACTGGTGGTACGACGGGCGCCGCGACATCATCGCCTCCACCAACGCCGCGCTGGACTACCTGCAGAAGCTCAGCGGTTACTTCGACGGTGACTGGCTGCTGGCACTGGCCGCCTACAACTCGGGTGCCGGGACGGTGCTGCGCGCGGTGCGCAGAAACAAGGCGCGCGGCAAACCCACCGACTTCTGGTCGCTGGACCTGCCCAAAGAGACCCGCACTTACGTCCCGCGGCTGCTGGCGCTGCGTGACCTGGTGGCCGACCCCGATGCCCTGGGGGTCGCCCTGCAGCCGATTCCCGACCAGCGCTACTTCCGCATGGTGGAGTTGGATTCGCAGATCGATCTGGCCATGGCCGCCGACCTGGCGGGGCTGCCCATCGACGAGATCTACCGCCTCAACCCCGGTTTCAACCGCTGGGCCACCGCTCCCCAGGGACCGCACCGCCTGGTGCTGCCGCTGGGCGCGGCCGACCGTTTCGAAGAGGAGCTGGCCCAGGTGCCCAAGGAGGAGCGGGTCACCTGGAAGCGCCACCGCGTCGCCAACGGCGAGACCCTGGGACAGATCGCCCGCAAGTACCGCACCACGGTGGGCGTTCTGCAAAGGGTCAACGGCATCCATGGCCACGTCATCCGCGCCGGTTCCCACCTGCTGATCCCGGTAGCAAGTCGGGCCTCGCACAGCTACACGCTGAGCGCCGACCAGCGCCTCAAGCGTATCCAGTCCACCCCGCGCGGCAGCAGCACAAACAAGGTGCTGCACACGGTGGCACAAGGCGACACCTTGTGGGACATCAGCCGCAGCTACGCCGTATCGGTGGAGGCGCTGGCGCGCTGGAACGGGATGTCGCCGCGCGACCCCCTCAAGCCGGGGCAGCGGCTGGTGATCTGGCAGAAGGCGGGGATCCAGAAAACGGCATTGGGCGCACCCGACCACGGGGAACGCATCCAGCGCGTCAACTACACCGTACGCCGCGGCGACTCGCTGGCACGCATCGCGCGCCGCTTCCGGGTCACCGTGAGTCGTCTCCAGCAGTGGAACGGCATCAAAAAGGGCGAGTACCTGCAACCTGGGCAGCGTCTGACCCTGTACGTGGATGTGACACGCCAATCGGGCAGCGTCTAGGCCCACGCCTTGCGCGCGGCCCTGCGCCTCGCACCCCCTAGTTGCCGTCCCCCATCGGCGCCACCAGCAGCTGCGGATCGACGCGCCGCCCACGCCAATTCATACGCCAGTCCAGGTGCGGCCCGCTGACCCGGCCGGTGGCACCGATCTCGGCAATCGTCTGCCCCTGTTCCACCCGCTGCCCCACTTTGACCAGGAGCCGGCTGAGGTGCAGGAATGACGACGAGAGCCCCTGCCCATGGTCGAGGATCAGGGTGCCCCCCGAATAGAACATGTCGGGGTGCGCCAGCGTAACGATGCCCGGCGCCGGCGCCACCACCGGAGTGCCCACCGCGCCCGCCACGTCCACCCCGTAGTGGGGGCGGCGCGGCTCGCCATTGAGGATGCGCTGGCTGCCGTAAACCCCGCTAATGCGGCCGTGGGCGGGCCAGATGAATCCCGCCAGGTAGTCGGTACGCCCATCGTCCAAGGCCCGCGCCCGGGCGACCTGCGCGTTGTCAGCGCGGATGCGCTGCAGGTCCTCGGCGCTGGGGGTGACCTTGCGCGGAGGGAGACCGTCGACGCGCTGCACATCGTAGTGACGCTGCGCCACCTGCAGTACCCGCTGCTCCCGGGTGCCGTCGGGATAGACCACCTCCAACCGCGCCTGCGGAGCGGCATCGCGCCCGAATCCCAGCAGGAAATCGCCCTGCGGCGAAACCGGTACCGGCTTTCCATCGAGCACGATCTGGACGCCCTCGGGCGCCGCGCCCACCAGCAGTCCGCCTTGCTGCAACGGCCCGCTCAGCGTCAATCCTTGCCCGTAGGCGGTACCGCCCAGCGCCGCAGCCACACCCAGTGCCGCGGCCCCGATGAGGAAAGACAGGGCGAGACGGCGCATCAGCAGGTCGCGGCGAAGACGTCCTCGGCTGCAGCAACGGCGCCCGAGCCGCGCGCCAACACCGCCTCCAGGGCGGCCAGGGTGTAGAGTACGTTGCGCGGCGAGGCGCTGAAGCCCATCACCCCGATGCGCCACACCTTGCCGGCCAGCGCACCGAGACCTGCCCCGATCTCCAGTCCGTACTCCTCCAGCAGCCGGGCCCTGACGCCCGCTTCGTCCGCTCCCTGCGGGATCACCACCGCGTTGAGCTGGGGCAGGCGCTCGCCCTTGGGCACCAATAGCTCCAGGCCCAGCGCCTCCAGTCCGGCGCGCAGTGCGCGGTGGGCGCGGGCGTGCCGCGTCCAGGCGTTTTCCAGACCCTCTTCCTTCAACAGCCGCAACGCCTCGTGCAGGGCATAGAGCGCGTGCACGGGTGCCGTGTGGTGGTAGCTGCGCTTGCCCTCGCCGCTCCAATAGCCGGCGATGAGTCCGATATCCATGAACCAGCTCTGGACGGGCGTCTTGCGCGCGCGGATGGTCTCCAGGGCGCGCGCGCTGAAGCTGACGGGTGCCAACCCCGGCGTGCACGAGAGGCACTTCTGGCTGCCCGAATAGATCGCATCAACGCCCCAGACATCGACGCGCACCGGCAGACCGCCCAGGGAGGTGACGGTGTCCACCACCGTCAGGCAGTCGTGCTGGCGCGCTATCCCGCACAGCAGCTCCGCGTTGGAACCGGCGCCGGTAGAAGTTTCGGCGTGGACGAACGCCACCACCTTGGCATCGGGATGGGCTTGCAGCGCCGCCTCCAGCTTCGCGGGGTCCACGGCACGTCCCCATTCGTCGTCGACCACCACCGCCTCGCCGCCGCAGCGGGTGACGATCTCCGCCATGCGGCCGCCGAAGACGCCGTTGCGGCAAACCACCGCCTTGTCCCCGGGTTCGATGAGGTTGATCAGGCAGCACTCCATGCCGGCGCTGCCGGGTGCCGAGAGCGGAAAGGTCAGAGCGTTTTCCGTCTGAAATGCGTAGCGCAGCAGCTCTTTGACCTCCTCCATCATGGCTTGGAAGCTGGGGTCCAGGTGTCCCACCGTAGGGCGCGACAGGGCGGCGAGGACCCGGGGATCGATATCCGAGGGACCGGGCCCCATCAACGTGCGGGTCGGGGGGGCAAAGGGAAGGTGGGTCGCTGGCACGCTCATACAACACTCCTAGAATGCGGCCCGGGGTGCGGGCAAAGCGCGTATTATCTCGGAGCCTTTCCCGTTCGCCAACCGCCCGACAGCTGGTATCATTCTGAGTTAATTGCTCAGGTAATAGAGGGACTTCACCGTGGGTCAATCCGCGCTCCTGTACAACGCCACCCTGGCGGAACGCTTCGACATCACGCCGCGGCTGGCGATATTCCGTGTCCGACCCGACGACAGCGACTATCCGTTCACCGCCGGCCAGTACACGGTGCTGGGGCTGAAACGGGGCGAACAGCGCCTGGGCGACAGCGACGCCGAACCCGACGAAGGCCGCGACCCCGAGCAGATGATCCGCCGCCCCTACTCGATCTGTTCCGGTACCCAACAGCGCGAGTTGGAGTTCTACGTCTCGTTGCTCTCCGGGGGCGAGCTGACACCGCGCCTGTTCCAACTCAAGCCCGGGGCAAGGCTCTTCCTCGGCCCCCAGGCGCGCGGCTTCCTCACTCTGGAGGACGTACCCACCGATACGAATCTGCTGATGGTGGCCACCGGAACCGGATTGGGCCCCTACATCAGCATGCTGCGCACCCACGCCTACGAATTCCCCGCCGACCGCATCGGCATCATCCACGGCGCCCGCTACTCCTGGGACCTGGGCTACCGCCCCGAGCTGGAGTCCTACGCCACGCGCTTTGCCAACATCCGCTATCTACCCACCATCTCGCGGCCGGACATCGACCCGGCATGGGCGGGCGAACACGGCCGCGTGCAGCGCTGGCTGGAGGCGGGCGATTTCGAACAGCGCCTCGGTTTCCCGCTCTCACCGCAGGCGTGTCACGTGTTTCTGTGCGGTAACCCGGGCATGATCGAAGAGGCCACCGTGGCACTGACGCGCCTGGGGTTCACCGAGGCCAGCCGTAAGCAGCCCGGAAATCTGCACGTGGAAAAATACTGGTAGTCTCCAGGACGGCGCTCGCATTGCAGCCGGTCACCGCGAGACTTCACATTTCCGGCCGCCTCTCCCATCATGGCGGCTTTGCCGACACCCCCGGTGCCATGCTGCAAACCTATCCCACCGACGACAATCTCGGTCTGTGCGTTGCCGTACAGGGCAGCGGTCCTGCGGTCCTGTTTCTCCACGGTTGGACCTCCAGTCACCGTGAGTGGCTGAGCTACGCCGAACCTCTGAGCGACGCCTTCTGCACCTACTGCAGGGATGCGCGCGGGCACGGCGAGCACAATCCACGCGCCGCCGCCGCGCTGACCGTTCAACGCATGGCCGACGACCTGCACGACCTGATAGTGCATTTCAGCCTCGATCATCCGCTGCTGGTGGGTCACTCCATGGGCGCACTGACCGCCTGGGAGTACATTCGTCGTTACGGCAGCGCGGATCTCGGTGGACTGGTGGTCATCGACCAGTCCCCCAAGCTCATCACCGACTCGGAGTGGTCCCACGGCATCTACGGCGAGTTTCCCGCCCCGCGCAACGATCACTTCATCGCACGCTGCGAAGCCGATTTCGCCGAGTCGGTGCTGCGTCTGGTGGGTGAAGGCAACAACGCCCGCGCCCGGGCCGAATACGCTTCGGACAGCGACCGCACGCGCCGCATCCGTGCCTACCTGCGCCAACTCGACGCCGCACCGCTCATCGAAGTGTGGAAGAGCCTGACGTTGCAGGACTATCGCGCCGTGCTGCCGAATATCGGCGTTCCCACGCTGTTGATTCATGGGGACGAGAGCCACTTCTACAGCGTAGAGGTGGCGAAGTACCTGCGCGAGCGCATACCGCGCGCGACGCTGCACGTCTACGAGGGTAGCGACCATTCGCCACACCTCTGGCAGCGCGAACGCTTTCTAAAGGATCTACGCGATTTTGCCCAACACACCGCCGGGAGAGGCCAACCATGACCCAGCACTTCTTCACCCCCGAGACGCTCGCCGATTTCGCCGCAGAAAAGATGCGCAAGGTGAACCTGCACAGCTCAGCGCGGATGTTCTGCGATCTCTACTGTCTCCTCCCCGGGCAGGCGCAAAAGGAGCACGCCCACGATGCCAGCGACAAGGTCTACTGCGTATTAAGCGGGACGCCCACGCTGCGTGTCGGCGAGGAGAGCCGCGAACTGCACCCCCACCAGGTGGCCGTCGCGCCCGCCGGCATCGTGCATGGCGTTCGCAACGAGTCCGGGGAGAGCGCCACCCTGCTGGTGATCATGGCCCCTCCGCCGTAGGAGGCCCAACCGCCGCTCGATACCCGCTCAACCTCGCTCGTGCCGGCCCATACACCCGTTGATAACGGGCGGCCGGGACGTTATCGCACACCGGCAAGCCTCGAAATGCCAACGCCCACCTTGCGAGCCGGGAAATCCTGACTAGCCTTTTTGTGAGAGCGCAACCACCGATCGGCGGTTCCCAGCCGCGCGGCGGGCCGGGAACGAGGCGGGAGGCAGGAGGAGCAACGCTGATGAAGCAAACCAAGACCTATCTGGACATTCCACTGTTTTCCCACCACGGCAGCGGCGGCAGCGCCCAGGTGACCAGCGCCGAACCTGCTCCGGTGTGGCCGCTGGAGAGCTGGTTGCTCAAACAGCTAATGACCGGAATCGGCGCACCTGCCATTACCGCCATTTTGTGGGACGATGCCGAACACTACCGGCCTGCCGGCGGTTCATCGATCGCGACCCTGCAGATATCCGATCGAACCACGTTGTGGCGTCTGTTCACCAATCCCAACCTGAATTTTGGCGACGACTACAGCCGCGGAACGATTCAGATCAAAGGCGATCTGGTGGAATTTCTTGAGGAGGTGTTCCGCGCCCGCGCGTTGCACACTAAGCGCAGCGCCGTGCACCGTTTTCTCACCCGCGGCCGCACCCGCAGTCGCCACAATACGCTCGACGGTTCGCGCGACAACATCCACCACCACTACGACCTGGGCAACGAGTTTTACCGTCTGTGGCTGGACCGCGAAATGGCCTACACCTGCGCCTACTTCCCCAACCAACAGGCAACGCTGGAAGAGGCACAGTTGGCCAAGATGGACCATGTCTGCCGCAAGCTGAACCTCAAACCGGGAGAGCGCGTGGTGGAAGCCGGTTGCGGATGGGGCAGTCTGGCGCGCCACATGGCACTCAATTACGGAGTGACCGTACGCGCCTACAACATCTCCGAGCGACAGATCGCTTACGCCAGGGAGCGTGCCAAACGCGAGGGTTACGATGACCGCGTCGAATACGTACACGACGATTACCGAACCATCGACGGCGAATACGATGCCTTTGTCTCGGTGGGCATGCTGGAGCACGTAGGCGCCGAGAATTACGCGCAACTGGGTGAACTCATCGATCGCGTCCTGTCGCCCAATGGTCGCGGCCTGATCCACACCATCGGCCAAAACCGCCCTGAGCCCACCAGCGCGTGGACAGAAAAGCGGCTTTTCCCCGGGGGGTACACGCCCACCTTGAGGCAGATGATGGACATCTTCGAGGGACCCGGTTTGTCCGTTACCGACGTGGAAAATCTGCGCTTGCACTACTCACTCACGCTACGCCACTGGCTGGACCGCTACGAGCGGCATATCGACCAGGTCAGGGAATCGTTCGACGAATTCTTCGTACGCGCGTGGCGCCTCTACCTCGCCGCCTCCATCGCCAATTTCAACGTAGGCGCGCTGCAGCTGTATCAGGTGCTCTTCACACGGGAGCAGAAAAACGACGGTCCCTGGACCCGCGCCCACCTCTATCAATGAACCGGGTAAGCGCGGAAGCGGCCCCAGTGCAATGCGCGACACCGACGTCCTGATTGTTGGCGGTGGTCCCGCGGGCGCCAGTTGCGCCAGGCAATTGCGACGTCGCGGCATCGATTGTCTGATCCTGGATCGGGTGAGTTTCCCGCGTCTCAAGCTGTGCGCCGGATGGATCACGCCCGAGGTCGTACGTGACCTGGAGATGGATACCGCTGCCTATCCACACGGTTTTCTGACTTTCGAGACAACGATCGTTCACCTCTATGGCCTGACGTTTCGTCTCAAGGCGCCGCAACACTCGATACGCCGCATCGAGTTCGACGACTGGCTGCTGCAGCGATCCGGCGCAGAGGTGATCACCCACAACGTGCGCACTGTTCAGTTCGACGGTGAACGTTACCTCATCGACGGAGCATTCCGCGCCAAGTACCTGGTGGGAGCCGGCGGCACACGCTGCCCCGTCTTCCGCTCCTTGTTCCGCACCGCCAATCCGCGGGCAAAAACGCTGCAGGTGGTGGCACTGGAGTTGGAGTTTCCGCACCGCTGGCAAGACGGTGACTGCCACTTGTGGTTTTTCCAACGCGGCCTGCCAGGCTACGCCTGGTACGTCCCCAAGGCCGGCGGCAATCTCAACATCGGCATCGGCGCGATGGCTACCCGGCTCGGCGAACGCGGCGACGACATCAAGCGCCATTGGGAGCCGTTTCTAAAGACGTTGCACAAGCGCCGGCTGATCGATTCCCAATCACTGGCCCCCAGCGGTTACAGCTATTACCTGCGCTCGGACGTGGACACCACCCGTCTGGGCAACGCCTTCGTCGTAGGCGACTCGGCGGGCCTCGCGACCCGCGACATGTGCGAAGGGATAGGTCCGGCAATCCGCAGCGGAATGGCCGCCGCTGATGCGATTGCCAGCGGAGGGCCCTACACCTTGGCATCCGTGCCTAGCACAAGCCTGAACCCGGGGATGATGGCACGCTACCTCGAACATCGATTCTGCGCGGCCTGAGCCCGTCCCACAACCACAGCGCAGGATGTCGAGCCGCTTGCACCGCCGTACCAGTTGACGCCACTAACGACCAAAGCCCCACGCCACCCCGAATTTCTCCCTTCCACCGTCGCTAAAGACTTCTGATCCCGCTGCAAAAGGCATTACACTTGCGTGCTTTGCCGATTTTAGGTTTTTCGGTACCTTAAAGCCGCCATCCAACAGACCACGGCAAGCACGCCAGAAGAGGGAAATGCATTATGGGTTTTCTTGACAACAAGAAGGCGCTCATCGTCGGTGTTGCCAGCAATCGATCCATTGCCTGGGGACTGGCGCAAGCCATGCACCGCGAAGGTGCAGAGCTGGCCTTCACCTATCTAGGTGACAAGTTGAAAGGTCGCGTCGAGCAGATGGCCCACGAATGCGACTCCAACTTGGTACTGCCGTGCGATGTGGGGAGCGACACGCAAATCGACGACGTGTTCACCCATCTGAAGCAGGCGTGGGGCCACGTAGACGTCATCGTCCATTCCGTCGCCTTCGCCAACCGCGACGAATTGGACGGGGATTTTCATTTGACAACCACGCGCGACGGGTTCCGTCTCGCTCACGAAATCAGCTCCTACAGCTTCACCGCGCTCGCAAAATCGGGGTTTCCGTTAATGCAGGGGCGCAACGGCGCACTCCTCACGATGAGCTATCTGGGAGCGGTGCGTGCCATCCCCCACTACAACGTCATGGGACTGGCCAAGGCGAGCCTGGAAGCCAACGTGCGCTATCTGGCGTACTCCATGGGGCCGAGCGGCATCCGCGTCAATGGCATCTCGGCGGGTCCGATCAAGACGCTCGCCGCCGCCGGAATTGGCGATTTCCGCAAGCTTCTCGAGCACAACCAGCGTTTCGCCCCGCTGCGCCGCAACGCCACCATCGAAGAGGTGGGCAACGTGGGGGCATTCCTGTGTTCCGATCTAGCCTCGGCCGTGACCGGAGAGATCATGTACGTCGATTGCGGTTACAACATTACGGCGATGGATATCGTCGACGAGTCTTGAACGTTCGCGCCAAACAATAAGGCCGCTTCCCAAGCGGGAAGCGGCCTTACATGTCGCGCGTACGCCAGCTTCGCACGCAATCTCTTCGCGGAGCACCCTGCTAGAAGTTGTCTCGATTGATGACAATCTTCGCTTTGCTGCGCATCGCATCGAGCATAGCACTCACCTCTTGCTCGCCGCGCGCCTTCAGTGCTGCGTCGCTGAGGGCCTGTTCCGCACCCGCAGGCTCCTGCGCGTTTTCACTGTCCAGCACCTTCTTGAGAGCGACGACCGCGTAATCGCCGTTCTCCAAGGGAAGCCCGCCGACACTGATTTTTCCTTCCTCAGGCGCCGCCAAACGGAATATCAAACGGCGCAGCTCCGGAGCAATGCCGCCGCCGCTGCGAGCGAGAGGTTCTGGATTCTTAACGTCGAGGTGCTCGCTCTCCGCTACCTCGGAAAGCTTCGCACCGTCGCGAATCTTCGTGGCGAGTTCACGCCCTAGCTCCTGCGCGCTTTGGCGTGCCATATCTGCCACCAACGCCTTGACCACCCGATCCTTGACCTCATCCAGACCCTGCTGACTCGACGCTTTGTGCTCCAGCGCACGCAGCACGACGTAGTGGGTTGGGCTCAATTCCAGAGGCTCACTATTATTCTTGCTGTTCAACACATCGTCGCTGAACGCGGCAGCAGCGACGCGCGGATCGGAGGCTATCCCCTCCCCGCCACCGCGGCTGAACCATCCACTTTGCTCTATTTTCAAATGCAACCGTTCTGCGGCAACCGAGAGCGTATCCGGGTTTTCGTAAGTGGCATTCGCCAACTGTTCGGCTTCGTCGAAGAACTGCTTCTCCGCCATTTCCCGCTGAACCTCTCGCTTCAATTGGTCGCGCACCTCGTTGAAAGGTTTCACGTCCCCGGGCTTCACCGCCAGAATCTTCAGCAGGTGATAGCCAAATGCCGAACGAACCGGCTCACTGATATCGGACAGCCCCATTCCGTAGGCAGCCTTCTCCACCGCAGGGTCCAAGATCCCATGTCCGATGAAACCGAGATCTCCGCCATTGTCGGCCGACCCAGGATCCTGAGACTCCTTTCTCGCGACATCTTCGAATCGCTCGCCGCCCAGGATACGTTGTCGCAGCACCTCCGCCTTTGCTTTCGCCTGCTCGTCGTCGGTCTTGTCGTCCACCGTAATGAGAATATGTGCGACCTGACGATCCTCCGGAGTTCCGAAGCGGCTCTGCTGCTCCTCGTAGCGTTGTTTCAGGAGCGCCTCATCCGGCGTCATGTTGGCGGCAATGTCGTCGAGTTTCAGTTCGACATACTCGACTCGCACCTGTTCGGGGGTAACGTAGCGCTCTTTGTTCTTTTCGTAATAGGCTTCGATTTCCTTGTCGCCGGGTATCACGCTGGAAAAGCGTGCCAGCGGAACGACCAAGTATTCGATTTCGCGTTTTTCAGTGCGCAACTCTTTCAAGCGCGCAAGTCCACCGGGGGTAATGAATTCGGACCCGCTGATACCTGCCTGCATCTGATTGCGCAACATGATCGTTTTCAGGCGATAGCCAAAGCTGTCCGCCGTCTCACCCTGCGTATGCAGATACTGCTGAAAGAGTGCGGGGTCGAAACGACCGTCGCGTTGAAAGGTCGATTCATTTTGAATGATCTGCGCAACCTGGAGATCGGACACCCGAAATCCGCGGTCTCTGGCGGAACTGGTAAGCAACTCGTTCTGGATCAACCCGTTGAGCACTTGCTCACGCTGTTGATCTTCATCGATGAGTTCCGGCCGATAGTTCTTACCCAACACCTCTTGGAGTCGGCGTCTCTGGTCACTGTAGGCTTGGCGAAACTCGCGCTGATTGATGTCGCGACCATTGATCGAAACGGCAGTCAGTTCACCTCCGCCTCCGAAATACTGATTGATACCCCACAGTGCAAAGGGAACGCTGATCATGCCGACAACGGCATAGGCCAGCCATCCTTGTGCCTTCTCACGAATCGCTTGCAACATGGAACTCTGCTCGCTCGTATGTCTGACGACGGATGCGCGATCCCATCTCGGCTCCAAGATCGATCACGCAGCGGATTATTGACACAAAAAAAGGGTGCCGCGTAGGAGGCACCCTTCTTTTGGGCATATGGCGGAGTGGACGGGACTCGAACCCGCGACCCCCGGCGTGACAGGCCGGTATTCTAACCAACTGAACTACCACTCCGGATTGACCTGGTGGGTGCTGAGGGATTTGAACCCCCGACATTCGCCTTGTAAGGGCGACGCTCTCCCAGCTGAGCTAAGCACCCATTACAAGGGCGCGCTAGTTTACGGCATCCTTCAGCGCTTTGCCAGCCTTGAATGCGGGCACCTTAGAGGCCGCAATACTGATGGTTTCACCCGTCTTCGGGTTGCGTCCACTGCGAGCGGCACGCTCGCGAACCAGGAAGGTTCCGAAGCCAACCAGTGCCACCTGATCGCCCTTCTGCAAAGCGCCGGCTATCGAAGCGGTGACCGCATCCAGAGCGCGCGTAGCAGCAGCCTTGGAAATGTCCGCAGATTCGGCAATGGCATCGATAAGATCGGTTTTATTCATTAAGGTATTCCCCCTTGTTCCTCTTCAGAATCGTAACTGCCGTGGTGGGATTTGCCTGATGCGAACGGGTTATCCTTAATTCTACCAACCCCAAAACACCCGGCCACCGGAGGCGTAAGATGGGCTTTATACAGGCCCCTCCTACGCCCTGTCAAGGAAGGCTTCGCGGTTTAGTGTGCCCTCGGACGAGATGTGTTTTCACCAGCATTTTCTTGCTGCGAAACCGCCTCTTTTTCACCTTCCGTCGCCTGCTTTTCAGCCTCGCCTTGCGGATGAGGCATCTTTTGTAACGCAATTGCCAGCACTTCATCAATCCACTGGACCGGACGAATATCGAGATCTTTCTGAATATTCTTGGGAATATCCACCAGATCGCGCTCGTTCTCCTTGGGAATCAATACCGTCTTAATGCCACCCCGGTGTGCAGCCAACAGCTTTTCCTTAAGTCCACCGATGGGTAACACTTCACCGCGCAGGGTGATCTCCCCCGTCATCGCAACATCAGAACGCACCGGCACCTCCGACAGCGCCGATACCAATGCAGTACACATCGCGATACCCGCACTCGGTCCGTCCTTGGGTGTGGCACCCTCGGGAACGTGAATATGTACATCGAATTTCTGATAGAAATCGGGATCAATGCCGAGAACATTGGCACGACTACGCACGACCGTCATCGCCGCCTGAATGGACTCCTGCATCACCTCGCCCAGATGACCGGTATGTATCAGTTTGCCTTTGCCTGGAATGACCGTACCTTCAATGGTCAACAGCTCACCGCCAACCTCGGTCCAGGCAAGTCCGGTAACCTGACCCACCTGATCATGCTCTTCCGCCAGACCGAAGCGGAATCGTTGAACCCCGAGATATTTACCCAGATTTTTCGGCGTGACGCGTGTGCTCTCTTCCTTCGGTTTGAGCAACACCTCCTTGACTACCTTGCGGCAGACTTTGGAAATCTCCCGCTCCAGGTTGCGCACGCCCGCCTCCCGGGTGTAGTAGCGGACGATATCCCGCAGGGTGCTTTCGCGTATCACCAGTTCATCGGGTTTGAGACCGTTGTTCTCCATCTGCTTGGGCACCAGGTAGCGCTCGGCGATGTTGACCTTTTCCTCCTCCGTATAGCCCGAGAGACGGATCACCTCCATACGGTCGAGCAGCGGCGGAGGAATGTTCAGGGTATTGGCGGTCGCCACGAACATCACTTCCGAGAGGTCGAAGTCGACCTCCAGATAGTGGTCGTTGAAGGTGTGGTTCTGCTCGGGATCGAGCACCTCGAGCAGGGCCGAGGCGGGATCACCGCGAAAATCCATTGCCATTTTATCGATTTCATCAAGCAGAAACAGTGGATTGCGTGTCTTTACCTTGCTCAGATTGTTGATGATCTTACCGGGCAGGGCGCCGATGTAGGTACGACGATGGCCACGGATCTCGGCCTCGTCCCGTACGCCGCCCAAGGCCATACGGGTGAACTTGCGGTTGGTGGCACGGGCGATCGACTGCCCCAGGGAGGTCTTGCCGACACCGGGGGGACCGACGAGACAGAGGATCGGGCCCTTGAGCTTACGTACCCGTTGCTGCACCGCGAGATATTCGAGGATACGCTCCTTTACCTTCTCCAGGCCATAGTGGTCATCGTTGAGAACCTTTTCCGCGCCGCCAATGTCGTTACGGATCTTGGTACGTTTTTTCCAAGGCAGACCCACCAGGGTATCGATATAGTTGCGCACCACCGTGGCCTCGGCTGACATGGGCGACATCAGTTTCAGTTTGTTCAATTCCGCCGTGGCCTTGCTCTTGGCCTCCTTGGTCATGCCCACGGTTTCTATT
>JBNKCG010000062.1:0-31676 GCA_050287605.1 Gammaproteobacteria bacterium | reverse complement strand
CGGCAGGGTGAAGTGCTCGACCATGCGCCGCAGCTCCTGCACGCCCTTTTCGCAGGCGGCGAGCTGCGCTTGGAAATCGGCGATGTTCTGGTCGATGTTGCGCGCCGGATGAGGGCCGCTGGCCAGCAGGTCGCGCAGCGCTTCCTCCTGGAAACGCCCGCGGTCGACGATCTTCACGTTGTCGATGAGGATGCCTTCTTCCTCGACGCTGGTGCTCGCCGGCGGCATGGAACCGGGCGTGATGCCGCCGATGTCGGCGTGGTGGCCGCGCGAGGCGACGTAGAACAGCACTTCGCTGCCGGCGTTGTCGAACACCGGCTTGATCACGGTGACGTCGGGCAGGTGGGTGCCGCCGTTGTAGGGGGCGTTGAGCAGGTAGGCGTCGCCGTCGCGCATCTTGCCCTGGTAAGCGCGGATCACCGATTTGATGCTCTCACTCATGGAACCCAGGTGCACCGGCATGTGCGGCGCGTTGGCGATGAGATCGCCCGCCTGGTCGAACACTGCGCAGGAGAAGTCGCGGCGCTCCTTGATGTTCACCGACGAGGCAGTATTCTCCAGCACCGAGCCCATCTGCTCGGCGATGGACATGAAGAGGTTGTTGAAGATCTCCAGCATCACCGGATCGACCTGGGTACCGATGGCGACGCGCTTGGGTAGCGGCACCACGCGCGTCAATACCAGGTCGAGGCGTGCGCTGACTTCCGCCCGCCAGCCGGGTTCCACCACGGTGGTGCTGTTGGACTCCATGATGATGGCGGGACCGTCGATGCGCGCACCGGGCGCCAGTGCCGCACGGTCGTAGACCGGCGTGTCGCCGCGTTCGCCCGCCATGACGGCGGCCACTTGAGCGACGGGGGTTGCATGGTCGGTGGGTGCCTGCGCCGCGGCATCGATGGTCACGTCGCTGACGCCGATCACCTCCACCTGCGCCGCTTCCACGATCAACGCCTTGTCGGGCGCGATGAAGCCGTAGCGTTGCTGGTGCGCGGCTTCGAACGCGGCGGTCATTGTGGCGAGATCGGCGTAGTCGACGATCAGCGTGGTGTCGGTGCCGGCGTACTTGAGATGCAGGCGGCGCAGGGTATGGATGCGCTCAGCCGCAACGTGTTGCGCCGCCAGCTCTGCTTCGCCCTCGTCGGCCAGGCTGGCGAGCCGTTGTTCCAGCGTCGGCAGCAAATCGTCGTTCAGCTCCGCCTCCACCGCCCGTTCGCGCATGGCGCGCACGTCGGCCAGCCCGATGCCGTACGCCGACAGCACGCCGGCGTGGGGATGCAGCAGTACGCGTTTCATGCCCAGCGCATCGGCCACCAGGCAGGCGTGTTGGCCGCCGGCGCCGCCGAAGCAGTTGAGTACGTAGTCGGAGATGTCGTAGCCGCGCTGCACCGAGATCTTCTTGATGGCGTTGGCCATGTTCTCCACCGCGATGGCGAGAAAACCCTCGGCCACCTGCTCGGGCGTGCGCGTGTCGCCGGTCGCTTCGCGGATGCGCGCGGCCAGCGCGGAAAAGCGTTCGTGGACGGCGGCGGCGTCCAGCGCTTGATCGGCCTGCGGGCCGAACACCTTGGGAAAGAACTCGGGCTGCAGCTTGCCCAGCATCACGTTGCAGTCGGTGACGGTGAGCGGTCCGCCCTTGCGGTAGCAGGCGGGACCCGGGTTGGCGCCCGCCGACTCGGGACCCACGCGGTAGCGCGCGCCGTCGAAGTTGAGGATGGAGCCGCCGCCGGCCGCCACGGTGTGGATCAGCATCATGGGTGCGCGCAGCCGCACGCCGGCCACCTCGGTCTCGAAGGTGCGTTCGTACTCGCCGTCGTAGTGGCTGACGTCGGTGGAGGTGCCGCCCATGTCGAAGCCGATCACCTGGCGGAAGCCGGCCTGCTCGGCGGTGCGCACCATGCCCACCACGCCGCCGGCGGGGCCGGAGAGAATGGCGTCCTTGCCCTGGAAGAGCCGCGCGTCGGTGAGGCCGCCGTTGGATTGCATGAACATCAGGCGCGTGTCGCCCAGCTCACTGGCCACGCGGTCCACGTAGCGGCGCAGAATGGGCGAGAGGTAGGCGTCCACCACGGTGGTGTCGCCACGACTGACCAGTTTCATCAGCGGGCTCACTTCGTGGCTGACCGAGATCTGGGTGAAGCCGATCTCGCGCGCCAGCGCGGCGACGGCGCGTTCGTGATGCGGGTAGCGGTAACCGTGCATGAGTGCGATGGCGACGGCGCGCAAGCCGTCGTCGAAGGCCGCTTGCATCTGGGCGCGCAGCGGATCGATGTCGATGACCTGTAGGACCTCGCCTCGCGCGCTCATGCGCTCGTCGGCTTCGACCACGCGGGTGTAGAGCATCTCCGGCAGCTCGATGTGCAGCGCGAACAGCCTGGGCCGCGTCTGATAACCGATGCGCAAGGCATCGCGGAAGCCCCGTGTCATCACCAGCAGCGTGGGGTCGCCCTTGCGCTCCAGCAGCGCATTGGTGGCAACGGTGGTGCCCATCTTCACCGAGTCGATGCGTTCGGCGGGGATAGGGTCGGGGGCGGTGACGCCCAGCAGATCGCGGATGCCCTGCAGCGCGGCGTCGGGGTAGCGTTCGGGATTCTCGGAGAGCAGCTTGTGGGTCACCACGCGACCGTCGGGGCGGCGCGCCACGATATCGGTGAAGGTGCCGCCGCGGTCGATCCAGAAATCCCAGCCGGGGGTTGGTGTTTCGCTCATCAGTCGTTTATCACTCAAAGGTTCATACGGGGGTCAGCCCCGCGTCATTTGTTGCGGCAGGAAGGTGATGATGTCCGGGAACACGGTTACCAGTACCACCGCCGCCAGCAGCAGGAAGAAGAAAGGCAGTGCGGCGCGTGCGATGTAGAGGATATTGCGCCCGGTGAGGCCCTGGATGACGAACAGGTTGAAGCCCACCGGCGGTGTGATCTGCGACATCTCCACCACCAGCACCAGATAGATGCCGAACCACAGCAGATCGATGCCGGCATGCTCCACCATAGGCAGGATCACCGAGGTGGTGAGTACCACCACCGAGATGCCATCGAGAAAACAGCCCAGCACGATGAAGAACAGCGTCAACACCACCAGCAGCGCATTGGCCGACAGTCCCAGCGATCCGATGGTCTCGGCCAGCGCGCGCGGAATGCCCGTGAATCCCATGGCGATGGTGAGGAACGCCGCGCCGGCGAGGATGAAGGCGATCATGCACGAGGTGCGGGTGGCACCCATCAGGCTGGCGCCGAAGGTTTGCCAGGTGAGCGATCCGGTCACCAGCGACAGGATCAGCGCACCCACCACGCCCAACACCGCCGCCTCGGTGGCGGTGGCGAGCCCGCCGTAGATGGAGCCCAGCACGAAGACGATCAGCACCAGTACCGGGAGCAGCCGCCACGCCGCGCGCAGTTTGGCGCCCCAGCCCAGTGCGGGATCACGGGCGGGGGTGCGCTGCGGATGGGCGAGCGCCCAGACAACGGTGTAGCCCATGAACAACACCACCAGCAATAGCCCTGGCAGCGCCCCGGCGATGAACAGCCGTCCGATGGAGATCTGCGCCGACACGCCGTAGACGATCAGGATCAGCGACGGCGGAATGAGTAGCCCCAGGGTGCCCGAGCCGGCCAGGGTGCCGATGGCCATGCGTTCGTCGTAGTGGCGCTGCTTGAGCTCCGGCAGCGTCATGCGCCCGATGGTGGCGGCGGTGGCGGCCGACGAACCGGAGACGGCGGCAAAGATGCCGCAGCCGAGGATGTTGACGTGCAGCAGCCGCCCCGGCAATGCGCCTAGCCACGGCGACAGACCGCGGAACAGGTCCTCCGACAGCCGCGTGCGAAACAGGATCTCGCCCATCCAGATGAACAGCGGCAGGGCGGTAAGCGTCCAGGACGAACTCGATCCCCAGGTGGTGGTGGCCATGATCTGGCCGATGGCATCGTTGCCGTTGAGCATCATGCCGACGAAGCCGACGGCGAACAGCGCCACCGCCACCCACAGTCCTATGCCCAGCAGGCCGAACAGCACCACGGCCAGGATCAGAATGAGCGTCAGTTGATCCATTACCCGGCGTCCGCCTTGGCCGCGGGATTTTCATGGCGTTGGTAGGCCGGCCCCGTGCCGCGCAGCGTGCCGATCAGCTCGTCGAGCAGCGCCACGGCGAAGATCGCCATCCCCAGGGCCATGGGGGACTGGGGAATCCAGATGGGCACCGGGACGTAGCCGCTGGAGACCTCCCCGAATTCGTAGGATTCGACGACCAGTAGGATGCATGACCAGGCGGCGTAGAGCGTCAGCGCCAGCGCGAAGAACAGGGTGGCGATCTCTACGACGCGGCGCGTGCCGGGTGACCAGCGGTCCAACAGCAGGCTGACGCGGATGTGGCCACCGGCGCGCAGGGTGTGGGCCAGCGCCAGGAAGCTGGCGGCGGCGAGGAAATAGCCGGAGAAGTCCTCGGTGGAGGGGACGATGATCCCCACCCAGCGCCCGATGATCTGGGCCAGGATAAGCAGCGCGATGGCCACCAGGAACAGCGCGGCGAGCACGCCTGCGGCGAAGTAGAGCTTGTCGAGGAAACCTCGGAGCATGGGAACGGATTCCGGTGCAATCGTCGCTCACCCCATCCCCCCTCCAACAGGGGATGGGGTGAGATTGGGTGTCGGCAGACTTACTGCATCGCCTTGAGAATGGTCGCGCCCGGAGCGCCGGCCTCTTTTGCCCACTCCTCACTCATGGTCTTGCCGACGGCGCGCAGTTCGCTTTTGAACTGTGCCGTGGGTACCGAGACCTGCATCCCCTTCTCGCTCAGCACTTTGGTCTTCTCAACGGTCTCGGCCCGGGCCATCTCCCAGCCACGCGCCTCGGCTTTCTTGGCCTGTTCCAGCAGCGCCGTTTGCGCCGATTCGGGCAGGCGTTTAAAGGCGCGCGCGTTGACGATCACCATGTTCTTGGGAATCCACGCTTGGGTGTCGGTGTAGTAGCCGACGAAATCCCACGCCTGGCTGCTCACCCCGGTGGTGGGCGAGGTGACCATGGCGTCGACGATGCCGGTGCTGAAGGCCTGGGGGATCTCGGGGGTCTGAACTGTGGTGGGCTGGGCGCCCAGCAGTACCGCCAGCCGTGAGGTGGTGGGGCTGTAGGCGCGCATCTTGAGGCCTTTGAAGTCGGTGACCGAGGCCGCGGCCTTCTTGGTGTAGAAACCCTGCGGGGGCCACGGCACGGCGTAGAGCAGCATCAGCCCGTCCTTGGCGAGATGCTGTTCTACGGCGGGGCGCGAGGCTTCCCACAGCTTTTTGGCGGAATCGAAATCGCTGGCCAGGAAGGGGATATTGTCCAGCTTGAAGATGGGGTCGTCGTTGCCCAGCAGTCCCATGAACAGCTCGCCGATGGGGACCTGGCCGGAGCGTACCGCGCGATAGATCTCGGGGTGTTTGAACAGCGAGGCGCCGGAGTGGACCACGATCTCCAACTGACCTTGGGTAGCTTGCCCCACATCGGCGGCGAAGGCGCGGTCGTTTTGGGTGTGATGGACACCGTCGGCGTAGGGGGTGGGCATGTCCCACTTGGCAGCCAGGGCGGGGGTGCTGACTATGCCCAGTGCGAGCGCGCTACACGCCAGCGCACGATAAACGGTTTTCATTGTTCTCCTCCTGTTTGAACGCAGATGGACGGGTGTCCGGAAGCGATCCGTGAAAGGGTCGCGCGAACATCGAAATCGCTCTTCAGCGTCGATCGCCTGAGGATAGAGTTCAGCATACGATGACAATTTGTCAATAAATTATCATCGTTTTGCAAAAGAAAGCTGAGCGAAAACGGGAATCCTAAGTCACCGCCGGAGGGTAAGGTCCGCTATCGCGCCGCCCCAACCCAGCGCCTGCGCGATCTGAGCGAACATTGCGTCCAGTGGGGCGCTAAGGGTCAGCATTCGCCTCGATACGGGGTGGACGAAGTCGAGAGACTGCGCGTGTAGCAGTAGTCGCGTGTTGCCGAAGCGTTCCGCGAACAGGCGATTGTGGCGCGCTTTGCCGTAGGTGGTGTCGCCGATGACGGGATGGGCGATGTGTTTCATGTGGCGGCGGATCTGGTGTTTGCGCCCGGTGCGGGGAACGGCTTCGATGAGCGCGTAGCGGCTGGTGGGGTAGCGGTCCACGCGTACCGGCAGCTCCGCGGTGGCGAGGCGGCGATAGTCGGTGACGGCCGATTGCGCCGGCTTGTCCTGGCGTGCGCGGCGGTCGGTCATCTTGTCCAGCGTTTCGCACAACGGGTAGTCCACGATGCCTTGCTCGTCAGGGTGGCCGCGGACCACGGCGAGATAGCGCTTGCTGACCTCTCCCGCGGCGAACGCGGTGGTGAGCTGCCGGGCGGTTTCCACGTCGAGAGCGAACAGCAGGACGCCGGATGTCGGTTTGTCCAGGCGATGCAGGGGGTAGACGCGCTGCCCGATCTGGTTGCGCAGCAGTTGCAGTGCGAAGCGCGTTTCGCGACGGTCGATGGCGCTGCGGTGGACCAGGAGGCCGGCGGGTTTGTTGATAGCGACCAGGGTTTCGTCTTGAAACAGAATCTCGAGCACGGATGGCGTTGCGCGGGTTGCAGTGGGAGGCGTGAGAATAGCGCGATTGCGGCCCCTGCATTTGATTTCTCTAACCCCACCGGTCACCCTGGCGCCATGGCGGTGATCTGGCAACACCGGAGCGGGAACAAGCACTACGAGGTGCGCAGCGCCGGACGCGCGCGGCGCCTCTATACCAACGGCGTCTTCCACAGCCAGTACAACCCGGCGCAGCCGGTCTCCGGCGGGGTGTGGGACCTGCTGTTTCTGCCCGCCCTGTTCCGGGCGCCCGATCAGGTGCGCAGGGTGCTGGTGCTGGGTGTGGGGGGCGGCGCGGTGATTCGCCAACTGCAGCATTTCGTGGCGCCCCGGAGCATCGTGGGCGTCGATCTCGATCCCCATCATCTGGCCGTGGCTCGGCGCTATTTCGGCGTAGCGGGCGAGGAGGTGACGTTGTTTCGTGCCGATGCCGTGGAGTGGGTGACGCGGTGGCGGGGCGAGCCCTTCGATCTGGTGATCGATGATCTGTTCGCGGAGTGCGACGGTGAGCCGGTGCGTGCCGTGGATGCCCGCCCGCGCTGGTTCCAGCGTTTGCACCGGCTGCTGGCGCCGGGCGCGGCGCTGGTGATGAATTTCCCCACCCGCCGCAGTCTGCAGGAGAGCGGCTACTTCACCTCGCACACCGTGCGGCGCCGCTACGCCGCGGCCTACGGTTTCAGCCTGCCGCTTTACCAAAACGCCGTGGCGGCGTTGCTGCGCGAGCCGGGCGAGTTGCGGCACCTGAACCGTCGTCTGCGGCGATTTCCCGAACTGGACCGGCGCCGCAAGGGGTGTCGGCTGCGTTATCGGGTGATCACTCTTTCCCAATAGACGGGTGCAGCGCTACCGCGAAGGCCGGTTCCGACCGGCGGAGCCGCGCGCCAGCGCCAGCGAGCGGCGGTCGATCTCGCGCCACTGACCGGGTTGCAGGTCGCCCAGGGTCACCGGTCCGATGGCGCAGCGGATCAGGCGCAGGGTGGGGAAGCCCACCGCAGCCGTCATGCGCCGCACTTGGCGGTTGCGTCCTTCTTGAATGGCCAGTTCCAGCCAGCTGTCGGGCACCGACTTGCGGTAGCGCACCGGCGGATCGCGTGCCCACAGTCCGTCAGGTTCGGCGATGCGCCGGGCGCGGGCGGGCGCGGTGGGGCCGTCTTTGAGAGTGACGCCGGTGCGCAGCCGCTCCAGCGCGGTGTCGCTGACGATCCCCTCCACCTGCACCCAGTAGTGCTTCCACAGCTGGCTGCGCGGTTGGGTGATGCGCTGTTGCAGCACGCCGTCGTCGGTCAGCAGCAGCAGTCCTTCGCTGTCGCGATCCAGGCGCCCCGCCGCGTAGACGCCGGGCAGGTCGATGTAGTCGGCCAGGGTGGCGCGGCCCTCCTTGTCAGTGAACTGGCACAGGACGTTGAAGGGTTTGTTGAAGGCGATCAGGCGGCTCATGGCGCTGCGCGGGCCGCCGTGCCGTCAGTCGAAATAGGCGCAGCAGTAGTCGGTGACCGCCGTGACCTTGAGATCGAATTTGGTCTTGGCGGGCACCTCGAAGACGTCGCCGGCGCGGATGCTGCGCCACTGGTTGGCGCCCGGCAGTTTGACCTCCAGCGCGCCGGCCAGGATCTCGATGCGCTCGTTCTGTTCGGTGCCGAACTGGTAATCGCCGGGCAGCATGATGCCCAGCGTCTGGCGGCTGCCGTTGGGGAACAGCACGGTGCGGCTGGTGACCTTGCCGTCGAAATAGACGTTGGCCTGTTTGACCACCGAGACGTTATCGAACTGCGACATGGGTGTGACTCGCTGCAGATGGGAGGGAGCTGCGATTATCCCGGCTGGTGGACGTGATGCAAGCGCTGCGCGCGGCGTTTGCGGGTGGCGGCGAGGATGGCGCGGCGCTCGCCGTCGTCGCTGCCGCCCCAACGGGTGATCTCCTCCAGGGTGCGGAAGCAGCCCAGGCAGACGTTGTGCTCGTCCAGGCAGCAGATGCGCACGCAGGGTGAGACGATACGGCCGGATGCAGCGCTCACGTCAGCCTCGCGCACAGTGCGTCCAGGGTCGAATCGCAGTCGCCCGTCACCTTGAACCCGATCAGTTCGTCGGCACGGGTGCGGCCCAGATTGACCGCCGCGATGGGTTGGCCCGCGGCGTGCGCGGTGCGGGCGAAACGGAAGCCGGAGAAGACCATCAGCGATGAACCCACCACCAACAGCGCATCGGCCGTTGCCAACTGCGCCAGGGCGGTCTCCACCCGGCTCTTGGGCACCGCCTCGCCGAAAAAGACGACGTGGGGCTTGAGCAGCCCGCCGCAGTGCGTGCAGTCGGGTACGCGGACGGTGCCGAAGTCGAGCCCGTCCAGATCGGCATCGCCGTCGGGGGCGGTGGCGGCGACCCGCGCCGCGAAATCCGGATTGAGCGCTTGCAGCACGGTCTGGAATTCATCCCGCGCCGAGGTGGCGCCGCAAGCCAGGCAGACGATGGTGTCCAGACGCCCGTGCAGGTCGATGGCGGATGCGCTGCCGGCGCGCTGGTGCAGGCCGTCGACGTTCTGGGTGACCAGTTGATGCACGTACCCGCGCCGTTCCAACTCGGCCAGGGCGTGGTGGGCGGCGCTGGGCTGCGCCTGGGAGAACCAGCGCCAACCCACCAGGCTGCGCGCCCAGTAGCGGCGGCGTACCGCGGCGCTGCGCACGAACTCCTGGTACTGGATGGGCTGGCGGCGTTTCCACTGGCCCTCCCGGTCGCGGTAGTCGGGAATCCCTGCGGCGGTGCTGATCCCGGCGCCGGTGAGAACGAACAGACGCGGGTGGGCGGCGACGAAGTGGGCGAGGCGCTCTAGGTCGTCGCTGCCTGCAGGAATCGACGCCAACCGGTTCATGCACCAAGCTTACCGCGGCGTGGGTCGCTGGTGGGCGATCAGCGCGGGGTGCGCAGCGCACCGGCGCGCAGGGTCTGGTGCCACAACGCCTCGCCGTCGGCATCGAACACGCGCACGGTCATGGTGCGGTTGCTGAGCGGGCCGTCCACGTCCAGGCGACAGAAGTTGCGTTTTTCGACGCGCGTACCCTCCACCAGGCCGGGACGCTGCTCCTCGGCGTCGCGCGCGGGGCGCGCACTGGCGGTGAGCGGTGAGCAGGTGAGTTCGTAGAGCGGGTAGCTGCCGGGGCGCTCCAGGCGCGCCAGCTCGGTGCGGTGGCGGTCGCCGGCGAGGAAGACCACGCCGTCGACGTGGGCCGCCGCCAGCCAGTCGAGAAACGCTTGGCGTTCGGCGGGGAAGTGCTGCCAACCCTCGGCGCGCGAGACGTCATTGAGTAGCTGGCTGCCGCTGGCGATCACCTTGAAAGTGGCCGGCGAGGAGAGCAGCGCATCTTTCAGCCAAGCCAGTTGCGCAGCGCCGAACATCGCCTTGCCGGGGACGTCGGGGGCGGCGTCGGCGTTGCGGTACCAGCGGTCGTCGAGCAGGAAAAACTCCACGTCGTGCCAGGCGAAGCGGGTGAAGATGCCGGGCACGCCGGGCAGCCCGTAGCTGGGGTTGGGCCAATAGCGCTGGAACTGCTTCAGGCTTTCGGCCTTCAGCGCGTAGCTGGCGTTGGCGTTGTTGGCGCCGTAGTCGTGGTCGTCCCAGAGGGCATAGTGGTGGGTGGAGCGCAGCAGCCGCTGCAGCGGCGGAAAGGCGCGCGTCTCGCGGTAGCGGTCGGCGATGCCCCAGGCGCTGTCGTAGTCGGCTTCGCGCAGGTAGAGGGTGTCGCCCAACCACAGCATCAGGTCCGCCTTCTGGTCGGCCATGTGTTCGAAGATCTGGTAGTCGGCGCCGAAGCCGCGCCCCGGGTGGTCGAGGGGCTTGTCGTTGATGAAGTTGCAGCAGCCGACCAGGGCGCGGAACGGCGGCGGATCGGCGCGCCACTGCCACAGCGGCTGGGTGTGGAAGAACAGCGGTTCGGGCGCCTCCACGGCTTTGCCGTCCAGCACCAGGCGGTAGCCGTAACGGGTGGTGGGCTTGAGGCCGCCAATCTCCATCTGCACGATCCCGTCCTGGGCGGGGTCCACCGCGTAGGCGGGGGTGCGGGTGCGGTTGGTGGGTTCGCGCTCGGGCCAGTACTCCACTGCCACCTGGTCGACGTTTTTCAGCTGTAGCCAGAGGCTCACCGCGCGCATGGCGCTGTGCCCGGGCATGGGGCCGATGACGAAGGGCTCGGCGGCAGCGGGATTGAGCAGGCTCAGCCACAGGCCGAGGAGCAGCGCGATGCGCAAGGGGCGGACAGCAGTCATGAGTGGCGGCAACTCTGGTTGGTGTGGGGGACGGGGTCGGCAGTCTACCGCATCGCGGCGCCGGACTCCCGTACCGCGTGGCGCCGCTCCTGGCGCTGCAGCAGCCAGCCGGCGATGACGATGCCGCTGGTGACCAGCACGATCATCACCGTCGCCAGGGCGTTGATCTGCGGGCTGACGCCGAGACGCACGCTGGAGTAGATCACCATGGGCAGCGTGGAGGCGCCGGGGCCGGAGACGAAGCTGGCGATCACCAGATCGTCGATGGAGAGGGTGAAGGCGAGCAGCCAGCCCGCTGCCAGCGCCGGGGCGATGAGCGGCAGGGTGATGCGCGCGAACACCTTCCAGGGCGGGGCGCCGAGATCCAGCGCCGCCTCTTCCAGGGACTCGTCCTGGTTGGCCAGCCGCGAGTGCACCACCACCGCCACGTAGGCCAGCGAAAACGTGATGTGGGCGATGGCGATGGTGTCGGCGCCGCGCCCGGCGGGCCAGCCGATGAGCTGCTCCAGCGCCACGAACAGCAGCAGCGAGGCGAGACCCAGAATCACGTCGGGCATCACCAGCGGCGCGCCCACCAAAAAGGTGAGCCCGGCACGGCCGCGGAAACGCCCGAAGCGCGCCAGCGCCAGGCCGACGCAGGTGCCGAGCAGCGTCGCCAGGGTGGCGTTGGCCGTGGCGATTTTGAGCGACAGCCACGCTGCGCCCAGGATCTGCTGGTTGTGCAGCAGCTCGCCGTACCAATGGGTGGAGAAGCCGCCCCACACCGTCACCAGGCGCGAGGCGTTGAACGAGTAGACCACCAGCGACAGGATGGGCAGGTAGAGAAAGGCGTAGCCGAAGGCGAGCGCGGTGAAGCGCAGGAAACCGCGGTCCCTCACGACTCGGCTTCCAACTGGTGCGAACGCAGGCGGTCCAGCAGCGCCGCAGGGATCACCAGCAGCGCCACCAGCGCCACGGCCACCGCCGAGGCCACCGGCCAGTCGCGGTTGGCGAAGAACTCGGTCCAGAGCAGCTTGCCGATCATCAGCGAGTCCGGCCCGCCCAGCAGGTCGGGGATTACGAACTCGCCCACCGCGGGGATGAACACCAGCAGCGAACCGGCCACGATGCCGGGGCGCGACAGCGGCACGGTGACGCGCCAGAAGGTCTGCCAGGGGCGGCAGCCGAGGTCGGCGGCGGCCTCGCGCAGCGCCGGATCGTGGCGCACCAGCGTGGCGTAGAGCGGCAGGATCATGAACGGCAGATAGGCGTAGACGATGCCCACGTAGACGGCGAAGTCGCTGTGCAGCAGGGGCAGCGGCTGGTCGATGAGGCCCAGGCCCATGAGCAGGTTGTTGAGCAGGCCGTTGGGCTTGAGGATGCCGATCCAGGCGTAGATGCGCAGCAGGAAGCTGGTCCAGAACGGCAGGATGATCAGCATCAGCAGCGGCGTACGCCGTGCCGGTCGGGCCCGCGCGATGGCGTAGGCCATGGGGTAGCCGATGAGCAGGCAGAGCAGCGTGGAGATACCGGCCACCTGCAGCGAGTGCAGGTAGGCGTCCAGGTAGAGCCGATCGCCGGCCAGCAGAGCGTAGCTGTCGAAGTGCAGTTGCAGCCGGGTGCCGCCCTCGGGGCCCGGTTCCAGCAGCGGGGTATAGGGCGGAAGACCCAGCACCGGTAGCGCAAGGCTGATCTTGAGCACGATGAGAAACGGTGCGGCGAAGAAGATCAACAGCCACAGGTAGGGCAGCGCGGTAACCAGGGTGCGGCCGCTGATGCCCAGCGGGAAGCGGGTCACGGCACCAGCACCAGGGCGGCGGCCGGCTCCCACTGCAGCCACACGGTCTGCTCCCAGTCCACCTTGCGCTTGGGCACGCGGGTGAGGTTGGTGACCTGCACCTCCACCACCTTGCCGCCGGCCAGGCGCACGCGGTAGATGGAGACGTCGCCCAGGTAGGCGATGTCCTGGACGATGCCCGAGAGCTGGTTGACCGCGCCGGGCTTCGGTTCGGTGGTGAGGAAGAACTTCTCCGGGCGCAGCGCCACGCTGACCGGCGTGCCGGGCTCCACGGGGTGGTCGTGGACGACGCGGATGTCGCCCTCGGTCTCCGCACAGCGCACCCGCAGCAGGCCGTCGGCCCACTCGCCCGCCATGCCCTCGAACAGGGTGACGGCGCCGATGAATTCGGCCACGGTGCGGTTGGCGGGGTACTCGTAGACCTCGCTGGGGCTGCCCACCTGGAGAATGCGTCCCGCCTCCATTACCGCCATCCGGCACGACATGGTCATCGCCTCGTCCTGGTCGTGGGTCACCATGACGAAGGTGATGCCCAGCTTGTCCTGGATGTTCACCAGTTCGAAGCGGGTGTGCTCGCGCAGCTTGCGGTCCAGGGCGCCCAGCGGTTCGTCCAGCAGCAGCAGCTTGGGGCGCTTGACCAGGGCGCGCGCCAGCGCCACCCGCTGGCATTGGCCGCCGGAGAGCTGGTCGGGTTTGCGCCGCGCCAGCGCGGTGAGACGCACCAGCGCCAGCATCTCCGCCACCCGCGCGTCGATCTCGGCGCGCGGCAGCCGCTCCTGTTGCAGGCCGAAGGCGACGTTCTGCGCCACCGTCATGTGCGGGAACAGGGCGTAGGACTGGAACATCATGTTCACCGGGCGCCGGTAGGGCGGCACGCCGGTCATGGGTTCGCCGTCGATGAGGATGGTGCCGGTGTCGGGCTGCTCGAAGCCCCCCAGCATGCGCAGCAGCGTGGTCTTGCCGCAGCCGGAGGCGCCGAGCAGCGAGAAGAACTCGCCGGGATAGATGGCGAGGCTGACGTCGTCGACGGCGTAGAGCTCACCGAAGCGCTTGGTGACGCCGCGGATCTCCACCAGCGGCTTGGGCAGCGGCTCCGCGTCGGCGGAGGAGGGTCCCGCCGGGGCGGGACCTTCGTGGGTCATTCTCTACTTGCCCGTCTTGACGCGCGTCCAGGCGCGCACGCGGGCGCGCTGGGCCGCGGGCGCCAGCTGTTCGGGGCTCACCAGCCGCGCGCGCACCGCGTCGCTGGGGAAGATGCCGGGATCGTTGCGGATCTCCTCGTCCAGCAGCGGCAGCGATGCCGGGATGGCGTTGGCGTAGGCCACGTAGTCGGTGATGCCCGCGATGACGTCGGGTTGCAGCAGAAAGTCGATGAACTTGTGCGCGTTGCCCGGATGGGCGGCATCGGCGGGAATGGCCATCACGTCGGTGGAGATGATCGCCCCTTCGCGCGGGATGGCAAGGGCCACCTGGACGCCGTTGCCCGCCTCGTCGGCGCGGTCGCGCGCCTGCAGCACGTCGCCGGAGTAGCCGTGGGCCACGCAGGTGTCGCCGTTGGCCAGGTCGTTGATGTACTGCGAGGAGTGGAAGTAGCGCACGTAGGGACGGATCTTGGTGAGCAGCGCGGCGGCGGCATCGAGGTCCTCTTTGGCGCCGCTGTTGGGGTTGCGCCCCAGGTAGATCAGCGCCGCCTGGAACACCTCGCCCTCGTCGTCCAGCAGGCTGATGCCGCACGGCGCCAGCTTGGCGGCCACCGCCGGGTCGAAGATCAGGCGCCAGGTGTCGAGGGGCATGTCGTCGCCCAGCGCGGCGCGCACCTTGGCGACGTTGTAGCCGATGCCGGTGGTTCCCCACATGTAGGGCACCACGTGGGCGTTGCCGGGATCGACGCCGGCCAGGGACTTCATGATCAGCGGGTCGAGGTTGGCGTAGTGCGGCAGCAGCGCCTTGTCGAGCTTGAGGTAGATCCCCGCCTGGATGTGGCGCTGGGCGAAGGGGCGCGCGGTGGGAAACACCAGGTCGTAGCCGCTGTGACCGGCCAGCAGTTTGGCCTCCAGCACCTCGTTGTTGTCGTAGACGTCGTAGACCACCTTGATGCCGGTCTCGGACTGAAACCGCTCCAACGCCTCGTCGGTGATGTAGTCGCTCCAGTTGTAGACGTTGAGCACCGGCTCCTCGGCGGCAACCGCCGAGCCGAACGCCAGCGCGAGACCCAGAAACAATGCAACACGTGATTTGGCCACCGGATTTCCCCCTCCCCAAAAAAGACGGAATACGAAGCGGCGCTAAGAATAGCATCCGGGCCGCGCGATCCGGTGGATTTCTACATGATGAAAAGGCTGGGCGTGCGAGGGGCGTCAGCTTGCGGGGCGCGGCGATTTGCGCCGGCGCCCCAGCATGCGCCGCAACAGACGCACCGTGGGACTCCAGCGGCGTGGCGCGGGTGTCAGGCCCAGTTGGCGTTCGACCTTGTCGAAGGCATCTTCGACCAGCGCATCGTGCAAGGGGCGAAACAGCAGCGGCCAAGCGAGTCGTGCGGTTCCGCGTGCCGCCATCTCCACACGGTGGTGCAGTAGCGTGCGCCGCGCTGCCACTGTTTCGATCTCGAAAGTGTGTCCGCCCTGGAAACCGCGCGGTCCGGTAAAGGTGAAGGTGATGCGATGACCCGGCTGGTAGTCCGCCACGTAGTAGCGGATCGGTCCGTGACCGCCCTGGGCACCCACCTCCAACGGGCGGTCGAAGCGCATCGCCGGCCACTGCCCGGCGGGCCACAGGCGGTCGTTGTCCGAGGCCAGGGAATCGAGCAGTGCCGCTAGCTGCGTGCAGTCGGCGTCGAACTCGCGTTGGTGGATGTTGCGTATGCGCATGGGTCGCTCTCCTTGGCGTCCGGTGGGCAGGGTTGCGGGAATCGGCCGGCGGGTCAATCGGTGGCTGCAGCGGGCACGCCGGATTCCGGCGGCAGGTCGCGGGCGAGCTGCGGCGCGGAGAAGCGCACCTCGACGCAGCCCTCGGTGGCGAATTCCATCGCCGCCTGGCGGTGCTCGGCGTAACCCAGGATGCGCCGGTTGTCCGCCAGCGTGTGGCCGTGCAAGCGCGTGATGCCCACCGCCATGGCCTCGGCCGCCACCGCCGCCAGCAACGCACGGCCGATGCCCTGACCCTGGAAGCGATCCAGCACCGCCACGGCGATCTCGGCGCTGTCGGATGCGTCAGCGTCGCGGCAGCCCTGCGCGACGCCCGCCAAGCCGGTCCGGTCTGGTGTGTGATATTCAGCCACCCAGCTCCAGTGCATGCCGCGCCGCAGCGACAACAGCACGTCCAGTTCGCGCCCGCACAGTGCAGGGCGGCTGACCAGAAAACGCTGGCGGCGGCTGCGGTCGGACAGCTCGGCGAAGAAGCGCTCCAATGCCGCGCGATCCCCGGTCTGCAGTGGACGTAGCCGCAAGGCCATCCCCTGGGCGGTTACGAAGTCCCGCGCGACCGGAATCGGATCGTGGCGATCGAGGGCGAGTGGCGCCAAATCGCTGTCGCGTTGCGGCGGCATCAGCCGCTGGCCTAGGCGCGATAGAACACGAACGATCGTGCTATTTGTTGATGAAGCAAAGCGTTGTGCGGTGAGATCCATGGTGCGGTACTCCTGGAGGGTCAGGCGCAGGCGTCGGCGATCAGACGTTCAAACGCGGTGCGCGCCTTGTCGGCGGCGTGGGGGTCTTGCAACAGCTGGCTGGCGTAGTTGAGTACGAAGGCGATGCCCTCGAATTCGAAGGCGAACTGGTCGGCATCGAGATCGGCACGGAACTGGCCGGCATCGATGCACTTGCGTGCCACGCGGCGGATGACGTCCATCCAGCGGGTCTGTTGCGCGGCCACGTAGTCGCGCAGCGGTCCGGGGCGTGAGTCGAGTTCGAAGGAGAGCGCCAGGATGGGGCAGCCGCCGGGGATGCGGTTGTCATCCATCCACTGGATGAAACCCCGGTAGAGTCCGCGCATGCGCTCCAGACCGTCCGGAATCTGCAGCGCCGGCACCACCACTTGCTGCGTGAAGCGTTCCACCAGGGTCTCCAGCACCGCCTGCTGCAGTGTCTCCTTGGAGCCGAAATGGGCGAACAGCCCGCTTTTGGACATCTTCAGATGGTCGGCCAAGCCACCGATGCTGAGGCCGTGGATGCCGCAGATGCTCGCTTCGCGCAGCGCGGCGTCGACGATGGTGGCGCGTCTCTGTTCACCTTTGCTCATACCCTAAGTATACGAACGATCGTGCTTTTTACAAGAAGTTTCTCCGGCACTGCAACCGCGTGTGCGTGTCACTTGGCATGGGGTGAGGAGCCAGGTCCGATCAGCGCTCCCAAGGGGTAACCGGTGAAGGTCTTGGTGCGGTCCAGTACCACGTGGCTGGAAAGCTCGATCACTCCGGCGCCCGCCTCGATGAGCTGGTCGCTCACCGATTGGTAGTGGCGCATATCGCGGCACACCACCCGCAGCAGGTAGTCGAAGATGCCGCTCACCTGATGGCATTCGACCACCTCGTCCAGTGATCGCACCGCCTCCTCGAAGCGCGCCGTGTGCGTTTTGCGGTGGTCGTGCAGCGTGACGGTGGCAATCACTGTCACCGATGGGCAGACCCGGTCGAGATCGATTCTGGCCCCGTAGCCCTCCACCACCCCGGACTCCTGCAGCCGCCGTACCCGGTCGAGGCAGGCGCTGGGCGAGAGGCCCACGCGCTCGGCCAGCGCCTGGTTGGTGACGCGTCCGTGGTGTTGCAGCTCGGTCAAGATGCGCAGGTTGATGCGGTCGGGTTTCATGGCAGCCGTACCTTTCATGGGTTACTGAAGAATATTCGGTTTCACGGCGGGTGGATCGTATTTTCGACATTCGCAGGCCGATATATCCCAACTTATTCGGTGCGACTTGTGGCACTCTTTTCCTATAAATCAATTGTTTAAAGCGGTGGGTGTGGTCGCGGGGGTCGCGCTGTCTGCGACCCGAACGATATTTGGCCCGCGGCCCGGACCGGGTGACGGAGGAGTCGGCAAACCATGTCAATGCGGCGTATCGCGCTGATTTACGCACCGTTCAGTGGCGGGTCCGGCGTCGCCGGATGCGAGCTTGCCCCGGCGGCGCTGCGCGAGGCTGGCCTGGAGCGGAAGCTGCAATCGGCCGGTCGCAGGGCAAGCGGCGTGGCGTTGGATTTGCGCGATTGCGGGACCGCCGCGGAGGCTACCCTGGAGCAGCTCCTGGTGGCCTACAGGCGAGTGAGCGCGGCGGTGATGACGGCGCTGGCCGGTGACGAGTTGCCGGTGGTGCTGGGCGGTGATCATGGCCTCGCCATCGGTTCGGTAGCGGGAGTCGCCCGCCATTGCCGCCGAAGCCGGCGACCACTGTGGGTGCTGTGGTTCGATGCCCATGCCGATTTCAACACGTTCGCCACCAGTCCGTCGGGCAATGTGCACGGGATGCCCGCGGCGGTGGTGTGCGGACTCGGCGATCCTCGATTGCTGGCATTGAGCGGTGAGGCGCCCTGGGTGACCCCCGCGCGGATGCGTCAGATCGGCGTGCGCGCGGTTGATGCCGGCGAGTCGGAGTTGCTGCGCTCCCACGACGTGTGCGTGACCGGTATGCTCGAGGTGCGGCGCCGGGGTTTGACGTCGGTGGTTGAGGCGGTGCTGGCGCAAGTGGCTGCCGACAACGGACACCTGCACGTGAGCCTCGACATCGACGCCATGGATCCCGCGGCGGCCCCGGGGGTGGATCACCCGGAACCCGACGGATTGGCACCGGATGCGATGAAAGCGGCGCTACGGACCATCGCGGCGAGCGGCTTGCTGGGTTCGGTGGATGTGATGGAGCTGAATCCACTCAGGGACTCGAACGGGAAGACGGCGCAGCTGGCCGTCGAATTGGTCGGGAGTCTGTTGGGGAACTCCGCGGAGACTCGGTTGGCTGATGAGGAGGTGTGTGATGAAAACGCTGCATACGGTACGTGATGTGGAGACGGGCCAATCCTCCCAGCAGGCGATCATGGCGCAGGCCGACCGCTACGGCGCGACCAACTACCATCCGCTGCCGGTGGTGCTGGCGCAGGCCGAGGACGTCTGGGTGTGGGACAGCGACGGGCGGCGCTACCTCGATTGCCTGAGCGCCTACTCGGCGGTCAACCAGGGTCACCGCCATCCCCGTATCATTCAGGCGCTGAAAGAGCAGGCCGAGCGCTTGACGATCACGTCGCGCGCCTTCCACAACGATCGTCTGGGGCCATTCCTGGAACGGCTGTGCACCTTGGCCGAGATGGACAAGGCGCTGCCCATGAATACGGGTGCGGAAGCGGTGGAGACCGCCATCAAGACGGCGCGCAAGTGGGGCTACACGGTGAAGGGGGTGGAACACGACCGGGCCGAGATCATTGTCTGCCGCAACAACTTCCACGGCCGCACCACCACCATCGTGGGCTTCTCCAGCGAGCCGCAATACCGCGACAACTTCGGCCCCTATGCACCCGGTTTCGTCACGGTCGATTTCGGTGACGTGGCACAACTGGAAGCGGCCATCACCCCCAACACCGTAGCGTTCCTGGTGGAGCCCATCCAAGGTGAGGGCGGCATCCTGGTGCCACCGCCGGGGTATCTCAGTGAGGTGCGGCGCATCTGCTCGGCGCACAACGTGCTCTACGTCGCCGATGAGATCCAGACCGGTCTGGGGCGCACCGGCAAACGCTTTGCCTACCAGCACGACGCCGACGCCAAACCGGATGTGTTGATCGTAGGAAAGGCGCTGGGGGGCGGGGTCTATCCTGTCTCGGCGGTGCTGGCCTCGGAGGCCGTCCTCGGAGTGTTCCGCCCCGGCGATCACGGCAGCACCTTCGGCGGCAACCCGTTGGCCGCGGCGGTGGGCGATGCGGCCCTACAGGTGCTGGAGGATGAGAATCTGGCGCAGCGCGCCGCCGACTCCGGCGCCTATCTGCTGCAGCGGTTGCAGAGTATCCACAGCCCCAGAATCGCCGAGGTGCGCGGCCGCGGTTTGCTGATCGGGATCGAGCTGACGCCGGGGGCGGGACCGGCGCGGCGCTATTGCGAGCGCCTGCTGGAGCGCGGCCTGGTCTGCAAGGAGACCCACGAACGGGTGGTGCGCTTGGCGCCGCCGCTGACCATACGTCGCCCCCAGCTCGACTTTGTGGTGGAACAGGTGGCGGCCGTGTTGGGCGCCTGACCGTCCCATCGGCGCGGGCGGTACCACTCCGTTCCCGCCACCCCCTTCTCGCTTAGGGACGCCCGCGTGTGCGGCGGGCGTCCCGCCCTCCTTGTCCGGGCGTTTGCCGGTCGCGCATTTCATCGCGGCGTGCGCGCATTTCCCTCGGAAATTTTCGGATTAATGCATTAATCATGTTCATATGAACATTTAATTTCTTGCATGTGAACATTTCGGTGCTAGTATTCATTGGCCATTGACGCATACACCTTGGAGGAGGAATGCAGATGAAACACCAGATAGCGGCCACCGCTGTGGCTGCAGCACTCGCTATGCCGTCGGCTTTCGCCGGTATGGCCGAAGCCGAAAAATGGGTCGACAAGGAGTTCCAGCCGTCGGCTCTCAGCAGGAGCGATCAGCTCAAGGAGATGCAGTGGTTCATCGACGCTGCGAAGCCGTTCGCCGGGATGGAGATCAACGTCCTTTCCGAAACCATCCCCACCCACGAGTACGAGTCGAAGGTGCTGGCCAAGGCCTTCTCGGAGATCACCGGCATCAAGGTGAATCACCAAGTGCTGGGTGAGGGCGAGGTGGTGCAGGCGGTGCAGACCCAGATGCAGACCAAGCGCAACCTGTACGACGGCTACATCAACGACTCCGACCTGATCGGCACCCACTCGCGTCTCAAGCTCGCGGTCAATCTCACCGACTGGATGGCCGGCGAGGGCAAGGATGTCACTGACCCCATGCTGGACGTCAACGATTTCATCGGTAAGTCGTTCACCACCGGTCCGGATGGCAAGCTCTACCAGCTCCCCGACCAGCAGTTCGCCAACCTCTACTGGTTCCGCAAGGACTGGTTCGACCGCCCCGATCTGAAAAAGAAGTTCAAGGAGATCTACGGCTACGAGCTGGGGGTGCCGGAGAACTGGTCGGCCTATGAGGATATCGCCGAGTTCTTCACCGACCACGTCAAGACCATCGACGGCGTGCGGGTCTACGGTCACATGGACTACGGCAAGCGCGCACCCGACCTGGGCTGGCGCATGACCGACGCCTGGTTGTCCATGGCGGGCGAAGGCAGCAAGGGGTTGCCCAACGGCGTGCCGGTGGACGAGTGGGGCATCCGCATGGAGAAGGGTACCTGTAATCCGGTAGGTGCCTCGGTGTCGCGCGGCGGTGGTGCCAACAGCCCCGCGGCCGTCTACGCCATTCGCAAGTGGGACGAGTGGCTGCGCAAGTACGCCCCGCCCGGCGCCGCCAACTACGACTTCTACCAGTCGCTGCCGGCGCTCTCGCAGGGCAACGTGGCGCAGCAGATCTTCTGGTATACCGCCTTCACCGCATCCATGGTGGCGCCCAAGAGCGAAGGCAACAACACCGTCGACGACAGCGGCAAGCCGCTGTGGCGCATGGCTCCCTCGCCCCACGGCCCGTACTGGGAGAAAGGCCAGAAGCTGGGATACCAGGATGCCGGTTCGTGGACGCTGTTTGAGTCAACCCCGGTGGATCGTCGCAAAGCCGCCTGGCTCTACGCCCAGTTCGTGGTCTCCAAGACCGTGGACGTGAAGAAGAGCCACGTCGGCCTGACCTTCATCCGCGACAGCACCATCCGTCACAAGTCGTTCACCGAACGGGCACCGAAGCTGGGTGGTCTGGTGGAGTTCTACCGTTCGCCCGACCGCGTGCTGTGGACCCCTACTGGCATCAACGTGCCTGACTATCCGAAGCTGGCCCAGATCTGGTGGCAGCAGATCGGCGACGTCAACTCCGGTGCGTTCACGCCCCAACAGGCTATGGACCGACTGGCGTCCGAGATGGATCAGGTCATGGCCCGCATGCAGGTCGCCGACGAAAAGGCCGGCACCTACGGCGGTTGCGGCCCGCGTCTGAATCCGCAGGTGGATCCTTCCGTGTGGCTTAACAAGCCGGGTTCGCCCAAGGCGAAACTGGCCAACGAAAAGCCCAAAGGCATCACTCACCGTTACGAAGACATCGTGAAGCGCTGGCAGCAGTAGCTGCCGGATCCGGCACCGCGGCCGTCAATGGCGGCCGCGGTGCCCCAACACGAGCGGAATTCGACGATGAACGATCAGAGACGCCATGTCGCCCTGACGGAGCGGCAGAGCGCCATACTCGAATTGGCGCGTCAGGAGGGGGAGGCGATGGTCGATACGCTGGCGGAGCGTTTCGACGTCACACCGCAAACCATCCGTCGCGATCTCGGCGCCCTGTGCCAACTGCGTCTGTTGCAGCGGGTGCACGGCGGCGCGACCCCGATGGGTGGCGTGGTGAACCTCGGCTACCCTGCGCGCAAGAGCCTCGCCTTCGACGAGAAGGCGGCCATCGGGCGCTGCGCGGCGGCGTTGATTCCCAACGACTCGTCGCTGTTCATCAACATCGGCACCACCACCGAACAGGTGGCGGAGAACCTGCTGGGCCACACCGGTCTGCTGGTGATCACCAACAACCTCAACGTCGTCAACACGCTGATGCGCAGCGAAACCATCAACGTGATGATGGCGGGCGGCATCGTGCGGCGCGAGGACGGCGGTATCGTTGGCGAGGCGACCGCCGATTTCGTCACCCAGTTCAAGGTGGACTATGCCGTGATCGGGGCCTCGGCCATCGAAGAGGACGGCAGCATTCTCGACTTCGACGCGCGCGAGGTGCACGTGACGCGCACCATCATACGCAACGCGCGCTCCACCATCCTGGTCGCCGATGCCATGAAGTTCGAACGCAACGCGCCGGTGCGTATCGCCAACGTGGCTGACGTCGAACACATCGTCACCGACCAGCCGCCACCGGCCGCGTTCGCGCAGCTGTGTCGCCGCGAGGGCGTCGAACTTCATTTGGCCATGTAACGCATCGATAAGCTTAGCGCGCGGATTGACAACGAATGGCTATAGAACTCAAACAAGTTTCCATGCGGGTCGGGGCCGAGTGGCACATCTACCCCACCGACCTAGCGTTGGACAAGGGCGAATTCAACGTGTTGCTGGGCACGACGCTGTCGGGCAAGACGACGTTGATGCGGCTGATGGCCGGACTGGAGCGCCCCACGCAGGGTGAGGTGTGGTTCGACGGCGACAACGTCACCGGCGTACCGGTTCAGAAGCGCAGCGTGGCCATGGTCTATCAGGCCTTTATTAACTACCCGAGCTTTTCGGTGTTCGACAACATCGCCTCGCCGCTGCGCGTGGCGCGTCTGCCGGAAGCGGAGATCCGCAAACGGGTGGGCGAGATCGCCGAACTGCTCAAGCTGAGTCCGATGCTCGATCGGGTGCCCAGCGAACTGTCCGGCGGTCAACAGCAGCGCACCGCACTGGCACGCGCGTTGGTGAAACGTGCGCCACTGGTGCTGCTCGACGAACCGTTGGCCAACCTCGACTACAAGTTGCGAGAAGAGTTGCGCGAAGAGCTGCCGCGGCTGTTCGCCGAAGCCGGCACCACCGTGGTCTACGCCACCAGCGAACCGCTGGAAGCGCTGATGCTGGGCGGGCGCGTGGCGACGCTGCACGAAGGGCGCGTTTCGCAATATGGCGCCACGGCCGACGTCTACCACTCCCCGCAGACGCTGATCACCGCCCAAGTGTTTGCCGATCCGCCCATCAATACCGCTCCTGCGCGGGTACGCGGCGGGCAGTTGCAACTGGCCGACGGCGTGTCGTGGACGCTGCCGGAACGGATGCGCGGCATAGCCGACGGCGACTACACGCTGGCGTTCCGTGCGCACCATCTGACGTTGGCGAAGGAACACGCCGACAGCGTCGCGATCCGCGGCCGGGTCTCGGTGGCCGAGATCAGCGGGTCGGAAAGCACCATTCACATCACCGTGGGCGAACTCGGCTGGATTTCGGAATCCCACGGCGTGCACCCGTTCAAGGTGGGCGACGAGGTCACGCTCTATCTGAAGATCGAGCGCGGCATGTTGTTCGATGCGCAGGGTCGGCGCATCGACGAGTAAGAATCAACGCAGAGCAATCACATCTATGGCCAAGATCACATTTGAAGAGGTCCGCCACAGCTACGTCGCCCAGCCTGCGCAGCCCGCGGACTACGCGCTTAAGGGCATCGACACGGTGTGGGAGGACGGCGGCGCCTACGCGTTGCTGGGGCCTTCCGGCTGCGGCAAGACCACGCTGCTCAACATCATCTCCGGTTTGCTTATCCCCTCGGAAGGGCGGGTGCTGTTCGACGAGCGCGACGTGACGCGCATGGCGACCAGCGAGCGCCAGATCGCGCAGGTGTTTCAGTTTCCGGTGGTCTACGACACCATGACCGTTTACGACAACTTGGCGTTTCCGCTGCGCAACCGTCACGTGCCGGAGGCACGCATCAAGGAACGTGTGCAGCAGATCGCCGCAATGCTCGATCTGGAAGCGGTGCTCAAGCAGCGTGCTGCTGGTCTCACCGCCGACGGCAAGCAGAAGATCTCGCTGGGCCGCGGCTTGGTGCGCGAAGACGTCAACGCCATTCTCTTCGACGAGCCGCTGACGGTGATCGACCCGCACCTCAAGTGGAAGCTGCGCTCGCAGCTCAAGGCGCTGCACCAGCAGGTGGGTACCACCATGATCTACGTCACCCACGATCAGACCGAGGCGCTGACCTTCGCCGATCAAGTCGTGGTGATGCACGAGGGCGTCGTCGTGCAGGTGGGTTCGCCGGTGGAGCTGTTCGAGCAGCCCCGCCACACCTTCGTCGGATACTTCATCGGGTCGCCTGGCATGAACATCCTGCCGTGCACGGTGGACGGGTCGCAGGTGCATTTCGACGGTGTGGTGGTGGAGACAGCCAGTCCTCCGCCCAAACAGCCGGACGGCAAGCTGGAGTTGGGCGTGCGGCCGGAGTCGGTGCGGTTCGTGGATGACGGGATTCCGGTGCGCATCGAAAAGGTGGACGACCTGGGTCGCTACCGCTTGGTGGAACTGGAGCACCAGGGCCACCACTTCAAGATGGTGGTGGACGAAGAGACGGCGATTCCCTCCGAACGCCCGCAGGTGAAATTCGATCCGGCGCGGACCTGGTTGTACGCCGACGGCTGGGTAATCGGGTGAGGGCAGGCAGATGATCGGCAAAACAACCAATCAACGTGCGTGGCTGCTGGTGATTCCGGTGGTGATACTGGTGGCGTTCAACGCGCTCATCCCGCTGATGACCGTCGTCAACTACTCGGTGCAGGAGACCTTTGGCAACAACGTCTTCTTCTGGTCGGGGGTGGAGTGGTTCGAAAAAATCCTCAACTCCGACCGTTTCCAGGCGGCGTTCGTGCGCCAGCTCTTCTTCACCGCCACCATCCTCGTTATCGAGATTCCGCTGGGCGTGGCGGTGGCGCTGGCGATGCCGCGCAAAGGCGTGTGGGTGTCGGTGTGCCTGGTGCTGATGGCGCTGCCGCTGCTGATTCCATGGAACGTGGTGGGCGCCATGTGGAACATCTTCGCGCTACCCGACATCGGCTTTCTGGGCTACGTGCTCAACCACATCGGCATTGACTACAACTTCACCCAACAGCCGGTTTCGGCCTGGCTGACGACGGTGTTCATGGACGTCTGGCACTGGACGTCGCTGGTGGTGCTGCTTGCCTACGCGGGGCTTTGTTCCATCCCCGATGCCTACTACCAGGCGGCGCACATCGACGGTGCCAGCGGCTGGGCGATCTTTCGTCACATCCAGCTGCCCAAGATGAAACGCGTGCTGACCATTGCGGTGCTGCTGCGTTTCATGGACAGCTTCATGATCTACACCGAACCGTTCGTGCTCACCGGCGGCGGACCCGGCAATACCACCACCTTCCTCTCCATCGATCTGGTGAAGATCGCCCTCGGCCAGTTCGATCTGGGGCAGGCGGCTGCCATGTCGCTGATCTACTTCCTGGTGGTGTTGCTGGTGAGCTGGCTGTTCTACACCTTGATGATGCGGAACGAGGAGCAGTGATGAAACGCTACACCTGGCTCGTGCCGACAATCTACATCGTTTTCCTGATGCTGCCGGTGTATTGGCTGCTCAATATGTCGTTCAAGACCACCAATGAGATTCTGGGCGGTTTCTCGCTGTGGCCGGCCGACTTCACGTTGGAAAACTACGCCACCATCTTCACCGATCCCACCTGGTACAACGGCTACATCAACTCCATCATCTACGTGGTGATCAACACCCTGCTCTCGGTGAGCGCGGCGCTGCCTGCGGCCTACGCGTTCTCGCGCTACCGTTTCCTCGGCGACAAGCATCTGTTCTTCTGGTTGCTCACCAACCGTATGGCGCCGCCGGCGGTGTTTGCGCTGCCCTTCTTCCAGCTCTACTCCGCCATCGGTCTGTTCGACACGCACATCGCGGTGGCGCTGGCGCATACTCTGTTCAACATTCCGCTGGCGGTGTGGATACTCGAAGGGTTCATGTCCGGCGTGCCCAAGGAGCTGGACGAGACCGCCTACCTGGATGGGTACTCGTTCTGGCGCTTTTTCCTGCGCATCTTCATACCGACCATCGCGGCCGGTATCGGCGTGGCGGCGTTCTTCTGCTTCATGTACTCGTGGGTGGAGCTGCTGCTTTCCAAAACGCTCACCTCGGTGTTGGCCAAGCCCATCGCCGCGACCATGACGCGTACCGCCAGTTCGTCGGGTTACGAGCTGGGACTGCTGGCAGCGGCTGGATCGCTCACCATCGTACCGGGCGCGTTCGTCATCTACTTCGTGCGCAACTACATCGCTAAGGGCTTTGCCCTTGGCAGAGTGTGAGGAGATTGAGTCATGGATCTCTCGTGGATGGCATGGACCTGGCCTACCGCCGCGTTCTTCATCTTCATTCTCTGCTGCCTGATGGGTATGGCGGTATGGGAGCGCTTCGATCCAGGCGGCGGGCCGCGCGACGGCGTGCTGGGTCTTCATACCACGCGCGGCGATCGGCTGTTCATCTCGCTGCTGGGCAGCGCCTTCATCTTTCTCGCCTGGCTCGGCTTTGTCGGTACCCCGCTGTGGGGGGCGTTGGCGATATCGCTGATCTATGCGGGTGTGGTGTTCCGCTGGGTATAGCCCGAACCAGGTACGACGAGAGATCAAGGAGATGCGAAATGGCGCATGCGCGTAAGGATCAGAACGTGACAGTTCGTTCGCGGTATGGCGTGAGCGGATGGTAACGGGGTTGGCGTGGTGAGCATGTCGGAAGCGAGCAACACCATCGAAGCGGACCTGCTGGTCGTCGGTGGCGGAATCAACGGAGTCGGCGTGGCGCGCGATGCCGCCGGCAGAGGATTGTCGGTGGTATTGTGCGAGCGCGACGATCTCGCCGCACACACGTCGTCGTCAAGCACCAAACTGATCCACGGCGGATTGCGCTACCTGGAGCACTACGAGTTTCGCCTGGTGCGCCACTCGCTGATGGAGCGTGAGGTGCTGCTCGCCATGGCGCCGCACATCATCTGGCCGCTGCGCTTTATACTGCCGCACTACGCTAAACTGCGTCCGCGCTGGCTGATCCGGCTGGGGCTGTTTCTCTACGACCACATCGGCGGGCGCAAGGTGTTGCCGGCATCGCATGCGGTCAATCTGCACCACCATGCGGCGGGCGAGGCGCTGCGTCCGGAGTTTCACTTCGGATTCGAATATTCCGATTGCTGGGTTCAGGATGCGCGCCTAGTGGTACTCAACGCGTGCGACGCCGCACGGCACGGTGCCCGGATACTCACCCGCACCGAGTGTGTGCGCCTGGTACGCGGCAAGCGCCACTGGTTGGTGACGCTGCGCGACCGCCGCCGTGGGACCACGATCACGGTTCAGGCGCGCGCGGTGGTCAATGCCGCGGGCCCGTGGGTGGAGACGGTGGCGGGGCGCGCCGAAGGCGGGGGCAGCCGCCATCACGTGCGTTTGGTCAAGGGCAGCCACATCGTGGTGCGCAAACGCTTCGACCATCCCTATCCCTACATCTTTCAGCACCACGACGGCCGTGTGCTGTTCGCTATCCCCTTCGAGCATGAATTCACCCTGCTGGGCACCACCGACGTGGAGGTGGAGGACGATCCCAACGCCGCCAAGGTGGAAGCCGACGAGGTTCGCTATATCTGCGAGGCGGTCAGCCAATACCTGCGCGAACCGGTCACGCCCGACGATGTGGTGTGGAACTACACTGGCGTGCGGCCGTTGCTGGACGACGAATCCAGTCAGGCGAGCAAGGTGACGCGCGACTACGAGCTGGAGCTGGATGACGACGGTCCCGCGCTGCTCAACGTCATCGGCGGCAAGATCACCACCTACCGCCTGTTGGCCGAAGAGGTGATGGAGCATCTGCGCAAGCCGCTGGCGCTGGAGCGGGGTCCGTGGACCGCCGCGTCGCATCTGCCGGGGGGCGATCTCGGTTCCGAAAGTTTCGCGCAGTTCGTCGAGAGCTGTCGGGCGCGCTATCCGTGGCTGGCCTCCGAGCGGCTTCTCGATTACTGTCGCAACTACGGGACGGAGATTCACCGGCTGCTCAGCGATTGCCACGGCGAGCACGACCTGGGGCGCGACTTCGGTGGCGGTCTTTACGAGGCCGAGGTGCGTTACCTGTGCGAGCACGAATGGGCGCAGACGGTGGAAGACATCCTGTGGCGTCGCACCAAGAAGGGATTGAGCGTGACGGCGGCCGGTGCAGAGGCGTTGGCTCAGTGGCTGGAGCAGTCCGACGCTGCAGCGGTCGTCTCAGGAGAGGGGGCATGAGCAAGACGATTCTCAGCATCGATCAGGGCACCACCAGCAGCCGCGCCATCCTGTTCGACCAGCAGGCGCGCATCCAGCGTGTGGCCCAGCAGGAGTTCCGCCAGATTTTCCCCAACCCGGGCTGGGTGGAACACGATCCCGAAGAGATCTGGTCCACCACCGTGGCGGTGTGCCGCGAGGTGCTGGCGGGCGTCGACGAAGTGGTCGCGGCCGGCATCACCAACCAGCGCGAGACCGTGGTGGTGTGGGAGCGCGACAGCGGACGCCCCATCCACAATGCCATCGTCTGGCAGGACCGGCGCACCGCCGAACTGTGCCAGCCGTTGCGCGATGCCGGCTGGAGCGACAAGGTCGCCGAGCGCACCGGCCTGGTGATCGATCCCTACTTTTCCGCCACCAAGATCGCCTGGATTCTCGATCACGTGGACGGCGCCCGCGCCGCGGCCGAAGCGGGCAAGCTCGCCTTCGGCACCATCGACACCTTCCTCATCTGGCGCCTTACCGGCGGCAAGGTGCACGCCACCGATGCCACCAACGCCTCGCGCACCCTGCTGTTCGACATCCATCGCCAGTGCTGGGACGACGAGCTGCTGGCGTGTTTTCGCGTCCCCCGTTCCCTGCTGCCGGAGGTGCGCGACAGCGCCGCCGACTTCGGACAGACCACCGTGGAGAGCATCGGCCGCGTGCTGCCCATCGCCGCCGTCGCCGGCGACCAGCAGGCCGCCACCGTCGGCCAGGCGTGCCTCAAGCCGGGCATGATCAAGAGCACCTACGGCACCGGCTGTTTCGCCGTCATGAATACCGGCGATCAGGTGGTGCGTTCGCAGAACGGACTGCTCGCGACCGTCGCTTACCGCCTAGGCGGCAAGCCCACCTACGCCCTCGAAGGTTCCATCTTCGTGGCCGGTGCCGCAGTACAGTGGCTGCGCGATGCACTGAAGATCATCAGCAACGCCGGCGAGACCGAGGCGTTGGCAAAATCCCTCAACGGCAACGACGGCGTCTATCTGGTTCCCGCCTTCGTCGGTCTGGGTGCGCCCCACTGGGTCCCGGAAGCGCGCGGCGTACTCACCGGACTGACCCGCGACAGCGGCATCGCGCAGCTGGTACGCGCGGCGCTGGAGTCGGTCTGCTACCAGACCCGCGACCTGGCCGTGGCCATGGAGCGCGACGCTGGCGCCGCGCTGGGCACGTTGCGCGTGGACGGCGGCATGGTCGCCAACGACTGGATGCTGCAATTCCTCGCCGACATGCTGGACACGCCGGTGGAGCGCCCGCGCGTGGCCGAGACCACCGCCCTGGGCGCGGCGCTGCTAGCAGGTTTGCAGGTCGGTCTCTACGACTCGCCGGACGAATTCGAAGCGCTGTGGCAGCTCGATGCCCGCTTCGAACCCGCCATGGACGCGGCGACGCGCCAACCGTTGCTGGACGGGTGGAGCCGTGCGTTGAAGGCGGTGCGGGCGGGAATCTAATGCGCATGTAGGAGCGAGCGCTGCTCGCGAAAGCCCTTTGCGGCCAGGCCGTTCCCGCGCATCCATGCGCCGGCTGCATTTGTCCCTTCATGGACATCGCGGCCGCCCCCATTGAGATGTTCCCACCCACACCGTAGGAGCGGCGGAAGCCGCGAATGGTAATAGAAGTTTTCTCGGCTTTGGCTCCTGCGTCGCTCTACCTCCTGCGTCGCTGCAGTCGTCGGCTTTGGCTCCCGCATTTCTGCAGTCGAGGGCCAAGGAGCGGCAAGCCGCGCTAACTTGTGACCAGCAGACGGCGGTTGAACGGAGAATACGGTGCCGGCTCGGCCCTGTCTCAGCTCAAATCCGCCGGGCTAGTCACACTCACCCCGGGGCGGTTGAGCACATGGGTATAGATCATCGTGGTAGACACATCCGCGTGCCCCAGCAGCTCCTGCACTGTGCGAATGTCGTAGCCAGCTTCCAGCAGATGAGTCGCGAAGGAATGCCTGAGTGTGTGGCTGGTGACGCGCTTGCGAATATCGGTCGCCGAGGCGGCGTTCTTGATGGCGCGTTGCAGCGCCGTTTCATGGAGGTGGTGCCGGCGCGTCTTCTTCGAACGCGGATCGACCGACAGCTTCGCGGAAGGAAACACATACTGCCACTTGAGTTCCCTGGGCGCATTAGGATACTTGCGCGACAACGCATCGGGTAGAAACACCTCACCGTACCCGAGTTCCAGGTCCTGCCTGTGCAATGCACCCACGGCATCGATCTGCTCTTGCAGCGCAGCCCGATAGCGCCGCGGCAGAGGCACTACCCGGTCCTTCGAACCCTTCCCGTCGCGCACGATAATTTGGGAATAGCCGAAATCCACATCCAATACCCGCAGGCGCGCACATTCCATCAGGCGCATCCCGGTACCGTAGAGCAGCCCTGCCATGAGACCGAAGCGCTGACTATCCAGCGCCCCGAGTAGCCGGCTCACCTCATCCCGCGTCAGCACCACGGGCAGGCGACGTGGTTTCTTAGCCGGCACCAGACCGCTCAGCTCTCCCAGTTCATTGCCCAGCACCTGTTTATAGAGAAACACCAGTGCACACAGCGCCTGTGATTGTGTACTTGGCGTCACCTGCCGCTGCAGAGCGAGATAATTAAGGTACGCCTGGACCTCGATGGCGCCCATTTCGCGGGGATCGCGGTTGTTGTGAAAATGCATGAAGCGCTGCAGCCACTGAACATAGGCGTGCTCCGTGCGAATCGAATAATTGCGTCGACGTATCTCCGCAGCCAAGGCTTGCGCGAGGTCGCCGACCGCGATGCTGCTGATCTCACCGTGCCCTGTGTCCTCCGGCGCACTGATGGGCTGATTATGTCTGGCGATGGTCGGGTGGTCCGTTTCCAACTCCTTTGCCGCCTCAAGCCAAAACGGCCAGTCGAATCCGACTGCCCAATCCAGTCGAAGCAGATCGGTAAACAGCAGCTGAAGGGCGTGCACCAGTTGGCGGAATTGCCAGCTCTCGAGCGACTGGCTTCGCCCGATGCTCTCAAGGTACCCAGTAACTTCCACGGGGCCGTGCTGTTTGAGTCGCAGATCGGCGTGCGCGTCGATGTACTGTTCCACACGCCGCACGTACCAGCGCAGCGCGCGCTCAGGAACAGAGGCGTTGCGGGCGAGGTCGATGAAACGGTCCCAGAAACGGGATTGGGCTGCCTTTTCCATGGCTGGTTGCAATCTCCTTGATCGTGAATTA
>JBNKCG010000061.1:0-10806 GCA_050287605.1 Gammaproteobacteria bacterium | reverse complement strand
GTAACCGACCCGGACGCATTGAGCCGCGGGCGGTGAAACGAAGGCCAAAACCCCTGCCGTTGTTAACCCAACCCAGAGATCAGGCGCGCGAAGATATCAAGAAAAATGGACACCCTAAAAAGCTTAACTAAGTGCCATTCGGCTCTGACCCCTTTAACCGGACCCCTTTAACCGATAGACCCCTTTAACCGATAACCGCAAGTGGGTGAGCGAGATTTGGAGATCGTCAAACGAACGAAAGAAATGGGTCTTGAACTGCGACTGGTGTGACCCTATCTAGTGACGTCGCGCCATTTCAATAGAAGGACCCAGTAGTCCATGTGCAACTGTCATTTGGCTCAAATCAATATTGCTCAAGCCCGTGACTCATTGGATTCGGAAACAATGAGTGGGTTTGTGAATCGTCTTGAAGAAATCAATGGTTTGGCGGACAGCTCCCCCGGCTTTGTCTGGCGACTTCAAACTGAGGAGGGGGATGCGACATCTATTCAAGTATTCGATGACCCACGGCTTATCGTTAACATGAGCGTTTGGGAGAACATGGAGTCGTTGAAAAACTTTGTCTACAAGTCGACCCATGTGGAGTTGATCCGGGACAGAGAGGCCTGGTTTCACAAGATTCTCCGGGCGCATCAGGTTCTTTGGTGGGTTCCGGTCGGGCATGTGCCAACGATTCAGGAAGGAAAGGAAAAGCTGGCTCTTCTGCAAGAGCGTGGACCGTGCAAAGAAGCATTTACTTTTTCAAAAGCGTTCTCTCAATCTTGAGGTAGTGGCAGGGTTCGGACAACGAATGACTATTAGTAATGATGGGTAATTAGGCTCAGACACCCAATCTCTCCGCTGTCCAACGCTCAGCCTCGTAGTAGTTGTTCTGGCCTTCGTCTACGTACGTTGCAATCACTCGAAACCCCGATTCGTTTAGGGTTCTCTCATACGCCTGCTGTCCAAGCGATCGGCATTCATGGCCGGTGGTGATGTCTTTCCAGGTGCCGGTCTCGATGGGTGCCGTGAACAGGAAGCGGGCGCCGGGGACGAGGATTTCCGCGATTCGATGAATCAGTGCGATTTGATCTTGTTCGCTGAGAAGGAATAGCAGTCCGATGGCGATGGCGGCGCCGAATTGACGTGCGAAGAACTCGGCCTCTTGAACGCGGGCGCATTCGATGGGTATGTCGGGAAATCGGGAGCGGAATTGCTCGGCGAGGGTGGGGGAGGACTCTACTGCCCAGAGCGCCAATCCTGCCTCCTGGAGTGTTCGAGTCACTGGGAAACCACCGCCGCAGGCGATTTCTATCACTTCGGTTCCAGGTTGCAGCGAACGCGCCCATCGCTCTGCAACCCTCGCACCTATCGTTGAGTGGTCGCGCGCGCGGAGGAATTCCAGGGCATGCGTTTGGTAGGCGGCGGCGGAGTCTGGGTTCATGTGGATAGGGTCAATCCCGGGTGTATTGCGCGATCAGCTATCGGCGTCTTCGCTGGCCGCTACCGGTTGATGTACACCGTGTGGTCTCGAACCTCGAAGGCAGGCGAATACATGGCGATGCCGTATTCGCTCTTGGGCTTTCCGTCCAAGCTCCACTCCCACTGGGATTTGCCCCACGCCGGGAACTCCGCGTCGTGACACGTGATGGAGCCGCCCTTGAGAATACGTCCTTCGTCGTTGAGTTCCGGGCGAAAGTCGGCGCAGCGATGGTATCCCATTCCCCACCAGCGCTCAGGCAAGATGACTTTTCCATCCTCGGTGGGTAGCAGGTAGACGTGGACGGCGTTGTCCCAGTCCCTGACGATCAATACTTCGTCAAATCGTGTGTCGCTGCGTCTGAAAGGTGCGATGACGTATTGGCCCGGTCCAACTGACGTGATGTCGTGTTGCGATCGTTCCGCTTTGGATTTGGCGGAAGGCTGCAACGCGGCGGCCAATATGAACGCGACGGCAATCAATCCGGCGAAACCGAGGATCGATAGTGAAATGATTGCTAGGCGTTTCACGTCGTCGTTCCTATCCTTTGTCGCTACCAAACGGGTACGTCGCTCAAGTGGGTCGAATCCAGTCTAGAACACGCGGCAGCACAGGGGGGCTTCACACCCGGGCGTCCAACCCCGCACATCAATGATAAGCTGTGCTTGTTGAGCACCACGTATCCTGGCAATCCTCAATGCCCTCTACCAACCCCACTCACGACTGGACCTCCCGCGCCATTCTCCACGTGGACATGGACGCTTTCTATGCGTCCGTGGAAATCCTCGACGATCCCAGCCTGGCAGGACTGCCGGTGGTGGTGGGCGGCCGTCCCGAGGGACGGGGCGTGGTGTCGGCGGCCAGCTACGAGGCGCGGCGTTTCGGGGTGCGTTCCGCCATGCCCATGGCGCAGGCGCTGCGGCGTTGCCCCGGTGCGGTGATCCGCCCGCCGCGCATGGCACGTTACGCCGAATTGTCTGCGCACATCCGCGACATCTTCGAGCGCTACACACCCTTGGTGGAGCCCCTGGCGCTGGACGAGGCGTTTCTCGACGTCACCGGCAGTCAGACTCTGTTCGGGCCGGCGCCGCAGATCGGGCGGCAGATCAAGGACGAGATCCGCACCGAGACCGGACTGGTGGCTTCGGTGGGCGTGGCACCCAACAAGTTTCTGGCCAAGGTCGCCAGCGATATCGACAAGCCGGATGGGTTTCGGGTGGTCGAGCCCGATGAGATTCACGATTTCCTCGATCCTCTGCCCATCACCCGCCTGTGGGGGGTTGGGCCGGCGACCGCACGCGAGCTGGAACGTCATGCCATCCGCACCATCGCGCAACTGCGGCGTTTGCCGCTGGAGGCCGCCGAGCACCTGTTCGGCAATCACGGACGCCACCTCGGACTGCTGGCGCGGGGCATCGACGAGCGGCCGGTGGTGCCGGAGTACGAGGCCAAATCGGTGTCCAACGAGACCACCTTCGGCGAAGACCTGACCGACGATGCCATGCTGCGCGCCTGGCTGCAGCAGTTGGTCGAGCAGGTGGGATGGCGGTTGCGGCGTGCGGGGCTGGAGGGGCGCACGATCCAGCTCAAGGTGCGCTTCGCCGATTTCACGACGCTCACCCGCTCCCGCACCCTGGAGCGGCCCACGGCGATCACCCGCGAGATCACCACCGCCGCGCTGGATCTGTTCCGCACCCGCCTGCCGAATCCGCGTCCGCCGGTACGTCTGCTGGGCGTGGGAGTGAGCGGGTTCGACGCCGAAGATACTTCGCAGCAGGATTTGTTCGCCGACGAAAACCGGCGCCGCGACGTGCAGCTCGACGGGGTGGTGGATGCCATCCGCACGCGCTTCGGCAAAGGCGCCGCGCGTCGCGGGCGGACCCCGAAAGGATGACTGCTCTCTTGGTGCAATAGGCGGGCTAGCCGCTAGTACCGGCAGCGGCGCGCTTCTGGTCTTCTGGCGTGAGCCCCACCATCACCCGGTTGCGCCCGCTCTGCTTGGCACGATACATCGCCTGGTCGGCGCGTTGCAGCCAGCTTGCCCCGGTATCGTCCGCTTGCAGTTCGGAGACGCCCGCAGAAAACGTCTGACCAGGCTGTTCGGCCAGGGGAACGGACTGGGTCTGATCGCGCAGCTCTTCGGCGAGTTCGAACGCGCCCATTGCCGTGGTGGCCGGTGCCAGCACCAGGAACTCCTCGCCACCGATGCGAAACGCCTCGTCGGTTTGTCGCACGCGGTGTTGGAGCATGTGGGCAAAATCGATCAGGAAGCGGTCACCCGCGGCGTGACCCAGTGTGTCGTTGATGCGCTTGAAGTGATCCAGGTCGATGGCGATCAACGAGGCGGTGTAGCCGAAGCGTTCCGCGCGGGCAAGTTCGCGCCGCATCGCGATCTCCAGAGAGCGGCGATTGCCCAGTCCGGTGAGCGGGTCGGTGAGGCTCAGGCGGTGGAGTTCGCGTTGCTTCTGCTGGACGCGCAGCGAGAAGATGTAGATGAAGATGGCGAGCAGCGTGAAGCTGGCGCCGAAGCGGACCAGTTCGCTGGTATCGGCCCAGGCGCTGGCGCCGATCAAAATCGAGATTCCCAGCGTGAAGCTGTAGATCAGACCCAACAGGGGGCCCAGCACGAAGCTGTTGGCGCCCGCGGCCGCGAAGCCCCAATACATCCCCTGGGATTGCAACTCCACCGCGGCGACGGCTACGGCGATGTTGGCGAAGCCCATTCCCACCAGCAGCGTTATCAGCGAGTAGGGTCTCTCGACACGCCATATGCGCCACGCCACGACCACCATGACCAGGGTCAGCCCGCCGACGGCGATGCCCAGTGCGTGGTGGCCACGTATGTAATCCACGATGGCAAAGGGGGCGAGCATCACCGCTCCCGCAATGCATACCCACCGCAGAATTCGCAGGTCGAGATCGTTGCCGCTCAGACGAAGCATACCTGGAGTCTAACCCAATACCGGGGAGCCGACCGCTGGTCGAAGGGGCAAGACGGGCGCCCGCCGGAGCGATTCCCTCCGCCATCCTAAGCGCGGGTTTTTAGCAGATCGGCCATCTGCTCAATCTCGCCGACGGGTGCCGAACATTGCGTTCCTCTGCACACGTAGGCGGTGACCGGCGCGAATACTGGCCGATAGTGCTGCAGCGCGGGCGGTAGCGAGGCGCCGGCCTCGGGCAGGGTGAACACCAGGCAGTGGGGTCGGTAGTCGCTGCCGCACGCCTGCCGCCAGGGGGCGGCGGCGCCTGCCTCGCCCACCAGGATCACCAGTTGCGGCGGCATCAGCTCTTCGGCCAGGGCGCGCAGTAGCGCGTTATGCCAGGCGGGGGCCTGTGCCAGCGCGTCGGCCGCGGCCTTGAGCGTGCGTTCGGCGGCGGCCAGGTAGCGCGGTTCGCCCAGCAGGTGTCCCAGGCGCTGCAGGGCATGGGCGGCGATGCCGTTGCCGGCGGGGGTGGCGTCGTCGCCGAAGGGCTTGGGGCGGTAGAGCAGCGCCTCGTGGTCGTTGGCGGTGAAGAAGAAGCCGCCCAGCTCGGGGTCTTCGAAGTGGGCCAGCAGGGTATCGGCCAGCTGAACCGCCCACTCCAGGTCGGAGTCGCGCCAGCGCGCCTGCAGCAGCTCGAGGATGGCGTCCAGCAGAAAGGCGTAATCGTCCAGGTAGGCCGCGAGCGCGGCGCGTCCGTCCTTGCAGCCGGCCAGCAGGCGTCCGTCGCGCCACAGTTGCGCGCGGATGAAATCCAGCGCCGTTTCGGCGGCGGCGATGAAGCGCGGCTCGCCGAGGCGCCGCCCGGCGCTGGCGAATCCTTTGATGATCAACCCGTTCCAGCCGGTGAGGATTTTTTCGTCGCGGTGCGGGCGTACCCGCCCGGCGCGGGCGTCGAACAGCGTGCGGCGCGCCGCCTCCAGCCGTTCGCGCAGCGTCTCTTCGGGTAGCGGGAAGCTGTGGGCCAGTTCGGCGACCGTGTGCGCGGCGTAGAGGTGCCAGCGCCCTTCGAAGTTGGCCTTTTGATCCAGCCCCCAGGCGGCGATGGCCAGGGCGTAGTGCTCGTCGTCCAGCAGGCTGCGCAGCTCCTCGTGGGTCCAGACGTAGTAGCGTCCTTCGTGGCCTTCGGAGTCGGCGTCCAGGGTGGCGTAGAAGGCGCCCTCGGGCGAGCGCATCTCGCGCAGCGCCCACTCGCCGATACCGCGCGCGGTTGCCGCGAACAGCGGCTCGCCGGTGGCCTGCCAGGCGCAGGCGTAGAGGTGCAGCAGCGGACCGTTGTCGTAGAGCATCTTTTCGAAGTGAGGGATCATCCAGCGCTCGTCCACCGAGTAGCGGTAGAAGCCGCCGCCCAGCTGATCCTGCAGCCCGCCGCGGGCCATGCGGGTCAGGGTGTGGGCGACCATGTGCAGGGCGCGCTGGTCGGGAACGCGGCCGGCGCGCGATTCGGCCCAGTGTTCCAGCAGGCGCTCCAGGGCGGCAGGCTGCGGGAACTTGGGCGCACCGCCGAAGCCGCCCTGCACGTCGTCGAAGCTCTGTTCCAGCTCGCCGCGCGACAGGGTCAGCGGCTCGGCGTCGATCACCTCGGCCGGGGTGTGCTGGCGGTGCAGGCCGCCGAGTACCTGGCGCACCGAGGCGTTCTGTTTCTCCACCTCGTCGCGGTGATTGCTGTAGAAACCGGCCACGCCCACGATCACCTCGGGAAAGCTGGCCAGCCCGTAGCGCGGCGTCTTGGGCAGGTAGGTGCCGGCGAAGAACGGGGTGTGGTCGCCGGGACTCATGAAGATGGTGAGCGGCCAGCCGCCCGGCCGCTGGGTGAGCAGTTGGTGGGCGAGCTGGTAGATCTTGTCCAGATCGGGGCGCTCCTCGCGGTCCACCTTGATGTTGACGAAGTGCTCGTTCATGAGTGCCGCGATCTCCGGGTCCTCGAACGATTCGTGCGCCATGACGTGGCACCAGTGGCAGGCGGAGTAGCCGATGGAGAGCAGGATGGGTTTGTCCTCGTCGCGCGCCTTTTGCAGCGCCTCGTCGTTCCACGGGTGCCAGTCCACGGGATTGTGGGCATGTTGCAGGAGGTAGGGGCTGGTCTCTTGGGCGAGGCGGTTGGGGGTGCTCATGGCGATACCGATAAAGCTGAGTGTTTGACTAGGTTAACAGCTTAGACGCTGCCGAAGGAGTGCGGGCCCGATGGATTGATTCCCTTGCCTTTCCCCCTTGAACCCGTAAGCTTTGCGCCGACCTCCTGCCGGGACCCAGCTCATGAACCACACGTCATCGCAAGCCATCCTGCGCCTCAAGCGCGGCGAGGAGCGCCGTCTGCGCGCCGGTCACTGCTGGGTCTTCAGCAACGAGGTGGACAACGACGCCACACCCCTCAAGGCGTTCGAGCCGGGTGCCGCAGTGCGCATCGAAGCGGCCAACGGCAAGCCGGTGGGTAGCGGCTATGTGAACCCTCACTCGCTGATCTGCGCCCGGCTGGTGAGCCGCGATCCCGAACGCCAGCTCGACGCGGGGCTGATCGCCGAGCGGGTGGAACTGGCCCTGGCGCTGCGCCAGCGCTACTACGGCGAACCCTTCTACCGCCTGGTGTTCGGCGAATCCGATGGCCTGCCCGGTCTGGTGGTGGACCGCTACGGCGACTATCTGGTGGCGCAGATCACCACCGCCGGCATGGAACGGGTGCGCGATGCCGTGGTCGAGGCGCTGGTGCAGGTGATCCGGCCCACCGCCATCCTGTGGCGCAACGACAGCGCCATCCGCGAGCAGGAGGGGCTGGATCGCTACGTGACTGCGGCGCTGGGCGAATTCCCCACCCAGGTGGACGTGCGCGAGAACGGTTGCCAGTTCGTCGTCGATCCCGCGGGCGGCCAGAAGACCGGCTGGTTTTACGATCACCGCGAGAACCGCGCGCGGGTGGCGCGCCATGCCCAGGGGGCGCGGGTGCTGGATCTGTTCAGCTACGCCGGGGCGTGGGGATTGCAGGCGGCGGCAGCGGGTGCGAGCCAGGTGACCTGCGTCGACGCGTCGCAGGCGGCGCTGGAACTGGCGGGCGAGAACGCCGAGCGCAACGGTGCCGTCGAACGCTGCGAGTTCATCAAGGGCGACGCCTTCGACGTGCTCGCCCATCTGCGCCACGAGCAGCGGCGTTTCGACATCGTGGTGCTCGATCCGCCGGCCTTCATCAAGCGGCGCAAGGATTACAAGGCGGGCGTGGAGGCCTACCGGCGCCTCAACCAGGGGGCGCTGCAGCTGTTGGAGCCGGGCGGATTGCTGATGTCGGCCTCCTGCTCGCACCACCTGGAGCGCGAGACCCTGGTCGAGGGAATGCTGCGCGGGGCGCGTCATCTGGACCGTAGCCTGCAGGTGCTGGAGCACGGCTACCAGGCCCCCGATCACCCGCTGCATCCGGCGATTCCGGAGACGGGCTATCTCAAGGCGGTGCTCGCCCGCGTGCTGCCGGGCGCGTGGTAGACTCCCACCCTTTCAGCAAACCGGCGCCGCCATGTATTACCACGACCTCAATCCCATCCTGATCCAGATCGGCCCGCTCAAAGTGCACTGGTACGGCATGATGTACCTGGTCGCCTTTGCGCTGGGATGGTGGCTGGGACGCCTGCGTGCGGCCAAGCCGGGGTCGGGGTGGAAGCCCGAGCAGATGGGTGATCTGCTCTTTTACTGTGCGCTCGGCGCGGTGCTGGGCGGGCGTATCGGTTACACCTTCTTCTACAACCTGCCGGTGTTTCTCGCCAACCCGCTGGAGATCTTCTACATCTGGCGCGGTGGGATGTCGTTCCACGGCGGATTGATCGGCGTGCTGGTGGCGGTGTGGCTGTTCGGGCGGCGGCAGCGCAAAGGCTTCTGGGAGATCGTCGACTTCATCGCGCCGCTGGTGCCGCTGGGGCTGGGTGCCGGGCGCATCGGCAACTTCATCAACGGCGAGCTGTGGGGCGCGCCCACCGACGGGAGCTGGGGCGTGGTATTCCCCGCCGATCCCCTGGGGGTGCCGCGTCAGCCGACCCAGCTCTACGAAGCGGGGCTGGAGGGGCTGGCGCTGTTTCTCATCCTCTGGTGGTTCACCTCCAAGCCGCGTCCCACCATGGCGCCGGCGGGGTTGTTCGCGCTGGGTTACGGGATGTTTCGCTTTGCCGTCGAATTCGTGCGCGAACCCGACGCGCAACTGGGCTACCTCGCGTGGGGCTGGGTGACCATGGGGCAGGTGCTCTCCACACCGCTGATACTGACGGGTGTGGTGCTGCTGGTGCTGGCCTACCGGCGCCCGCTGCGGCAACCCCTGTCGGGCGAGCAACGGTAGGAAGCCGCGATGCAGCAATACCTCGATCTCATGCGCCGCATCATGGAGAGCGGCGTCCAGAAGGGCGACCGCACGGGCACCGGCACGCTGAGTATCTTCGGCCACCAGATGCGCTTCGACTTGGCGCGGGGCTTTCCGCTGGTCACCACCAAGAAACTGCACCTGCGCTCCATCATCCACGAGCTGCTGTGGTTCCTGAAGGGCGATACCCACATCGCCTACCTCAAGGAGAACGGCGTCAGCATCTGGGACGAATGGGCGGAGAACGGCGACCTCGGCCCACTCTACGGCTATCAGTGGCGCTCCTGGCCGGCGCCGGACGGGCGCCACATCGACCAGATCAGCGAGGTGGTGGAGACGCTGAAGCGCAATCCCAACAGCCGCCGCATCATCGTCTCGGCGTGGAATGTGGCGGATCTGCCCGACGAGTCGGTGAGCCCGCAGGAGAACGTGCGCCAGGGACGTATGGCGCTGGCGGCGTGTCACGCCTTTTTCCAGTTCTACGTGGCCGAAGGGCGGCTCTCGTGCCAGCTCTACCAGCGCAGTGCCGACACCTTTCTCGGCGTGCCGTTCAACATCGCCAGCTATGCGCTGCTCACCTTGATGGTGGCGCAGGTCACCGGCCTGCAGCCGGGCGAGTTCATCCACACCTTCGGCGACGCGCATCTCTACAACAACCACCTGGAGCAGGCGCGCGAGCAGTTGAGCCGTGAGCCCTTTCCGCTGCCTACCATGAAGCTCAATCCGGCGGTCACCTCGCTGTTCGACTTTACCTACGACGACTTCGAACTGGTGGGGTATCAGAGCCACCCCCACATCAAGGCGCCGGTGGCGGTGTGACCACGCTGTCCATCATCGTTGCGCTGGGGCGGGGGCGCGTGATCGGGCGCGACAACCAGTTGCCGTGGCACCTGCCCGCCGACCTGCAACACTTCAAGAAGGTGACCCTGGGCAAGCCCGTCATCATGGGGCGGCTCACCTACGAATCCATCGGCAAACCGCTGCCGGGACGGCGCAACATCGTCATCACCCGCGCTGCCGGTTACGACGCTCCGGGTTGCGAAGTGGTCGCCTCGCCGCAGGCGGCGCTGGAGGCGGTCGCCGATGCCGACGAGGCGATGGTGATCGGCGGTGCCAACCTCTATCGGCAACTACTGCCGGACACCGATCGCCTGTACCTCACTTTCATCGACGCGGATTTCGACGGCGATGCGTGGTTTCCGGAGTGGAGCGCCGACGAGTGGCGCGAGACGGCGCGCGAGGCGCATCTTCCCGACGAACGCAACGCCTATCCGTACGCGTTCGTGGTGTTGGAGCGCGTTGTTTCCGCCTGAGGGTGCGTGGGGTGCGGGAATACCGCACCATGGATGACGTTGCACAAGGTGGTTCGCCCATGAAGAAATCGACCAAAGCGGCCCTGCTCTCGGCGTTCATCTTTCCCGGCGCCGGGCACCTCTACCTGAAGCGCTACCTGATGGGAACGGTGTTGCTCGTCGCTACGGTGATCGCGCTGTTCGGACTGGTGAGCCAAATCACGGACAAGGCGTTTCAGATCGTAGAACAACTGCAGCTGCAAGGGATGCCGCTCGATCTTATGGCGTTGACAACCCTGGTGTCGGAGCAGCTCAGCGCGGCGGAAACCCAATCGCTGAACATCACCACCGTGGTCATTGTGGTGTGCTGGATCGTGGGTATTCTCGATTCGGTTCGGATCGGGCACGCGATGGATCGCGCTTGATCCTGCCGATGAATACCGGGACGTTTGAGCTCAAGCCCATCGGAGTGGTCCGCTCCGAGCTGGTCCGTCGCGAAGAGGCGCCGCGCCAGGGTTCGGAGGGGGCACCGCAGGCGTGGATCGAAATCGATCCCGCCATGGTGGATGGACTGGAAGGCATCGCGGTGGGCGGCGAGTTGATCGTCGTGACCTGGCTGCACAAGGCGCATCGCGACCGGCTGCGCGTGCACCGTCGCGGAGACACCAGCCAGCCGGCCACGGGCGTCTTTTCCACCCGTTCCCCGGATCGGCCCAACCCCCTGGGCCTGCATCCCGTGACGGT
>JBNKCG010000060.1:0-16179 GCA_050287605.1 Gammaproteobacteria bacterium | reverse complement strand
GGTATGTCTTGCGCGTCGAGGCGTTCATTAACGCGCAAAAAGACCGCAAGATCAAGACGCTTAAAACGGCGGATATCGCAGACTGTTCCGATGCGATAGGCCGCCAAACCGGTGGGTGAGATGGCGGACTCAACACCCGCTTCTGAAGACCCCGGCTGGCGCGACAACGGAAATGGTCGTGCCTACTCACGCGACAACGCGCACATCCGCAACAGCGCACCCCATCGGGTCATCCGTCATTCACAAGCACTACCAACAAAAAGGGGCGCCAAAGGCGCCCCCGAAGTGCTATCGGGTCGATTCCGCCGTCGCGGCCGATCACTTGGCGGTGAAGACGTTCTCCACCAACGGCGCCGATTCCGACTGTGGCACGTGGCACTGGGTGCAGAAGTAGCGGCGCATGCTGATCTTGTCCTGTTTGTTGCCGCTGGCATCGAGGTAGTGGCTCTCCCCCACTTCCGGTGCCTTCTCCTTTTCGAAATTCTCCTTGCTGTGGCATTTCAGGCAGCCGTTGACCTTGAGGTCGATTTCGGACTTCTCCATCTTGTGCGGAATCAGCGGCGGCTGCTGTTCGTAGTTGCGCTCGAACCCGCCCTGCTGCGTCATCAGCTTGCCCGCCCTGGGCGCATCCGTATTGGTGGCGGAAAGCGCCGGATCGCCGCGCAGCGAGTGGACACCCGCTGCCATCGCCTGCGACAAGATCAATGCACTCACCATCGCTGCCACGGTCGTTAGAATCGTTCTCTTCATGACACCCTCCATCACGCGTTGAAATCAGTGTGTATGCCGTAATTCATTTTGCGAGCCACCCGTTCGCACGCCTTGGGCGTGCCCCGTGCGGCGGTGAAACCGGGCACCGAACCGAAACACATCCTCGGCGCAAACGTCGATGCAGCGCCCGCAGTTGGTGCAGGCTCCCGAGGCGATCACCGGCCCCAAACCCTGCACGCCGCCTTTGAGCGCCGGCGTGATCACCTGCGGTTCGGGACAAACCAGATAGCACTCTTTGCAGTCGTCGCACGCGGCGCGGTTGTCGGCGCGCACCCGCAGCGGGCTGAAGTAGCCGATCACGCCGTACAGCGCGCCTTGCGGGCAGAGGTGGCTGCACCAGCCGCGCTTGGCGACGAACAGATCGAACAGAAACACCGCCGCGATCACCGTCCAGCCGAACCCCATCCCGAAGATCAATCCACGATGCAGCATGGACACCGGGTTGATCAGTTCCCATGCCAGCGATCCGCTGACGAACGCCAACCCCAGCACCGCGGCCAGCAGCCAATAACGAAACGAGCGTGGAATCTTCAGCGTCTGGCGCAACCCAAACCGGCCACGCAGCCAGGCGGCGCCGTCGGTAACGACATTCATGGGACACACCCACGAGCAGAACGCCCGTCCGCCCACCAGCAGATAAAAGGCGAGCACGATCAGCGCCCCCGTCACCGCCGTGGAAGCGACATCGACGTGGCCCGCCAGCAGCGATTGCATGAAGACGAAGGGATCGGTCATGGGCACGGTGTCGAGAAACAGACTGGCGCTGAGGTTGCCTTTGATCCACCAAATGCCGGCCAGCGGCCCCAGCAAAAACAGCCCCAAGACCGAGGCTTGGCTGACACGTCGCAGCAACAACCAGCGGTGTGCTGCCAGCCAACCTTTCTTCGCCACGGCTTCGCGGCCGATACGATCCATCACTTGCTCTCCACGCCGCGGTTAAGGGTGTCCAGCGGATTGCTGTTGAACGGCGTTTCACCGCCCTCCTGTGGGACCAACCCGCGCCCTTCGTAGTCGTAGCGCATGCCTTCGGGGAGATTGAAGCGGTGGGTTTCGTCGGGCGTCACCAGACTGCCACCCGCCTTGCGCTTCTCCTCCCAGCCCAGGCGGTAGAACTTGCCGCGATCGCCCTTGGCCAGGTGCAGCGGGAAGATTTTGATGGCCGCCTCCTCCAGGATGCAGGCGTGCTCGCACTTGCCGCAGCCGGTGCAGGCGTCGGAATGGACTACCGGAATGAAGAAGGCGTGCTTGCCGCTGCGCTCGTTGTGCAGGTAATCCAGGGTGATCGCCTCGCCGCGCACCGGACAAGCGTTGAAGCAGACTTCGCAGCGCAGCCCCTGAAACGCGATACACGATTCGTGATCCACCAGCACCGCAAGCCCCATGCGCGAGTCGTCGATACGTTCCAGCGACTTGTCCAGCGCACCGGTGGGACACGCCTTGACGCACGGGATGTCCTCGCACATCTCGCACGGGATCTCGCGCGCCACGAAGTAGGGGCTGCCGGTGGGCACATCCTCTTCGACCTGACCCAGGCGCAGGGTATCGAAGGGGCAATCGCGCACACACAGGCCGCAGCGCACGCAGGCGGAGAGAAACTCGCTCTCCGCCAACGCGCCCGGCGGACGAATGGCCGTGGCGGGCAGAGAGTTGGCACGCCGCGCATAGAGTCCCAACCCCACCCCCAGCAAACCGATGCCGCACGCCATCTTGAGCGTGTTGCCGATAAAGCGCCGGCGCTCAGGATTGGCTGCTGCGGTTTCGGTGTTGCGCTGCTCAGTCATGGTCTCGGTCAATTCGCTGGCTCGCGGTTACGCGTTCGAATCCGGCAGTCGACCCATCGTCGGGATGGTGGCGACAGTGATCGTATGGGCCGACCGCCGGTATCCGTCCCCCTATGCCTTCACCACCTTGACCGCGCACTTCTTGAAGTCGGTCTCTTTGGACAGCGGATCGGTGGCATCCAGGGTGAGCTTGTTCACCAGCCGCCCGGCGTCGAACCAGGGGATGAAGACCAACCCCTCCGGCGGACGGTTGCGGCCACGCGTCTCCACGCGGGCGACCAGTTCGCCGCGCCGGGTCTGCAGCGTTGCCTTGCTGCCGCGGCGCAGTTTGCGCTTCTTGGCATCGTTGGGATGCATGAAGACCACCGCATCGGGAAAGGCGCGATACAGCTCCGGTACGCGCCGCGTCATGGAGCCGGAGTGCCAGTGCTCCAGCACGCGGCCGGTGCACAACCACAGGTCGTACTCTTTATCCGGACTCTCGGCGGCGGGCTCGTAGGGGGCGAAGATGATGTTGGCGCGCCCATCCGGCTTGCCGTAGAAATTGACCACCTCCTGACCGCCCTCGACGTGCGGATCGTAGCCGCCGCGGAAGCGCCACAGCGTCTCCTTGCCGTCCACCACCGGCCAACGGATGCCGCGCGCCTTGTGATAGGCCTCGAACTCCGCCATTTCGTGCCCCTTCTTCGGCTTGCCCTCGGCGGTGTTGAACAGACGGTACTCCTCGAACAGCCCCTTCTGGGCGTAAAACCCGAAGTGCTCGGACTCGTGGTTGGCGTAGACGTTGCCGTCCTGGTCCTTCACGGTGCCGTTCTTGTAGGGGAACTTGTTGACCGTGCCGTTGGCGAACAGCACATCGAACAGCGTCTTGCCCTTGTACTGCGGTTTCTTGGCAACCAGATCCGCCGGCCACACCTCTTCCACCTTGAAGCGCTTGGCGAATTCCATCAGCTGCCAGAGATCGGAGCGGGCCTCGCCCGGCGCCCGCACCTGCTCACGCCAGAACTGGGTGCGCCGCTCGGCGTTGCCGTAGGCGCCCTCCTTCTCCGTCCACATGGCGGTGGGCAGAATCAGGTCGGCCGCCTGCGCGGTGACCGTCGGGTAGGGATCGGAGACCACGACGAAGTTGGCGGGATTACGGTAGCCGGGATAGCCCTCCTCGTTCATGTTGGGCGCGGCCTGCATGTTGTTGTTGCACATCACCCAATAGGCGTTGAGCTTGCCGTCTTTCAACATGCGGTTCTGCAATACCGCGTGATAGCCGATCTTGCCGGGCAGCGTGCCTTCGGGAAGCTGCCAAGCCTTTTCCGAGAACTCGCGGTGTTTGGGATTGGCCACTACCAGATCCGCCGGCAGGCGATGGGAGAAGGTGCCCACTTCGCGTGCGGTACCGCAGGCCGACGGTTGGCCGGTGAGCGAAAACGGGCTGTTGCCGGGTTCGGAGATCTTGCCCATCAACAGATGTACGTTATAGAGCAGCCCGTTCACCCACACGCCGCGGGTGTGCTGGTTGAAACCCATGGTCCAGTAGGAGCTCACCTTCTTGTTGGGATCGGCATAGAGCTTGGCCAGTTTGAGCAGGTTCTCCTTCGGCACCTTGGAAAGCTTGCTGGTGTAATCCAGGGTGTACATCTTCACCGACTGCGCGTACTCCTCGAAGCTGATCTTGGAGAGCGCGCCTTTACCCGGATTCTTGGCCTTCTGCTCCAGCGGATGCGTGGGACGCAGGCCGTAGCCGATGTCGGTGGCCGTCTTGGTGAAGTTGACGTGTTGGTCGATGAACGCCTGGTTGTAGGCCTTGTTCTCGATGATGTAGTTGGCGATGTAGTTGAGAATCGCCAAGTCGGTCTGCGGTTCGAACACCATGCCGTTGTCGGCCAGTTCGAAGCAGCGGTGCTCGAAGGTGGAGAGCACGTGCACCTCGCAGCCCGGCTTGGTAAGCCGGGTGTTGGTCAGGCGCGACCAGAGAATGGGGTGCATCTCCGCCATGTTGGAGCCCCACAGCACAAAGGCGTCGGCGTGCTCCAGATCGTCGTAGCAGCCCATGGGTTCGTCGATGCCGAAGGCGCGGATGAACGCACCCACCGCCGATGCCATGCAGTGGCGCGCGTTGGGATCGAGGTTGTTGGATCGGAAACCGGCCTTGAAGAGCTTGGAGGCGGCGTAGCCCTCCCACACCGTCCACTGCCCGGAACCGAACATGCCGACGCGCGAGGTGAGCTGATCGGCGGGCTTGCCCTGGTTCTCCTCCAGACTCTGCTTGATGGCGGCCTTGAACTTGTCGGCCATGACGTCGAACGCCTCGTCCCACGACACCGGCTCGAAGTCGCCGTTCTTGTCGTACTTGCCGTTCTTCTTGCGCAGCAGCGGCTGGGTCAGCCGATCCTTGCCGTACATGATCTTCGACAGGAAGTAGCCCTTGATACAGTTGAGGCCGCGGTTGACCGGCGCATCGGGATCGCCCTGCGTCGCTACGATATGTCCCTCCTTCACGCCCACCAGCACGCTGCAGCCGGTACCGCAGAAACGGCAGGGGGCCTTGTCCCAGCGAATCCCATCGCCTTGCGCCGCCATCGCCGTCTGGACACCCGGCAGGGTGACGCCGGCTGCCGCGGCCGCCGCCGCAGCGGCGTTTGATTTGATGAAGTCCCGCCGTGTGATTTTCATTGTGACGCCTCCTCGTTCAGGTCGTTATCGCAATAGTGATAAGCCAAAGAGATGGAGAGGACCCCCTCCATCAGCTGTAGATCCATTAGGGTGTCGGCCAGCGGACTCTCCGCGCACTCTTCCACCGTGACCACCATGCGGCCGTCCGCGGTGGCAGCATGCACTTCCACGCCAGGCAGCTCGCTCATCGCCTGCCGCAGCAGGGGAATACGGTCGCCGCGCGCATGGACCACCAAACTCGACAGATTCATAACTCCGCTCCTCAACCCAGGGCCGCGTCGGGGACGGCCACGTTGTCGAATCCGTGCGGCGAGTGCATCGCCACCGCTCCCACCGGACAGGCCGCGACACAGGCGCCGCAGCCGTTGCAAATCGCGTTGTCGACGTCGGGCGTCGCCACGGCACCAGCCACGAGCCGAAAGCGGATCGCCCGCGCCTCGCACTGTTCGTCGCACACACGGCATTCGACGCGGTTCAACGCCAAACAGTGAGCCTGGATGGCGGCCTTGATCGGCCAGGCGTTGTCGGGCGTGGCGCCCTCGCGGGGCGCTCGCAGGGCACGCGGCTCGCAGACCGCCACGCACTGTGCGCAGAACGTACATTCGCCGCGGGTGAAATCCACGTCGGGGTAACCGCCCCGGCCGCGGCTGACGATCCCTTCGGGACAGGCCTCGATGCAGACGTCGCAGCGGGTGCAGCGCTCGACGAAAGCGCTCTCCTCGATCGCCCAGGGCGGGCGGATTGGTATCCGCGCCCCTTGAAAGTCCCCGCGTAGAAAGTCGCCTCGGGAAATACGGCTCATCGCTCACTGCCCGCCCAGATTCAAGGACTACTTTGCGGCGTGACCCATCGAATCGCCTTGATACAAATCAAACCTAAAACCCGCTAAAAACAGTTGGTTTTGGGCTGTGATGGAGAGCGACGCCCTGGCACGTGACAGAGCACCTCGCACGGAAACCGGGACCGCAGGGAGGGAACTCATGCACCTTCACGCACGATCCGCGTCACTACCCGAGGTCGCGGAACGCGTTGCCCCGGTGCGCCGACGGCAAATGGCGCCCCGTTTTGATGCACGCGCGTCGCCTTTGGAATGACCCGGCCGTAACAGCGATGCCGACGCACACGCGTCGACAACCTCGCCCACCCCAGAAAAAGGCCGACGCGCCGAGCATCGGGGGAATCTGCGCCGTGGTTGCGCCAAATTGCGAAGGAACTGGCACGGCGATTGCTCACACTGAATGCGTGGTCCAACGACGTGGGCACTCGATGATGGGCGGGACACTGAATAAGTCTAGTGCGACATGCAACGTACCGCCGCATCTTCACCGGCCCCGTCACCGGACCGCCAGCGTGCCGAAGAGAGTGACTTCGACCTACTATCCCCCTCTCCCCCTCCTTCCCAGCGTGGTCGGGGTCACTCTCTTGGGCGCGCTGCGCGTATGAGCGACGCACTGCGTATCAGCGCCGGTCAGCTCAGCGACCGCGGCATCAAGTCTGTCAACGAGGACTGCTGCGGCCTGCGCATTCCGCCATCGCCGCTGCTGGATAGCAAAGGCGCGGCGGCCATCGTGGCCAACGGGATCGGCAGCGCGGGAAGCGCGCGCGAGGCGAGCGAGAGCTGCGTACTCGGCTTTCTCAACGACTACTTCAGCACACCCGAATCGTGGCCCACTTCCATGGCGGCACACCGCGTGCTGAGCGCGCTCAACCGCTGGCTCTACGGCCACGACAAGGAGCGTGCACAGGGCGGCCTGGGCATGGCCACCACGCTGAGCGCACTGATTTTGAAAGCGAGCGCCGGTTACCTGTTTCATATCGGCGATACGCGCATCTACCGATTGCGCGACGGCGAACTGGAGATGCTGACCACCGACCACCTGTTGCGCGATGCGCATCAGCGCCAGGTTCTGACGCGCGCGATGGGAATCGACCTGACCATCAGCCTCGACTTCCGGCGCGTCGATCTCGCCGCAGGAGACTGTTTTTTACTCACTACCAACGGCGTGCACGATTTCGTGCCCGACGACGAACTGCTCGCCATCGCTCAATCGGGACTGGACGATCCCGAAGGCTTGGCGGCGGCCATCGTCGAGCACGCCTTGGACAGCGGCGGCAACGACAACCTCACTTGCCAAGTGGTCCGCGTGGATACGCTGCCGCGCAGCGTGTAACCGCGTCGGCCGTGCGCTACGGTGCGCCCCGCCGCCCCAAGGCGCGACGCAGCGCACGGATTTCCCTGCACCGTTCCGATAAAAAACACCGATCGATCGCTGTCGCGCAAAAGCGCTATGATTCGCTCTACGTCCCCCCTGCAACGTCGCCTGCCCACAAGGAGAAGAATATGACCGCTCTACGTCGACATCTGCGCTCCATCAGCACCCTGGTTCTAGTCGCTTTCGCCACCGTCCTGCTGCCCGCCCCCGCGGCCATGGCGGGTATGGTTGGCACCGCCGACGTGCTGGCCAGCGAGCAACGCGCCCAGTTGGAAGAGAAGATCGTCACCTACCTGCAGCGCGAAGAGGTACGCGATCAGTTGCTGCAGCAGGGAGTGAATGCCGATCAGGTCAGCGACCGCGTCGCCGCGCTGAGCGATCAGGAGGTTCAGTCGCTGGCCGGGCGCATCGACGAGCTGCCCGCCGGCGGCGATCTGTTGGGCGCCGCGGTGCTGGTGTTCCTGGTGCTGCTCTTTACCGACATCATGGGCTACACCGACATCTTTCCGTTCGTCAACAAGACGCGTCGCCGCTAACCAGCAGCTGTCGCGCGAAGGCAGATGGTGAAGGGCGAGTTCGGTCCCGACTTCAACGCCTTTCACGCAAACACAGTGAGAGTACGCAACTGGCTGGCGGCCGGACTGCTATGTCTGGTCGCCAGCGGCTGCTCCCTCCCCCTGCAGTCGCAGCGGCTCGGCGAGTGGGAGGTCGCACGGCAATCCACCGAACTCACCGCCACGCCGTTCTTTCCTCAGGAGCGCTATCAGTGCGGCCCGGCCGCGTTGGCGACGGTGCTGTCGGCCAGCGGAGTGGCGGTCTCGCCCGATGCGCTGCGCGACCAGGTCTATCTTCCGGGGCGCGAAGGCAGCCTGCAGGCCGAGATTCTCGCCGCCGCACGACGCCACGACCGTATCCCCTATCCGCTGCAACCGCAGCTCGAGGAGCTGCTACAGGAGCTGCGCGACGGCCACCCCATCCTGGTGCTGCAAAACCTCGGCCTGAGCTGGGCGCCGCGCTGGCACTACGCCGTGGTCGTCGGTTTCGACGCCGAACGCGAAGAGATTCTGCTGCGCTCGGGCACCATCCAACGCCACCGCATGCCCGTCGCGCTGTTCGAGCGCACCTGGCGGCGCGGCCGCTATTGGGCGGTCCGCATCCTGCGGCCCGGCGAACTGCCCAGCGCTCCCGATGAACAACGCTATCTGTCCGCGGTGGTACCGCTGGAGCAGTTGCAGAAATGGAAACTCACCGCCGAAGCCTATCAGGCCGCCCTCATCCGCTGGCCGGATAACTTGACGGCCTGGATGGGCTTGGGCAACAGCCATTACGCCGACGGCGAACTCGACGCCGCCATCGCCGCCTTCCGCCACGCCGTAGCGCTGCACCCCGAAGCAGCCGTGGCGTACAACAACCTCGCCTATGCACTGGCGCAATCGGGGCGTCTGCAGGAGGCGCGCGGCTACGCCGAACGCGCGGTGGAGCTGGACGGCGGCGCCAATCCCGAATTCCAGGCCACCCTCGCGGAGATACGCGCGCAACAGTGACCGCCGCCGTTCAGCGGCTCTCGCGGGTGCGAAACACCACCAGGTGATCGGTACCGGACTCCGGGGCCCACACCTCCCCGGGACGGCCGAGGAGATGGCGCACGCCCGCCCCACGGCGCGGCGAGGGGAAGGTCTCAAAGGTTTCTGTCTGCGGATCGAAGCGCAGCACCGCGTTGGCGCCGAAATCGCTCACCCACACCCGATCGTGCTCATCCACGTAGACCGCGTAGGCGCGGGGGTTGGCGCCGGGCAGCCGCCAGGAGTGCCAACTCGCCGTTGCGGGGTCGTAGCGCGACAACTGCCCGGTGTTCCACTCGCTGACCCAGATCCGCCCGCCCGAGTCGGACCAGACCCGGCGCGCGCCCTGCCGCGGGGTGGGCGGTTCGATCACGCGGACCGCCCCGGTGGCGGTATCGATGTGGGCGATATAATTGCCGGTCAGCGAGGCGAAATAGACCTCTCCCCCGGGCGTGGCAGCGATGCCGTAGGGGCCCGCGCCGCGCGGCGCCGGGTAGACCTGCACCGTGCCGACCCTGGGATCGAGCCTGCCGTAGATGCCACCCTGTCCGGTAAACCACAACACCCCGCTGCCGTCGAACGCAGCGGTATTGAGATTGGTATAGGCACCCCCTGCCGGCAGTGGAAAACGGGTAACCGCGAAGGTGCGAGGGTCGACGCGCACGATGGCGTTGAGGCCGCCGTCGGTCACCCACGGCGCACCGTCGGGCCCGACGATCACCCCGTGGGGTGCCGATCCACCGCCCAGCGGAATGTGGCGTGTCTCGCCCGTCGCCGGGTCCAGGCGCCCCAGCGCCTCCTGGCGCTGTGCTGTGTACCAGACCACACCTCCCCCCGGATCGGGGGCCGCGTCGTGGGGATGGGCACCCGCCGGAACCGGGTAGCTCTCCATCGTGACCTCGGCTCCCGCGGCCGGCAGCGCGACCAGAGCCAACAGCGCCAACAACCCAGCGACGATGCGCATGACGATCTCCTTTCGCTGTGGCGGGATACAGCCGCGCCTCCCGCGCGGCGATGCATAGAACAACACCTAGTTGAGACATCGGCTCAGGTCAACGTTGCGTCCGGCCCACTCTCCCGCAGTGCACAAACCGCTGCCCACCGGGCCGGAAAATGGTCTATGGTTACGCGCTTGTCGACACTCACCACAAAGGGCCCCCGGCGATGCGCAACCTCCACGGCGAAGCGGTACTGCTGACCCTGCTGGTGGCGTTGGGCCCGTTCTCGGTCACGCTGTACGTGCCGTCGATGCCGGCCATCACCGCCGATTTCGCCGTGCCGGCCGCGGCGGTGCAGAGCACGCTGGGACTGTTCCTGCTGGGGTTTGCGATAGGACAACTGGTGGTGGGGCCGCTCAGCGACCGCTTCGGCCGCCGCCCGGTGCTGCTGGTCGGACTGGCACTCTACCTGGTGATCAGCGCGCTGTGCGCCCTGGCGCCCAGCATCGAAACGCTGCAGGCGGGACGTTTTCTGCAAGGAGCCATCGCCTGCGTCGGGCCGGTGGTGGCGCGGGCCGTGGTGCGCGACCGCTATCAAGGCCTGGAGGCAGTGAGTATCTTCGCCTTCATCGGCACCGCACTGGCTCTGGCCCCGGCGCTGGCGCCCATCATCGGCGGATTCATCGAGGAGCTGGCCGGGTGGCGGACCAACTTCGGGGTGCTGGCCCTGTTCGGCCTGCTGGTGCTGACGCTCACGCTGCGCCGACTGGCCGAGTCGCATCGTCCGACAGCGCTCCACTCCCTGCGCCCGCTGCGCCTCGCCGGCACCTATCTCACCATCGCGCGCAACCGCTACTTCCTCGGCAACGTGCTGGCGGGCAGCCTGATTTTCGGCGGTCTTTTCTCCTACAACACCCTCGCGCCCTACCTGTTCATTGAGCAACTGGGTGCGTCACCGCACCACTACGGCTACCTGATGCTGTTCACCGTGTCGGCCTACGCCCTGGGTAGTTTTCTCGCCGGGCGGCTGCGCCGCCGGGTGTCGGCCCACTGGTTGATCGTAGCGGGCACCGTGAGCGCCGCTCTGGGCGGGGCAGCGCTGCTGCTGTTGTCAGACGAGCTGAGCCTCGTGCGGGTCATCGCACCGATGACGCTCTTCCTGCTCGGGATGGGCCTGGCGCTGCCGCCGTCGATCGCGTTGGCCATGCAGCCCTTTCCGCAGACGGCGGGCAGCGCCTCGGCGCTGATGGGATTTCTCCAGATGACGAGCGGCGCGCTGGCCACCTTCGTGGCGCAATCGCTTTACGACGGCAGCGCCGTCGGACTGGGCTGGATCACCTTCGTACTGGGCGGAGGCTCACTGCTGACCTATCTGCTGTTGACGCGCGGCATCCCGGATGGCGATGCCACACCCGGCGCCTCGCGGTGACGCTCAGGCGCCCCCCGCCAACACCGCGGCCAGCGCCAGCGCTGCGGGCAGCGCCTGGATGAGAAGAATGGTGCGCTTGGCCGTGAGCCCGCCGTACACCCCGGCGACGATCACGCAGCCCAAGAAGAAGACGATGACGGCGCGGCCCGGCTCACCGCTCATCAACCCCCACAGCAGACCAGCCGCCAGAAAGCCGTTGTAGAGCCCCTGGTTGGCGGCCAGCGTCTTGCTCGCCGCCGCAGTCTCCGGCGTCAGCCCGAAGGTCTTCTGCCCGAACGGCGTACTCCAGAGAAACATCTCCAGCACTAGAAATCCCACATGCAACAGGGCGACCAGCACCACCAACACGGAAGCCACTACGCTCACCATCGTCACTCGCTTTCCTTTCAGCAATAACGCACACAATAGATCGGCGGCAGGTGGACGCTGACCGTCTCCCACTGCTCACCGCCGTCTTCACTGGACCACAAGCCACCGGTGGTGCTGCCGAAGGCAAGCCGCTCGCCGCTGCCGTCCACCGCCAGGGCATGGCGGTATACCAGGTCGTAGGCGTGTTCCTGCGGCAGACCGCTGCTCAGCACCTGGAAGGAGTCCCCGCCGTCGCGGGTGCGCGCCACCACCAGGCGGCCGTCCACCGGGATGCGCTGCTCATCCTTGGCCGCCGGCACGAACCACGCGGTGTCGGGATCGTGGGGATGGACCGCCACCGCGAAACCGAAAACCGAGGGTTTGACGGTGGTGATCTCGCGCCACTGGCCACCGCCGTCGTCGGAGCGAAACACCCCGTTGTGGTGCTGGCACCATAGCACGTCGGGTGCGGCGGGACACTGGACGATGCTGTGCGCGTCCTGGGCCACCGGTTCGCCGGCCTGCTCGGGAGGCATGTAGGCCGCCCACATACCATCGGTGCGCGGTCTCCACGCTACCCCGCCGTCGTCGCTGGCCCAGACCCCGCCCACCGAAACCCCCACCAGCACGCGACGCCCGTCGCGTGGATCGGCGATCACCGAATGGATGCCGGGCCAGTCGCCCCCACCGCCGGCCCACTGCTTGCGCGCGGGGTGATCCCAAAGGGCACGCACCAGCTCCCAGCTCTCGCCCCGGTCGTCCGAGCGGAACAGTCCGCCGGGCATGGTGCCGCACCACAGCTCGCCGCCGGGGCCCTGGGTCAGCGACCAGATGCGCTTCAACGTCCACGGGATGACCTGGCCGCTGAAGGGATCGCGGTCTTCGACGTCGTCCGGCTTGGAAGGATAGGCCGGGGCGGCGATCTCTTCCCACTGGCGCCCACCATCCTCGGAGCGGTGCAACTTGACCCCGAAGTGACCGTGATCCAGCGCAGCGTAAATGCGCTCGCCGCCCGGCTCGGCGAGCACCATGGTCACCGGGTCGCCGAGAAACGGCGTCTCCCTGATGCGCCAGCGAGGCGTGTTCGCGAGCGCAGATTCGAAAATGAACAGACCCTTGCGGGTCGCGACCAGCAATCGGGTTTCCATGGTCAACCTCCCGACAAAGCCTGGAAGATGAAGAGCGTCTGTCCGTCGTGCACCGGCTCGGAGAGCCGCACACGGTCCACCGTCGGGTGATCCTCGACGAAGACGTTGACGTGGCGCTGCACGGCGCCCTGATCATCGAGAATGTAGCGCCGGATACGGGGATGGGCAGCGAAATAGCGCTCCAGCACTTCGCGGACCGACCCGTCGGGCATGGTCATCTCGGGACAGTCGGTGTGGCGCGCGAGATTGGCGGTGAAGACGACGCGAACCATGGCTTGACTATAGCCACCGGCGCGCGGATAAAAACGCCGCAGTTGTTGCGTGTATCCCTACCCGCCCGGTCCTGCGGGGATCAGCCGCCGGGCAACAGGAAGTCGCGCCGGCTGAGCGAGCGCGGCGCATCGGCGGCGGCCGGCGCCTCCAGCAGCGCCTCCAGCGCCGCCTGGGCGGTGATGCGGGCGACGGCCTGCTGGTCGAACATCCCCATGGGCGAGAACAGCGAGCAGCTCTGCAGGACGCCGAATCCTTCCAGGCGGCCGTGGACGAAGGTGTAGCGCCCGGAGGGGAGCGCCCAACCGATCTGCGCACCCTCCTGTAGCGCCGCCCAGTCGCGATCACGCTCGGGCAGCAACACCGCGTTCATGAACCAGGGGGTGATCAGCACGCCGATCAGGCACGTGCCCCAGGGCTGGAAGCCGACCGCCTCCACCCGCAAGCGCTCGTTGTAGACGGGCAGGCCGCGCATGCGCTGCTCGGCGACGGCCTCGTAGGCGGCCACCAGCTTGTCCACACGCGTCTGCCAAGGGGCGGCATCCGGGGTGCTGCGGCGCCCCTCATCGTGCGGCAGAAACTGCAGCGGCGCCGCCTGGCAGCGCGGGCAGCGCCAATCCGCGGGCAGTGCGGAAAACGGCGTCCCCGGGGAAATATCCCGCGTGGCATCGCCATGCTGAGGATCGTAGACCTGCCAGCACACCCCGCACTCCATGGACCGAGTATCGGCGTGCGTTTGCGCGTCCACCCTCCCCGTCACTCCAAATAGGCGGCGAGGATCTCCCGCAGCCGCGTTGCGGAGTCTTCGATATCCTCCTGCGCCGCGCAGGCGGCGGCGGGGATGTCGCCCACCTCCAGGGTATCGAGGATGAGGGTGTCCATGGCATTGAAGTACTGCACCGACCAGAGGTTGGCCCAGGCGGTGGCGTGAACGCGGCACGCGCCATAGCCGCGGGACTCGATGGCGATACCACCGTCGCCCAACACTTGATGCAGGAAGTTCAGATCCTGCGGCGTCATGGGCAGCAGGGTGAGATTGATCACGCGGTTCTCGTTACCCGGACGGTGGCGATGCGAGGCGTCGCTCAGTTCGGCCAGCACCGGCATCACGTTCATGGTGCCCGCGGGGGGTTCCGGGATCGCGGGCATGGACGGCAGTTCCGCCGCCCGACGGCGCAGCGCGTCGGGAATGGCGCCCACCTCGATCCACTGCCGCGGGGGACGGCCGGCGACGCCCGGCTCGCTGAGTTGCCAGACGCCGGCCATGACCGACTCCTGCGCCTCCACGCGCCGTTCGCCGTCGAGCACCCAGCGCACTTCGCCCTGCCCCAGCACCTGCGCGATCAGGTGCCGGTCGTCCGCGGGCAGCCCATCCAGCGGCAGCGTGACGTTGGGACCGTCGATGCGATGCCCCACCAGCCTCTCGGCCAGGGTGTTGAGAAGGTCACGTCCGGCCTCGCAACGGGCGATGAGCTGCTCGCCGGCGGGGTTGGCCAGCTCGCCCAGAGGTGAGCGTCCCCAGGTATCATCGCTCGTTCCGAGTTCCACGCCGTCGTGCACGGCGACGAAATTGACCTCGCGCTCGTCGTCGGGCCACAACTGCGGATTCATGACCGCACCCCCGCGCTGCCGATTTCTCTACCGGCGGGGCGCCATTCGTAGCCCTGCCGGTCGAGTCCGTGACGCAACACCTCCTGCGCCGCGGCCAACGGCGCCTCGCGGGGCTGCAGCGGGATCCCCCACTCCGCGAGCTGGGCGGCCGCGGCGGCAACCGCAGGTTCGATCTGCGCGCTGACGCAGGCGCTCAGCGTGCCGCCCCAATCGTCCAGCTGCTCGGCCTGTACGCCGATCAGCAGCATGGCCTCGGGCAACCCGCCCAACAGGTCGGCCGCGCTCAGCACGTCCTGGAAACCGGTCTGGTGCAGGCTCATCTTCTTGGCACCGGTGAAACGCGGCACCTCGTCGTCGCGCACCTGTTTCAGCGTGCCCGGCTCCAGGCCGTAGTCGATGGCGTCGAAGATCAGCAGCCGGCGGGCGCCCTGCACGTAGGGCAGCAGGTAAAGCCCCTGGGTGCCGCCGTCCATCACCGTCACCCCGTCGGGCAACTCGTAGCGCCGGTGCAACGCCTCCACCGCGCGCACCCCGAATCCCTCGTCGGCCCACAGCAGGTTGCCGATGCCGAGGATGAGCAGCTCGCAGTTGTGCGTAAGCCCGGACTTCCCGTGCCCGTCCGTAGCGAGGGCGTCGAGGCGCCGCTGTGGCGGGCCGCACGGACTGAAGGTCAGCGAAGGCGTAGCTGACGCTACGTCGAGCTGACCTGAGGGAGTACGGCCCGCCACAGCGAGCGGATCGGCGGCCGCAGTAGGAGGGGTACGGGAAGTCCGGGCTTTCATGGCCGATCGTCCTTGAACATACGCTCGCCGCTGATCATGGTGCTGATCAGGCTCTGGCGCGACAGGATGTCCTCGCGCACCGCGGCGTAGATGTGGACCACCACGAAGGTGACCATCACCCACAACCCTACGTGGTGCCAGGTGTGCAGGTTCTGGCTGTTGCCGAACAGGTTCATCACCCAGCCGAATACCGAGTGCTGCCAGCTGTCGAGACCCGCCCCCTGGGCGTAGAGCGCACCGCCGGTGAGGATCATGAAGGCGGTGGTGGCGGTGAAGAAGGTGACCATCATGAAGCGGCCCAGGGGATTGTGGCCCAGGTACTTCCTGGGCTCGCCCACCATGTAGAAGTACCAGCGCGCCTCGTGAAACAACCCCTCCCAGTACGACTTGCGCCAGAAGGGGATCCAGAACAGCTCGCGCGAATGCGAGTTGCCGACGCAGGCCCAGTAGATGCGCCCGAGGAACCCGATGGCGAAGACATAACCGGCGGCGAAGTGGGCGAAACGGATGTAGCCCATGAGGAAATTCGCGCTGGCCTCCCCCGGCATGGAGGGCAGCGGCGTGCCGATGAAGTAGCCGGTCACCGCCAACACGGTGATGGCCAGGGCGTTGATCCAGTGCCAAATGCGCACCGGGGCCTCGTAGACGTAGACCGAGGT
>JBNKCG010000059.1:0-14328 GCA_050287605.1 Gammaproteobacteria bacterium | reverse complement strand
CCGCGCCCCCGCGGCGGAGACAGGGATCATGGGCACCTTGGCGTGGAACGTCCCCGACGCGGCATGTCTCCCCATGCGCTACCCCTGCACCCGTTCGGCATCCAGGCGGCGGATGCTGAGGATCAGGAAGGTGGCGATGAGCAGCCCGAAGTAGGCGAGGTCCTGGCTGCGCACCAGGCCGCGCAGCAGTGGCTCGTAATGGGCGAGCAGCGACAGGTAGCCGAGCAGCGCATCCGCCCCGCCGCCGCCGTGCCCCGCCCAGTCCACCAGCCACAGGCCGAGCAGGGCGCCGAAGCTGGCGATGGCCGCCACCACCGGCTGTTCGGTGAGGGTGGACATGAACAGCCCCACCGCGGCGAACGCCGCCAGCAGCAGGAGGAGTCCCAGCAGGCCCGCGCCCAGTTTGCCGGCGTCGAGGCTGCCGCCCGCCAGCAGCGCCAGCGGCATCAGCGCGATCAGCCCCACCAGCGTGAGCAGAAACAGCATCACGCCCAGGTACTTGCCGAGGATGATCTCACCCATGCCGAGCGGCGCCGTGAACAGCAGCGGCAGGGTACGGTTGCGCCGCTCCTCGGCCACCAGGCGCATGGTTACCAGCGGCACCACCAGCAGCAGCACCGTGCCGGCGTTGGCCAGCAGCGGCGCCACCACCAGGTCGGTGACGCCGGGGGCGCCGGCCAGGGCGCCCAGACGCGGCTGCAACAGGGTGTAGGTCTCGATCTGGCCGAGGAACAGGTAGCCGAGGATAAGCTGCACCACCGCCAGGATGGCCCACGCCAGCGGCGAGAGAAACAGGCTGCGGAATTCGCGCAGGGCGATGGCGCCGATCATGCCGCCTCCTCATCCCCGGCGGTGAGATCGATGAAGATCTGCTCCAGGCCGGCGCGCTCGGGGGTGAACTCCAGCAGCCCCCAACCGGCGGACACGGCGCGTTCGCTGAGCGCGTCGGCATTCACGCCCGATTCGGCATGGTGCAGGCGAAAACGGCCGCTCCCCAGCTCCTCCACCCTCGCCACGCCGGGCAGTTGCTGCAGCGTCTCGGCATCCGGGGCGTTGCGCAGGGCGATGAGCGTGGTGGCGGCCGAACGGTCGCCCAGCGCGGCGACGCGGTCGGAGAAGACCCGCCGTCCGCGGTGGATGATCTCCACCCGGCTGCACACCTGCAGCACCTCGGGCAGCAGGTGGGTGGAGAGGATGACGCCGTGCTGCTCGCCCAGTTCGCGGATCAGGGCGCGGATCTCGCGGATCTGGATGGGGTCCAGCCCCACGGTGGGCTCGTCGAGGATCACCAGCGGCGGGTTGTGGAGGATGGCCTGGGCGATGCCCACGCGCTGCTGGTAGCCCTTGGAGAGGTTGCCGATCAACCGCCGCCCCACCGCCTCCAGCCCGCAGCGGCGCTTGGCGTCGGTAAGGGCGGCGTCCGTCCCGGCGCGGGGGATGCGGTGCAGGCGCGCGCAGTAGGCCAGGTATTCGTCGACGCTCAGTTCGCGGTAGAGCGGCGGGTGCTCGGGCAGGTAGCCGATGCGCGCCTTGGCCGCCTTGGGCCGCTCGTGCAGGTCGATGCCGTCGACGGTGATGCTACCGGCGCTGGGGGCGAGGTTGCCGGCGATCATCTGCATCGTGGTGGATTTGCCGGCGCCGTTGGGCCCCAGCAGGCCCACCACCTCGCCCGGCGCGATGGCGAGGCTGAGGGCGTCCACCGCACGCCGGCCGCCGTAGTCGCGGGTCAGGCCGTCGAGTTGCAGCAGTGGGGGGCGGTCCGTCGGCATCCGAGGTCGTGGGTCGTCAGGAGCTGGGGTTCGATGGTTGTCGTTCCGGTCCGTGCCGGAGGGATGCGCAGTCGGGCTGCGCGTTATTGGGCCGCATTATAGGGCGCCGCTCGCGCGCCGCAATTGTCGCCTTAAGCGGCGTCGGTCTCGTGTGCGCCCAGCGCGCCGGCCGCCTCGTCGCTCCAGGCCAGCGCCGCCAGGTAGGCGCGCGACAGGGCCGCGGAGAAATGCGGGAACTGATCGACGCCGGCCCAGTGGCCGCGCTGGTAGTCCTCCACGCACTGCAGGATCTGCCCCAGCTCGCCGCCGTGGTCGATTAGCGCCGTCTCCACGGCGGGGGCCAACGGCAGCGGCGCCAGCGCCTCGCGCATGGGCAGGTCGAGCAGGGCGTCCAGCACCGAGAACAGGCCCACGGTGAAGGCGGGGTTGCCCAGCTTGGGGTCGGTCTGCTCGGCGAGCAGTTCGCAGAATCGCGCCCGCAGCAGCGAGATGCGGATCAGCTCGTCCGGCTTGCCTTCGATGCCGGACATGGCGATGACGGTGGCCCAGGTCTGGATGTTGCGAAACCCCAGTAGCACGATGGCGCGCTGGATGGAGTCGATCTTCTTGCGCAGCCCGAAGAAGGCGGAGTTGACGTAGCGCAGCAGCCGGTAGCTCAGGGTGACGTCGGTGGTGATGATACGCTCGATGTCGCGGGCGTCGGCCTCGGGGTTGTGCAGCTCGGTCATCAGCTTGATCACCGCCATCTCGTTGGCGGGCGCGCGTTCGCGGCGGATCACCCGTGGGCGGCACAGGAAGTAGCCCTGGAACAGATCGAAGCCGAGCTCCTTGCAGAGGTCGAAGTCCTCCTGGGTTTCCACCTTCTCGGCCACCAGTTGGATGCCCAGCCGGCGCAGCTCCTTGACGTCTTCCAGGATGCGCGCGCGGTGCGCGCCCACTACGTCGAACTTGACGTAGTGGGTGAGCTCCAGCAGCGGGCGGTTCTGCGGCTCCAGGCAGAAGTTGTCCAGCGCGATCCGGTAGCCGCGGGCGATGAGGTTGCGGATGCCCTGCAGCACGTCGGGGTCGGGGGTGACGCTCTCGGTCACCTCCAGCACCACCTTGCCCACCGGCAGGTGCAGCGGGTTGGGGTCCACCAGGAAGCTGCGCCCGCAGTTGATGAAGGCGGGGTGGTCGCCCAGCAGCTCCTCCAGGCCCACTTCGAGAAAGGTGTTGGCCAGCACGTTGAGGGTGGCGGCGTCGCTGTCGTCGATATCGGCGATGTCCTCGCGCCAGTGGCGGTACAGCACCTCGTAGCCGGCGACCGCCAGGCCGCGGTCGTAGATGGGCTGGCGGGCGATGAGGAGTTCGCTCATGGTGGTCATCGACATCTTCGGACAGAGGTGGATGAGTACCAGAGTGCGGACCGCGAGGGAAGGGCGGCGTCGGCACAACGGCGGGAAAATACCTGAGTTAAAAAGACTGGTATCGATCTGGGCCATCCCCTATGCTGGCTGAACGCCCCGCATCGGGGTGGCGTCGCCAGAGGTATTGCGCGTGTTCCAAGGTCTATTGAACGTCTCCTGGGTCGGGCTGGTGTTGATCACCCTGGGCCTCACCCACATCACCATCGCCGGTGTGACCATCTTCCTGCATCGCCACCAGTCGCACCGGGCGCTCGATCTGCACCCCGTCGTCAGCCACTTCTTCCGTTTCTGGCTGTGGCTGACCACCGGCATGGTGACCCGCGAGTGGGTGGCGATCCACCGCAAGCATCACGCCGAGGTAGACAACCCGGACGATCCCCACAGCCCACAGATCCACGGTATCCGCACGGTGATGTGGCAGGGTACCGAACTCTACCGGCGCGAGGCGCGCAACGCCGAGACCCTGCGCCGCTATGGGCGCGGCACGCCGGACGATGTGCTGGAGCGCCGGCTCTACTCACGCTACCCGTGGCTGGGCATAACCCTGATGGCGGTCATCGATATCGCCCTGTTCGGCCCCCTCGGGCTGACCGTGTGGGCGGTGCAGATGATCTGGATTCCGATATTCGCCGCCGGCGTGATCAACGGCATCGGCCATTGGTCCGGCTACCGCAACCACGCCTGCGACGACGCCTCGCGCAACATCGTGCCGTGGGGCATCCTCATCGGCGGCGAGGAGCTGCACAACAACCACCACGCCTACGCGGGATCGGCGCGGCTGGCCCACCGGCCCTGGGAGATCGATCTTGGCTGGTGGTACATCCGTCTGCTGGCGGCCGTGGGGCTGGCCAAGGTGCGCCGGGTGGAGCCGCGCGCCGTGGTCGTCGCCGGCAGGGAGCGGCTCGATTTGGCCGCCGCCAGCGCGCTGCTGCGCACCCGCTTCCGGGTGATGCACGATTACACCCGGCGCGTGGTGCGCCCGGTGCTGCGCGAGGAACTCAAACGCCAGGCGGGCGCCGCGCGCCAGTTGGTGCGCCGGGCGCGGCAGTGGCTGATCGACAGCGTGCCACGCACCGCCACGCCGCCCAAGGAGCTGGAACAGGCGCTGACCCTCAGCGAGCGGCTGCGCGTGGTGCACGAATTCCGCGTCAGGCTGGCGCAGATCTGGCAACGCGAGGCGAGTGGTGGCGAGGCCCTGCTCAAGGCGCTGCAGGAGTGGTGCGCCCACGCCGAGCGTTCGGGAATCGAGGCACTGGAGCGTTTCTCGCGTTCGTTGCGGGGGTATGCGCTGCGTCCGGCGTGACGGGCGCCTGATCCGCCGCAACGCTCTCCTCTCATTTGCCGGCAACCCGCCGCGGGATGTGGCGGGCCGCGCGCGGCGGCGTTACTCTTCTCCAACAGGGGTGCCTTCGGCACCCACCATAACGATCAATAACCGGTCCCGCCGGAGCGGCCAGCCCCGACGATCGAGGAGGAGAGTCCATGTTGAACCTTGCCCACGCGTTGGAGCGCAGCGCGTTTCTGCATCCCGCCAAACAGGCCATCGCCTTCGCCGACAAGGCCTTCACCTACGCGCAGCTCAACGCGGTGGCCAATCAGGTGGCCAACGGCCTGGTGGCCAAAGGCATCGGTCCGGGCGACAAGGTGGCCCTGTCGTGCCCCAACCTGCCCTACTTCCCGATGATCTACTACGGCATCCTCAAGACCGGCGCCGCGGTGGTGCCGCTCAACGTGCTGTTCAAGGGGGCGGAGGTGGCCTACCACCTCAAGGACAGCGAAGCCAAGGCCTACTTCTGTTTCGAAGGCACCGCCGAGCTGCCCATGGGCCAGGCCGGCTGGGCCGGCTTCAACGAGGCGCCGGGCTGCGAGCACTTCTTCCTGATCACCGCCGATCCCACGCAGCCGCCCGGCATCGAGGGGGCGCAGACGCTAGGCATGCTGCTCAAGGACCAGCCGCCGGCGTTCCAGACCGCCGCCACCAGCGCCGAGGACACCGCGGTCATCCTCTACACCTCGGGCACCACCGGCCAGCCCAAGGGCGCGGAACTCACCCACGCCAATATGGCCATCAACGCCCTGGCCAGCCAACTGCTGATGAAGGGCACCGAGAACGACACCACGCTCATCGTGCTGCCGCTGTTCCACTCCTTCGGCCAGACGGTGCTGATGAACGCCACCGTCTACATGGCGGGCAAGATGGTGCTGATTCCGCGCTTCGATCCCAAGGTGGTGTTCGCGGCGCTGCAGCAGCACGCGGTCACCGTCTTCGCCGGCGTGCCCACCATGTACATCGGGCTGCTCAACTTCCCCGGCGCCGACGAGTTCGACCTCAAGACCATCGCCGCCAACCTGCGCCTGGGCGTGAGCGGCGGCGCCTCGCTGCCGGTGGAGGTGCTCACCCAGTTCCAGAAGAAGTTCGACGTCACCATCCTCGAAGGCTACGGCCTGTCGGAGACCTCGCCGGTGGCCACTTTCAACTACATCGAAAGCGAGCGCATCCCCGGCTCCATCGGCCAGCCGCTGCAAGGCGTCGAGGTGCGCATCATGGATGCCGAGGGCAAACTGCTGGGGCCCGACGAAGTGGGCGAGGTGGTGATCCGCGGCCACAACGTGATGAAGGGCTACTACCGCCGTCCCGAGGCCACCGCCGAGGCCATGCGCGGCGGCTGGTTCCACTCCGGCGACATCGGCAAGCAGGATGCTAACGGCAACTTCTACATCGTCGACCGTCTCAAGGACATGATTCTGCGCGGCGGCTACAACGTCTATCCGCGCGAGATCGAGGAGGTGTTGATGCAGCACGAGTCGGTCGCCATGGCGGCGGTCATCGGTATTCCGCACCCCACCCACGGTGAGGAGATCATGGCCATCGTGGTGCCCAAGCCGGGTGCTGCTACCGATGCCGAGGCGTTGAAGGCTTGGACCAAGGAGCGGTTGGCGGACTACAAGTATCCGCGGGTGATCGAGTACCGGGAGCAGTTGCCGATGACGGCGACGGGGAAGATTTTGAAGAAGGAGTTGAAAGCAGAATTGGGGTGAGTGGGGGAGTGCGGCTACGCCGCAGTTGATTGAATGCGGGGACGGACTCCCCGCATTCAATCAACCGTGGCGTAGCCACACCACGACAAAGAACTACACCACCTCCAACCCCGCCTCACACCGAACCTCCGTCCGAACCGAGTTGGCAATAAAACACTCATCATGCGCCAGATGATGAAGCTGCTCGTATTCGTCAGCGCTGGGTGTCTTCTCCCCCGAAAACACCACCTGCGGCCGCAGGGTGACCATCGAAATCATCAGCCTGCCCTCGGCACTCTTCTCCATGACGCCTTCTGCGGTGTCGTGGTAGCGGTCTACGCGAAAACCCCGCTTGGCGGCGATGGCGAGAAAACACAACATGTGGCAACTGGAGAGCGAGGCGACGAAGGCCTCTTCGGGATCGACGGCATCCTCGGCGGAGTAGGGCACGCGCACGACGTGTGGCGATGAGGAGGCGGGTACTTCGATTCCGCCGTCGAAGCGCAGCAGGTGTTTGCGGCTGTAGCGGTTGTCGAGGAAATTCTGTTCGGCGCGGGTCCAGATCGCTTCGGCGGTGTAGGTGGCCATACGCTTACCGCAACTGGCTGTCTTTGTTGCCGCGCCGGTTGATGCCCGTCGCAGCCGGCTGCTGCTGTTCCAGTTCCGATTGGCAACCGACGCAGTAGCGCACGCCGGGGATCGCCTTACGGCGCGCTTCGGGGATGAGGGCGTCGCAATGCTCGCAATGCGTCGTTCCGCTGCCGCTGGGCAATTGACTGCGCGCGCGCTTGACCGCGTCGTCAACGCTGGCGTCGATCTGTTCCTGGACGGCCCCGTCATGGGCCCAGCCAACGGCCATGGCCTACTCCTGCTGCGAGTCGTTCGCGCTGTTCGAAGGCGAGAGGTAGAAGTTTAGTCGAGCACTGTTCCCAATCAACCACGCCGTTTCATGCGTTGAGCGTGGCGTGCCGGTCAGCGTCGGCTCAGAAGAACGTCCCGTCGATGGGCGAAGAGGCGCTGGCAAAACGCTTCCTGGGAATCCGCCCCGCCAGGAACGCTTCGCGTCCCGCTTCGATGGCCTTCTTCATGGCCGACGCCATCAGCACCGGGTTTTTCGCGCCGGCGATGGCGGTGTTCATCAGCACGCCGTCGCAGCCCAGCTCCATGGCGATGGCGGCGTCGGATGCGGTGCCGACGCCGGCGTCGACCAGCACCGGGACGTTGGCGTTCTCGATGATGGTAACGATGTTGTAGGGGTTGCGGATGCCGAGCCCCGAGCCGATGGGCGCGGCCAGCGGCATCACCGCTACGCAGCCGATCTCTTCCAGGCGCTTGGCGATGATGGGGTCGTCGCTGGTGTAGACCATGACGTCGAAGCCCTCTTTGACCAGGATCTCGGCCGCCTCCAGGGTGGCGGTGACGTCGGGGAACAGGGTCTGCTGGTCGCCCAACACCTCCAGCTTCACCAGCTTGTGGCCGTCGAGCAGTTCGCGCGCCAGACGGCTGGTGCGCACGGCGTCTTCGGCGGTGTAGCAGCCGGCGGTGTTGGGCAGGATGGTGTAGCGGCTGGGCGGTACCACGTCGAGCAGGTTGGGCTCGTTGGGGTCCTGGCCGATGTTGGTGCGGCGGATGGCGACGGTGATGATCTCGGCGCCGCTCGCTTCGGTGGCGAGGCGCGTCTCTTCGAGGTCTTTGTATTTTCCGGAACCCACCAGCAGGCGCGAGGCGTAGGTCTTGCCGGCGATGGTGAGGGGGGTGTCGTTGGCGGTTGGGTTCATGCGTGTTTGGTCTCTTGGTCAAGCTTTTGCTGCAGATGTCAGAAACGTTTTAGCGGTCGTCCCTGAACCGGGCGTTCGCCGCACTGCGTTCGTCCATCGGGCGAACGGTCGCGGCTTACCCACCTCCGATGGCGCGCACGATTTCGACGCTGTCGCCTTCGTGCAGACGGTGCGTCGCGTAGCTGCTGCGCGGCACGATCTCGCGGTTGACCTCCATGGCCAGGCGCTTGCCGGTGAGTCCGAGTTGTTCGACGAGCTGTTGGGCGGTGAGCGCTTCCGCCACGTCGCGGGGCTCGCCGTTCAGGGTGATCTTCATCGGCACGTGGTGGCTGTCGGTGGGCTAGGGATTGTACACCACAAATCCGCATGCGGCCCGGCAGGGCGCGGGGTGAATCAGGAGGCGGTGGCCAGTGGGGTGTCGCTGTCGCTGGTGCCGGCCTGGCTGTTGGCCTCGCATTCGAGGAAGACGCGCTTTTCGCAGCGCTGGCAGAGATTCCAGTCCATGGTGGCGGTGGCCATGGCGAGGGCGTCGGCCTTGCTGAGAAACGCCTTGTCGCGGCCGATCTCGTCCAGCGCGCCGCTCTGCTCCAGCAGCTTGCGCACCTGCTGTTTGACGTTGCTCAGGATCAGGCTGCCGCCCCGGCCGCGGCGGCGGCGCGCTTCGCGGGCCAGCAGGTCGGCTCCGGAGAGGTCGATGAAATTGATGCCGGTGGCGATGATCAGCAGGTGTTTCTGCTGCGGGCCGCTGCGTTCGAGCTGGTGCAGGTACTCCTGCACGTGGCTCACCGAGCCGAAGAACAGCGAGCCGTCGATGCGAATGATCTTGAGCTGCGGGCACTCGGCCAGCGAGCTGTCGGTGACGAAGGCGCGCTTGCGGTCGGCCGGGTTGGGGGCGCGCGCCACGATGCGCGGCTTGGAGGTGCGGTTGAGGTAGAGCACCAGCGACATCAGCACGCCCAGGTAGATGGCGAACTCCAGCTCCAGGAACAGCACGGCGAGGAAGGTGATGATGAGAATCGCGGCCTCTTCGCGGCTGGAGCGGATGATGTGCTTGATGGCCTGGAAGTCGATCAGCCCCCAGGCGACCAGAAACAGGATGCCCGCCATGGCGGCGTCGGGCAGGTAGGCCACCAGCGGAGCCACCAGAACCACGATGACAATCAGAAACAGGCCGGCGAACACCGCGGCCAGCGGCGTCTGCGCGCCCGCTTGGTAGTTGACGCCGCTGCGGTTGAACGAACCGGTGGCGACGTAGCCGGAGAAGAAGCTGCCGAAGATGTTGGACAGCCCCTGGCCGATGAACTCCTGGTTGCCGTCCAGCGACTGGTTGCTGCGCATGGCCAGCGAGCGGCCGATGGAGACCGCCTCGGTAAGGGCGAACAGCGTCACCGCCAGCGCGGTGGGGGCCAGCTTGCGGATATCGGCCAGGTCGAAGTCGGGTGACGACAGCGGCGGCAGCGAACGCGGCAGTGCGCCCACCGTGTGGATCAGGGTGGCTTCCGGACCGCCCAGCATCAGATTGAGCAGCGCGGCGGTGACGCTGCCCAGCAGCAGCGCGACGATCATGTAAGGGATGCGCGGCAGCCACTTGCGGAACGCGATGCCCGACAGCAGCGTCACCATGCCCACCAGCAGCACGTAGGGGTTGAGCGCTTCGATGTTCTGCCCGAAGTGAATCAGGATGTTGTGCACGTGCTCGCCGTGCGCCTCGCTGACGCCGGTGAAGTTCTTGATCTGTTTGGCGGCGATCAGGAAGGCAGCGCCCGCGGTGAACCCCACCACCACCGAGTGCGAGATGAAGTTGACCAGCGCCCCCATACGCGCCAGACCCAGGCCGAGCTCGATAATGCCCACCATGAAGGTGAGCATGAGCGCGAGCTGCACATACTCGGCGGTGCCGGGCTGGGCGTGGATCGACAGCGAGGAGAACAGCACGATGGAGGCGGCGGTGGTGGGCCCCGATACCAGGTGCCACGACGAACCCCACAGCGCGGCGATGATGGCCGGGATCATGCCGGCGTAGAGACCGTATTCGGGCGGCATGCCGGCGATGGTGGCGAAGGCCACGCCCTGGGGCAGTACCACGATGGCGCCGGTCAGGCCCGCCGTGAAGTCGCGGCGCGCGGAGTCGGGGGTGACGTTGGGCCACCAGCGCAGCATGGGCAGCAGCCGGTAAAGCCACAGGGGGCAGCTGATTTGTCGGCCCGCGGCAAACATTAACGCGCGCGGCCGGGGCGTCGTGTGGAGCGGACCGCGATCAGTTGCAAAAGGCGCACGGAAACGCCCTGCCTGAACCTTGGCAGGGGAGCGGATTTCAACGGTGGGCAGTAGTGACTGTTCATCGGTACGCGAGGGGTGTCATCCTAACATACCGTTTTTTCTATCGCTTTTTACCAAAAGGGATATATTGCGCGGGGATTGAGCGCACAGCGCGTGCGGGATTTCGCGATAGGTTTTAGAATGGCCGAATTCCGGGCGCAAGGCCCGGTATCCAAAATCCATAACCTCCAGGTGCAACCATGGTGGATCGCTGGAGCAAAGACATCATCACGCCGGCCGAGGCCGATACCCTGTATACGCTGTTTCGCGAACGCGTACGGCGCACCCCCGATGCGGTCGCCTATCGGCAGTTTCGGCGGGCGGACAAGAGCTGGGAGTCGTTGACCTGGGGCGAGGTTGCCGTCGAGGCGGCACGCTGGCAGCAAGCCATGCGCAACGAGGGGCTGGAGCCGGGCGACCGGGTCGCGGTGCTGATGCGCAACTGCGTCGACTGGGTGGCCTTCGATCAGGCCGCGCTGGGGCTGGGGTTGGCGGTGGTGCCGCTCTACCTCGACGATCGCCCTGACAACGTCGCCTACATCGTAGCCGACGCCGGTGCCCGGTTGCTGCTGGTCCAGGATGCCGGTATCTGGCGTAAGTTGGCGCCGACGCTGGAGAAGGAGGAGGGCGCGCTGCAGCGGATCGTGGTCCGCGGCGAGCACGACAAGGCGGGGCCGCGGCTGGATGCGCGCGAGCGCTGGACCTCGGAGTGGCTGCCGGCACCCGGCGCGGAGCTGGCGGACTATCGCGGCGATCCCCACGATCTGGCCTCCATCGTCTACACCTCTGGTACCACCGGGCGCCCCAAAGGGGTGATGCTGAGCCACGCCAATATGATGTCGGTGGCCGATGCCTGCCTGCAGGTGATCGACGTCTACCACCAGGATGTGTTTCTCTCCTTCCTGCCGCTGTCGCACACCCTGGAGCGCACCGCCGGCTACTACCTGCCCATCATGACCGGCTCCACCGTGGCCTATTCGCGCTCCATCCTGGAGCTGGCCGACGATCTGGCCACCGTGCAGCCCGCCATCATGATCGCCGTGCCGCGCATCTTCGAGCGCGTCTACGGCAAGATCGAGCAGCAGATGAGCAAGCGCTCGGCCTTCGCCCGCCGGCTCTTTCACCTGGCGGTGAAGGTGGGGTGGCGGCGATTCCAGCGCAGCCAGGGTCGGGCGGGCTGGCGGCCGTCGCTGCTGCTGTGGCCGCTGCTGCACCGGCTGGTGGCCGAGAAGATCACCAGTAAGCTCGGCGGCAAACTGCGCCTCACCATCAGCGGCGGCGCCGCGCTGCCGTTGCCGGTGGCGCGGCTGTTCATCGGCCTGGGCGTCAACATCCTGCAGGGCTACGGGTTGACCGAAACCAGCCCGGTGATCAGCGTCAACACCGTGGAGAGGAACGATCCGGCCAGCGTCGGACCGGCGCTGCCGGGCATCGAAGTGCGCGTCGGGCCGCAGCACGAACTGCAGGTGAAGACCCCCGGCTGCATGCTCGGCTACTGGGGACAGGAGGGCGCCACCGCGGCGGTGATCGATCCCGACGGCTGGCTGCACACCGGCGATCAGGCGCGCATCGAGGACGGCTTCATTCACATCACCGGACGCATCAAGGACATCCTGGTGCTCTCCAACGGCGAGAACGTGCCGCCCGGCGATCTGGAGGCGAGCATCTGCCTCGATTCGCTGTTCGAACAGGTGCTGGTGATGGGGGATGCCCGGCCCTACCTCACCGCCATCTGCGTCCTCAATCGCGAGGAGTGGGATGAGCTGGTGCGCGCGGCAGGCCGCGACCCGCACGATCTCAGCCTGCTGGAAGACGCCGATCTCAACCGCCAGGTGCTCAACCGCGTCGGCGACTGCCTCACCGATTTCCCCGGCTACGCCAAGGTGCGCCGGGCGATCCTGACGCTGGAGCCGTGGAGCGTGGAGAGCGGGTTGCTGACGCCGACGCTGAAGACCAAGCGCAAGGCCGTGCTGGATCAATTCGCCCCGCAGATCGACGCCGTCTATGCCAAGGGGCCGGCCAAGGCCCACGCCGCGTAGCGGTCGCTCGCCGACTCCCGAGTTGTCAAAAAAAGAGCCCGGCCGAAGCCGGGCTCGTTCGTTGCGGGGTGTCTCGGTTGCAATCTACAGGAACGGCTTGGGCGCCGGCGTGTTCTCCGTGGAGGGCGGCAGTACGGGTAGCCGGAACGAAGGCTGATCGCCGGTGAGGGTCTTCAGGAAAGCGACGATCTGGGCGTTCTCCTTGGCGCTGAATTTCTTGCCCAGCTGGATGCGGCCCATGGTATCCACCGCTTGGCCCAGGGTCGTGGCCGCACCGTCGTGGAAGTAGGGATAGGTCATCTCCACGTTGCGCAGGGTCGGTACCTTGAACAGGAAGCGGTCGGCATCCTTACCGGTCACCGCTACGCGCCCCTCGGCCGGGCTGTTGGCCTTGTAGGGCTCCACCACGCCCATCTTCTGGTAGGAGTTGCCGCCCACGGCCTCGCCGTTGTGGCAGGCGACGCAGCCGCTCTCCTTGAACAGCGTGTAGCCGGCCTTCTCCTCGGCGGTGATCGCATTGGGATTGCCCAGCAGCCACTGGTCGAAGCGTGAGTTGGGGGTTACCAGGGTCTTCTCGAATTCGGCAATCGCCTGGGTCACTTCGCCGATGGTGATCTGGTCGCTGCCGAACACCTGCTTGAACTCCACCCGGTACTGCGGAATCGACTCCAACACCTTGACGGCGAGCTTGTGGGTGAAGCCCATCTCGCCGGGATTGGCGATGGGGCCGCCGGCCTGGGCTTGGAGGTCCGCGGCGCGCCCGTCCCAGAACTGGGCGACGTTGAGGCTGGAGTTGAGTACCGTCGGTGCGTTGATCGGCCCTCGTTGCCATTGGTCACCGATGGAGGTGGGAAGGTTGTCCGTGCCGCCCATGCTCAAGTTGTGGCAGGAGTTGCAGGAGATAAAGCCTGATTTGGAGAGCCGTGGATCGAAATAGAGCTTTTTGCCCAGTTCGGCCTGGGCCAGATTGATCTCCTTGGCGGGTTGGATGGGTTTGATAGGCTCGTTAGCCCAGGCGGTGGAGAACCCTGCGGCCAGTGCCAATGAACAACCGATGACGACATGCTGTTTCTTCATCTGAAAAATCTCCTGATAGGGTTGATGAAGGGTGGTTGAAGCAGTGTGTTTGGGGTTTCTTATGGGTAAGGAACTCCTGATTTTTAGATTTGGACTGAGACTAAGTCTAAATATGGCGGCATATATATCACGCATAGATAGAGGTGGTAAATATCCATGTGCTATATAAGGTGATAGTGTAGGATGTTAGTCGGATATTGAGCCGACGGTTGGGGTCCACAGAGTGATGTTTGAGAATCGCGAGGCCTGCTTGCTGGCATCCTGCCTGGCTTTGACGGCAGCGTCGGCGGACGCAGGAATCCCTCAGTTTCCCGAACTGGCGGCGCGTCAGGAAAGTGCGCCACCCACAGCGTTGATCGGTGGGGCCGAGGTGGTGTTTCGGTTTGAGCCCGTCGTGGAGAAGGTGGCGTTGGGCCATGACATCCTGTTCCGTGGTGCTTTCCTAGCGGTTGATCCACAACTGCTGTCGCGGTTGCGTGTTACGCCCGTGGCCATACCGTGGCGCGTGGTAAAGCGTGGTACCGCCATTTCAGTGTTGCAGGGCGAGGTTCGATTGCAAGGGCCGCGCACGGTTTTCGAGGCGCGTACCCGACCGGCAGAACCGGGTGAGTACGAACTGATATTTATGGTTGCGAAGTCGTTGCGTTTGCGGCTGCGATTGGAGTACGACGGGCGCAATCGCATCGAGGTTTACACGCCGGCTGCGACCGTGCATCCAAAACCGACCGCGAATGAAAGGAGACAATCCAATTGAATGAGGCGTGGCTGCTCTGGGGTCTGTTGTTCGGCGCCGTCGGGCTCGGCTTCTTCGTCTACGGTAAACGGCAACGTGCGGTGGTCCCTTTGACCTGCGGACTGGTGCTGATGATCTTTCCCTACTTCGTTTCCAACACGCTGCTGCTGGTGGGGATCGGGGTGGCGC
>JBNKCG010000058.1:0-51142 GCA_050287605.1 Gammaproteobacteria bacterium | reverse complement strand
GTAACCGACCCGGACGCATTGAGCCGCGGGCGGTGAAACGAAGGCCAAAACCCCTGCCGTTGTTAACCCAACCCAGAGATCAGGCGCGCGAAGATATCAAGAAAAATGGACACCCTAAAAAGCTTAACTAAGTGCCATTCGTATCTGACCCCAATAATATTCAAGGTGCATCCTTCATGCAACCGCCCTCCGGTAAAGGATCTTGGAGATCCGGGACCTCGATCCAGAGTTGCGTGGATCCGATCCTGCCAGCCCGCCGGGTTCCCAGCCTGATAAGAAACAAGAGTGAGAAGGCGACGAGTTGAATTACGCTGATCGAGCCACCACCAGACCCCGAAGGTCTAGTGCGCGTCGTAAATACTCCTCGGGAGGTGTTTCCGACGACATATGTTCTGTTGCTGTCCGAAAGTATTCCACCTATCTCCAGAGTTGTTTGCGTCTCAGCATTGTGCGATGTTGACGACACGTGCTGTACATTAATTTGATCCCCATTTCCTACAAACGCCGTACTCGATATGTAGACATTGGAACCGTTGATCGCGTATTCACCGTTATATACGGTCACTGGAACAGAGACATTGTTTCCTAGGCCTGCCACAGTGATCAAGTTGGAAGTCTGTAGACTACCCAACCCTACATTATCTTGCTCGGTAAATTCGAAATTGAATGGAGTAATAGACCAAGGTTCTGGATTTCCATCGTTTTCGCTATCAAGCGCCAATACCCTCTCTACACTAAATTTATAATCGTCCGTTCCAGCAAGCAGGATCGTTCCATTAGGATCAACTAATGCGGTATAACCTTGCGCCGTGTTAGAAATTCCGTTAATAGAAATGCCAGCTGTCCCAAAACTGGTATCCAGACTACCGTTTTCATTGTATCGAGCTAAAACCATTTTCAAGATACCGTAACCGCCGACGGAATCCTCGCTCTCTCCTACGATCACTAGTTTGCGGTCAGGTTGGATTATCACTTTGTGTCCGTAGTTGCCATACTGGGTAACTGCAGTCGTTACAATACCTGCATCGCCAAAGGCGGGGTCCAAATTGCCGAATTCGTCGTAGCGCACTAGTAGCAGTCGAAATTTGCTCCCATCATGACTTGCTCCCGCTACAACAATTTTTCCATCAGATTGGACAGCCACGCCGTACCCGAAATCGTTGTACCCCGCCACGTCGGTAGTTACTACCCCACCTGATCCAAAAGAATTGTCTAGAAGACCATTTTTGTCGACCCTAGCAATCGCCACATCTTTGTTGCCAGCACCTCCGCTCCTCCCGGTTATCAGGATTTTCCCATCACTTTGGATAGCGACTGAGTAAGCTTGATCGGATTCCGTGCTGATTTGAATCGTCGAAACCCCGCCGATTCCAAAAGCTGGATCAAGCGTTCCGTTTGCCAAGTAATGAATCAGAACAAAGTCATCGTCAGTACCATTGTAGTTTTGTCCAGCTATCAATAGCTTGCCTGACTCATCAACAGCTATCGCACTTACGTACGTCTGCGATGTACCTGTGTGTGTTGTCATCACCCCATTGTTCCCGAAACTTGTATCGAGGCTACCGTCAGCGTTTAGCCTCGCAAGCGCAGCGTGAGCTACCATACCAAGATCCGCATATCCCGCTACGATGATTTTATTGTCATTTGTTAATGCAACGGCGTTAGCCCGATCAATTCCAGAATCGAAATCCAAAGTGACGATACCGCTATTTCCAAATGTGGAGTCGATTGCACCGTTGAAATTGTAACGAACTATGGCAAAATCCCGATTTGTATCTACACCATCACATACGCCAGCGACGAGTATTTTTCCGTCCTTTGTTAGTGCAATCGCTTCCGCACGTGATGTGTTTTCACCGACTATAGTATTCACTATACCGCTGGACCCGAATGAGTGATCCAGATCACCGGGCGCAGATATCGACTGCCGGGAAATGCACACCGAAAACACGACAAATATCAAAATGGAAAAACGGTCGCGACTGCGCATCCCTGTATGTTCACGCATTAATTCAAGTTTCCGTACAGAACCACTGTTGAGATTATGATTTAAGGGTTATCTAGGCTTAACACTTAACGTTCTGAGTTCTTCGCTTTAGAGTTCGACATTTTGAAGGCAAAACGGCGGTTCTAAGCATCCGTTAGATCGCCATTTGCGAGTTATTTCGAGCCTGCCCCATTATTCGCTTGGGTGTGGCGCCCGGTTGCCGTAGCAGTACCTAATCAAGATTCTTTTCCGGATCAATAAATATTCAAAAGACCCAATGACTCGAACGGACCCGCTACCACATGAGGTCGTCGGGTATGGGGTGGTCGGCGTAGGTGTCTTCCTCCTCCTCCGCCGACTTCGGATCATTGAGCAGGACCAGACTGTCGGCATCGCGGGCGGCGATCTTCTTTGCCGCCTCGCTGGGGACCAAGGCGTAGCCGTCGCCGAAGCGGACGACACGGGTTTAAAGGGGTCAGCGGGTTTAAAGGGGTCAGAGCCCTTTAAGCTAGGATTCACCACCGGATATGCCCCCAACTATCCTTTGCTGCGGATATGCACCAGCACTCAGAACGCTCGAAACTACGGAAGGATGATCCAAGACGATACCTCCCTGTTTTTCTACTGAAGCCGCTGCTTGTACGTCTATTCGCTATCGGTTTTATTTGTCGCTTGCATAGTTTCCTAATAATGCAGTGACAGAACTGTACGCGGCGTGGTGTAGAAACCATTAACGCGCAGATTTGCGATGAGATCAAGATTCTTGCTGACATCGAATTAACACACGGGTGCGCGAAGCGCGGCCCCTCTATGCAGGAATCCGATTTTGACGTTCCCCTCCCGTCGGCAAGCGCCGAGTAGCGGAGCTTGGCTTGGATCAGGCCCGAAGGGGGCGTGCAGGGATGCACGCCCTGCCAGTCGGGCCAAGGATGGCCCGTCTGGCAAGCCCCAAGCCAAGCGAGCAACGCAGGGAACCATCCGTAGGATGGCGCGGCCGTTGGGCGCCCTTTCTTTTCGTACCTTTTCTTTGGGCGTGCAAAGAAAAGGTACCCGGCCGCGGGGACGGTCCCCCGCATTGAAATAAACTCGGCGTAGCCGCACAAACCCCAAAGCCCCCAGCACATCTCGATTCACGAAACGTCGGGTTACGCTGCGCTAACCCGACCTACCGCTTCCCTATAGGCCTTCGCCGGCATGACGAATACAGGGGGTTCGGGGGAGCACCCCCGATTAAATCAACGGGCGTAGCCGCAGGCTACCCCACCGCCTCCAACTTCGCATAAGCCACCACCAACCACTTCGCCCCCACCTCTTCGAAATTCACCTGCAACCGCGCATTGGTCCCACTGCCCTCGTGGTTGACGACAATGCCTTCTCCGAACTTGATATGCCGCACCCGCTGCCCCAGATGAAACCCCTCCGGCGGCGCATTGAAGAACTCGTGCGTCACGCTCGATGCGGCCAAAAACGGCGACGCCTGCTGCAACCGCACCTCTTCGATCAGCTCGTTGGGAATCTCCTGCAAAAACCGCGACGGCCGCGAGTAACGCTCCAGCCCGCGCAGGCGCCGTGTCTCGGCGTGGCACACGTAAAGCCGCCGCCGCGCGCGCGTCATGCCCACGTAGCAGAGCCGCCGCTCCTCCTCCAGCGACGCCTCGTCCTCCATGGAGCGCTCGTGGGGAAACAGCCCCTCTTCCAGCCCGCACAGAAACACCGTGTCGAACTCCAAGCCCTTGGCGGAGTGCAGCGTCATGAGCTGCACGCAATCCTCCCACGCTTCGCCCTGCGCCTCGCCCGCCTCCAGCGCGGCGTGGGCGAGAAACGCCTCCAGCTCGCCCATCTCCAGCGCCGGGTCGGGTTCGAACTGGCGCGCGGCGGTGACCAGTTCGTCCAGGTTCTCCACGCGCGCCTCGGCCTTTTCGCCCTTCTCCAGGCGGTAGTGATCGAGTAGGCCACTGGCGCTGATGATGTAGGCGACGCGCTCGGACAGCGGCTGGTTGGCGGTGGCGGCGGCCAGTTCGTCGATGAGGTCGAGAAAGCCCTGCACGGCGTTGCGCGCCCGCGCGGCGAGCACATCTTGCGCGATCACGTCCTGCGCCGCCTGCCACAGCGAGACGTCGCGCTTGCGCGCCTGCTCGCGCAGCGTCTCCACCGTGCGCTGCCCCACCCCGCGCGTGGGGGTGTTGACCACGCGCTCGAACGAGGTGTCGTCGTCGCGCAGCGCCACCAGGCGCAGGTAGGCGAGCGCATCCTTGATCTCCATGCGCTCGAAGAAGCGCGGGCCGCCGTAGACGCGGTAGGGAAGGCCGGCGCGCAGCAGCGCCTCTTCGAACACCCGCGACTGGGCGTTGGAGCGGTAGAGCACCGCCATCCCGGTGAGGCGCTCGCCGCGGTCGCGCGCCTCGACCATGGTGTCGATGACATAGCGCGCCTCTTCCAGCTCGGTCACGGCGCGGTAGCGGCGGATGGGATCGCCGGCGCCGTCCTCGGTCCACAGGTTCTTGCCCAGGCGTCCGCTGTTGTTGGCGATCATGGCGTTGGCGGCGCTGAGGATGGTGGCGGTGGAGCGGTAGTTCTGCTCCAGGCGCACCAGCTGGGTCTTGGGGTAGTCGTGGTGGAAGCGCTGGATGTTGGCGATGTTGGCGCCGCGCCACCCGTAGATGGACTGGTCGTCGTCGCCCACCAGGAACAGGTTGCCGCGCTCGCCGGCCAGCAGCCGCAGCCAGGCGTACTGGATGGTGTTGGTGTCCTGGAACTCGTCCACCAGCACGTGGCGGAAGCGTTCGTGGTAGTGGGCCAGCAGGTCGGGGTTGTGCAGCCACAGCTCGTGGGCGCGCAGCAGCAGCTCGGCGAAGTCCACCAGGCCGGCGCGCTGGCACGCCTCTTCGTAGGCCTGGTAGAGCTGCACCAGCTGCTTCTCGGTGGAGTCGTAGCCGGGGTCGATGTGCTCGGGGCGCAGCCCCTCGTCCTTCTTGGCGTTGATGTACCACTGCAGGCGCTTGGGCGGCCAGTGCGCCTCGTCCACGCCGAGGTTTTTCAGCACGCGGCGGATCAGGCGGTACTGGTCGTCGGCGTCGAGGATCTGGAAGGTCTCCGGCAGCTTGGCCTCGCGGTAATGCATGCGCAGCAGGCGGTGGGCGATGCTGTGGAAGGTGCCGATCCACAGGCCGCGCACCGGAATGCCCAGCAGCCCCTCGGCGCGGGTGCGCATCTCGCCCGCGGCCTTGTTGGTGAAGGTGACCGCGAGGATGCCGTGGGGCGAGACGTGCTCCACCTGGATCAGCCAGGCCAGACGGTGGATCAGTACCCGCGTCTTGCCGCTGCCGGCGCCGGCGAGGACCAGGGTTTGGCCGGTGGGGGCGGTGACCGCTTCGCGTTGGGCATCGTTGAGGGGGTCGAGAAGGTGGGAGACATCCATGGCGGGATTCTATCAGAGGCCGACCACACGCCGGCGGCCGAGGTAGTCCGCCTTTGTGCCGTAGGCGGGCTAGAATAGAAACCCTTCCGCGAGAGAGACGACGATGCACCGCAAAGCACTCTGGGATCGAGTGTACCGCGAGCGAGCAGCCGAACAGGTGAGCTGGTATCAGAGCGTGCCGCAACCTTCGCTGGAGATGATCGCCGCCAGCGGCGTGAGCAAGGAACGGCCCGTGATCGACGTGGGCGGCGGCGCCTCCAACCTGGTGGACCATCTGCTGGCCGCGGGCTGGGACAACGTGACGGTGCTTGATCTCTCCGCCATCGCCCTGGAGCATGCGCGCCAGCGTCTCGGCGCCACGGCCGGGCGTGCCGCCTGGATCAAGGCCGACATCACCACCTTCGAGCCCCCGCAACGCTACGCCCTGTGGCACGACCGCGCGGTGCTGCACTTTCTTACCGACGCCGACGACCGCGCCCGCTACCGCGCGGTGCTGCGCGCCGCCCTGGAACCGGGCGGCCACATCATCATCGGCAGCTTCGCCCCGGACGGACCGGACCGGTGCAGCGGCCTGCCGGTGGTGCGTTACGACGCCGAAGCGCTGGCCGCGCTGCTGGGCGAGGAATTCCGACTGGAAGACGAGCGCCACGTCGTCCACCAGACACCCTGGCAGGTGGCGCAGAACTTCCTCTTCTGCCGCTTTCGCCTCCTACCGTCATGACCGCGCTGTGGCAGGCGGTGCAGAACGCCGTCAGCGCCGCGACCGGCAGTGAGTGCACGCTGTCGCCGCCGCGCGGGGTGGGCGGCGGCTGCATCAACCGCGCCCACGCGGTGGAGGCCGGCGGCCGCACCTGGTTCGTGAAGGTCAACGACGCGGGCCGCCTCCTCATGTTCGAAGCTGAGGCCGACGGCCTCGCCGAGTTGGCCGGCGCGGGCGCGGTGCGCATTCCGGCGCCGCTCTGCACCGGCAGCGGCGGCGGCCACGCCTTTCTGGTGATGGAGTACCTGCCGTTGGGAGGTAGCCAGCGCGGCAGCGCCGAACGCCTGGGCAGCCAACTGGCCGCCCTGCACCGCCACCAGGCGGAACGGTTCGGCTGGCGGCGCGACAACACCATCGGCAGCACGCCCCAGATCAACACGCCGACGCTGGATTGGATCGCCTTCTGGAGCGAGCACCGCCTGGGCTACCAGCTGGCCCTGGCGGCCCGCAGCGGCGCCGGCGCGCGTCTCGCCGAGCACGGCCGTCACCTGCAGGAACGCCTGGCGGGGCTGTTCGACGGCTACACCCCGGTGCCGTCGCTGCTGCACGGCGACCTGTGGGGTGGCAACTGGGCGATCACCGGCGAGGGTGAACCGGTGCTGTTCGATCCGGCGGTCTACTACGGCGACCGCGAGACCGACCTGGCGATGACCGAACTGTTCGGCGGCTTCGGACCCGGTTTCTACGCCGCCTACCGCGAGGCCTGGCCACTGGACGCGGGTTACGCGGTTCGCAAGCCGCTCTACAACCTCTACCACGTCCTCAACCACTACAACCTGTTCGGCGGCGGCTACCTGGGGCAGGCCCGGGCGCTCATCGAGCGTCTGATCGCCGAACTGGGGTAGTACCGGAAGGTGAGAAACGGGAAGGAGTTAACAGAATTTTCTGATAACCTATCGCAGGCTGGCTGATCTTACTATAACGATAACCCACTGGGTACCGCATGTCCGATATCGAGTTGCAACGCCTGAGGATGGAGGTGGTTCGCCTCACCCGCGAGCGCGACGAGGCACGGCGTCTGGCGCGTCGCCTGGATCAATCGCTGGAAGTCGCCCTGCTCAACAGCACCCGCGACGAGCTCACCGGCATGCTCAACCGGCGCGCCGGCACCGCCAACTTTCACATGGAATTGGGACGCGGCCTGCGCGACAGCGCCCCCACCGCACTGCTGGTACTGGACCTGGACGGCTTCAAGCAGGTCAACGACAAGTTCGGCCACGACCGCGGCGACGCCCTGCTGGCACGCATCGCCCGGCAGATCAACGGCGTGTTGCGCGACTACGACTCCTCCATCCGCTGGGGCGGCGACGAATTCTGCGTCATCCTCCCCAACACCCCGCTGCCCGACGCCGAGGTGGTCGCCAAGCGCATGCTGCGCGCCATTCGCCAGACGCCCTTCGAGGTGCCTGCCCTGCTCACCGCCTCGTGCGGGATCTCGGTCTCCAACGAGCCGGGCGTCGATGAGCTGACCGCCGGCATCGACCTGGCCAACGGCCGTATCGCCAATCTCAACGGCGAACCGTACAGCCGCGCCGACGTCATGGAAACCGTCATCTCGCGCCTGCAGCGCTACCTGTTCAAAGTGGCGGACCTGCGCTGCTATTGCGCCAAGCACCGCCAGGGCGGCAATACGCGCATCACCAGCTACCAGTGCCAGGGCTGCCTACGCGACGAAGACAAATGCATCCAGGTCCAGGAGCGCGACAAGATCCGCCACTTCTACTGGCGCGAGGACGGCAGCAAATGGGAACCGCAGGAATTGGACAGCCGCGCGCAGGCGTAACCCACCTGCCAGGCCCTCAGCCAATGCCGTAGCCGCCGCCCCGGCGCCGTACCTCAAGCCGTCTGCGATTGAAACCAGGCGCGCCGCGTTCCCACCCAGTTCACCACGTTGTCCAGCGACAGTTTGCCGCCGCCGCGTACCGCCACGAACAGCAGCATCACACCCCACAGCTGGTGATCCATGATGCCGATGGGGCGGCTGATCAGGGTATCGAAATAGCTGTAGGCGGCCACCAGGTTGAACAGGAACAGCGCGCTTCCCGTGAAGCGGCTCATCAGACCCAGCGCCACGAAAATGGGCAGCGTGAGCTCTGCGGCGGTGCCGAGATAGGCGGCGATGTCGGGCGGCAGCAGCGGCACTTTGTACTCCTCTTCGAAGAGGTACAGGGTGGTGTCCCAGGTGCCGATTTTAGTCATGCCCGAATCCCAGAACACCTTGGCCACCAGAACCCGGTTGAGCAGTTCGGCCACCGCCACCAGCCAGCCGGTGAGCTGCTGGCCCACGGGCAAATAACGTTCGACGAGTGCTTTCACGCTTCTCTCCTTTGGTTGAAATCGAATCCGCTGATCAGCCCATCGGCCACCAGCTCGCTCAATACGGCCTGGAAATTCCACGCCGGGTCCGCCGCCAGGGCCTGCTCCGCGGCCGCCAGCAGCGGCTGTCCCAGGAAGCAGGCGTACAGAAACGCAAAGCTGCCGGCGTCCAGCAGGATGTGCTGCAGCAGCCCGCCGGCGATGCGGCGCACCGCAACCCGCTGCCCGCCGCTATCTAGATCGGCGTAGCCGTCCGCATCCTCCTGGTTGGCCTCCCAGATGGCCTGGACCGGGTAGTCCGAGCCGATCAGGCGCAGGCTGGGATGCGGACGCAGATGCAGCGCCTCCAGCCGGTCGGGGTCCACCGCGGCCAGCGCCGCGCCGTCCAGCGGATCGGAGTCGGCGGCGCGATAGGCCTCCTGGCGGGCCCACTCCAGTTCCGCCACCGGCGCCAGGTAGGGCAGTCCGCCGCATCCGGGATGGCCCGCCAGGTAGGCGGCGAAGCCTTCGCCGTAGGCTTGCAGATTGCCCTGACGCAAGGCGTGCGCGTGGATGTAACCCTGGGCGACGTGGTCGAAGAAGTTCTCGCCCACCAGTCGTCGCACCACCGGAAAACTGGCGGTCAGCGCCGCGCTCAGTCCCAGGAAATGGTTGTTGCGATAGACCTGCAGACGCCGCTCGGGCGCCAGGCCGTCGCCGCGCAGCCAGCGGGCAACCGCCACGTCGGTCTGCCCCAACCCCGCGCCGAACGCCTGTTGCAACTCACGAAGCGAGGGCATGGGGCGTCTCCTCCAGGTAGCCGTCGGCCAGCTGCGCCTCGTCCATCAGCACCTCCAGCTCCGGCAGATCGCTGTCCCATTCGATCAACGTCGGCTTGGGGCCGATGCGGCGCACGGTGTGGGCAAACAGCTCCCACACCGGCTCGACCACCCGCGCGTTGTGGGTGTCGATGACGATGGAACCGCCGTCGAAGTTGTTCACGGTGTGTCCGGCCAAGTGGATCTCGCCCACCAGGCCGCCGGGGATGGCGTCGAGGTAGCGATGCGCGTCGAAGCCGTGGTTGCTGGCGTTGACGTAGACGTTGTTGACGTCCAGCAGCAGGCCGCAGCCGCTGCGCCGCGCCAGCTCCACCAGAAACTCCTGCTCCGGGATGGGCGAATCCACGTAGCGCAGATAGGTGGAGGGGTTCTCCATCAGCAGGGGGCGGCCGAGAATGTCCTGCACCTGGTCCACGCGCTGCACCAGCAGCGCCAGCGCCTCTTCGGTGTAGGGCAGCGGCAGCAGGTCGTTGTAGAACACGCCGTCCACCGAACTCCAGGCGACGTGCTCGGAGACCAGCGCCGGCTGAAACCGCTCGACCAGTCGCTTCAAGTGCCGCAGATGTTCGCGGTCGAGCGGGTCCACCGAGCCCATCGAAAGACCGACGCCGTGGAAGCTGAGCGGATAGTCTTCTGCGACGGCCTCCAACACCTGCAGCGGGCGACCACCGTCGCCGAAGAAGTTTTCGCTATGCACTTCCCACCAAGCGACGGCGGGCCGCTCCGCCACCACGCGCTCGTGATGATCGAAGCGCAGACCGATGCCGGTACGGGTAGCTTGACGTTGCATATCCATAAGATTCGCCTTGGTCATCGCAGGGCACGGCCCTGCGGCCCCTCATCGGCCGCAGGGCGAATGCGAACGGCTAGCCCTGCATCGGCTTCAGGCTGCCGCCCACCAGCTTCTCGCAGGTACCCGCGGGAAGGACGATGAACGCGTTGGCGTTGCCGTCGACCTTGCTGGTACCGGCGCACGAGCTGTTGGCGGTCTGGCAGTCGTTCTTGCCGGCTTTGGCGACGCCGTAGCACTTTTCCTTGTCGCCAGCGGCCATTGCCGTACCGGCGACGCCGACGCTGCCCAGAGCGATCACGGCGGAGAGAGCGGTGAGTGCGAGGGTTTTGTTCACTTTCATGATGCAGACTCCTGATTGAGGTATGAGATCAAATGGGCTGGCCGTCACGAGCCGGCCCCGGTTGGCCCCGGCCAATCGCTACGTTTTTGGAAGTGCAGGGAGGGGTATCCCGCTTTCCCGTACCGCATTGGCCTGACAGCAAACCAGACCGGGAGAGTGGGATATGTCTTTCAGGGTTGTGCGAAATGGCGGGAGATGGGTTGGGGGAGAGTGCGGCTACGCCGCGTGTTAATTGAATCGGGGTTCCGTATCGGAAGCCGGGTTCTTTTAGGTTTTTGTGCGGCTACGCCGCATTCATTAGGTGCGCGGAGTCCGTCCCCGCATTTAATTAAGTCGTGGCGAAGCCACTCAAAACCTGAAAGACCCCGGCTAAAGAGGTAGCACTAAGACTAAATCAACGCTCAGCAAAACCGCATCTCAACATCAACCCTTAACGACAATGACGTGCAACCGCCGCGGACCATGCGCCCCCAACTGCATGGTCTGCTCGACATCGGCCGTGCGCGACGGACCGGTGATGAAATTCACCGCGCGCCCGAAACCATGCTTGCGCAGCTTGGGCCAGACATCCTCCAGGTTCAGCACCAGGCTGCGCGCGCCGATCACCACGATGTGGATGTCGCTGAGGAAATTAAGCGTGGTGGGATTGTCCGGACCGGAGCGCAGCACCAGGCTGCCGGTCTCCACCACACCGGCGAACGCCATCGACAGGGCGACGTCGGGATTGAGTTTGCCGCGCGCGCGCTGCACCTCCATCCCGTCGGGCCAGCGAATCGCATCGAGTTGCGCGTCGTCGCTGCGCGTGAGGCGCAGCGGACGGCCGGTACCGTGCAGGTAGAGGGCCACCGCCTCGCCCACCTGTGCCCAGCCCGCCACCACGGCGACGCTGGCCTGCGCCGCCTTCAGCTGCTCCACGAAACGCTGGCCTGCGCCCTGTTTGTCCACCCGCGGGCGCGGGCGCTGCGTGGGCGGTGCCGAACGCGCGCTCTCCGCCGCGGGGCGACGCAGGCGCTTGAGGATGGCGCGGCGCGCATCGCTCATTGCTTACCCCCGTGCTGCTTGCGCCACGCCGACACGAACCCGCGCCCCTCGGGGGCAGCGAGATCGCGGTCGAAGGTCCACGCCTTGGCGAACGGCAGCTTCGACAGGCGTCGCTCGCGCCCGGCGATACGGGACAGCAGCCCGGCGGTGAGGTCGTTCATCAAGCGGTACAGCCGCGGGCGCTTCGCCACGAACCCCCACGCCATCAGGGCGAAACGCTGGCGCTGCGGGTCGAGTCCTTTGCGATGCTGTTCGGTGCGGTGGGCGCGCAACATGCGCGGCAGCGGGATGCTCATGGGGCACACCGCCTCGCAGCGCCCGCACAGCGTCGAAGCGTTGGGCAGGTCGCGCGCCTCCTTGAGTCCTACCATGAGCGGCGTCAGCACCGACCCCATGGGACCGGGGTAGACCCAGCCGTAGGCGTGGCCGCCCACCGCACCGTAGACCGGGCAGTGGTTGAGGCAGGCGCCGCATTTGATACAGCGCAGCATCTCCTGGAACTCGGTACCGAGCAGCTTGGAGCGCCCGTTGTCCAGCAGCACCACGTGAAACTCCTCGGGACCGTCGGGGTCTTGGGCGCGACGCGGACCGGTGAACAGCGTGGTGTAGACCGACATGGCCTGACCGCTGGCGCTACGCCCCAGCAGCCGCAGCAGGGTGGTGGCATCCTCCAGCGTGGGCACCACCTTTTCGATGCTGGCGGTAACGATGTGTATCCGTGGCAGGGTGGCGCTGAGATCGCCGTTGCCCTCGTTGGTCACCAGCACCACGCTGCCGGTCTCGGCCACCAGGAAGTTGCCGCCGGTGATGCCCACGTCGCCGGTGATGAAGTGGCCGCGCAGCACCCGGCGCGCCTCGGTCACCAGATCGGCCACGTCGTTCTGCTTGGGGCCAAGCCGCGAATCGGCGTGGGCCTCGCGGAACAGGGCACCGATCTGCTCGCGGGTCTTGTGGATGGCGGGGGCGATGATGTGGCTGGGCGGCTCGTGGGCGAGCTGGACGATGTACTCGCCGAGATCGGTTTCGACGGCGCTGAACCCCGCCTCGGACAGCGCCTCGTTGACCTCGGCCTCTTCGCCGATCATCGACTTGCCCTTGAGCACCTTGCGCCCGCCCCCGGCGCGCGCGATCTCGGTGACGATGCGCGCCAGATCCTCCGTGGTCTCGGCCCAGTGCACCTTGCCGCCGCTGGCCGTTACCTGCGCCTCAAACTTCTCCAGGTAGTGATCGAGGTGGGCCAGGGTATGATCCTTGATCGCCTTGGCGGCGGCGCGGATCTCTTCGAATTCGGGTAGCGCCGCCACCGCCTTGGTGCGCTTGAGCACGAATCCGCTCTTGGCGCGGCGCAGGGCATGTTGAAGTGAGGGATCGACCAACGCGTTGCGCGCGTTGCTGCCGAACTGGTGGCTGATGGGTTTCATTGCTCCGAGCCCCCGAGGCCGTCGCCTTCCGCCATGCCGGCCAGGATCTCCGCCACGTGAAAGCAGCGGACCGGGCTGCCGCCGCGCTTCAGCCAGCCGGCGATGTTGAGCAGGCAACCGAGATCGCCGGCGGCCAGGGTGTCGGCACCGCTGGCCTTCACGTCCTCGGCCTTGTCCGCCACCATGCGCGTGGAGATCTCGGGGAATTTGATGCAGAAGGTGCCGCCGAAACCGCAGCACGCCTCGGGGTCGCTCAGCTCTACGCGCTCCAGCCCCGCCACACAGGCCAGCAGACGCCGCGGCTGCTCGCGAATGCCCAGCTCGCGCAGTCCCGAGCAAGCGTCGTGGTAGGCCAGTTTGCCCGCGTAGCCCACGTCGAGGCGCTTCAATCCGCGCACGTCCACCAGGAACGAGACCAGTTCGTAGGTCTTGGCGGCCAGCACCTGGGCACGCTTGCGCCACTTGGCGTCGTCGGCGAACAGCTCCGGGTAGTGGACGCGAATCATGCCGGCGCAGGAACCGGAAGGGAGCACCACGTAGTCATAACCCTCGCACTGCTCGATGACCTGGCGCGCCAGATCGCGGGCGATCTTGGTGTCGCCGCTGTTGAAGGCGGGCTGGCCGCAGCAGGTCTGCTCCGCCGGCACCTCCACGAGGCAGCCGGCCAGCTCCAGCAGGCGCGCGGCGGCAAAGCCGACATTGGGACGGAACAGATCGACCAGACAGGTCGCATAGAGCGCAACGCGCGGTTTGTCAGCGGTCGGGGGCATGGCGTTCGTTATTCTGGTTGCGGCGCGGGCGCCGCCTTGACGACGAATGCCCTCATTGTAGCCGTTCGCCCGCGGTAATTCGTGAACCGATAGGCGTTTACGGCTGGCGCACCTGCAAGGCCGGATGCTGCAGCAACGCCTCCAGGCGGTCCGTTTCCACCAGGCCGCAGCCGCGTTCGGCGCAGGTGAGCGCCAGCGCCGCCTCGTTGACGTCGTAGACCACCCAGCGCCACGGCCCCGGCCACAGCCGGTCGGTGCCCGGCGGGATGGCGTCGGCGCCGATGAACAGGTAGTCGGGCGCCATGCGCTGCGCGGCGTCGCGACCGGAGGCGTCGTAAGTCTCCACCACCCAGCCGATGGGACACGCCAGCTGCGCCCGCGCCCGCTCTACGACCTCGGCGAGAAACGAGATGATCACCCAGTTGAAGCCGGCCGCGGCCAGCGGCTGCGCGGCGGCCTCAAGCACCGCTTCGACCCCGAAGCGTTCGACGCTCTCGTGCTTGATTTCGACGAAGGCGGTCACCGCCGGGTCGCGGTTGAGCACCGCCACCGCGGCGGCCAGCGTGGGCACGGTCACGGCGGCGTAGCGCGTACCGAAGCGCTGCGGCTCGCCCACTCCCAGCGACGCGAGCTCAGCACCGGTCAAGTCACGCGCATCGCCCGGCTGCCCGCCGGTGCGCTCGACGCTGGCATCGTGGAGCAGCACCGCGGTACCGTCGGCGGCCCGCTGGATGTCGAATTCCACGAACCGGGCGCCCAGCGCCAGTGCGCCTTCCAGTGCGGGCAGGGTGTTTTCGGGGAAACGGTCGCGATCGCCGCGATGGGCGACCAGCTGCGGATGGGTGATCATGGGGCGATCCTACGGTCGGGTTCCGGGGCGACACGACTGCCCCCAAGTATAACCGCGCCCAGCGCTGGCGAGCGGTCCGCGCCGTCAGGCGCCGGCGCCGTGGGAGCTGGGCAGTCCGGAGTCCGGGCCCTCGGATTGCGCGGCGTGCGCCTCCAGATAGCGGGTGAACTTGGCCGTCGGCAGCGGTGGACTGATCAGGTAGCCCTGCCCTTCGGTGCATCCCTCGTCGAGCAAAAACTGGCGCTGTTCGGGCGTCTCGATCCCTTCGGCCACCACGTGCAGCCCGAGACTCTTGGCCAGGGCGATGATGGCACGGGCGATGGCCTCGTCGTTGCTGTCCTGGGGGATGTCGCGCACGAACGACTGATCGATCTTGAGGGTGTTGATGGGCAGGCGCTTGAGGTAGGAGAGCGAGGAGTAGCCGGTCCCGAAGTCATCGATGGCCAACGTCACGCCCAGTCCGCGCAGGTGATCGAGTACCTCGATGGCCCGCTCCGCCTGCTGCATGATGAACCCTTCGGTGATCTCCAGTTCCAGCGCGCTGGCCACCAGCCCGGTTGCGTCCAGCGCCTGCTTGACGACGCTGACCAGATCGCCGCGACGCAGCTGCTGTCCCGAGAGGTTCACCGCCACGCGCTCGATGGGCAATCCCGCCTCCTGCCAGCGAACCATCTCGCCGCAGACCGTGGTCAGTACCCATTCGCCGATGGGCAGGATCAGTCCGGTCTCCTCGGCGAGCGGGATGAAGCGGTCGGGGGTGACGATGCCCATGTCCGGGTGATTCCAGCGCACCAGCGCCTCGGCGCCCACCAGGTGCCCGCTACGCAGATCGAACTGCGGCTGGTAGTAGACCTCCAGCTGATGGAGCTTCAGCGCCTGGCGCAGGCTGTTCTCCAGCAGCACCCGTTCGAAGGCGCTGGTGGTGAGCTCCGCGGTGTAGAACTGGTAGCCGTTGCGCCCGCGCGCCTTGGCCTGGTACATGGCGGCGTCGGCGTTGCGCAGCAGGGTGGCGACATCCTCGCCGTCGCTGGGCGAGAGACTGATCCCGATGCTGGCGCTCACGTGCAGCTGATGCCCCTTGACCGAGAAGGGATCGGCGAAGGCGCCCACCAGTTTGGCGGCGATCGCCCCGGCACGCTGCGGACTCTGCAACTGCTCCAGCAGCAGCGTGAACTCGTCGCCACCCAGACGCGCGACGGTGTCTTCGTCGCGCACCAAGCTGCGCAGCCGCTTGGCGACCTGCAGCAGCAGGGCATCGCCCACCGGATGGCCGAGACTGTCGTTGATGTTCTTGAAGTGGTCGAGGTCGATGAACAGCACCGCAACGCTGGCGTTCTCGCGCCGCGCACGCTCCAGGGCATGCTCGACCCGGGCGGTGAACAGCAGGCGGTTGGGCAGATCGGTCAGCGGGTCGTGATGGGCGAGGTGTTCGAGCTTCTCCTCCGACTCTTTGACGCTACTGATGTCGGAGAAGACCGAGACGTAGTTGGTCACGTTGCCCGCCTCGTCGCGCACGCAGCTGATGGTCTGCCATTCGGGGTAGATGTCGCCGCTCTTGCGCCGGTTCCAGATCTCGCCACGCCAATAGCCATTCTGTTCGATGGCCGCCCACATCTGCTGATAGAAGGTGTCGTCGTGACGTCCCGAGCTGAGAATGCGCGGATTCTTGCCGCGTACCTCCTCCTCGCGATAGCCGGTCACCTCGGTGAAGGCGGAGTTGACCGCGATGATGCTGCGCTGCGCATCGGTGATGATCACCCCCTCGCGGGTACTCTCGAACACCGTCGCCGCCTGGCGCAGCCGCTCTTCGGCGCGAAGCCGTTCGCTGATGTCGCGGATCAGTGCCTGCTGGCCACCATCGCCCAGCGCCCGCACGCTGACCTCCACCGGCAAGCGGTCACCCCTCTTGCGAATCACTTGACACTGCAGCAGCGATTGCGAGCCCGGTTCGCGCGCGCCGGCCGACTGCGCCTGCTCGGCATCGTTTGCGTCGAGCACCTCGCCAAGAGGCTTGCCGATCAGCTCTTCGCGCGCGTAACCGAGCAGCTCCTGCGCCGCCGGGTTGCAATCGGTAACGGTGCCGCGGCCGTCCGACACCACCAGGCCGTCGGCCGCCTGCTCGATCAGATTGCGGTAGCGCTGCTCGCTCGACCGCAACGCCTGCTCCATGGCCACGCGTTGGGTGATGTTCATGTTGATGCCGCCGACGCCGATCAGCTCGCCCTGGTGGTTGAAGACCGGGAACTTCAGCACGCTGATGATCCGGGTCTCGCCCTGAGGCGTGGCGGTCTCCACCACCTCCTCCAGCGAGGCTCGGGAATCGACCACGCGGCGGTCCTGATCGGCAGCGAGCGCGGCGATGTCGGGCGCGTAGACGTCGGCCGGGGTGAGCCCCACCACGTCGCGCCCGTCCACCATCATGTCGCGATAGGTTCGGCTCACCATGAGAAACCGCCCATCCAGGTCCTTGAGGTAGATGCCCACCGGCGAATAATCGGTCAGCGCGCGCAGCCGCGCCTCGCTCTCCTGCAGCGCGCGCTCCGCGCGCTTGCGCTCGGTGACGTCGGTGATGGCACCGGTGAAATGGGTGGCCTTGCCGTCGTTACCGAAAAAGGCGTTGCCGCGCGCGTGGATCCAGCGGTAGCCGCCGCCTTTGTACGGAACGCGATGCTCGAGATCGAACGGTTTCGCCTCGCGTAACGAACGCTTCATCGCCGCCGCCACCTCTTCGCGATCTTCCGGGTACAGCCAGTCGCGGAGTTGAAAACCGTCCATCTCATTTTCAGCGAAGCCCAACAGACGCTTGAACCCGGGGGCGAAATAGATGCTGTCCGCGGCGATGTCCCAGTCCCACACCCCGGCATCGGAGGCGCGGATCGCCCGTTCGAAGCGGCTTTCGCTGTGGCGCAGCGCAAGTTCCGCCTCCTGGCGCTCGGTGATGTCCAGGGTGGTACCGATCATGGTCGCCGGCGCGCCTTGCGCGTCGAACACCACTCGGCCGCGCTCCTGGACATGGCGGATGCCGCCGTTGGGTGTCACCACCCGATGATCGACGGCGTAGCCGTCGGCGCTACCGTCCATGGCGGCCGCCATCGCCGCCTGCACCTGGCCACGATCTTCCGGATGCACCGCCTGCAGGAAGGTCTCGGCCGTGGCAGCCACCGTACCGGGTTCATAACCCAGCAGGCGATACTCCTCGTCCGACCAGTTGGCGCTGCCCGAGGCGAGATCGAGCTCCCAGCTTCCCAGGTGCGCAATAGCCTGCGCCTCCGCTAGACGTGCCTCGTTGGCACGCAGCGCCTGTTCGGCGCGCACGCGTTCGGTGATGTCGGAGCGCAGCACCAGGGTGCCGCCGTCGTGGGTACGGTACTCGTTGACCTCGATCCAACGCCCCCCGGGTACCGGGTATCCCGACGCCCCGCGACATTCTCGATGGCGGATCAGGCGGTCCTCCAGCCAGGCCTCGCGCTGTTCCGGGGGGATGACGATCAGTCCCTCGTCCAGCAGCAGGCGGTTGAGCTCCACGAATGAAAGCCCCGGCACCAGACGATCGGCAATCGCCGGAACCGAGCGCCGGTACGCCGAGTTGCACAGCACCAAACGGTCGTCGGCATCGAACAGCACGATCCCTTCGGAGACACTTTCGATGGCGTCGTGCAGCCGCGCCTGCAGCTCGCGGGTGCGGTGCGCGTTTTCGACCTCGGCCGTGACGTTGCGCCCGACGCCGCGGTAGCCGAGAAACTCCCCGTCGTCGGCGAACACCGGTACGCCGCTGATGCGAATATGGCGAAACGAGCCGTCGGCCACCTGCGTCCGGTATTCGAAGTCGCGGAAGGGGAAATGCGCCTCCAGCACGTCGAGGTGCGCCTGCCACTGTTCGTCGAGATCCTCGGTTGCGATGACTTCGCGGCGGCTCTTGCCAATGAAGTCGTCGAGCTCCAGCCCCATGGACTTGTTGGTGAAATCGGAAAACCAGGTGAAACGCAGATCCGGCCCCATCTCCCAGAACCAGTCCGAGGCGGCATTGGCAAAATCCTGGAAGCGCTCTTCGCTGGCGCGCAGGGACGCCTCGACCTGTTTGCGTTCGGTGATGTCCTCGACCACGCCTATCATGCGGGTGACCGTGCCGTTGGCGTCGCGCGCCAGCGGTCGTGCCACCTCGCGCAGATGAACGTAGTGCCCGTCCTTGTGGCGAACGCGCGCTTCCAGCACCACCTCGGGCAGACGTCCCGAAAGCAACTGGCGCATCATCCCGAAGTAGCTGTCACGATCGTCGGGATGCGTCTGTTCGGCCAGCCACCTGACCAGTTGATCGGGAGCGGGCGCCTCCTCCGGCCGGTATCCCAGCATCTCCAGGCAGCGCGGACTGACGTAGGTGTCGCTCCCCAGGGGCAGCGCGTGTTCGTAGACCCCCAACGCGGTGGCGTCGACGGCCAGCAGCATGCGGTCGCGGGTCTCGCGGATCGCACGCTCCGATTGCTGACGCTCCAGCTCGGCGGCAGCACTGGTGGCGAAAATGCGCAGCACCCACTCCACCCGTTCCACGTCTTCCATCGGGCGATCGAACAGCACCACCAGCAGACCCAACAAATTCCCTGCAGCGCTTCGCAGCGGCGCTCCGGCGTAACCGCACACGCCCCGCGCCGCCAGATCCTCGTCCTCGGGGAACAGCGCCTGAACGTTATCGGGATAGACGCAGATGCGGTCGTTCAGGACGTCGGCGCACGGCGTACCCGCCAGGGAGTACTGGAACGCGATGTCATCACCATCGGGGTTGTACACCGCCAGAGTGACCACCCGATCGGCATGCTGTGCGTCCCACAGACCGATGAACGCCAAACTCCCCCGCAGCACCTCCACCAGGTGGCGCAACAGCGAGGCGAAGTAGCGTTCTCCGCCCTCCGCCGCCACACCACTGGCAATGTGTAGGAGGGCATCCTGCTGGCGGCGTTTTTCGGTGACGTCCTCCACCACCGACAAGGTGTAGGAGGTCGCGCCGTCCAGCGGCAGCGGCGTGGTGGAGATCGAGACCACGCGCTTCGTTCCATCGGCGCAGGTGATCTCGCGCTCCTCCTGATTCAAATACTCACCGCGGCTCTCCCGCTGCAGGGCGGTCGCGGCGCGCGCCTGCGGATCGGCGTCGGGGAACAGGCACTGATACCAGCCGCGCCGATTGATGGTCGCCTGATCGTAGCCGGTGATCTCGACCATCCGCTTGTTCCAGACGGTGAACAGAAAATGGGTCGGTCCGCCGACATCGCAGTGAACGCACAATCCTTCGGTGGTGTGCTCGATGATGACGCGGTTGAGCGTTTCGTTTTCGCGCTGGATCTGTTCGACGTGCCGCTGCCGGGTGACGTCGCGACCGATGCCGCGGTAGCCGGTGAAGCGGCGCTGCTCATCAAAACGGGCGCGTCCCATGAAATGCAGAATGCGCGTCTCGCCGTCGGGACGCCGCCACGGCAGTTCGATGGTGAAGGTCGGTACGTGGGCGTCGAGGTCGGTAAGGTGACGCTCCCAGAGCTGGGGATCGTAGCGCTGCCCGGTGTGGAGCTGGCCCCAGGTCTGACCGATCACCTGTTGCCGGGGGACTCCCAGCACATCCTGAAAACGCCCGGAGAGGTAGCTGAAGTGCAGATCGGCATCCATCTCCCAGAACCAGTCGGCCGCAGTCTCGGCAAAATCGCGAAACCGGCCTTCGCTGAGTCGCAATGCCTCCTCGAGGTGGGCGCGGTCGGTGATGTCGATGAGCGTCACCAGCACCGGATCGTTAGCGTCAAGCGGCTTGCGCACGGTGACCAGCGCGCGCAGCGGCGAACCATCCAGGCGCCGCATCTGCACCTCCCCCTCGACCTTTTCGCTCCCCTCCAGCAGTGCGGCCAGCAGATCGGCGACGATAGGTGCGCTGGTATCGAGCAGACGACTCAGCGGGCCCAACAGCGCCGCCTCGCTGGCAGCCCTCAGCAGCGCAACCGCCTCGGGGTTGGCGCGGCTGACGTGAACGCGGGAAACGGCGTCATCGAGCTGTTCGGGATGGTCGGCAAAATAGTCGCGCGGGCATTCGCGGGCCTGGGGGTCCAGCCCCGACAGCCACTGCCGAAGCTCGCCCACCTCTTGCTCCCAGATGGCTACGCCGGCGGAGTTGAAAATGCCCCGGTAGAGCGTCTCGCTGGCGCGCGCCGCCTGTTCGAGCAATTTGCGGTCGGTGATGTCGGCCAGCATGCAGAGCGCGCCGCTGTAGCGGCCCTGCTCGTCGCTGAGCGGGCTGAACGAGACCAGTACCCACAGCGAGGCGCCGTCCTTGCGCAGAAAACGCAGCTCGTGGCGCTCGGAGGCGCCGCCGCGCACCCGTGCGAGGTGGCGGTCGGCCTTGTGCCGCCCGTCGCCGTCCATGAACTCGTGCAGCGCCGCGCCGATCAGCTCCTCGGGCTTGTAGCCCAGCATCTCGGCGGTGCGCTGGTTGACGAAAAGGGTGCGCCCCTCGGCATCCAGCAACCAGACGCCCTCGTGGGAGGACTCCACGATCTGTCGGTACTGCCCCAGCGAAAGCGGGGAATCATGCAGCATCGGCGCCTCGACGATCGATGGCAGGTGACCGCGCCCTGATGCGGCGACCCGGGTTCGTTAATGACCCGGCCTTGGGGGATGAGGTGTCCCGTTCCCGACCGGGCGCGGTGATGGGAGAGTTCAGGCAGCCAGAATCTGGTCGACCGCGGCCGTCAAGTCGGCAGCCACCCGCAAACCGGCCAATTCCCCGCGGTTTTCGTCGCCAGCCCGATACTTGCCGGTCTGCACCAGGAGCGCCTGCAACCCGGCCCGCATCGCACCTTCCGCGTCCGCCTCCCAGTCATCGCCAACCATCAACACTGCCTGGGGCGGGCAACCGAGACTGGCGGCGGCAGCCTGGAAAAAAGCCGGCGCAGGTTTGCCCAACACCACAGCCTGAGTATCGGCGGCATACTCCAATGCCTTAACGAACGGTCCGGCGTCGAGACACAGCTCACGCTCATCGCGAAAGTAGCGGTTGATCCCCATGGCATACAGGGGGCAGCCCTCCAGCAGCAGGCGGAAGGCGCGACCGAGATTGTCGTAAGTAAAGGCGCGCCCGGCGTCGCCTACCACCACTGCATTGGGGGTGCCCGCCAGGCACTCGGCGAACTCCGGCTCCAGCTGCGGGTGGATGAGCAGATGGGGCACCAGGTGGTGCTCGTTGAGGTAGTCGCGCGCGGCCAGGGGCGCGGTATAGAGGTGCTCGGGGTCGATCTCCAGCCCCATGGCGGTCAGTTTGGCGACCACCTGGGCGCGAGTGCTGCGCGTGGTGTTGGTGATGTAGCGCAGCGGCAACCCGGCGGCCTGCAGCCGCGCCACGGCCTCCAGCGCCCCGGGCAACAGCTGCCGGCCCACGTAGATGACCCCGCTCAAATCCAGCAACACCCCGCCGATGCGGCTCATAACGATCCGATTTCCCGTTGCGATTGACCAGCACCATGGTGAGCCAGCGGCGCGAGCACTTCAAGGCGCTTTGACGGCGGTTCCCCCATGATCTAAACCTGAATAACCGAATTGTTCACTGGGTTATCCCCCATCGACAGGAGAACATCATGCGCATGCTTCAGTTGGGCACCCTGCTTCTTGGTCTGACGCTGGCCGGCAGCGCCGCGGCGGCGGTCAAAACCGAAACCGTCCACTATCGCGACGGCGATCAAGAGCTCCAGGGCTACGTGGCGTGGGACGACGCCAAAAGCGGCAAACGTCCCGGCGTACTGGTGGTTCACGAATGGTGGGGGCTCAACGACTACGCCCGTGAGCGCGCACGCAAGCTGGCCGAACTGGGTTACGTGGCATTCGCCGTGGACATGTACGGTCCCGGCAAGGTCACCACCCACCCCAAGGAGGCCGGCGCCTGGAGTTCGGCCATCTCCACCAATCAGGCCGCCTGGCAGCAGCGCGCGCTGGCCGGGCTGAGCGAGCTGCGCAAGCGTCCGCAGGTGGACGGCTCGCGCGTCGCCGCCATCGGCTATTGCTTCGGCGGCTCGACGGTCATGCAGATGGCCTACGCCGGCGCCGACCTCAAGGGGGTGGCCAGCTTCCACGGCGCGCTGCCGGTGGCCAGCGAGGCCGAAGCGAAGAAGGTCCACGCCAGCGTCTTCGCCGCCCACGGCAAGGACGACGCCTTCGTTCCCACCGAACGGGTGCTGCAGTTCCAGGAAGCTCTCGACAAGGCCGGCGTGGACTGGCGCATGACCATCTACGGCGGTACGCGCCACGGGTTCACCAATCCCGACGCCGACAGCTATGGCATCGACAACCTCAAGTACAACCCCGCGGCGGATCGGCGTTCGTGGGCCGAGTTGCAACGCTTTTTCGGCGAGATCTTCAAATAGGTGATCGGGTTTTGCTAAAGGCGAAAATCTTTGACCACGAAGTACACAAAGTTCGCGAAGTAAAAACACAGGCAACACCAACTCCGTCATGTCGGACTCGATCCGGCATCCAAGACGACGGTGTTCGAGGTTTAACTTTGTGTACTTCGCGGTGAAACGCTTTTGCAGTTCCTGGCGCCCTAGGCGAGATGCGCGTCCTGACGGACCCTATCGTTCCAGCAGACTGCGATGGCGCTCCTGCAGGGTGGCCAGGTCCATGCGGTTGAAGAAATTGGAAAACGCCATCCATACCGCCAGGCCGTTGAGGTCGCGGAACTGCGGCGGGACGTAGCGCGGGGCGTCGATGACGCCCTCCTGGTGGTAGCGCCACAGCAGCGGCACGTCCTCCAGCGTCACCTTGCCGGTGAACAGAAACGGGATCACTTCGGGCCGCCCGTAGCGGATGGCGGTACGAATGAAGTTGTAAAGCATCACGAAACCCTTGCCGTAGACGATGTCCTTGGTGAACGGTGCCCCGCCCGTCATCACACCGCCGCGGAAGATGCGCCGCGCATGCTGCAGACATTCGCGTGCCTCGTATCCTTGCTCACGGTAGAAACGGCACACTTCGAGGAAATCGGCCCCCTCTTCGGCCATGGCGCAGGCGAGGATACGGTTGTTGATCTTGCGCGCACGGTCCGGCGTCATGTTGAAGGTGAGTACCTCCATCAATACCGCCAGCCCCTCCTGGATGGGCGTCACGCAGGGCGGGCCCTTGGCCAGCCAGCGCGCGTCGCGCTGGCACTGGCCGTTGAGCGTGGTGGCGATGTGCACCCAACCCTCGTGGACCTCGAGCAGGGCGACGTCGCGCTCCGAAAATCGCGCATCGCGCCGCACCTTGACGTAGTCGGCCCCCGCCGCGGCGTCGGAGACGATGCCGTCGTCCAGCCGCGCGTGCACGCGGTGATCGTCGAAGTAGTCCACGAAGCGCGTATTGAGCGCCTCCACAACGCGCCCAGCGCCCAGCACCCGCGGGTGGGCGACGCCCAGCTGCGCGTCGTCGATACCTGACAACAGCTCGTTCAGCACCTCGCCCAACTCCATCACCGTGGTGCGCTGGTCCGTGAAACGGTCGCGCGGGCTGCCGTAGAGCTCGCGCGAGTAGCGGTAGAAATCGGGCGTGCCGCGCGCCTCCAGCAACGCCACCACGGTTTCGTACTCGCGGCAGTTGCGCTGCAGAATCAACCCCAGGGGGTCGTCGACCCCCAGTTCGCGGGCCACGTCAGCACGCAGAGCGGCGAACTCGGCACGCTTATTCGCGGCGTCGAAGGGGATGGGGTGGCGGCGGCGATAGTAGTCGGCATCCACCGCCGGCAACTCGGTGAAAGCGGAGTCGAGCACCCGTTGCTCAATGGAATCGTCCCACGCCACGGAATCCAGGACCCGGATCGGCTGCTGGGCGTGGACCAGGCGCTGCGAGAGATCGGCGAGACGCTGGCCATAGGGGGCGGCGCGGCTCATGGCGGCTCAGGTAGGCGGCAGGGAATCGAGGTAGATCTGGCGCGCCACGTAGGGGTCGGGATGGCGCCGGAAGTGGTGCTTGAGCAGCGTCAGCGGTGCGACCAGCGGTACCCGACCGAGGCGGTACGCTTCGATCAACGCCTGCAACTCCGCCTTGTCGGCGCCGTCGAGTTCACGTTTGAGATAGCCCGCCAGATGCTGCAACACGTTGGTGTGGCGCTTGCGCGTGGCGCACAGGCTGAGCGCGGCCATAAACGCGGCGATGTACTCGTCGGCGAGGGCGCGGATGGGACGCTTGCCGGCATCGGCGACGATGCGCCCCAGCGCCTTGAGCGGCTGCGCCCCATGAGCCATCAGGCTCAGTTTGTGATCGGCGTGAAACTGCACCAGCTTGGCCGGCGTCAGGCGCGAGGCGTTGAGCTGCTGCCAGCGTCGGTAGGCAAACACCCGCTCGATGAAGTTGTCGCGCAGCGCCGCATCCCCCAGCCGCCCCTCCTCTTCCATGGGCAGCAGCGGTTGGCGCTCGCGGAATCCCGCCACGAACAGCCCCACGCCGCGGCCCTGCGCGACCTTGCCGCCGGGAGTGTAGACCTTGACCCGCTCCATGCCGCAGCTGGGCGATTTGCTCTTCAGAATGTAACCGCTGATGTCGGTGAGCGCCTTGCCGGTGGCGCGCCCGTAGCGCAGCAGCGGTTCGGTCACGTCGCGCGCGGGGTCGCGCACGCCCACCGCGCGCGGTGCAGCCGCATCGCCCTCCAGGCGAATGGGCTCGCGCGGCACCCCCAGACCGATGGCCACCTCGGGGCAGACGGGGACGAACTCGAAGAGCTGCCCCAGGGTACCGGTGATATAGCGATCGTGTTTGTGGTTGCCGTCGTAACGCACCTTGTCGCCCAGCAGGCATTGGCTGATACCGATGCGGATCTTTTCGGTGTTCATGGATTGCATCTGACTTGGACGGGGATCAGGAACTGCAAAACCGTTTCACCACAAAGTACACGAAGTACACAAAGTGTAACCTTCATAAAGCCTATCGCCCGGATGCCGGGCCAGGCCCGGCATGATGGGATTGGTGTTTCTTGGGTGTTTACTTCGCGAACTTTGTGTACTTCGTGGTCAAAGATTTTCGCCTTTATCAATCCCCAACCACCCCGCCAGGTTGCGCAGCACCAGGCCCGCCAGCGCCTCGACGTGCAGGTCGTCGTCGTTGAGGGCGGGGATGTAGCCGAACGCGCCACCGCCGGCGGCGGTGAAGATTTCGCGGTTCTGTCCGTCGATCTCCTCCAGGGTCTCCAGGCAGTCGGCGGCGAAGCCGGGGCACACCACCTGCACGTGGGCCATCCGCGCCTCGCCCAACTGGCGCAGCGTCGCGTCGGTGTAGGGTTGCAGCCACGGCTCGCGGCCGAAACGCGACTGGTAGGTGAGCCGCCACTGATCGTCGTTGAGGCCGAGCTGCTGCACCACCTGCGCAACCGTGGACTCGCATTGCCGCGGATAGGGGTCACCGGCGTCGGCGTAGCGTTGCGGAATGCCGTGAAACGAGAAAATCAGCTGATCGGGGACGCCGTGGTGCTGCTGGTGGCGGCGGATGCTCTCGGCCAGGGCATGAATGTAGCCGGGCTCGTCGCAATAGCCATCGACGAAGCGCAGCGCCGGGACGCGCGGCTGGCGGCGCAGTGCCGCAGCGACGCCGTCGAAGGTGCTGGCCGTGGTGGTGGCCGAGTATTGGGGATAGAGCGGCAGCACCAGAATCCGCCCCACGCCGCGCGCGGCGAATTCCGCCAGGCCGGCGGCCAGCGCGGGATTGCCGTAACGCATGGCCACCACCACCGGTATCTCGGTGCCGCTGCGCTCGCGCAGCAGCGCCTGCAGCTTGCCCGCCTGAGCCCGCGTAATCGCGACTAGCGGTGCCCCCTCCTCGCGCCAGACCGTACGGTAGAGCGCCGCCGAGCGCTGCGGGCGTACCCGCAGGATGACGCCGTGCAGGATGGGCCACCACAGCGCACGCGGCAGATTCACCACGCGCGGGTCGGCGAGGAATTCGGCCAGATAGCGGCGCACCGCCGCCGCCGTGGGCGCGTCGGGGGAACCCAGGTTGGTCAACAGTACACCCACGGTGGGTGCCGGGTGGGTCATCGAACGACCTCGGTAGCGGATTCCCGACAAGTATATCGGTGCGGGCGCCGGGGCAGCGCGCTATTCTTGAGCCCGATCCCAATCACTCACCTCGGCCACAACCAGGACATCCCATGCTCGGCGTATTTCTCGACCGCGACTCGCTCGATCTGGGCGACCTCGATCTCTCCCAGCTCCAAGCCACGCTGCCCGAGTGGCGCTTCTACCCCGCCACCGCACCGGATCAGGTGGCCGAACGCATCGCCGCGGCACAGATCGTGGTGGTCAACAAGGTGGTGCTGAGCCGCGAATTGCTGCGGGGGGCCGAGCACCTCAAGCTGGTCTGCGTGGCCGCCACCGGCACCAACAACGTCGACCTCGACACCTGCCGCGAGCTGGGCATCCCGGTATGCAACGTCGCCGCCTACGGCACGCCCGCCGTGGCGCAGCACGTAATGATGCTGATCCTGGCGCTCTCCACCCACCTGCTCGACTACCAGGCCGACGTGCGCGCCGGGCGCTGGCAGCAGGCCGACCAGTTCTGCCTGATGCACCGCCCCATCCGCGAGCTGGCCGGACGCACCTTGGGCATCGTCGGCCACGGCGAGCTGGGCCAGGCGGTGGGCCAGCTGGGCGAGGCGTTCGGAATGCAGGTGCTGCTGGCGCAACGCCCCGGCGGCAAACCGCAGCCCGGACGGCTGCCGCTGGCCAAACTGCTGCCGCAGGCGGACGTGCTCTCCCTGCACTGCCCGCTGACGGACGAGACGCGCAACCTGATCGGCGCGCGCGAGCTGGCGCTGATGAAACCCGACGCACTGCTCATCAACGCCGCCCGCGGCGGTATCGTCGACGAAGCGGCGCTGGCCGAGGCGCTGCGCAACGGCGTCATCGGCGGCGCCGGCGTGGACACCCTCACCGTGGAACCGCCGCGCGACGGCAACCCGCTGCTGGCCCCCGACATCCCCAATCTCATCGTCACCCCGCACAACGCCTGGGCGGCGCGCGAGGCGCGCCAGCGCCTTACCGACTTGCTGGTGCTCAACGTGCGTGCGTTTCTGGACGGCGAACTGCGCAACCGCGTCGTTTAAGAGGCCTTTATGACCGACTCATCCCAACTCGTGGTAGGCGGCACCGACGGCCGACCCTACGCCGTCGCTGCACGCATGACCAACCGCCACGGCCTGATCGCCGGCGCCACCGGTACCGGCAAGACCGTCACCCTGCAGACTCTCACCGAAGGCTTCGTACGCCTGGGCGTGCCGGTATTCCTGGCCGACGTCAAAGGCGACCTCTCGGGGCTGGCCAAGGCGGGCGCCGCACACCCCAAGATCGCCGAGCGCATCCAGCGCATCGGTCTCGCCGACCACGCCTTTCAACCCAACCCGGTACTGTTCTGGGACCTGTTCGGTGAGCGCGGTCACCCGGCGCGGGCGACCCTCTCCGAGATGGGGCCGCTGTTGCTCACCAGTCTGCTGGAGCTCAACGACACCCAGGGCGGGGTGCTCTACGCGGCGTTCAAGATCGCCGACGACCAGGGCCTGCTACTGCTCGACCTCAAGGACCTGCGCGCCCTGCTGGCCTGGATGGGGGAGAACGCCGCCGCGCTGCGCAACGACTACGGCAACGTCTCGTCCGCCAGCATCGGCGCCATCCAGCGCCGCCTGCTGGTACTGGAGGAGCAGGGGGCGGAGCACTTCTTTGGCGAGCCGGCGCTGCAGCTGGCCGACCTGATGAACGTGGACTTTTCCGGCAACGGGGTGGTGAGCATCCTCGACGCGACGCGCCTCACCCGCGAATCGCCGCGCCTCTACGCCACCTTTCTGCTGTGGCTGCTCTCCGAGCTGTTCGAGAACCTGCCCGAAGTGGGCGATGCCGAGCGTCCCAAGCTGGCGCTCTTTTTCGACGAAGCGCACCTGCTGTTCGACGACGCCCCCGAGGCGCTGGTGGAGAAGATCGAACAGGTAGTGCGCCTGATCCGCTCCAAGGGAGTCGGCGTCTACTTCGTCACCCAGAGCCCGCTGGACATCCCGGAGGCGATCCTCGGCCAACTGGGTCTGCGCATTCAGCATGCGCTACGCGCCTTCACCCCCAAAGACCAGAAGACCGTCACCACCGCCGCGCGCACCTTCCGCCCCAACCCGGCCATCGACACCGAGCGCGTCATCACCGAACTGGGAGTGGGCGAGGCGCTGGTCTCCGCCCTGGACGAGCGCGGTGCGCCGACGCCGGTGGAGCGGGTGCTGATCGCACCGCCGCGTTCGCGCATCGGTCCGTTGAGCGACGCGGAGCGCAGCGAACACCTCGGCCGCTCACCGCTGCGCGGCCGCTACGACCAGGCGCTGGATCGCGAGTCCGCCTACGAACTGCTCAAGCAGCGCGCCGCGCAACAGGCGGATATGGCGGCCACGCTGGAGAAGAACCGCACCACCGCGCGCGCCACGGGCGGGCGCACGCGACAAGGGTTGGGAGAGGCGATGGTGAAAAGCGCCGCCCGCGCCATCGGCAGCCAGCTGGGCCGCCAGATCGTGCGCGGACTGCTGGGCTCGATCTTCGGCGGACGGCGCTGAGGCCGCCTACTGCACGAAGGCGGACCGACCAGGGCGAGATTATCGGTAAAGAACAAAGCCTTGATGCAGCATTCAGGCTGCTGCCAAGTGACCGTTTGTCCTGTTCGGGCTCAGGCGGCCAAGGACTAACCGCGCGCCTTGAGCAGATCACGGATCTCGGTCAACAGCACCTCCTCCTTGGAGGGCTCGGGAGGCGCGGCGGGTTTCTCCTCCTCCTTGCGCTTGAGGGAGTTGATGCCCTTGACCAGCAGGAAAATGGCGAAGGCGACGATGATAAAATCGAACGCGGTCTGAATGAATTTGCCGTACATCAGCGTCACCGCCGGTGCGCCGTCCGCCGCCGCCTTGAGGGTGATCGCCAGATCGGAGAAGTCCACCCCGCCGAGCAACAACCCGATTGGAGGGGTGACCACATCGGCCACCAGCGACGAAACGATCTTGCCGAAGGCGGCGCCGATGATGATGCCGACGGCCATGTCCACCACGTTGCCGCGCACGGCAAATGCCTTGAACTCCTGCATCCAACTCATGACGTTGACTCCCTACAGTTGTTGTTGTGGGGGTACTGCATCCTGCAAATCATATAGACGAAAAGCACCAGTTTCGCCATAGGCCATCCGGGTTGGAAGCGTCCGGTCAGCCGGCCGCGGCGACCCGCTCCGGCAGGTTGAGCGGCGCGTTGAAGTAGGCGACATCCAGCGCTTGGTTGAGTTCGATGACACCCAGTTGCAGCTCGTCGATGAAGGTGTGCAACTGCTCCTGCCGGAGTTGCGCCACCGCGGTCTCCTGCAGCGTGCGCTTGAGGCGTCCGACGATGCGCATCGGACCCTCGCTGGATTGCAGGCGCGCCAGGTTCTCGCCCACCGCGTCGATGGTGTGGAAGATGGCGCGCGGGAACTGCGCACTCTGAAACAGAAAGCGCAGCACGTCGGGTCGGCGCACCTGCACCTGCATGCTGCGCCGGTACATCTGGTAGCCGGAAAGCGAGCGCAACACGCTCACCCACTGGATGTTGTCGAAGGCACGCAGCTCCAGCGGCGGATCGGGTACCAGCGACGCGGAACGCACGTCGATGATGCGGCTGGTCATGTCCGCCCGCTCCAGGTTGTTGCCGATGCACAGGAAGCGATACCCCTCGTCATGGTTCATGGTGCCGGCGAGCAGACCGGTGATGGTCTGCGCCCCGAGGATCAATCCCTTCAGGTAGCCGTGGCGATTACGCTTGCCCAACCCCTTGCTGACCTTGTCGCGGGCGTAGAGGTAGAGTTCGTTAAGCTGCTCCCACGATTCACGCGGGATGCTGTCGCGGATGGTGCGGCAATTTTCGCGCGCCATGCGCAGCGAGCTGAGGATAGAGCTTGGGTTCTCCTGGTCGGCGATGAGAAAGCGCAGCACGTTGCGCTCTTCGTAGTCGTCGTAACGCTCGGCGTACCCCGCACCGCTGCCCGAAATGTCGATCAGCGGCCGCCACCCGGGCGCAACCCCGCGTGGCAAGTCCAGCAGCAAATTGGCGTTGACGCTCAGCAGCCGGGCGGTATTTTCGGTCCGCTCGATGTAGCGGGCCATCCAGTAGATGTTCTCGGCGACGCGCGACAGCATGTGGCTACCCTTTCAATTCAGACTCACGTACCCAATGGGCGAAACGGCGACGGCTTCGCTGACGCTCAACCGCCGGCATCCACGATCCAGGTGTCCTTGCTGCCGCCGCCCTGCGACGAGTTCACCACCAACGATCCCTTGCGCAGCGCCACCCGCGTCAACCCGCCCATGGTGACGCTCATCTTGTCGGCGCTGAGGATGAAGGGGCGCAGATCCACGTGGCGCGGTTCGATCGCCGTACCCACCACCGTGGGCACGGTGGAGAGCTTGAGCGTGGGCTGGGCGATGTAGTTGCGCGGATTTTTCTGGATCAGCTTGGCGAACTCCTCGCGCTCGGCCTTGGTGGACATGGGTCCCATCAGCATGCCGTAGCCGCCCGACTCGTTGGCCGGCTTGACCACCAGCTTGTCGAGGTTGCCGAGCACGTAGTCGCGCTCCTTTTTCTCCACGCACAAGTGGGTGGGCACGTTGGGGATGATGGGCTCTTCGTCCAGGTAGTACTTGATGATGCGCGGTACGTAGGCGTAGACCACTTTGTCGTCGGCGACACCGGCGCCCGGCGCGTTGGCGAGCGCCACGTTGCCCGCCTTCCAGGCACGCATCAGCCCCGGCACGCCCAGGGTGGAGTCGGCCCGGAACGCTTCCGGATCGAGGAACAGATCGTCCACCCGGCGGTAGATGACGTCGACGCGCGCCGGGCCGCTCACCGTGCGCATGTAGACGCAGTCGTCGTCGCCCACCACCAGGTCGCGCCCCTCCACCAGTTCGCAGCCCATCTGCTGGGCCAGGTAGCTGTGTTCGAAATAGGCGGAGTTGTAGATGCCTGGCGTCAGCACCACCACCTCGGGGTAGTCGGCGGGGCGCGGCGACAGCGCGGCCAGGGTATCGAACAGCTGCGAGGGATAGTCGTCCACCGGCAGCGGGGCGTAGCGCCCGAACAGCTCCGGAAACACGCGCTTGGTGACCAGCCGATTCTCCAGCATGTAGGAGACGCCGGAGGGCACGCGCAGGTTGTCCTCCAGCACGTAGACGGTGCCTTCTCCGTCGCGTACCAGGTCCGAACCGCAGATGTGAGCCCACACCCCAAGTGGCGGCGCGACTCCCACGCACTGCGGGCGGAAGTTGACCGAGTCGGCCAGCACCTCGGCGGGAAAGACCCCGTCCCTGATGATGCGCTGCTGGTGATAGAGGTCGTCGATGAACAGATTGAGCGCCTGCACGCGCTGCTTGAGTCCGGCCTCGGTGCGCTGCCACTCCTTGAGCGGGATGATGCGCGGGATGATGTCGAAGGGCCAGGCGCGGTCGATGGTGCCGCCCTCCTCGGTGTAGACGGTGAAGGTGACCCCCATGGTGGTCATGGCCAGGTCGGCGGCGGCCTGGCGCGCCGCCAGGGTCTTCTCGTCCATGCGCGCCAAGTGGCGTACCAGCTGGCGCGCGGCGGCGCGCGGCTGGCACTTGGGGGTGATCAGTTCGTCGTAGAAACCGTTGACGGCGTAGTTCTTCCAGTCGATGGTCATGGCGTGCACCCTCCGCGGGCGGTGGCTGGGATGTCAGTCGCGACGGGCGGCATAGCGCAGATCCAGGGTGTGGGGGTAGTCGTCGGCGGGCTCCTCGGGAGGCGCGACGGCCGAGCCGGGGGTATGGCCGCTGGGGAAGAAGCGCGCCAGGCGACGCGACTCCGCTTCGTTGGCGTTGACCGGGAAGGTGTCGTAGTTGCGCCCTCCCGGGTGGGCCACATGGTAGGTGCATCCGCCCAGCGAACGCCCGCTCCAGGTATCGAGCAGATCGAAGATCAACGGCGCGTGCACGGCGATGCCGGGGTGCAGCGCCGAGGCCGGATTCCACGCCTTGTAGCGCACCCCGGCCACGAACTCGCCCTTGCGTCCGGTGGCGCGCAGCGGCACCCGGCGCCCGTTGCAGGCGATCACGTGGCGCCCGGCGGTCATGCCGTCGACCTTGACCTGCAGGCGCTCAACCGAGGAATCCACGAACCGCGCGGTACCCTGGGCGGTGACCTCTTCGCCCAACACGTGCCACGGCTCGATGGCGAAGCGCAGCTCGAGATTGGCGTCGCCTATCTGCACGTCACCGTAGCGGGGGAAACGGAACTCGGTAAAGGCATCGAACCAGTGCGCCTCGAAGGGGTAGCCCCAACGGCACAGGTCGTCGATGACGTCGGCGAAGTCGCGCTCCACGAAGTGGGGCAGCAGGAAGCGGTCGTGCAACTCCGTGCCCCAGCGCACCGGCCGCCCCTCGTAGGGTTTTTGCCAGAAGCGTGCCACCAGGGCGCGCAGCAGCAGCATCTGCACGCAGCTCATGCGCCAGTGGGGCGGCATCTCGAAGCCGCGAAACTCCACCAGCCCCAACCGCCCGGTGGGGGAATCGGGGGAGTAGAGCTTGTCGATGCAAAACTCGGCGCGGTGGGTGTTGCCGGTGACATCCACCAGCAGGTTGCGCAGCACGCGGTCCACCACCCAAGGGGTAGCGACATCGCCGCGCGGCAGCTGCTGGAAGGCGATCTCTAGTTCGTAGAGGTTTTCGTCGCGTGCCTCGTCCACGCGCGGCGCTTGCGAGGTGGGCCCCACGAACAGGCCGGAAAAGAGATACGAGAGGCTGGGGTGGTGCTGCCAGTAGGCGAGCAGACTGGCCAGCACCTGGGGACGGCGCAGCATGGGGCTGTCGGCCGCGGTGGCCCCGCCGATGGTGACGTGGTTGCCACCGCCGGTGCCGGTGTGGCGGCCGTCGAGCATGAACTTCTCGGTGCCCAGGCGCGACTGGCGCGCCTCTTCGTAGATGAGTTCGGTCTGATCGACCAGGGCACGCCAGGAGGCGACCGGCGGGACGTTGACCTCGATGACGCCGGGATCGGGGGTGATCTGCAACCGTTGCAAGCGCTCGTCGTGGGGTGGCGAATAGCCTTCGAGCACCACCGCCACCTGCTGCGCTGACGCCACTGCCTCGATGGCGGTGATCAGGTCGATGAAATGCTCCAAATGGGTAAGCGGCGGCAGGAAGAGGTACAGGCGGCCGTCGCGCGGCTGGATGCACAGGGCGGTGCGCACCAACTCGCTCTCCCGGCTTTCGTCGTCAGCAGGCGGCTGTTCGTGCAGACCGGGGCGTTCGGGCGCCTCCTCCACCAGCGTCATGTAGCGCCGGTGCAGCTCGTCGAAGTTCTCGCCCAGCGGCGCGCGCGGCTCGAACGGATCGCGCGGCGGCGGTTGCTGTTGCTCCTTTTCCCAACGCAGGGCGTCCAGCGGCAGGCGCAATCCCATGGGCGAATCACCCGGCAGCAGGAAGCAGTGCCCACGGCGGAAGGTCCACGGCGACGAGCGCCAGCGTTCGGCGTCGTAGTCCCAACCCAGCGGCAGCGCGTAGCCCACCACGGTATCCAGACCCTGCTCGAACAGCCGGCGCAGGCGGGCGCGTTCCAACGGGTCGCGCAGCTTGCTGTCCAGCACGTCGACGTTGTCCGGCAGGGAGCCCTCTTTCCACAGGTAGTAGAGACCGTCTTCGTAGCCGGGCAGCAGGTGCTCGGCGCGTACGCCCAACCGCTTTGCCAGCGCGCTGCCGAACGCCTGGGCGGTTGGTACTTCGTGTCCTGCGTCGAGCGTGGGATCGGCTAGCCAGCGGGGGTCCTTCCACAGCGGGCGGCCGTCGCTGCGCCAATAGCAGGCCAGGGACCAGCGCGGCAGCGGCTCGCCCGGATACCATTTGCCCTGGCCGTACTGCAGCAGCCCGCCCGTCCCGAAGCGCTGGTAGAGCCGGCGCAGCAGCACTTCGGCGCGCTCGCGCTTGTGCTCGCCGAGGGCGGCGGTGTTCCACTCGGCGCCCTCCATGTCGTCGATGGAGACGTAGGTGGGCTCACCACCCATGGTGAGGCGCACGTCGTGCTGGGTAAGCTCCCGGTCGATGGCGCCCCCCAACTGGTTGATGCGCGCCCACTGCTGGTCGTCGAAGGGGAAGGTGACGCGCGGGGTTTCACGGATGCGCGTGACCTGGTTGGCGAACACGAATTCGGTCTCGCACTCGTCCACGGCGCCGGTCACCGGCGCGGCACTCACCGGATCGGGCGTGCAGGCCAGCGGGATGTGGCCTTCGCCCGCGAACAGCCCGGAAGTGGGGTCCAGACCGATCCAGCCGGCGCCGGGAACATAGACCTCGGCCCAGGCGTGCAGGTCGGTGAAATCCCGCTCCGGCCCCGAGGGACCGTCCAGGGACTTCACGTCCGGCACCAATTGCACCAGATAGCCTGAGACGAACCGCGCCGCCAGCCCCAGGTGACGCAGGATCTGCACCAGCAGCCAGCCGCTGTCGCGACACGAACCGCGGGCACGGGTCAGCGTCTCCTCGCAGCTCTGCACCCCGGGCTCCATGCGCACGACGTAGCCGATGTCGCCCTGCAGACGCTGGTTGAGACCCACCAGGAATTCCACCATGTGCCTCTTGTCGCGCTTGACCCCGGACAGCCACTGGGTCAGTTGCGGACCGTTTTCGCGGATCTCGAAATAGGGCGTCAACTCCTTGCGCAACTGGGATTCGTAGGAAAAGGGAAAGTGCTCGGCGTATTCGTCGAGAAAAAAGTCGAAGGGGTTGACCGTGACCAGCTCCGCCACCAGATCCACTTCAATGGAGAGCGAGCGGGTGCGGTTGGGAAACACCACCCGCGCGATGTGGTTGCCGAACGGGTCCTGCTGCCAGTTGATGAAGTGGTCGTCCGGTTCGACGCGCAACGAATAGTGATGCACCGGGGTGCGCGTATGCGGCGCCGGTCGCAGCCGTATCAGGTGGGGGGAGAGCGCAACGGAACGGTCGTAGCGGTATTCGGTCTTGTGGGTAAGCGCGACGGTAATGGACATTCCGACGTTTCGTGGCTGACGGCCCGGTTAAAGGTAGCCATTTGCGCTTCAACTTGCCATATCGCAGTGCATGGCGCGACCCGCTAGAATGGGCAAGTCACCCGTGCGCGCTGCGGGTCCCGGGAGCCTGACATGACTTATTGCATTGGTATCTGCCTCGACGATGGCTTGGTGTTCGCCAGCGACTCGCGCACCAACGCGGGCGTCGACTATGTCACCACCTACAGCAAGATGTACGTCTTCGGCCCGGCTCCCGACCGGCTGTTCGTCATCCTCTCCGCCGGCAACCTGGCCACCACCCAAGAGGTGATGAATCACATCCAGCGCGATCTCGATCACCCCGGACCCAACGGTAGCCTGATGAGCGTGCGCTATCTGTTCGAGGCCGCCGACTACGTCGGTCGCGTCAGCCTTGAGGTGCAGCACGAGCACGCCGGCGCACTGCAGCAGAGCGGCATCAGCGGCGACACCACGCTGATCCTGGGCGGTCAGATTCAGGGCCAACCCCACGGCCTGATGCTCATCTACCCGCAGGGCAACTACATCCACGCCTCGCCGGAGACGCCTTATCTGCAGATCGGCGAGAGCAAATACGGCAAACCATCGGTGGACCGTATCGTCAAGCCGACATTGAGCTTGGCGGAGGGCGCACGTTTGGCGCTGGTTTCGCTGGATGCCACCTCGCGCTCCAACATCACCGTGGGACCCCCGTTCGAGGTAGGGATGTATACCAAGGACTCGCTGCAGCTGGGGCGTTACGCCAAGTTCGAAGCCGAGGACCCCTACCTGGTGTCGGTGCGCGCCAGCTGGAATCAGGGCGTTTGCGACGCCTTCGCCAACCTGCCGGTGTTTCCCTGGGAACAGGAGGCGCCGAATGCCCCGGTGAGTTTTCCCAACCTGCAGAACAGCGGCTGAATCCGCGCCGGGGGCGCTGTTCTCCTAACCCCGTCGCAGCACCGCCAGCGGCGGCTGGCGCAGCACCGACCGGCTGCCCCAGAGCCCGGCCAGGCCCACCCCGACGCCGCCCAGCAATGCACCCCACACCACCAGCCACATCTCGGGCCGATAGCTGAGATCAAGCACCTTCACCGCCAACACCAAGCCCACCGCGCCGGCAGCCAACGCCGCCAGCAACCCCGCCAGCAGCCCCAGCGTGACGTATTCACCCAGCAACCCCCAGCGCAACTGGCGGTGGCGCGCACCCAGGGCGCGCAGCATCGCGCCCTCCTGCATGCGCTCTTCGAGACTGGATTGCAGCGCGGCATAGAGCACCATCACCCCGGCGGCCAGGGTAAATAAAAAGACGAACTCCACCGCTTTCACCACTTGGCCGATGACGCCGCGCACCTGGTTGAGGATGGCCTCGACGTCGAACACGGTGATGCTGGGGAAGCTGCGCACCAGTTCGCTCAGCAGCGCCTTGCGCTGCGGCGGCAGGTAGACGCTGGTGACGTAGGTGGCGGGCAGCCCCGCCAGCGCCCGCGGCGTCGCCACCAGGAAGAAATTGGGGCGGAAGTTGTCCCACTCCACTGAGCGGATGTTGGCGACGGTGAGGGTCACCGGCTGATCGGCCACCTGGAAAGTGAGGCGATCACCCACGTGGATGCCGAGACGTTCCGCCATGCGCTGTTCCACCGAGAGCAGCGGCTGGTCGAGCTGGTCGGCCCCCCACCAGCGCCCCGCGAGGATACGGTTGTCCACCTGCGGCCGCTCCGCCCAGGAGAGATTGAAGCCGTGCTCCAGCCAGTGCCGGCCACGCTCGTCCAGCCCCTGCCAGCGATCGGCGCGCTCGCCGTTGATGCGCTCCAGGCGGCCGCGGCTCATGGCGTAGAACTGGACGTCGCCGACGCCCTGCTTGGCCAGCCAGTCGCCCAGCGCCGCGGTCTGGCTGGGCTGGATATTGATCAGGAAGTTGTTGGGCGCCTGCGGCGGCACACGCTGCTGCCACACTTCGAGCAGGTCGCCGCGCACCACCGAGAGCAGCAGCAGGGCCATGATGCCGATCCCGAAGGCCATTACCTGCACCGCGCTGTCGGCCGGGCGCCGGGCGATACCGGCGAGCCCGAAGCGCAGCGCCACCCCTACCCGCTTGCGCAACGGCGCGAGCAGGCGCACCAACAGCCAGGCGCTTCCGCCCAGGACCGCCAGCGTGCCCGCGGTGCCGGCAGCGAGCCACAGGGTGAGCGGCAAATCGTGCGAGATCCACCACATCAGCCCGGCCAGCGCAACGGCGCCCAGCCCGTAGAGCCCCAGCGCCGACAGCGGCGGGGCACCCAGGTCGCGGCGCAGCACACGCAGCGGCGGCACCCGCCGCAACCGCACGATGGGCGGCAACCCGAAGGCGGCCAGGGTGACCAGTCCCACGGCCAGCCCGAAACCCACCGGCTGCCACGACGGAGCGGGCAGCTCGCCCCCCAACAGATTGCCGAGCAACGCGGCGATACCCGCCTGCCCCAGATAGCCCAGCAGACAACCGGCGGCGCTGGCCAGCAGGCCGAGACCGAACAGCTTGACCGCGTAGATGCCCAGCACGGTGCTCTGCGCCGCACCCAGGCAGCGCAGCACCGCGGCGGTGTCGGCCTGGCGTTCGGCATGACGTCGTGCCGCGGCGGCCACCGCGACCCCACACAGCAGGACGCTCACCAGCGCCGCCAGGGCAAGGAACCGGCCGGCGCGATCGAGGGCGGTCTGGATCTGCGGGCGCGCCTCACCCACGCTTTCAAAGCGCTGGCCGGGCTCCAGCAGCGGTTGCAGCCAACGCTGGTAACCCGCGAGAGCCTTCTCCGGACCGGCCAGCAGCAGCCGGTAGCTGGCCCGGCTGCCGGGCTGGATCAGGCCCGTGGCGGGCACGTCCTCGATGCGCATCAGCACCCGCGGCGCGATGCCGAAGAAGCCGGTGGCGCGGTCCGGTTCGTAGGCCAGGATACGGGCCAGGCGCAGGGTCGATTCCCCCACCTCCACGTTGCCGCCCACGGCGACGCCGAGCAAATCCGGCATGCGCGCGTCGCTCCACAGGGTGCCACGCTGCGGCGGACCCGACATGGCGACGTCGGGCGCGTAGGGCTGAGGGCTGGCGCGCAGTGCGCCGCGCAGCGGATAGCGCGGCCCTACCGCCTTGATCTCTGCCAACTGCGGCCGCTCGGCGCCCATGACCACGCTGCGGAAACTCATCACCCGTTCGCTGCGCAGGCCGCGGCGCTGCGCCTCGTCAATCCACGCCTGTGCGATGGGGGCGTTGCTGATCACCACCCGATCGGCCGCCAGCAGGACCACGGCACGCTGCGTCAGCACGCGCTCCACCCGGTCGGTGAAAAACCCCACCGAGCTCACCGCCCCTACCGCCACCACCAGCGCCAGCACCAGCACGCGTAGCTCGCCGGCGCGCCACTCGCGCGCCAGTGCCAGGAGACCCAATTTCAGTTGGCGCACGCGAGTTCTCCGGCCAGGCGCCCGTCCACCAGCTCCAGGGTGCGGTCGCAGTAGCGGGTCAGGGCGGTATCGTGGGTGACCAGCACCAGGGTGGTGCCTTGCTCACGGTTGAGGGCGAACAGCAGCTCCACCACCTTCTCGCCGGTGGCGCGATCCAGGTTGCCGGTGGGCTCGTCGGCGAACAGCAGGGCCGGCTCGGTGACGAAGGCGCGGGCGATGGCGACGCGCTGCTGCTCGCCGCCGGAGAGCTGGTGCGGGTAGTGATCGGCGCGCGCCGCGAGACCCACCCGATCGAGAATGGCGTGCGCGGCGGCCGCAGGGCGTCCCGCCAGCTCCAGCGGCAGCATCACGTTTTCCAGCGCGGTGAGCCCGGCCAGCAGCTGAAACGACTGGAACACGAACCCCACCCGCTCGGCGCGCAACGCGGCGCGCCCATCCTCGTCCAGCAACCCCAGATCGACACCCGCCAGCGAAACCCGACCCGTGGTGGGCAGGTCCAATCCGGCGAGCAGGCCCAGCAGGGTCGACTTGCCGGAGCCCGAGGGTCCGACGATGGCAACGGCCTCGCCGGCGCCGATGGCGAGGTCGATGTCGTGAAGAATGGTCAGCTCACCCCCCGGGGCGCTCACTTGTCGCCCCAGCTGTTCGGCCTGCAGAATGGGTGTGGAGGAAGAGTTCATCATGTGGCGAAGTGTCCTTTTTATTGCATTGTCTTGGCTGGCAGCTCCGGCGCTGTCCCAGCCGACCATCCTGGTGCTGGGTGACAGCCTGAGCGCCGGCTACGGCATCGACGCCAGCCGCGGCTGGGTCGCGCTGTTGCAGCAGCGGCTGCACGAACAGGGCTACCCGTACACCGTGGTCAACGCCAGCATCAGCGGCGATACCACGCTGGGCGGACGGGAACGGCTGGCCGCAGCCCTGCGGCGTCACCGGCCGGCGGTGGTAGTCGTCGAACTGGGCGGCAACGACGGCCTGCGTGCCCTGCCACTCACCGAAATCCGCACCAATCTGAGCGCCATCATCGAAACGGCCCAGGGCGCCCACGCTAAGGTATTGCTGGTGGGCATCTGGCTGCCTCCCAATTATGGCAAGCGCTACACCCAAGGGTTCCGCGACCTCTATCCCGAGCTGGCACAACGCTACGGTACCGCGCTGGTGCCATTTCTGCTCGACGGCGTGGCTGCGCAGCCGGGGATGGTGCAACCCGACGGCATTCATCCCACGCTCGCAGCCCAAACGCATCTGCTGGATAACGTCTGGGGCCGACTCAAACCACTGCTTCAGCCATGAATACGCGCCCGCTGACACTACTCGACCGCAACAGCAACGTGCCCGACTGGGAGGCGCTGGCCGACACCAAGGAAGACGACGCCGACGCCCTCGCCCCGCGGCTCTGTTGCCGCGCCTGCGGCGAGCCCATTACCGAACCGGATGCACGCATCCAGATGGCGGGCCGGCATCACCATCGCTGCACCAACCCCCTCGGGCACCGCTTCGAGATCGGCTGTTTCGCCCACGCGGCGGGCTGCCGCTGCTTGGGACCGGCAACCCGCGAGCACACCTGGTTCGCCGGCTACGGGTGGCGGATCGCGCTCTGCAGCGGGTGCGGCAATCACCTGGGATGGCGCTACGAAAGCGTTGCGTCGGAGTTCTACGGGCTGATCCTGGATCAACTGGTCGAACGCAGCGCCAATGGCCTGCATTGAGAGGGCAGTCACGGCAACGCGACCGTCGACTCCGTTAAATACCCCACACTTTTCCCACCTCACTCACTCACGGAGACCCTCATGCGCAACGGACTCTTGCTGCTCCTCGGGCTGCTGGCCGTCACGCCGGCCGGCGCCGACGAATCCACCCCTACCGCCCCTACGCTCTCTACCGATCAACAGACCATGGAGAGTCAGGCACTGGGCGGACGCATCGCGCGCTCCACGTTCACCACCCAGGTGATGGACCGCGAACCGGTGGACAGCATCACCGAGCTCACCACGGCCAGCGACCGCGTTTACTACTACACCGAACTGCTGGGCATGGCGGGGCAGACCATCACCCACCGCTGGAGCTTCAACGGCGAGGTGGTCGCCGAGGTGTCGTTCAACGTAGGCGGTCCGCGCTGGCGCGTTTGGTCGAGCAAGAACCTGACGCCAGGCTGGACCGGCGACTGGGCGGTGTCCGTGGTCGACAGCGCGGGCGAGGTGCTGGGCGGCAATCGCTTTACTTACCTCGCGGTGCAGTAATTCGCCGCTCAGGTCCCGGATTCGAGGCGCTGCAGCGCCCATTTCAGCACCCGGGCGACGCGCGGGCGGATCAGCGCGTCGGCCTCACGGTCGCTCGCCCAGCGAAACTCCTCGTGCTCGGGGCGCCCCAACTCGGGGTTGACCGGTAGCCCCACCTCGCCTTCGGAGGACTCGGCGAGGTAGTAGCGCGCCACTTTGTTGCGCCAGTAGGGGCCGGTCTCGATGTACTCCTCGCCCCAGTGGAAATCGAGCCCGGTGAGCGTGGTCTCTTCGGTCACCTCGCGACAGGCGGCCTGCAACGGCGTCTCGCCCGATTCCACCAATCCTTTGGGGAAATCCCAATGCTCGTAGGCGCGTAACAACAGAAACCGCCAATCCTCCCCCAGGCGTCGCACCACGACGACACCGGCCGATAAGGTCCTGGTGGACATGAAAACTCCAAAGGTTTCACCGCTTCGATGGCGCCATTCTATCAGGCCCGTTCCAGGGCGGGCGCCGCTGCCACGATTCGCCCATGGGTCGGTGTGCAACAGGCGATTGCCTATACTTATCGCAAGGCCTTTCGATTAACCGTTTGTTTTGAGGAGGTTTGATGAGCCCGACCCGTCTCGCTGGCATTGAGGCATGCGTGTTCGACGCCTACGGCACCCTGTTCGACGTCCATGCCGCGGCCGCCCGCTGCCGAGACGATCTGGGCAGCGACGCCGAGCGACTTTCGAACCTGTGGCGCGACAAACAGTTGCAGTACACCTGGCTGCGCAGTCTGATGCGCTGCCATGCCGACTTCTGGCAAGTGACCGGCGATGCACTGGACTACGCCCTGGCGGCTATCGGCCGCGAGGACCCGGAGCTACGCGAGCGGCTGATGAGTATCTACCGGGTACTGGACGCCTACCCCGAGGTGCCGCGCATGCTGGAACGGCTGCGCGACGCCGGCCTGAAGACGGCCATCCTTTCCAACGGCGCACCCGAGATGCTGACCGCCGCGGTCGACAACGCCGGCATCGCAGGCCTGCTCGACGGCATCCTGTCGGTGGAATCGGTGGGCATCTTCAAGCCCGACCCCTCCGTCTACCGTCTCGCCTCCGACAGTCTGGGGGTCGCCCCCGGGGCAGTGTGTTTCCTCTCCTCCAACGCCTGGGACATCTGCGGCGCCGCCACCTTCGGCTTCACGGCGGTGTGGGTCAATCGCAACTCGCAACCCCAGGAGCGCCTACCCGGCAACCCGGTGGCGGAACTCGCCGATCTAGCGGGTCTGCCCGACCTTCTGGGCGCGTGATTCCGCTCGGGAATCCTGGCTAGAAACAATATTTATACCCCCCATAAGCAATGGAATGTTGAGGGCGAATATTCTAGAATCGGGGCCCGCACGCGGCCACCTGGGCGGTCGCTTACCCGAATTCAATCACTGCTGCAAAGGATTCACCCATGAAGGTATCCGTTCTTGGCGCGGCTGGCGGTATCGGTCAGCCGCTGGCGTTGCTGCTGAAAAACTCCCTCCCCGCCGGCACGGAACTGGCGCTCTACGACGTCAACCCGGTGGTGCCCGGCGTCGCCGTGGACCTGAGCCACATCCCTACACCGGTCACGGTGCAGGGCTATAAGGAGGATGAGCTGGAAGCCGCCCTGGCAGGCGCCGACGTGGTGGTGATTCCCGCTGGCGTACCGCGCAAACCCGGAATGACCCGCGACGACCTGTTCAACGTCAACGCCGGCATCGTCAAGAAGCTGGCCGCCACCGGCGCCAAGGCCTGCCCCAACGCCTGCTGGGCGATCATCACCAACCCGGTCAACTCCACCGTACCTATCGTCGCCGAAACGCTGAAAAAGGCCGGCGTCTACGACCGCAACAAGCTGTTCGGTGTCACCACGCTGGATGTGATCCGCTCCAACACCTTCGTCGGTGAGCTGAAAGGCAAGAATCCTGCCGAGCTGGACGTGCGCGTCATCGGTGGCCACAGCGGCAACACCATCCTGCCGCTGCTGTCGCAGACCGGCTTTGAGTTCACCCAGGAAGAGATCGAGGCACTCACTCCGCGCATTCAGGAGGCGGGCACCGAGGTGGTAGAGGCCAAGGCGGGCGGCGGTTCGGCGACCCTGTCCATGGCCGAGGCCGCGGCACGCTTCACCGCCAAACTGGTGGCGGCGCTCAACGGCGAGGAGTCGGTCGTTTGCACCTTTGTCCAGGTCGACAACCAGCCCACCGAGTTCCTCGCCCTGCCGGTGCGCCTGGGCAAGAACGGTGTGGCGGAAATCCTCTCTGCCGGCACCTTGAGTGCCTACGAGCAGAAGTTGTTCGACGAGATGATTCCCACCTTGCAGGGGAACATCAAAAAGGGCGTGGAGTTCGCACAAAGCAACTAAACCACCCCGCGGACGAAAAAAGCCGGGCCTGGAGCCCGGCTTTTTTTCGCCATTTCGGCAGCGGAATATCGGTACAATCGCAGCTCCGACGGAATCCAACAAACAACAACCCCGTACTTACCGCCCATGGAAAGATTGATCGAGAAAGCACTCTATTCGAGCCGCTGGCTGCTGGCTCCCATCTACCTCGGACTGAGCGTCACGCTGCTGCTGCTGGGCGTAAAGTTTTTCGAAGAGGTGGTGCACGTACTACCGAAGCTGTTTTCCATGTCGGAATCGGATCTCGTGCTGCTGATCCTGCAGTTCATCGACATCGCCCTGGTGGGCGGGCTGCTGGTAATGGTGATGCTGAGCGGTTACGAAAACTTCGTCTCACGCATCGACATCGAGGATGAGCAAGAGAAGCTGGGCTGGTTGGGCAAGCTGGACTCGGGGTCGCTGAAGCAGAAGGTGGCAGCATCCATCGTGGCGATCTCCTCCATTCACCTACTGCAGGCCTTTCTCAACATTCAGAACTTCACCAACGACCAGCTCCAGTGGCTGGTGGTGTTTCACCTCACCTTCGTGGTCTCTGCGCTGGGCATGGTGATCATGGACCGTTTCGCGGCCAAACACTGAAGGCGCGTCAACGGTATACGCGCACGGTATTCAGCCTGAGTGGTAGGGCCGACTCAGCTCATGCACGGCATCGACCAGCGCCGCCACGTGGTCGGGACTCACGTGCTGGTGAACGCCGTGGCCGAGATTGAACACATGGCCGCTGCCGGTACCGAAACGCTGCAGCACGTCGGCAACTTCCGCGCGAATGCGCTCGGGCGATGCGTAGAGCACGCACGGATCGAGGTTTCCCTGCAACGCTACGCGATCGCCCACGCGACGGCGCGCATCGTCGATATTGACGGTCCAGTCCAGCCCCAGTCCGTCGCAGCCGGTCGCTGCCATCCATTCCAGCCACTGGCCGCCACCCTTGGTGAAGAGAATCACCGGAACTTTACGCCCCTCGGATTCGCGCGTCAGATTGGCGACGATCTGCTCCATGTAGCGCAGTGAAAACTCCCGATAGGGCTGCGCGCCAAGAACGCCGCCCCAGGTGTCGAACACCATGATTGCCTGCGCCCCCGCCGCGATCTGCGCGTTGAGATAGTCGCAAACGGCGCGAGCGATTTTGTCGAGCAGCTGGTGCAGCAGCGCGGGCTGTTCGTACAGCATGCCTTTGATCAACGCGTACTCCTTGCTTGCGCCGCCTTCCACCATGTAGGTCGCCAGCGTCCAGGGGCTGCCGGCAAAACCAATCAAGGGCACACGTCCATCCAACGCGCTGCGGATGGTGCGCACCGCGGCGGTAACGTAGCCCAACTCCTGCTCGGGATCGGGCACACCCAGCGCTTCCACATCGCGTCGTTCACGGACGGGGCGCTCGAAACGCGGTCCCTCGCCTTCAGCAAAGTAGAGGCCGAGTCCCATGGCATCAGGAACCGTCAAGATGTCGGAAAAGAGAATCGCGGCATCAAGCGCAAAACGCTCCAGGGGCTGCAGAGTCACTTCGCAGGCCAGCTCCGGCGTCTTGCACAGGGTAAGGAAATCGCCCGCCCGCGCGCGGGTCGCGCGGTACTCCGGCAGATAGCGGCCCGCCTGCCGCATGATCCACACCGGCGTCTGATCGACGGGCTCGCGCGCCAACGCGCGCAGCAGGCGGTCGTTTTGCAGTTTGCTCATGGAAACCCGTTCAGAGGAAAAAATCGAGGGGATGCAGGATAACGCCCAAGGGCGGTTTAGTCGAGGCGACGGGCGCCGGCAACACCATCACTGGCGGTGCAACAGCTCCTGGATTCCGGAGAACGGACGCGGCCAGGGCACTACGTTGCGCAGTTGGGTGACCAGCGGACCGCGCGCAGCGACGGCGGCATCGCGATCGGCAAAATCGCCGTACAGCAGCACATGCCAGGGACCTCCCTGGTAGACGGTGCGCAGATAGGCGACCTTGCCTTCCAGGTGATGTTCCTGAACGAACTCCAACAGGGCCGCCTCGTCCCTGACACCCATCAGCTGCAGCGTGTAGTGGTTCGGCGCGCGTGACAAAAGCCAGGACCGCCCCAGCATGGCCGGGCGCGAAGAATCGGAGGGCGCGCTTTCCGCCACAGGCGCCACCGGTGTTGTACCCGCTGTTTGTTCCGTTACCACAGGCGCTTGTTCCGCCGCCCCGATATCGGCCGCAACAGGCACCTCGGGTTGGGGAAGCGCGGCCTCAGCGGGCGGTGGCTGAGGCGCAGTGGGAATTTCCTCGGGTGGCGCGAGGACCACGGGCGGAGGGTTCGGGATGGTCTCGACCTTGGGCAACGGCTGGGCATCGGGCGGCACTCGCGCAGGCGCAGGACCAGTGGCCGGCCTCGCCGGCTGAGGCAGAGGAAGCGGCAACGAACCGGGCCCATCGGCACGAACCATCGGCGTGTCGTCGGTGGCAACGAAATCGTTGATCGTCCCTTGAAACAGCAACACCAACAACAGCACCCCGACCACTCCCCCGACAATCAGGGCACGCGGGCGCCGGAGCGCCCCGATCCATCCTGTGGACTCGGTCACCTTATGCGTAGAACTCGCTATCGCCGGCTGGCTCACGGCACCCGCCAACCCCAGCAACAACGCGGGATTGCCACCACTTTCGGCGTAGAGCCGCTCCACGGTATCAGCATCCATAGGCAGCATATCTACCTGGCCCAGCGCAGTGCAGTAGTGGGCCAGGAAGGCTTCTGTCTGCTCGAGGGAGAAGGGCGGGACGTCCAGCGTGTGGGTTACCTGCTGCTTCAGCGCGCGCAGCGCCGGCGATTGAAGCGTTTCGTCCAGAGATGGCTCAGCAAATAGCAGCACGCGGACGAGTTTGCCGCCTTCACCGCGCAGCCCGAACAGGTGCATGATCAGATCGAGCACCGGAACCGCCAATGCGTGGGCATCATCCACGATGAGCAATACAACTCGGCCGGCGCGCTGCAGGGCAGCCAATCGTTCGTCGATGACGGATTGCAATTCGTCGAATGCGATACCCCGCAGATCTAACCCCAGCTGGCGGCCGAATTCCGACAGCATCTGGTCGCGAGTCGTAAGCGGATTGGCATCGATCAGACAGGCCATCCAATGGTCACGTGCCCGATCGAGCAGTTGCTTCAGCAGGGCGGTCTTCCCGACACCGTGTGAGCCTTTGACCACCAACAGCAAGTCGGCGTATTCGGTAAGGTGCTGAAGCAGATCGAGACGCTGTTTCAGCGCCGGGTCGACAAAATAGGGAACCGCCGCCGGACCGTTATGCGTCCCGCCGTCCAGCTTGGCCGCAAGAGCGCTCTCGTTTGAGCTTGCGTCACTCACGCTTTGCTGTGCTCCCCACCCGACATGAACACCACGCGATAACCACGGTTTAACTGTTGATCGCGCAGATTCAACAGAACGCGCTGCGCCTCTTCATAATCCTGGTATATTTCACGCCGGGTCTTCCCTCGTACTCCCTGATAACCCCACTCGCGTATCACCACCCAGCCGTCCAGCAGATCCTGCTGCAGGATCAGATGATAGAACTTTAGCGGTTCGCCCTCCACCACGTGGGTTTGCATGTATATGCGCACAGGTTTGTGCTCGCTACGCGTATCCCGGGGTCAGGAAAGTACCGGGTGACGAATCCCTTTCGGGTTTCGGGCCCAGGGGCTATCGGCCAGATAGGGTACCGACTGCAACACGCTAGTGCGCCAATTCGCGGGTAAGGTGCTGTTTGAGGTCTTCCTGGGAGAGTTCCGCATAGACGATGCCCTTCCCGATTTCCTCCAACAGCACGAGACGCTGGACACCGTCCATCACTTTCTTGTCCACCGCCATCAGATCAACGAACTCGACGACATCAAGCCCGGATGGCGGCACCGTCGGGAGGCCCGCTCGCTCTATCAGCGAAACGATTCGCTGCACGTCGCCGACGCTCAACCATCCCAGCGATTGGGAAATCCTCGCCGCGACACACATGCCCGCAGCCACCGCTTCGCCGTGCAACCAACGCCCGTACCCCATAGCGGTTTCGATGGCATGGCCGAACGTGTGCCCGAGATTTAGGAGGGCGCGCGCTCCCGCCTCCCGTTCATCGGCGGCAACCACCGCAGCTTTCATCGCGCACGATTTTTCGATCGCCTCGATCAAGGCGCCCTGATCACGTGCTACCAATCGATCAACGTTTTCTTCAAGCCACGCAAAGAACCCAACGTCGCCAATCAGACCGTATTTGATCACCTCGGCGATGCCCGCAGCCAGTTGCCGATCATCCAAGGTGCTGAGGGTATCGGTATCCGCAATGACGCACCGGGGTTGATAAAAAGCGCCAACCATGTTCTTGCCGAGCGCATGATTGACTCCGGTTTTCCCGCCGACGGACGAGTCCACCTGCGCGAGCAGCGTGGTGGGTACCTGAACAAACTCCACACCCCGCTGATAGCAAGCCGCGGCAAAACCCGCAATATCACCCACCACACCGCCCCCTAGGGCGATGATGGTGCAGCGTCGATCGAATTTTTCCCGCAACAACCGAGTGAACACGCGATTGACCGTGTCCAGTGTCTTGTATTCTTCACCGTCCGGCAGCGATTCCACCGCGACCTCGTAAGTCGCCAGCATGTTCCGCAACGCAGCCCCATACAAGGGTTCAACGGAGGTATTGGTGACCACCAGCAGCTGCCGGCCACGTATATAAGGCTTGATCAGATCCGGCATCGCCAGCAAACCGGAACCAATAACGATCGGATAGCTCCGGTCGCCTAACTCGACATTGAGCGTACGATATGCGGACATAGTTGAAATCTAGCAAACGAACAGGGTTTTCAGTTTTCCGCGTGGTATCAAGGACTATTTCTTGACTGAGGGTATAGCAACAAAAAACCGGCGTAGATCAAGGCTACGCCGGTTTTCGATTACATACCATTTGGAGCTAGAAAATCATCGCGCACTCAGGCTTTCCTTGAGGATTTTCGGCGTAACGAAGATCAGCAACTCGTTCTTATTATCCTCTTCCGTCGTGCTACGGAACAGCCAACCAATAACCGGGATGTTACCCAGACCCGGAACCTTGTTGACGTTCTTGGTCTTGGTCTGCTCAAACACACCACCCAAGACCACCGTCTCGCCGTTGTCCACCAATACCCGTGTATTAATCTCGCGGGTGTCGACCGGCGGCACACCCAAAACACTACGCGAGAAATCGGGATTGTCCTTGTTGACCACCAGATCCATGATCACCCGATCGTCCGGCGTGATGTGCGGCGTCACTTTCAGGCTGAGCACCGCCTTCTTGAACGAAACCGTGGTGGCACCGCTCGAGCTGGCCTCCTGATAGGGAATCTCCACACCCTGCTCAATCAGCGCCTCATGCTGATCCGACGTAATCACACGCGGTGCTGAAACCACCTCGCCACGTCCTTCCGCCTGCAATGCCTGGAGTTCAAGCTGGAGCAGCGTGCTACCGATCTTCCCGATGGAGAAATGGAAATCGCCCGCGGGATTGGCGATGGGAAGATCAACTTGGTAGTTCTCGTTGCCGGTATCGGCATCGACAATGCCCGTGCCGCCGCCATAGTTTACGTTACCCGATTGAAATCCACCCAACGTCACCTGGTAGTCGCCAGCGGTAGAGCTCCGACTCACCCCGAAGCGAACGCCGATCTCTTTTGAAAAATCGTTGTTCGCCGTTACCACTCGCGATTCAATGAGCACCTGCCGAACCGGTATATCGAGGCGCGCGACGATCCGGCGAATATCGGCCAACTTATCGCCGGTATCCTGCACCAACAAGGTGTTGGTTCGGTTATCGATGGTCACCGCACCACGGTTGGACAGCAGCGAATTCTCTTTACTCTTGATCAGCTCGGCAATCTCGGTAGCCTTCGCGTAGTTGATCTGGATGAATTCTGAGCGAAGCGGAGCCAGTTCGGATATTTGCTTCTGAGACTCGAGTTCCAACTTCTCACGCGCTGCGATCTCTTCGCTTGGGGCAATCAGCAAGACGTTGCCCTCCTGCCGCTTATCGAGTCCCTTCGTTTTCAGCACGATGTCCAACGCCTGATCCCAAGGCACGTTGTTGAGGCGCAGCGTGATATTGCCGGAAACCGTGTCACTGGCGACGAGATTCAGTCCAGTAAAGTCGGCGATCAACTGCAACACCGAACGTACTTCAATGTCTTGGAAATTCAGCGACAGCCGCTCTCCCGTGTAACCGAACTTCTCCTTCTTTAGCTCCTCGACCTCTTTCTTAGTCAGCGGTTTGAATTCAACCGTAAACAAGTTGTCGGTCTGATAGGCAAAATGGTCGAATTCGGCCAGCGGAGTAATCACCATCGACACGCGGTTGGCACGAGAGAAGGTGTCAATCGTTTTGACAGGGGTGGCGAAGTCGACGACGTCCAAACGACGTTCGAGTTCTCCGGGCAAACCCACATCAAGAAAATCCAGCACGACTTGACCACCCTCGGACCGCATATCCACCACCGTAGAGGGATCCGACAGGGTAATTTCTACGCGTCCCTCGCCATTGTCGCCGCGGCGGAAATCGATGTTTTCAATACGGCGCGGACCGGAGTCGGAACTTGTAGATGCCGGCTTACCCATACCGCTGGAGTCACGCGCGGCCGCAACGGCCCCCGCACTCGCCAGTGTAATCACGACTTTGTTTCCCTGGACGGCGGTTTGGTACGGGACCAATGCGACCAGATCGACAACGACCCTAGTGCGTCCCATGGCCTCGACGGCGGTAACGCTGCGCGCCATTCCCACGCCAATGGTCTGGCTGCGCTTGGGTAGTTTGCTAGCGGTGTTGGGGAAATCGAACGCGATGCGAGCCGGGTTATCGGTCGTAAAACTGCTGGGTGATCGGATATCGCCGTCCAGCGACAGCACGATTTGCACACGGTCACCGGTCAAAGCAGAGAATTCGATATCATTCAGTGTGGCCGCACCATTCTCCGCAAACGCTGAAGAGAACGGCAAAAGCAATACCAGAAGTGCGAGTCGGCGCAGACTCGTAACCTCAGGTCCAATGACGGAAAACAGCTTATTCACTCGCATTGTTATCTCCCTTGGGAAACCCATTACTGTTCCCCACCAAGCGCGAGGGCGGCATTACGCTCCTGCCAACCTCCAGCCCCATCTGGAATGATCTCTTTGACATCGATTTGGTTTTCGGTAATCCGAACTATTTTACCGTGATTCTGCCCCACATAATTGCCACTCACGACGCGATGGATTGTCCCATCGTTCGCCTTGACAATTGCCCAGATCTTCTGCTCCCTCTCGAGCGTGCCCACCATGCGCAGCGAATCGAGGGGATATTCCTCCAGAAGTTCCCGCGGGCGATTGAAATCAGGTGTAATACCGTTGCTCGTGGCCACCTGTTGTTCCGCCTCCCGTTGGCGGGTTTCCGGCTTGGTAAACGGATCACGAAGGTCACCTGCTGAATAGGCGTAGGTCTGGTACACCTCGATTTCCGGAAGCGGATCGATTCGTCCCGGATGCCGTGCCTGAACTTGAGCAACGTACTCGCGCAGATCATTGAAATCGGTCGA
>JBNKCG010000057.1:0-20884 GCA_050287605.1 Gammaproteobacteria bacterium | reverse complement strand
TCGGCCACCAGGTCAAGGCGCTGGAGGAGTCGCTGGGCGTCAGGCTGTTTCGGCGCCTCAGCCGCGGCCTGCTGCTCACCGAAGCGGGCCAGGCGCTGCTCCCCGAGCTGGGCGCGGGATTGGACACCCTGGCGGCCGCCGTCGACCGGGTGCGGGCGGGCAGCGGTGGGCGCAAACTGACCATCACCACGTCCCAGTCCTTTGCCAGCAAATGGCTGATCCCGCGCCTGGACCGCTTTCATGCCGCGCGCCCCGAAACAGATCTACGCCTGGACGCCTCCCCGCGGCTGGTGGATTTCCAGCGCGAGGAGATCGATCTCGGCATCCGCTGGGGCACGGGCGACTGGCCCGGCCTTTACGTCGAGCAGTTGTTCGACGAGACGGTGTTCCCCGTCTGCAGTCCGAGACTGCTCAGCGGCGAACACCCGCTGCACACGCCCGCGGATCTGCGCTGGCACACGCTGCTGCACGTGGACCCCACCTCGCCGACGGAGGGCTGGATCGACTGGCAGATGTGGTTGAGCGCGGTGGGCGCCACCGGCATCGACGCCACCCGCGGACCGCGTTTCAACCTGCTGAGCCTGGCGGTGCAGGGAGCGATCGAGGGTCAGGGCGTCGCACTGGGACGCAGCGTGCTGGTGGCCGACGACCTGACGGCGGGGCGCCTGATCAAACCCTTCGAAGAGGGCGTCGCCATCGAATTCGGTTACTACCTGGTGGGACCACTACGCGCCCTGCAGCGCCCCTGCGCCAGGGCGTTCCGCGAGTGGCTGCTGGAGGAGATCGCGCGCGACAAAGCCAAGGCGACGTAACAGGGGATTCTCAGACGGCGGCGCTGGTGTGCATTGACCTCGGCAGCGCGATTCGCTATCAATAACGCGCCGCATGACTGACGCGACGGGGAACTGACCCCGAGGGAGTGCGGACCGTGTTCCATGCCGCGCGTCTGGGCAGCTTAGTGAAGGCTGCCGGACGCCACCTCTCTGCCTCCGGCCGCCCCCAGGAGGCAACCATGAACCATCTCGCAACGTTCGACCCCGATGTTCACCGCCTGATCGACGGCGAAGCGCAGCGCCAGCGCGACAAGATCCGGCTCACCGCCTCGGAGAACTACGTCTCGCACGCGGTGCTCGAAGCCTCGGGCAGCGTGCTCACCAACAAGTATTCCGAGGGCTACCCCGGCCGGCGCTACTACGAAGGCCAGCAGTTCATCGATCCGCTCGAAACGCTGGCTATCGAACGCATCAGAGAAGTGTTCGGCGCCGAACACGCCAACGTGCAGCCCTACTCCGGATCGCCCGCCAACCTCGCCGTCTACTTCGCCTTCCTCCAGCCGGGCGACACCGTGTTGGGGATGGCGCTGCCCCACGGCGGACACCTCACCCACGGTGCAGCGGTCAGCATCACGGGGCGCTACTTCAACGTGGTTTCGTACGGCGTCGATAGCGTCACCGAGCGCCTGGACTACGAGCAGATCCGCACGCTGGCGCGTCAGCATCACCCCAAAATGATCATCGCCGGTCACTCCGCCTACCCGCGCACCCTGGACTTCGCCGCGTTTCGCCAGATCGCCGACGAGGTCGACGCCATCCTGTTCGTCGACATGGCCCATTTCGCCGGACTGGTGGCCGGCGGTGCCCACCCCTCGCCGGTACCGTTCGCCGACGTGGTCACCACCACCACGCACAAGACGCTGCGCGGGCCGCGCGGCGCGGCCATCCTCTGCAAACGGCAGCACGCCCAGGCCATCGACAAGGCGGTGTTCCCCGGACTGCAGGGCGGGCCGCACAACCACACCACCGCCGCCATCGCGGTGGCCATGAAAGAGGCGCTGACGCCCGAGTTTCGCCACTACGCGCAACAGACGGTGCGCAACGCCAAGGTGCTCGCCGACGCACTGAACGACAGAGGATTCCGCCTGGTGAGCGGCGGCACCGACAACCATCTGCTGCTCATCGATCTGACGACTAAAGGGGTCGGCGGCAAACCCGCGGCGCAGGCGCTGGACCGCGCCGGACTGGTGCTCAACTACAACACCATCCCCTTCGAAACGCGCAAGCCCTCCGACCCCAGCGGGATTCGACTGGGTACGCCGGCGGTCACCTCGCGCGGATTCGGTGAAGCGGAGATGGTGCAGATCGCCGAGTGGATGGAGCGCGTCATCAACGCGCCGGAGGACGATGCGGTACTGGCCTCCGTGGCGCGCGCAACCCAGACGCTATGCGCGCGTTTCCCGGCGCCGGGACTGAGTTGACCGGCTTGTGAACCGCGAAGTGCGCAAGGGGCATGAGGTGTTTTCGATATTGCTTCGCGAACTTTGTGCACTTCGTGTTCAAAGACTTTCGCTTTTATCAGAATTCAAAACCATTAACCACAAAGTTCACGAAGTACACAAAGTTTGAACTTCCGAAAACCTGACAATTCAGAGAACGCCGCTGAGCTGGATGAATGGAATTGCTGAGCGAGCGGTTCCAGGGGGTTGGGTTTTAAACTTCGTGTCCTTTGTGTACTTCGTGGTCAAGGATTTTCGCTTTTATCAGAATTCAAAACCTATTAACCACAAAGTGCTCGAAGTTTGAACGTCCGAAAACCTGTCAATTCAGCGGACACCGCTGAGCTGGATGAATGGAATTGCCGAGCGAAAGGTTCCAGGGGGTCGGGTTTTGAACTTCGTGTCCTTTGTGCACTTCGTGGTCAAGGATTTTCGCTTTTATCAAAATTCAAAACCCACTAACCACAAAGTTCACGAAGTACACAAAGTTTGAACGTCCGAAAACCTGCCAATTCAGCGACCGCTGCTGAGGTAGATGAATGGAATTATTGAGGAACGGGTTCAGAGGGTTGGGTTATAAACTTCGTGTCCTTTGTGTACTTCGTGGTCAAGGATTTTCGCTTTTATCAGAATTCAAAACCTATTAACCACAAAGTGCTCGAAGTTTGAACTTCCGAAAACCTGTCAATTCAGCGAACGCCGCTGAGGTGGATGAATGGAATTGCCGAGCGAGCGGTTCCAGGGGGTTGGGTTCTAAACTTCGTGTCCTTTGTGTACTTCGTGGTCAAGGATTTTCGCTTTTATCAGAATTCAAAACCCACTAACCACAAAGTACGCGAAGTACACAAAGTGAAAATCGGAAAATGTCGTGGTGAAACCGCTTCACTTCCTCGCGCGCAACGCCGCATCCAGCGCAACCCGCACCCAGCGGCTCAGATCGTCGGGCTCTTCCAGCACCTCCGCCGGGACCGACCAGAAGTTCAGATGCACGCTCTTGCCTTTCGATAGGTAAGTGAACTGCTCGCTCCCACCATCGCGGTAAAACCCTTCGCTCGGCGCATCGGCCTTGAGATAGAGGCCATCGTCGGTAGCGATGGCGAAGAAGAGATCATCGCTGTAAAACCCGGCACCGCCGAACATGCGTTTGACGCGCAGGCCCGGCAATCCCTCCAGCAGCTCTTTCAGGTACTCCAGGTATTCGTTGCTGACCGCCATCGATCGACTCCCCTTGGGCCATTCCACGTGCATATGTTAGACCCTTGCTGCTGACACCGGGTTGTCAGCAGCCATGCGCTATCCTTGCTTGACTCGATCCCGTACATCAGCGAGGAACAACGCATGGACAAGCCTATCCTGAACATCGACGACGTCGAGTTTCAACCCCGGCCGGCCGCCTTCGCACCCACCGGTGACGCGGCACAGCGCTTCGACGCCCGCATCGGCCAGATCGCTCCGCTGATCGGTGCGCGGCAGCTCGGTTACAACATCACCGCTGTACCGCCCGGCAAACGGGCGTTCCCCTTTCACAACCACCATGTCAACGAAGAGATGTTCTTCATACTCGAAGGCACGGGCGAACTGCGCTACGGCGAAAACACCTGGCCGGTGCGGCCCGGCGACGTGATCGCCTGCCCGGCCGGCGGCAAGGAGCGGGCGCACCAGATCGTCAACAGCGGCGATACGGAGCTGCGCTATCTGGCTGTCAGCACCAAGCTCTCTCCCGAGGTCGCCGAATATCCAGACTCGGGAAAATTCGGCATGCTGGCGCAGTTTCCCGGCGAAACCGGTGACGCACCGCGGATGTTCTACTTCATCAGCCGTGAGGGCGAGAGCCTGGATTACTGGGAGGGCGAATAGTCGGACAGGAGTTGGCTCCCATGACTCTGACTTCGTGAACTTTGTGCACTTCGTGGTGATGAAGCTGTTCAAAAAAAACCGGCGGCGGCATTGCGCCGACCGCCGGAAAGCCAGGGAGGAGGGGCGTAATAGGATTAGAGCTTGAGTTCCGCGACGCCTTTGGTGGCATCGGGATCGGCGATGGAGATGCTGACCCGGCGCTCCAGGGCCCAGCCGTCCACATCGTGTTCGGCGCCGGCGGAGCGGCTTTCACCGTAGGCCGTGGCGTTGATGCGGGCGGCGTCGATACCGTGACCGACCAGCACTTGTTTGACGGCGTCGATGCGCTGCTCGGAGAGCGTCTGGTTGTAGGACACGTCACCGCGGTTATCGGCAAAACCTTCGAGATTGACCGTGAGACGCGGATGCTCGTCCAGCACGGCCGCCAGCGTGTCGAGTTTGTCCTGGAACTGCGGCTCGATGTCGCGCGATGCGGTGCGGAACAGCACTTCCAGCGAGTAATTGCGCGCCGCCAGACCCCCTTTGATCAGATGGCTAGCGTCGTTACTCGCGACCAGATTCTGCTTCATCTCCGCCATGGCGCTGCGCGACTCCACCAGTTCGGCTTCGGCCTCGATGCGCTTCGCCTCGGCAGCGGTCAACTGCTCCTCACTGGTTTGGTTGTCGGCGATGAGTTTGCCGGCGACGGCGCCGAACAGCATTCCCACGGGGCCGGCAGCGGCACCCACCAGCGCACCCACGCCGAAACCGGTTCCGGCGCGCTTCTCCTGTTCGCTGGCGGCGGAAGCGGTACCCTGGGCAGCCAGGGCGGCGATGACGGCGGTGGCCAGAACAGCGTTCTTGAAAGTGGAAGTCTTCATGATTCGGTCTCCTGTTGCGTGTTGGTTGAACGTACCCGGATGGCTATCCGTTGAGTTCATTACACACAGAGGATCGGGCGAAGCCGTGACGGCTTTGGGGACGGGTGGTGATGGTTTGTGGCGAATTGTGGCGGGTGAAATCAGGACCCGTTATTACCACCAAGTACACAAAGTTCACGAAGTGAAAACCCGAATACGGGAATACCTCGGACCATCGGAAATGGTCGGACGTTATCCGGCATCTTGGTAACCAGCACCTACAGCACCGTCGCCGGCGTGGCCGGTGCCGCCACTTCCGGTTCGGCCACCACGATGTAGCGCAGCGGCCCGCCGGGATTGATGGCATCGAAGGGGTAGCAGGTCGCCAGTATCAGCTCGCCGCTCTCGGGGGTCAGCACCAGCGACTGGTCGCGGGTATCGATGACGTGCATGGCGCGTACGCGGTAGCGATGGACCGCTCCGTTGGGTAGCGCCAAGGTCAGCGTATCGCCCACGACCAGCTGTTGCAGCAGCGCGAAATGCGTGTCGCGATGGCCGGCCAGCACCACGCTCTCGCCGGTACGGGCCGGATCCCCCTGCCACACCCCCGGCCCGAAGGCGAGCGAGCGATCGCTGGCATCCGACAGGACGTACAGCGCCTGGTGGATGCGCGGTGCGGCAAGACGCGCCACGGGGCGCATGTCGGCCCACGGCCAGGGCCGCGCCGGCCCTTCGTCTTGCGACCAGGCGCGATCGATCAGGCGCTGCGCCAGCCACGCCTTGGCGTGCAGATAGCCGGCCTGTCCCAGGTTCCACCCCGCGCCCGCCAGCAATGCAGCCACCAACAGCGGAAGGACAACGTTCAAGGCGCGGCGCACGCGCCGGGCAAGCGCCGAGTCACCGCGTGTTCGGGGCGCCATGACCAGCAACCGCTGCTCGCCGCCCAATGTGACGCGCTCGTTGCCGGTAAAGGCGTTCATGACGCTTCTCCACGGCGCAGCGCCACCAACAGCCACGCGGCGATGGCGAACGCACCGCCCAGCAGCAGATGCAGCGACGCCGGCGTGGCGGTACGCGGCAGTCCGACCTTGTGCAGCGTCGAGCCCTGCGGCAGGGGCGAGGGTACGGACTTGGAGGCCAGCGCCTCTTCCGGCGGACGCGCCGGAACCGTGTCCACCGCCACCAGGCTGGTGTAGCGGCTCACCAGATGGTGCTTGAGTGCGACCGCGGTCACCGCTTCGCGCAGCGCATCGGGCGACTGATCGCGCTCGCCGCGGTGGGTGAGATAGCGGATCTTTTCGCGCGCCCAAAGCGCTGCGATACCGGGGCTCTGCTGCGATTGGGTCAACGCCAGCGCGCGTCGCCACGGTGCGCTACCGGTGACGCCGTCGATCTTCAGCTCGCCGTCGATGCGGTCGAGCTGGGCGGTCACCAGCACCGGCTCACCCGAATAGAGATCGGGATGGATATCGGGCCAGGTTTCAACGTGGAGTCCGTCCGGCCAATGCAGACGGATGTTGACCAGCAGCGGATTCTCCAGCTTGGCGAACAGGCGCCCCACTTTTTCGCCGACTTCGGCGCTGGAACCGATGTGAGTAAAAGTGCCACGCCCCATGCGTGCAGCCTCGCGCATGAAATAGCTGTTGGGCGCCGGTCCGATGCCGATGGTGAAGAGACGCGCCTGGCCGAGGCGCGAGCGCACCAATCCGAACAGCGCCTGCTCGTTCCCCACCGCGCCGTCGGTGATGAAGATCACCTGGCGCAGATAGCCTTGCGGCGCGCTGCCGCGCAGCGCCATCTCGATGGCCGGCGCCATCATGGTGCCGCCATCGGCCTTCAGCGCGGCGACAATCTGCTGCGCCTCGGCAACGCGCTGCGGCGTCGCCGCCACCGGTGCGGGAAAGAATTGGCGCGCGGTACTGTTGAATTCGATGACGTTGAATCGGTCCTGCGGCTGCAGGCGCTGCAAGGCATCGGCCAGCGCCGCCTTGGCCTGGACGATGGACGGGCCTCCCATGGAGCCGGAGGTGTCGAGGATGAAGACGGTCTCGCGAGGGATGCGCACGTCGTCGTCGGGAACGTTGGGCGGCATCACCATGATCAGCGCGTAGTCGTGCCCATCGAAGCGTTCGGTAAACAGCGCCGCCTGAGGCTGGCGTCCCAGCTCGGGGCGCCAGCGCAGCACGAAATCGCGCTCCATGCGTACCGCACCGGCTTGCAGCGCGATGTGATGCACGCCGGCCTGCTCCTGCACGGAGATGGGGTGGGATTCGCTACGCAGATCGGCCAACGGAAATCCGGGATTGAGGCGCACCGTCAGCGTCGCCACCGGAAAGTGATTGCGCGACTCGTCCGCGTTGGGAATCAGAATCGGCGGCGTGATACGCGGTGCATCGGGCACTTCGTCGGTGGGCATCGCCCAGCCGTTTTCGCCCGTGACGCGCAACGGTTGCGCATCCACCTCCAGCGGTGCGCCGGGGATGAAACGCGGCGTAATGGTCAGCGGAAAACGCAGCGTGAACTCGCCCTGATCGTAGCGTAGGGTTTGCAGATAAGTGATCTCCACACTGATGGATTCCCCAGGGGGAATATTCGCCACCGAGGTAGTGAAGATGTTGGGTCGCTCCTGCTCCACCAGGCTGGCGCGCTGTCCCGCCGCCTTGGCCTGCTGGTAGACCTTCTTGGCCACTTCGCGCGGCTTGATCTCGCCCACGATCACCCGCTCGCCCACGTGCATGGTAAGCGCGTTGACCGCGGCGTTTTCCGGTAACGGAAAGACGTAGACACCCTCCGCCCACTCGCTGCCGTCGTTGCGGAAGGTCTGGCGCACCTTGGCGCGCACCACCAGGCCGCTGACGTCCATTGCGACATCGGTATCGAGTCGCAACGCTGCGCGGTAGTGCTGATCGGCGGTGACGAAAAGCAGGGTGCCGGTCTGCGCCTGGTAGGGAGTACTGTAGAGCGTTTCACCGGTCTCCTCGGCGGCACCGGCATCGGGGATATGCAGCCCCACGGCGACGAACGCCGCCAGCGACAGCACCAGGTACCAAAGCTTCAGCCAGGGGCTGTGACCGCCCGGTCGGCGCAGGCGACGGCGGCGACGCATGCGCGCCACCAGTTCCGGATAGTCGCGCAACAGCTCGCACTCCAACTCCTGAGTGATGCGCCGCCGCCGACGCAACTGCGAGGAGCGCTTGGTACCTCGGTATTTTTCCCACATGGCCAGATTCCCCGTTTGCGGATTACCTGGCGACTATTGCAACGGACCAAGGAGTCGGAGACCGGTACGAAATATGACCGTGCAGGGATGAAAAGTGACGAATTGTGACGAGGGGTCGGTGGGGTGAATATTGCTATTTAGAGAAAAGGCAAAATCTTTGACCACAAAGTACACGAAGTACACAAAGTTTTAGCAGCCACTGCTGATACCCCGGGCTTTGCCCGAGGGCTCGCCACCAGAAATCTCGGCCTGCTCAATCGGGTTTGTTTTAACTTCGTGAACTTTGTGTACTTTGTGGTAAATATCACTTTTCATCCATCAAGGAGAAAAACGCACGGAGGCGATTGCGGGAATCGATGCGGAAACGGAAACTATTGCCAAGCAGGTGTTGGATGCCGCATTTCGGGTCCATTCCGCATTGGGACCCGGATTGTTGGAGTCGGTCTACGAGACGTGCCTAGCTTGGGAGTTGGAGCACCGAGGCGTTGAGGTTTCGCGACAGATCAGCGTTCCAATACGATACCGGGAACGGGTGCTGGAATCGGGATTACGGTTGGACATGTTGGTATACAGTCGAGTTATCGTGGAGGTGAAGGCCGTAAACGGCCTCGCCTCCATACACAAAGCCCAACTGCTCTCCTACCTGAAGCTTGCGAACCTTCGTCTCGGTCTGCTGTTGAACTTCTGTGTCATCAGCATGAAAGACGGTATACAGCGCGTCGTGAGTTAAAAGTTTCCTTTTTAATACTTTGTGTACTTCGTGTACTTTGTGGTGAAAAATCGTACGCCTTTGACCTTCAGAGGAACCCATGAAACGCCGAATCGCCATCGTTGAAGACGAAGCCGCCCTGCGCGAGAACTTTCGCGACGCCTTGCAGCGCTACGGCTATTCGGTCGATCTGTACGCCAACCGCGCAGACGCGCTGGCGGCGTTCCAGCAACGACTGCCCGAACTGGTGATCATCGACATCGGCCTGCAACACGAGCCGGAAGGCGGCTTCGACTTGTGCCGCGAACTGCGTGCGCAGTCGTCACGGCTGCCGATCATGTTTCTCACCGCCCGCGACAGCGAGATCGATATCGTCTCCGGGCTGCGCCTCGGCGCCGACGACTACCTGACCAAGGAGATCAGCCTCGACCATTTGGCCGCACGGGTGGTGGCGCTGTTTCGGCGCATCGATGCCTTTTCGGAGCCCACCTCGCAGGACAGCACCCTGCAGCGCGGCAAACTCACTCTCGACCCGGATCGCATGACCGCGTCGTGGAACGGACAAGCGGTGGAACTCACGGTGACGGAGTTCTGGATGGTCCACTCGCTGGCACGCCATCCCGGACACGTCAAAACCCGCCAGCAGTTGATGGACGCCGCCAACGTGGTCTTCGACGACCACACCATCACGTCGCACATCAAACGCATCCGCAAGAAATTCCAAGTGATCGACGCCGAATTCGACGCCATTCAGACGGCGTACGGCGCGGGTTACCGCTGGGATGCCAAAACGGTCTAGCCTGCGAGATCATGCCGCTACGCCTGCAACTGCTTCTGGTCAGCCTCCTGGTGCTGGTTCTGCCGTGGGCGGCCTACCGCTACGTACAGGAGATGGAGGGTGCGTTGCGCCAGGGCCAGCAGCAGGCGCTGCTCGCCACCGCGCGTGCCGTCGCCCAGGCACTGGCGCAACGGCCCGGATCGGCGGCGCAGGGCGATATCGGCGCCGACGCGGTTACACCGCTCTACGCAGGGTTGCTGCCGCAGCCCATCAACCTCGACGGCTATAGCGAAGACTGGGCCAACTATCCCCACGGCTATCGCAGCGTGGAGTTCGGCAGCGGCGTCGACGGCAACACTACGCTGCGCTACCGCGCCGGCCTGCGCCAGGAGCGCCTCTACCTGCTGCTGGATATCGAAGACGGCGACAAGGTCTACTACCGCCCGGTGGAATCGAAGGCCAACGGCGATCGCGTGGTATTGCGCCTGACCAAAAGCGACGGTGCCTTCGATTACTACCTGATCGCCACCAGCGCTGCCGGGCACTTCAACGCGCAGCACCTGAGCGGACGCAACCTCGACCGTATCGGCGCCCCCGACTACGCCATCCAGGGCTACTGGCTGGAGCGTCGGGAGGGCTACCGTTTGGAATTCGCGCTGCCCCTCAATGTGGCGCAGCGCGGCATCGATTTCTTCTTCATCGACGTCGACCGCAACACGCCGCGCACCTTTCGCTGGCAGGGCACGGCAAGCTGGCACAACTCGACCCGCGCCACACCGCTGATCCACCCGTCGCGCGAGCTGGGCGACGCGCTCAAGCCGTTCACTCCCGTCGGCCACCGCTTGCGCGTGACCGACAGACGAGGCTGGCTGATGGCGGAGCAGGACCGGCGCGACGAGGCGACCGGCACCGCCGCCGACGACTCCGCGCGCGGACTGTGGGATGCGTTGCTGATTCGCTTCGTGCGCTGGAGTCTGGGTCAGGAGACGCGGCCCGCGCCCGTACTGGACAACAGTGGACAGCTGAGCGGCGCGCTGCTCGATCAGGCGCTGCGCGGCGCATCGCTCAGCGACTGGTACCGGCCGCGCCGCTCCGAGACGCCGGTGATCGTCGCCGCTGCGCCTATTCAGACCGGCGACGTCGTCAACGGCAGCGTGGTGGTGGAGCAGGCCAGCGATCTGGTCTCCACGCTCACCGACCTCGCCTTCACACGGCTGTTCTATCTCACGCTGCTGGTGCTGTTCGCCGTGGTGCTGGGTCTGCTGGGCTTCGCGTCGCTGTTGTCGTGGCGCGTGCGGCGGCTGCGCAACGCGGCGGAAAACGCCGTCGCCGCGGACGGTACCATTCGCGCCGATTTTCCGCGCTCGCGCAGCCGCGACGAACTGGGCGATCTGTCACGCAGCTACGCCGACCTGTTGGACGAGTTGCGCGACTACACCGGCTATCTGCGGCGCCTGGCCTCGATACTCTCGCACGAGCTGCGCACACCGCTGGCGGTGGTGAAATCGTCACTGGAAAATCTGCAGCAACTGCGCGAAGGGGAAACCGCAGAAGCCTACCTGGAGCGCGCCCAGGAGGGCACCGAGCGGTTGGGACGACTGCTGTCGGCCATGAGCGAGGCGGGCAAGGTGGAGCAGGCGGTACGCGGCGGCGAGGATGAACCGGTCGATCTGGCGGCGCTGCTCTCCAGTTGCGTGGCGGGCTACCGCAGCGCCTACCCCAGCCATCGCTTCGAGCTGGAAATCGATTTCTCCAGCGTCGACGTCCGGATCACGGGTCAGCCCGATCTCCTGGTGCAGATGCTGGACAAGCTGGTGGACAACGCCGTCGGCTTCTCACCTGAAGCGCAGCCCATTCGCATCCTTCTGCTACGCGATGAATACCAGCTGCGGATCGCAATCCGCAATCACGGTCCGCTGTTGCCCGACCACCTGCGCAACCGCCTGTTCGATCCCATGGTGACGGTACGCGATCAGCGCGGTGCGTCTCCGCACCTGGGACTGGGGTTGTACATCGTGCGCCTGATCGTAGAGCGGCACCACGGAGCGGTGAGTGCGGCCAACCTGCCGCAGGAAGAGGGCGTGGAGATGCGCGTCGCCCTGCCGCTGCCGCCCGCCGCCTGAGCTACTGGAGCGACTGGGCGCCGCCGGAATGCAGCGGCAAATCATAGAAGTCCAGCGGATTGCCGGCGGCATCGTCAAAGGCACCGCCCGGGAACCGCGGCCGCTCACCGCGGCTGATCTGCTCGTGCATTTCCAGCAGATCGTCGAGGACGGTGAAGAAGGCATCGCTGACGCGCGGGTCGAACTGCCGCCCGCGGCCTTCGCGGATGATCTCCAGCGCCTTCTCAACCCCCATGGCGCGACGGTAAAAACGATCCATCACCAGGGCGTCGAACACGTCGACGATGGCGACGATACGCCCCGCCAACGGTATCTCCTCGCCCTTTAGACCGTGCGGATAGCCACCGCCGTCGAAATGCTCGTGGTGCGTCAGCGCAATCTGCGACGCCATCTGCAACACCGGTGACTCCGAATCCGCCAGGATGCGTGCGCCGTACTCGGTGTGCTGCTCCATCACCTGCCGCTCGTGCTGGTCGAGTGCGCCGGATTTCTTGAGCACGAAATCGGGAATGGCGATCTTGCCCACATCGTGCATGGGACTGGCCAGCAGCAAGTGGCGGGTGAGGCGCTCGTCGCAGCCGCACATCGGGGCGAGCCGCGCCGTGAAATAGCCGCAGCGCACCAAGTGTGCGGCCGTGTCGTGATCGCGGTACTCGGCGGCAAGCACCATGTTGCGCACGATCTCCGAATGCCACGATGCCTCGGTGAAGTCGCCCGGTTTCCCTTCCACGACAGCCCGATTGAGGCGAAGCGCCATCGCGCCCATGCCCAGGGAGAGCTCTTCGTTGAGCACCTTGAGCCGCTCGATCTCTTGCTGCTGCGCGCGGATCCTGGCCAGCGCCGCGGCCAGCGTTCCGTGTTTCTTGGATTGTCCTCGTTCCGACATAATTCCCATCCACCCGTGGCGAAACCAGGACCCGTCAACACCATCGAAGCCATTGCCGGCGGCCCTGGGTTGACCGGCAGGCGAGACGAGCGCGGCGTCGCCCGCAACGCGGGCGAACCGCAACAGCGCCGGGCGCGAATAACAGCCCGGTCTTCGGGGGATTTCGAGAACAGATTCTGGTTGTTGTTTGGGTCAGCTACCGGCAAGTATAGACGCTGCGCGCGGAAGCGGGTTTTCTTACCAGGCCCGCGATACACTCAGTCGTCGCGCCAGCGAAACAGGTACGCCCCAAGCGCCATGAACAGAACGCTCATGCCGAACAGAATGAACAGGTGCGGCATGACCGCCGGCCAACCCACTCCGTCGAGCATGGTGGCACGCGCCGCGTCCAGCATATGCGTCAGCGGCAGCAGCTGAGCCAGGTTCTGCAGGAAGCGGCTACTCCCCTCCAGCGAAAACCACACGCCCGAGAGCACCATCATCGGCCAGCTCATCACGTTGAGCAGCCCGCCGGCCAGCTCCTCGCTGGTGGTGCGCGAGGCGATCAGTACGCCCAGCGAGATCATGGAGAAGGTCCCCAGTAGCGCGATCGCCAGCAGCTGCAGGTAACTGCCCTCCATACGGATATCCAGCACCAGGCTGACGCCGGCGAAGAGGATGACCGCGGTGACCAGGTTGATGAACAGGCGCGAGAGGATTTGCGCCAGAAGAAACTCCACCGGCCGCAGCGGCGTGGCGTTGAGGCGTTTGAGAAACCCGTTCTTGCGATAGCGCACCACCACATAACCGACGCCGAACAGACTGCTGAACATGATGTTCATGCCCAGCACACCGGGCAGCAGCCAATCGATGTAGCGCACCGCGACGCCGCTTACCGGAGCCCGCTTCAGAGGCGGTCCATCGCTGCCGAGCAGCATCTTCTCCAGGATGTAGCCCTTGGGCGATTCGGTGTTGACCCAGTAGGTGGGATCGTTACCCAGGCGCAACAGCATATCGATCTGGTGGCGCTCCACCTTGCGGATCGCATCGTGCTCATCGGCCACCGGGAAGAACTCGATGTGCTGCGTGGACAGAAACGGATGCGCATCGGCTTGCACGCGTTGCGCAGTGGAGACCACGCCCACCTTGAACAACGGACGCCCGCCGTCGGCGAAGATCCACGCCATGCCCGCCACCAGCAGAACGGGCATGACCAAGTTCCACGCCAGCGACGAGCGGTCGCGGATGAATTCCAGATTGCGCGCCTGCAGCACCGCGAGAAAACGCCGGATCATGCGCGCAGCTCCTTACCGGTGAGTTCCAGAAACAGGTCGTCGAGGGTGCGCGAGCGCACGCGCAGCCGCCCCAGCGGGACGTTGTGCTCCATCAGGCGCTTCAGCGCATCGTCGACGTTCTTGGTGGAGATCTCCACGGTCTCATCACCGCGCAGCACGGTAAACCCGAACACCTCCACGGGCACCGTGAAATCCTCTGCCGGCAGTTGCAGGATGGTGTCGCCGAAATGTTCCGCCAGCAGATACTCGGGCGAACCCTGGGCGATGATGCTGCCGTGATCCATGATGATGATCTCGTCGCACAGCCGGTACGCCTCTTCCATGTAGTGCGTGGTGAGCACGATGGTCTTGTTGGCCTCTTTGATGCGCTCGATCAGGTGCCAGAAGCTCTGCCGCGACTGGGGATCGAGTCCGGTGGTGGGCTCGTCGAGAAACAGGATCGCCGGATCGTTGAGCAGCGCGATGGCCAGCAGCAGACGCTGGCGCTGCCCGCCGGAAAGTTTACGGTTGTCGCGTTCCAGCAACTCGTCCAACGCACAGGTCTGGATCACGCCGTCCAGATCGGCCGCCCGCTCGTAGAGCTTGTGGAACAGACGCAACGTTTCGCGCACGGTGAGAAAATCCTGCAGGGCGGTGGACTGGAACTGGATGCCCACCTCTTCCTGGAAGCGCCGTCCGCGAGGGCGGCCGCGGTAGAGAACACGCCCGCCGCTGGGGGTCACCAGGCTCTCCATGATCTCGACGGTGGTGGTCTTGCCCGCCCCGTTGGGCCCGAGGATGCCGAAGCAGACCCCTTCGGGAATGGCGAAGCTGACGCCGTCCACCGCCGTGACGCCGGGGTACTGCTTGCGCAGGTCGCGCACTTCGATGATGGGGCTTGGATTCATGCCGGTCCTGGGCGGGGCGAAAACGTCAAGGGTAGCCTAGCTCCCAAGTCAGATACAGCACTGGCCCCGAGCACGTACCGTTTGTCCGCCATCTCCGTTAAGATATTCACCTCCAAAACGTCAGGTTATTGACCGTTGTACCCACCGTTTGGAAGAGGCATGACCGTACGACCCACAAGCGCGCTGTGCGCCATCCTCGCGACTGGACTGCTGCTCGCCGGCTGCGGCCCGCACCCCGCCGCCGGGGAGTGGCTGATGAGCGTCGAGGATCCCAGCCTCTATTCGCGCATCGAGATCAAGTTCGACGGCACCGCATTCCTGTTCGTCCGCGGGCAGGACGACCACGAGGTGCGCTGCCTGTGGGCGGGCGCCGATCGCAGCACCATCGATCTGGATTGCGCGCGCCGCGACCGGCCGTCGCGCCACTTCGCCTACCAGCTCCAGGTGATCGGCAACCGCAACGGGGTGTTGATCGACAGCGGCCGGGTGATCGGGCACTACCAGCGCAAACCGACCTGACGCGGCGACGGGCTGGCGGCAGAACCGCACAGCCCGCCGACCGCAGTGAAACAGTCCTCAGTAGGCCGGTGCATCCGCCGCGTAGCTCATCCCTTTTTTGCCCGCCTGATCGCGGATCGTCTCGTAGAGCTTCTGGTCCAGCGACGCGCTGGCACCGCCCGCCGCCTTGACCTTGTCGCGCAGGAACTGGGCGCGCTGGTCGGCCAGCGCTTTGATCTCACCCTTGAGCTCGCTGCGGCGCTTGGCGGTCTGCTCGATCAACGCCTTCTGCTCTTTCGGTGCCATAGCCTGCATGGGTGCGGGCAGCGCTTCCGGCGCCATGGCATCGAGATCCACGCGTCCGCTGGTGACGTCTTCCACCAATTCGCCCTCGCCCATCAGATTGACCGCGCCGCTCTTGGTGGCGTTGAAGGTGGCACGCCGCGCGCGCGAGGCCACCGACGCCTCCTCGTGCAGCTTCTTGGCCGCTTCCTGCTTCATTTGGCGCTTCGCCTTCTCCTCGGCGCTGCCGTAGTAGAGCCGCGTCTCGTCGAGCTTGGCCGACAGCTCCGCCAGCCGCTCGTCATAGGGCGTGGCGATGGCCACCGCGTCGCCGCTCTGCGCCACCTGTGCGTAGTGCCCTTCGCCCCGCTGCGCGATCTGCATCCACACCTTGCGCGTCGTACCGTCGCTGCCCGCCAGCAAGGTGTTGACCACGATGCCCTTGGCCTTGGCGGTCGCCAGGGTCTGCGGATACTTCACGTCGTCCTGGTAGTCCATGTGCGGCGGCGCATCGCCCACCAGAAAGACCACTTTGTACGCGCTCTGGTCCGTACTCCACGACATACGCCCCACGGCGTCGGCCAACGCCTGGTTGACGCTCTCCGGCCCGTCGCCGCCGCCTTCGGCACGAAAGTCCATGAGCGTGGCGTAGACCGAATCGAGATCGGAGGAGAGATCGACCACGCGCGTCACGTAGCTGTCGCCGCGATCACGGTAGGCGACCAGTCCCATTTTGATCTCCGGCGCCGGCTGTGCCTGCGCCAACGTGGTGGCGATGGACCAGATCTTCTCCTTGGCCGCCTGGATCAGTCCGCCCATGCTGCCGGTGGTGTCCAACGCGAACACCACCTCGACTTTGGGGCGCTGCACGGCAACGGGGCCGTCCACCGGCGAATGCCCGATGGGCTGCACCGGCACATCGGCCACGGCCGCCATGTTCTTGATGGCGGGGTAGAGGGCGATACCGCCCGCGGTAAATACAAACAGTGCGGCTGCAACGATTTTCGATTTCATGGGAATTCTCCTTTCGAACTAGCGAAACGTTGAAATTTTCGCGACGGCCGCCTCGGCCGCGCGGTAGGCATGCTGAAAACGATCCGTCTGCGCGGCGGCAGGTTGCGCGGAACGGGGTTTGATACGCGCGGGGATGAGGACGAACAGCGCCTGCACCAGGAAGAAACACCACAGACCGATGCCCACGCTGCCGGTGGTCAGCCACCCCCACACCCCCGCGGCCAACCCCAGCGACACCAGCGCGAGATCGGCGAACGCGCCGATCAGGCTGGCGTGGAAGTAGAGCGAACGCACCAGCCACACCAGCCCCAGGTGTGCCAGCAGATAGAGCGGCAACCCCAGGCCCAGCAGCCAGATACCCGACGCCGCGGCCAGCCACACCGCCACCGCGCTGATGCGACCGACGCGCTCCTCGCTGCATCTCAACAGGTACAGCACGTAGAGCAGACCCAGCGCCGCAATCAGCGCACGCAGCACGAAGCCCCCGGCGAACAGCGTGATCAATACGGTGAACAGCACACCGCCGCCGATGCTTGCCGTCAGCGCCACGCCGACGCCCTCGAAAAAGGACGGGCGTTTCATGACGACACCCGCTTCTGCCGTTCGCGCAGGAATGCCAGTTCCACATCCTCGTCGCTGATGGCGAAGCGACGCAGGTAGTCGGGCTCGGCCCAGCCGGCGGCGGCATCCTCGTCGCGCGCCTGCGCGGCAAACAGCGCCGCCTTCTGACGCATGCTCTCCAGCCGTGAGCGGTTTTCGCCGATGCGCTGCCTGAGTTCGTCGGCAGCGGCGTGCAGCTCCTGGTGCCGACGGTCGAGGAACTTGATGAAGCGCTGCGCTTCGAGCTTGCGTTTGAGCAGCACCCGGGCCAGCGCCTCGTTGCCGGTGTCGAAGCAGAGGTCCAGCTCCCCTTCGGCCTCGGCCGCCTGCCGGGCCAGATCGCTCTGGCGCTCGGCGATCTGCTTCGATTCCAGCGCCAGCCGCTTGGCGCGCTGCTCGTCGCGATCGAGCTCTTCTTCCATCTCGCGCACCGCCTGCTTGAGCAGCAGCTCCGGCTCTTCCATGCGATCCAGCACCGCATTCACATCGGCGCGGAACAGTCGTGATACTCGGGTAATCAGTGCCATGGTGGTCTCCCAGTCCGTGAATCGTGGTACGGCAGCAGTCTAGGAACGCGGCGCTGGAGGCAGTAGACAGACTTTGGTAAAACCTGGCGCGACGGGTTTACAAAAGATTTACATTTCGCCGCCGGTCAGAATTGGTAAGCTCGAACCCGGACACCCAATCGAGAAGCGCCTTCTCGCCGATCCCACAGACGCGGCGGACAAACAAGGACACCGATGAAGCCCAAACAGCGCATCCTCATCGTCGAAGACGAAGCCGCCATCCGCAGCGGATTGATCGACGTCTTCGTCTACCACGGCTTCGACGTGGACAGCGCCGCCGAAGGTCCCGAGGGTTTGCACAAGGCGCAGACCGGCAATTTCGACATGGTGCTGCTCGACGTGATGCTGCCCGGCATGGACGGTTTCGAGATCTGCAACCGTATCCGCGCCCAGGATCGCGACCAACCCATCATCATGCTCACCGCCAAGACCAGCGACGACGACATCATCCACGGCCTGTCGCTAGGCGCGGACGACTACGTGGCCAAACCCTTTTCGGTGGCCCAACTGGTGTTGCGCGTGCAGGCGGTGCTGCGCCGCGCGCGCGGCAGCGATGACGACAACCACCTGATCCAGCTGGGCGACGCCATCACTATCGACACGCGCAATCTGGAAGCGCGACGCGGGGAGATGAGCTGCCTGTTCACGCGCCGCGAAATGGAGATCCTGCAGTACCTGAACGCCCACCGCGAGCGGCCGGTGTCGCGCGAAGAGCTACTGCACAAGGTGTGGGGCTATGCGAAGGACCTCGACCTGGAGACACGCACGGTGGACATCCACATCGCCAAACTGCGGCGCAAGATCGAACCCGACTCCGGCGACCCGCGCTATCTGGTCACCGTGCGCGGCGCCGGTTACCGGTTGCTGAGCGAGTAGCCGTGCGCCGCACGCTGGCCGGCCTGACCCCCAAACGGCTGCGTCTGGCGCTGGCGCTGTTTTTCCTCGCGCTTGCGCTGCCGACCACGATTCTGGTCTATCAAGCTTACAGCCGGCTCAAGTGGGAGGCCTTTCACCAATACCGCGTCATGGCCGAGGAGCTCTCCGGCCGCATCCGCGCGCACGCCGCCGAGCTGGTCGCCGAGGAGGAGGCGCGGCGCTTCGCCGACTACGCCTTCCTGGTGGTCGCCGGCGACCCCGCCACCCGCTACGTACAACGCTCTCCGCTCGCCGCGCTTCCCGCCACCAGCGAACTGCCCGGCATTGTGGGCTACTTTCAGGTGGATGCCGCGGGCACGTTCACCACGCCGCTGCTGCCCGCAGCCGGCACCGACGCGGCGAGTTTCGGCGTCGGCGCCGACGAACTGCAGCAGCGCCGCCAACTGGCCGAACGCATCCGCGATATCCTCAGCCGCAACCGGCTGGTGCGTGCGCCGGAGGGCGACGCGGGAACCCAGCGTGCACTGAGCGCGGAAGCGGAGCACCCCGCGACCGTGCGCGACAAGGTCGCAGCGCTTTCCGGTTCAGCAGAATCCACCGTGGCACCGCGTCAGCTGCAGGAGTCGCAAACCGCCGGTCAGGCCGTATTCGACCAGCTCAATCGCGCGCCCGTCATCAGCGCCGAACCCAAAAAACGCGCAACGCCCTCTACCCTGGGCCGGGTGGAGGATCTGAAGCTCGAACAGCGCTTTGCCGGCGGCGGCGCCAAAGAGAAGGCGCAGAGCAGCGCGCGATTCAAGAGCGAAGAGAGCGCCGTCCGCAGCATGCGCAAGGAGTTCAGCGCCCTGCCCGAACTGTCGGCACCGGCTGCGGCGACGCCGCGCGAATCGGCGGTCGCGGCACTGGACAACCTGCGCATCCGCACCTTCGAAAGCGAAATCGACCCCTTCGAGTTCAGCCGCCTGGAAAGCGGCCACTTCGTCCTGTTTCGCAAGGTGTGGCGCGACGGCCAGCGTTACGTGCAAGGCCTGTTGATCGATCAGCAGACGTTCCTCAAGGATTTGGCGGAACAAGCCTTCCGCACCACCGCGCTGTCGCGCATGAGCGATCTCATCGTCGCCTTCCAGGGCGACGTTTACGCAGCGTTCAACGGTCAGGCCGCCGCGGACTATCTGTCGCGCAGCAACGAACTGCGCGGCGCACTGCTGTATCAGACGCGCCTCAACGCTCCCTTGGGTGACCTGGAACTGATCTTCAGCATCAACCGTCTGCCGGCAGGTCCCGGCGCCACCCTCATCACTTGGATCGCAGTGGTGTTGGCGCTGGTGTTGTGCGGCGGTTTCGCCTTGATGTACCGGCTCGGGATGGGACAGATCACACTGGCACGCCAGCAGCAGGATTTCGTCTCCGCGGTCAGCCACGAGCTTAAGACGCCGCTCACTTCCATCCGCATGTACGGCGAAATGCTGCGCGAGGGTTGGGCGCCGGAGGAGAAGCGACGCGAATACTACGAATTCATCCACGACGAGAGCGAACGTCTGTCGCGGCTCATCAACAACGTGCTGCAGCTGGCGCGCATGACGCGCAACGAACTGCCCATCCAACTCCATCCGTTCACGGTGCGCGAACTGATGGATACGCTGCGTTCGAGGATCGCCTCGCAGGTGGAGCGTGCCGGTTTCACGCTCGAATTGACCTGCGCTGCCGACGCCGAAGCGCACACGCTGGAGGTGGACCAGGACGGCTTTCTCCAGATCTTCATCAACCTGGTGGACAACGCCTTGAAGTTCTCCGCCAAAGCGCCGCGGCGCGCCGTCGACATCGGCTGCGCATTGCAGCGCGACGGCACGGTGTTGTTCCACGTCCGCGACTACGGACCGGGCATACCCAAGGATCAGCTGCGCAAGATCTTCCGGCTCTTCTACCGCACCGGGAACGAACTGACGCGCGAGACGGTAGGCACGGGCATCGGACTGGCGCTGGTCAATCAACTAGCCACATCGATGAGCGGCAAAGTGGATGTTGTGAACGCCGAACCCGGCGCAGAGTTTAGGGTGTGCTTTCCGTATCGAGAGACATAGCGTGCAGCAATATCTCGAAGAACTCCTGGTGGCGAGTGATCGTCACGTCATCCCTTACCGGGCCTGGTTGACCGAGCATCCCGGCGCAACCCTACTGATTTCCCACGGCATGTCCGAACATG
>JBNKCG010000056.1:0-15604 GCA_050287605.1 Gammaproteobacteria bacterium | reverse complement strand
CGTGCAGGAGGCGGGGCGCCGCCCGATGGCGCTGGTGGCCAACGCCTGCAGCACTGCGGTGGGGCTTTACGATCCGTTGAACGAGATCGGCGAATTCTGCCGCGCCCACGGCATCTGGTTTCACGTGGACGGCGCCCACGGCGCCAGCGCTTTGCTTTCGGCGCGGCTGCGCGGGCGTTTGCAGGGCGTCGAGTCAGCCGATTCGCTGATCTGGGACGCGCACAAGATGCTGCGCACCCCGCCGCTGTGTGCGGCAGTGCTGGTGCGCGATCACCGCAGTCTCGACGGCGCCTTTCACCAGGAGGCGAGCTACCTGTTTCACGACAAGGCCCAGCCCGGCATCGACCTCATCGAACGCACGGTGGAGTGCACCAAGGCGGCACTCGGGCTCAAGTTCTATATGGTGTTGGGTGCCATGGGCGAGGCGGGGTTGGCGGACTACGTGGAACGCCAGAGCGAGGTGGCGTTGCAGGCGTACCACTATCTCAACGGCCAACCCGATTTTGACTGTCCCGTCGAACCGCAGAGCAACATTCTCTGTTTCGCCTTCCGCGATTGGGACACCGAGCATCTCAAGGCGCGCGATCGGCTGATTGCCGAGGGCAGTTTTCATCTTTCGACAACGCGCCTGGACGGGCGTTGGCATTTGCGACTGGTGTTTATGAATCCCCATACCGAAATTGAGGAGGTGCGCCAGTTGGTCGATGCCATGCAGGCAATGGAAGGGTCGGATACGTCCCCCGTGCCGTAGAGCGTTGACTCGGGCGGTGTGCGTCGGATGTTCGATTGTCGGGTGGGGGGATCTCCATTTTGTTGCCTGAGTAAAGCGGGCACGTCGATGACCTGAAGTGCAGTGTGCGTGGCGGTTGTCAAGTGGGCGGGGTGATGTCCATAATTGCCGCTTTCCCGCAAAACCTCCGGATACCTGAATGCACGCATTTTCCCGCTCCCGAATCGGCACGCTTGCCGATGGGCTGACCGCTGCGGGCCTGTACTTTTTCGCTTGCTTTGCGGTGTTGGGGGGCTCGGGTGCGGAGCTGGGTCTCGGTCTGATGCTGCTCGGTATGGTATTGCGGCCGAGGGAGGTGTGGGGTTGCTACCGAAGCGAACCCATTGTCTGGCTGACGTTGGTGGGTATCGCGTACATCGTCGTGAGTGCGATGCTCGCGGCCCGTGCGTTCCCGGACTACGCCACTATGCAATGGGATCAGGCAAAGGCCTGGATCCGCCTTTCGGAGATATTGATTGTGGCATGGGCGCTGCGTGTCGGTACCTCACGCATAGGGATTGCGGTCATTTTGTTCGGAGTCGGTGCGTTGACGCGTATGCTGCTCTACGCGCCGTGGGATCGCATCGCGGATTTCCTTGCGATGCGGCTACCGATCCATTTCGGCGGGTACGGGCTGTGGCACATATCGTTTACCGCCTACCTGGCGACGCTGCTGATGGGGGTGGTGTTTCTCGGTCGGATGCTGTTCGAGCGTATCCCCAAAGGCCCCCTGCGATCGACGTCTACGATCGCGATGGTCGCGGTTGCAACCGTGTTTCTCGGCGCGGTGGTGATTGGCCGGTCGAGGGGTACGTGGCTTTCGTTTGGGGCAACGCTGGCATTGGCGCTGCCCTGGTACGCATGGTTGCGAAGGCGTAGCGGACGTCCCGCTCTATCCGTCATGGGCCGCGGACCGATCCTCGCTACCGTCGCACTGGTGTTGGGCGTTGCGCTGATTGCAGGGCCGGCGGTCGTCAAGCGCATGAGCGCCGAATCCAAGACGATCGAAGCAATTGTTGAAGGTCCCGTCAAAGATGTTCCCCAGTCGTCGATTGGTATACGGATCCATCTCTACGATGTGGCGATGGAGCGCTGGTTGGAGCGCCCGTGGTTCGGCTGGGGCGTCGGTAGTCAGCGCAAACTGATCAGGGAAAGTGGGCGTGTCAGCTGGGATGCTGGACACTTTCACAATATCTACTTGGATATGTTGGTGCGATTCGGCCTCGTGGGTAGTGGTATTGCGTTTCTCATATTGTTCATCGCTTATCGTCGGTTGATTGTGCAGTATCGCAAAGGGCGAATTTCGCTCGAATGGTTTGTCTACCTGATCTCCATCCTAGTCTTTTCGCTTATCTGGGGATTGGCTGACATCCGAATCATCAAATGGGACTACCGCAACTATTTCATTCTGTTCTTTTCGATAACTTTAGCGTTTATTCCGCCGTGGAGACCAGCGAATGAAAGCGTGGATTCGTAGTCGTTTAGTGCCCGATCCCATGTTCGGTCCGCGCTCACTTTTCGACGTTTTGGCTTTCAGTGAAACGCTGGGGTTGAATCGTGGGACGATTTCGGCGGGCCGCGCATGAATCGTGCAGTCATAGCGAGCGGATGTGACGCGAAATACTTCGACCTGCTGGCGGATTTGCTTGAATCGTTGTCGGTTCACCCCCAGTCCCGACAGTTCGATCTCGTGGTATTCGATCTCGGACTTACGGACGCACAGCGAGATCAAATCAGTCAATACGGTCCCCGTATCATACAACCCGGATGGGATATCGAGGTTCCGCCGAAGATCAAGACTCAGCCGTTTCGCCGCGCATTCACACTGGTGCCCTTCCTCCCACGCTACATTCCCGGTTATGACGTCTATATCTGGCTTGATGCCGATACCTGGATGCAAGAGTGGTTTCCTATCGAGCACCTTTTGCAGGGTGTCAGCGAACAGGGGTGTGCCATTGCCCCGGAGATTGACCGTAATTTCTCGCGTCCCTACAACTCTGCCAGGGTTAAGCTCGCCCTCGGAGGGTTGCATGCGCGAGTGCGGACCTGGAGTTGGACGCGGTTCCGTCGCCGGTTCGGGTTGCGGACTGCGAATCAGCTGATGATGCTACCGCTGCTCAACACAGGTGTGTTTGCAATGCACGCCGATGCTCCCCATTGGGCGGCGTGGGCGGAGAGCTTTCGGGCTGCGCGTCTTCGAGAGCCGGGCGATCTATGCGATCAGTCGATGTTTATGCATGCTGTATATACCCGCGGGTTGCCCTTCGCGCGCCTTTCGGCGCTGTGTAACTGGTGTGCCCCGTTTGACCTCGCTTTCGATAGACGGCGAGGACGATTGGTGGAGCCCAATGTTCCGCATTCCGCGATAGGAATTGTCCATCTCGTCGGAAATGCGGCGGGGACGGAGTTTACGCTTCCGGTTCTGGAGGGTGAGAGCGGTGAGATGTCCACACGGGTAACCTATCGAGGGATGAAGTCGCTGCTGCATAGAGCTTCGTAGGGCACGACTCATTGCTACCCCTCTCTGTGGGCACCTGTGCCGGCAGTGACTTTTCCTGCTCGACGACTCGCCGGGTAGCACATGCACGACGAGCATCCCATACTCGCGTGAAGTTGAACCAAGGTGAGGTTGTTCGCGACCTACAGGCATCCCCTTTGTGTGGGGTGGTGATTCGGAGGGAGGTCCAATGCAGAGGTCTGCACCAAGCCGCAAATTACCTTGCCGATGGAGCGGCGTTGTACTCTCGGTGCTGGTGATGACACCTGCGGCACTATTTGCCGCGTCGGCATCTTCCCCCACCTCCGCGACCAAAGCGCCCGTCAATTATCGGTACGTGGCCGAAACGCAATCAGCGGCGGACAAACAAGGTTCGGTCACCGCGTCGGGCATTCGTTGGCAGTGCGCGAAGGCGCGCTGTACCACCCGCGGTCCGTGGCCCAAACCGGGCGTCGCGGCTTGCAAGGCGCTGGCGGACCAAGTGGGTCGAATCAAATCGTATGGCCACGGCGGCGCCAAACTAAGTGCGGCTCAACTCGCGCAGTGCAACGCGGGACTGACATCGGCGCAGGCGACTCTGGCGGCGCCTCGCACCGGAGCGCCCGCCAGACCGATCACGGCGGCACCGCTCAAGGGGCCGCGTCAGGCGCAAGGGGGTCCGCAGCCGGAGCCGCCCACCCGTCCCGGTGTGCCGCCGCGGATCGTCCCGAATGCCGCCATGAGTCCCGCGACACCCGGTGTTGGTAGTGGTGCGATTCCTTCGGGGGCACCCGGTAAATTCGGCCACGCGCCGCCGCGCGGCGCGGCCGATGAGATTCGAGACGCCGCCGCTGGGTTCGCCAATCGACCGACCATCGATCGCGTTGCCGACTATCAAGGACTGAGCTGTGCGCGACGCGACTTCGTTGTCACTGGCCGTAACTTTGGAAGCAGCGCCGGTTCACGGCGCGTGATGCTCATGAGCGTGGGGCGCCACACGCCCATTCGCGCCGCCTCCAGCATCTACAACTGGAGCGACGGGCGCATTACGGCGCAGCTGCCTGAGCCCAGCTATGCGCAGCCCGGGCAGCGGTATGTGGTCGCCATCGTTGACCCGCACAATAACCCTCTCAGCAACACCACTCGCGAGATCCGCGTCTGTCCCAACGTGCTGACGGTGAGCGGCGACATCCGCATCACCAACTGCGGCGCCGGGCCGGGTAACGTCAGGGTCAAGGCCTACCGCGGTGGCCGCCACGTGCGAACCGTGTCGGGGCAGGGTGTGCCCGGCAACGATTTTGCCATCCGCTACCAGATGGATTTGCCGCCGTCGAACACCGAGTCGGAAGTGGAACTGCGTCCCGAGCTGACCGGTATCACCTGCACCGGCGGCGGCTGGATGCCGGATCACAATACTGTGCGGCTCGACTACGATCACGCCCGTGTGACGCAGGGGTTCGAGTATCGTGTCGGCATGGAGACTCGGCGCATCGCCATGAGCATCGTTTCGGGGTTGGTTCAGGATGCCTTCCGTGGTACCGCCATCCGCATCAACAATTACGATCCGACGACCCACCGCATCCGCGAGAACGACTCCTTCGTGCGGTTGTCCGATGCGCTCGGCGGCACCGAACGGCGCTTCAACATCGGGCCCGCGGTGAGCGGCCCGCGCAAGTACTACATCAACGACATCAACCTGGCCAGCACCCGCGTCCTGCCGGCCGGCAACGAGCTGCGTGTCGCCATGGTCTTCGAGTCCAACGGCACGGAACTGATCGGCACCTGCGGTCAGGACGGATTCGACGCAGGCTGTGTAGCCGGTGCGCCCGATGTTGAGGCGCGTATCGCGGTCGACATCTACTTCACCCTGGACCGTTACTACTCGCATGCGGCACCCATCAGTCTCAGCTTCAGCCGTGTGCGCGTAGTGCCCAATGTCGATGCGCAGGCCGACGGACTGTGTCTGGCATTGGATTTTCTCTGCTCTGCCATCAACGATTATCGCGGCCTCATCCGCACGGTTGTGCAGCAGAGTTTCATGAACGTCCTCGATACGACCGCAGTGCGCGACGAAATCGCTCGTGCGCTGCTCCCTTCGCTGCGCGGCTTGCGCATCGGTACGCTGAACTCGGTGCGGATCGAAGGCGGGGATCTGGTGCTGGCCTATCTGAGCGATCTGGAGTAGCGGTGCGCAGGGCGGGGATACTCTCAACCGACGCAGGCACTGACCGTGGCTGACACCCCTCGGGCAAGTCGCACCGCGGTCGCAGTCGCCTACATGCGGGCGGCGCATCAGTTGTTCGACGCGGCGCCGCGCATGTTGGACGACCCCGTCGCGGTGGCGCTGCTCGGAGCCGATGCCGAGCAACGACTCCGTGACGCTGCGCAGCAGTATCGATCGCCGGAACGCCTTGCCTTGCGATCGCACGTGGTATTGCGCTCCCGCTTCGCTGAGGACCGGTTGGCGGCGGCCGTTGAGCGCGGTGTTACCCAGTACGTGATTCTCGGCGCCGGTCTGGACACCTTTGCGCTGCGGCAGCCGCCCTGGGTACGGGCGCTGTCGATTCTCGAGGTCGATCATCCCGGGACCCAGGCGATGAAGCGTTCGCACCTGGGCGCGGCTGGATTTGCGATGCCGGACAATGCCGAATTTGCCCAGATCGATTTCGCGCACGAGTCGCTGCGCGACGGCTTGCTGCGCTATCGGTATTCGCTACGGCAGCGAACCTTTTTCTCCTGGCTGGGAGTGACGATGTACCTGCGCGAGCCGGCTATCGATGCGCTTCTGCGCGCAGTGGCGGAGTTTCCGGAAGGAAGTGAGATTGCCCTCAGTTTCGCACCGCCGCCGGGCGATGTGCCGTCGCCGTACGAGAGGCGCGCCGCCGAACTGGGCGAGCCGTGGGTCAGTCACTTCACGCCCGATGAGATCGACGCCAAACTGCGCGACTGCGGTTTTTCGGAGGTCGTATTCCTGACGCCTGAAGAGGCGGATGCGCGCTACTATTCCCGTTATCCCTCGGAACTCCCCCTGCCCAAGCACACCACGATCGCAGCGGCCGTGCGTTAGGAAGGGAGATTGGAGGCGTTCTTGAAGATTCGCGTCAGCATCGCATAAAGGGAATCGATTTCTTTCTTGGAGAACCCCTTGAGGGTGGTTCGCTCCAGTTCCAGCGCTAGCGGGATGAGGGTTTTCGTCACCTTCCGTCCTCGTGGTGTCAGGTTGACCACCACGGTGCGGGCATCGACCCGGCTGCGCTCGCGACTGAGCAGGCCCTTGCCTTCCATCGTCACCAGTAAGCGCGAAAGCGTCGATTGCTCGATGGTGGTGTCGACGACGATGTCGCTGACTTTCAGTTCGCCGTGGTGCCAAAGTACCGCGAGTACCCGCCACATCGTTAGAGTCAGGTCGAAACGGCGCAAGTCGTTGCCAAAGGCGGTGGCGAGTCTGGCACCGGTCCTGTTCAGATGGTAAGGAAGGTAGTGGTCGAGGTCGAACATCGTCAATGTCAGGGTAGCGGGTGTGCAGGGGGAAGCGCCGATTCTAGTGCAATCGCATACCGCAATGGAATGTGCGAAGTCCTATTCTGCGGCGTCGTCGGTTTTGGGTTCGTTTACGGCAATGCCTCGCTCGGCATGAAATTGGGTCAGCGCCTGCTGATAGGCTTGGATTTCGGTTTGGGAGATTTCCGCGCCGCATTCGTAGCAACTGTTGGTGTGGCGGTCGAACCAGCGGCATCCGCATTCGTTGCAGGCCAGTTCAGGACCACCGGCGGGGTTGTGAAAAATCATCTCTAGCGACAACCTCCCGAGAAGACGATACCCATGCAAAGCAGGATGTCCTCGAAACCAGCCCGCATCAACTCCTTTTGTCCACGCAGCATGTAGCAAACGAGGTCGCCGCGCCGAACCATGCGCTTGATCACCGGCAGCGCGTCGCTTTCCAGTGCTCCGCTGATCTCGGCGATGGCCTCGTCGTTACCGACCAGCAGCACGTCGACCGCCGTGTCCTGGTAGCCGGCGAAGGGTTTAGTTACGGCGATCAAACGGCCGCCCTGCGCTTCCCACGCCACCAGTTCGGAGCCCTGTTGGTTCAGGTCTGCACGATGCGCGATTCCAATGCAGCGTCCGTCGCCCAGGGGGCCGAACAAGGCGCTGTGACGATCCAGCCATCCTTGCCAGCGCGAAGGAGCGGGAAGGGCGCTCACAGGCGGCACCCCAGCCGGTATCCGTCCTGGATCGCAACGCCCAGCCCGCGGGGCGTCACCGCATCACCGACGGGGTGAACTTCATCCACCATCCATTCGAACGCGTGCACCAGCTCTTGGGCCGGTACCGCGCTATGCGCCGCGATCACGGTGTCCGCAGGAATCACCACGGTTTCCCCCGCGGCGTTGACGACGTGAACACCGTCTACATCTACCTTGATGACCTTTGCACCCGTCAGCGCTTGGATTTCCAGCTCTTCTACCCACGCGGTGTGGCGCCATTTCCACGACGGCATGACGTCGCCGGCCAGCCGCTTTGCCGATTCGATGAGGGTCACGTCGTGCTGCAGCGTGGCCAGGTTCTCGGCCAGCGTGAGTCCCACTTTGCCGCCACCCAGGATCACCACCCGGCCTTTGACCTCGTGTTTGCCCGCCGCCACCTCTTTGCCGTCGAGGATTACGATGCCGTCTTCGCATTTCGGGTTGGCCGCCGGGTCGAGACGGGCGCCCGCGGCGATCACCGCGACGTCGTAGACGTGCAGCAACTCGCGCATCAGTTTGGGATCGACGGCGGTGTTGAGGCGGACCTCGATACCGAGTTTGTCCGCCATCACTTCGTAGTACTTCAGCACCGAGAGCATGTCGTCGCGGTTGGCGATGTCGTTGTGGGCGTAGCCGTACAGCGATCCGCCGATATGGGCGTCACGCTCGAAGACGGTTACCTCGTGGCCGCGCTGAACGGCCGCGATGGCGCACTCCATTCCGGCAGGGCCGGCGCCCACCACCATGATCTTCTTCTTTACCGCCGCTGGCGTGATCGAGTACTCCGGTTCGACTTCGTGGCCCAGCGCGGGATTCATGGTGCAGGTGTAGGGCAGGTCGCGGAACAGACGCGACAAACAGTTGAGGCTACCCACGCAGCGGCGCACCTCGTCCATCCGATCCTCGGCTGCTTTGTGAATCATCTGCGGATCGGCCAGCAGCGGACGGCAGACCTCCCAGAAATCCATGACGCCCTCGTCCAGGCATTGGTTGGCCGCGGCCGGGTTGGGCAGGCGCTGTCCGAACGCGATGGGTACGTCGGGCAACAACTCCTTGGCGCGTTTGGAGAGATAATTCCAGTGTCCGGGCGGGATGTCGCGGCCGATGGAGGATTCGGGCGCCTCCTGCCAGCCGACGGTAACGCTGATCATGTCCACGCCGCAATCGGCTGCCTGCTGCATCAGTTCGAAACACTCGTCCTCGGTGTTGCCACCCCACTTGTCCATCAGTTCGGTGCCGTTGAGTCTGACGACCAGCGGGTGGTCGGGGGTGGCCTGTTTGATGGCGTCGATCAGCTCGCGCATGAAGCGTCCGCGGTTCTCCAGTGAGCCGCCGTATTCGTCGCTGCGCTGGTTGGTGAATCGGGAATTGAAGGTGGCCAGCAGGTAACCCATGAAACTGGTGATTTCGGTGCCGTCGAATCCGGCCTTGATGGATCGCGCGGCCGCTTCGGCGTGCTCTTTGATGGTTTGCCGGATCTGATCTTTGGTGATCTCGCGCGGCGGACGGAAGTGAGGCAGCGTTTGCGGAACAATGGACGGCTGGATGCAGTATCCCAGATCGATCCCGCCGTAACGGCCGGCGTGCAGAATCTGCTGGATTGCCATGGCCCCGTTGTCCTTGATCATGCGCGCGATCATCTCGAACTGGGGGAGAAACTTGTCGTCAAAGATGGCGATTTGCCGGAAATACGCCTTGCCCTCGCCCAGCGGATCGGGATAGGCGCCCTGGTTGGTGATGATGCCGCAGCCTGTTTCGGCAATGACTTTGGTACGGGCCAGTTCGCGCGGGGTGATGAAGCCGTCGCGGGTGTTGTAGTTGGAGACGCAACAGGCACCGTACTTCACCCGGTTTTTGATTGGCCTGCCCGCGAAGGTGGTCGGCGAAAACAGGGTCTTGAGTTTCAATTCACCAGGACGGGACATGAGGTCGATCTCCTACGCGTTTTCGGGTTGGTTTGTTCGGACGTTTTCACTCGCCAGCCTGGCGACGACCATTTCGCGCAGATTGCGGCGCAAAATCTTGCCGGCGGGTGAAAGCGGAAACTCGGGTACGATTTCCAGCCTCTCTGGCAGTTTGAACTTGGCGATGCGTTGTTCGAGCAGGAATGCCTTGAGCTCGTCGAAGGTCAGACTTTGATTGGCTTTCAAGGTAATGAAGGCACACGCCTTCTCGCCGAACACCGCATCCGGCATGGCGACAATAGCGACGCCGTGGACGGCCGGATGTTTGAGAATGTAGTTCTCCACTTCGTCGGTGCTGATTTTTTCACCGCCTCGGTTGATCAGGTCGTTTTTGCGGCCCTCGGTGACGACGTAACGGCCGTGTTTGCGGACGATGTCGCCCATGCGATAGAACCCGTCTTCTGTGAATGCTTTGGCGTTGACCTCGGGCGCGTTGTAGTAGCCGCGGATGGTGTAGGGTCCGCGAACGATCAGCTCACCGGCTTGGCCGTCGGGTACTTCGTTGCCTTCGGGGTCGATCACTTTGATTTCGTCGTCTTCGCAGATAGGCGCACCCGAGCTGTGCAGTATCTTGTCGTCGGGGTCCTCCAGGCGGGTGAGGTTGAGCAACCCTTCCGCGGTGCCGTAGATCTCCTGGAACTGACAGCCTAGCCGCTTGCGCAGCCGGTCGCGAAGTTCGGGGGACAGCCGGGCGCCACCGTTTTGAACAACCTGTAGCGACCGGGTGTCGAACTGCTCCAGCTTGGGATCGTTCAGCCAGTTGACGATGAGAGGAACCGCCGCGGGAATGGCCGTGATACGTTCTTGTTCGACGAGGGTGAAGACGGTTTCGCAGTCCGTCTTGGGGGCAATGATTACCCGTCCTCCACAGGCCAGCGCACCCAGGATGCCGGGAGATCCGAGCGTGTAGTTGTGCGCCATGGGCAGCACCGCCAGGAGTGCGGTGTCGGGGCCAAACCCCGCGATTTGGGCACTGCGCTTGAAGTTGTATACGTAGTCGTTGTGAGTGCGGGGAATCAGCTTCGGCAGCGCCGTGGTACCTCCCGACAGGAGCATCAAGACCACCTCTCCTGGGTCCTGTTCGATGGCTTCGACGGCGTCGATCTCCGATTGGGTTGGCGGTGTGTTCAGCATGCAGGTCAGCGATTCCTGCCCGGCAAGCGCGTTGCCGAGAACCATGACGTGCTCCAGCGCTGCCACTTTGTCGCGAACGCCCTCCGCCATCGGGCGAAAATCGAAATCACGGAGGTGCTCGGGAATAAACAGCGCCTTCGCGCCGGAAAAGGAGGCGAAATGCGTCAGTTCCTGCTCGCGATGCGGGGGTAGCGCCATGATCGGAATGACGCCGATGCGCATCAGCGCTAGCAATACCGAGAGGAATTCCGCGGTGTTCGGAAGCTGAAATACCACGCGTTCGCCCGGGGCCAGGCCCAGCTGCAGGCAGTGGGCGGCCAGGCGGGTGCTTTGGTCCCACAGCTCTGCGAGCGACAAGCGTCGCGAGCCGTCGACAATGGCGATCCGCGTCGGATCGGTCTCGACGAGTTCTTTGAACAGCCGTGGGATCGTACGCTCTTCCCAATATCCCTTGGTACGGTAGGTCCGCGCGAATTCCTCCGGCCACGGCGTGCAATGCTGCAGCATGGTTTCCCCCTCCGTTGTTGATGAACGTGGTGCGATGTCGTTTTTGTAGTTTCCCGACTGTAATATGCATATGAGAAAGATGCAAATGCATATAAATATTAGGAAATGCGTCGGAAATTGTCCTGTGGCCAGCGTCGTGCCGGGCCAGAGGGGTGCCCGCGGCGTGGTATGCCGGAATGGGCGGGTTGCTATAGGTTCTAGTGGGAGTTGGCGGTTGTGCTGGAGATCAGTTGCCGAATTCGATCTTCGGTCTGTTCGTTGAGCAGCGCTCGCAAGGCGCCTCTGATCCGTTCCTGGCATTCGCGTCGTCCCGCCAGTCCCAGTACCTTGACGGTTGCGTTCCAGCCGTGGCGTTGCACCACCTTGTACTTCAGTAGCTCAACGTCGCTCGGGGTGAAGTGTGCGATACGTTTCGGGTCGGACAGCGTCTGTATGACAAACCGTTCGATGGCCGGTTGCGCCGATTCGTAGCCCCGCAGGGCGAAAGCGAAGGCGACGAGGTCGCGCCAATCCTGTTCGTCCAATTCCGTTGTGGCGAGAGGGGTCGTCTCTTCCAGCAGCAGCGTCTTCAGCTCCCGTTCCAGATCGGCTAGCGTGCTGTCCAGCGCAACGTGAAGAGATCGGCGATAGCGCTCGCGAGCCTGGGTGTCGATGTCCCGGCCGCGTTCGGAAAGCGGCCTCAGCACCAGTGCCGAGTGCTGGCCGCTGGAGGCTTCGCGGCGGTGTCCGATGCGGATGGTGTGGCATCCACATGCGGACCAGAAGCGCATCAGCTCGGGTGTCGCCCCGAAACTCGAACCCAGATAATCCAGTCCCTCGTGTTGGCTTGCCTGGCACAGTTGCGTGACCAGATACCTTCCGAATCCGCGCCGTTGCAGCGCCGGATGGACGGCGATGCGCAGGATTCGCGCCCCGAGCAACTGCGGTCCCTCTTCGATTCCGAGATACGCCGCCAGCGATTGCGCCAGCAGATGCCCGTGCGGGCGCCGCCGGCCGCACCAGATGGCGTGGGCGGTGGCGGCGTCGAAGCCGCCTTCGCGTGCGACCAGCGCCGTGGCCGCGACGTGGCCGCGATGACGCTGCACCGCGATGCGGATGTTAGGTCCGTCCAGCAGATGGCGCAGATCCAGCGGTGTGGTGCGGTAGTGGGCGTTGACCAGCAGCCCGAACAGTTCGCGCAACAGGCTCTCGTCTTCCGCCAGCCGGTCGCGGTCGATGAATTCCACCGGGCATTCCTCAGGCCGCGTACCGTCCAGCGCAGCGTCTGGCGCCGCTTGGGCGTCCATGAGCAAGGCGCGGAAACTCAGCGCTTCGACGGGATCGTCGGCGGCCCAGCGAATCGGTGTCTGAAGCGCTACCGCCTGCCACTGGGGCGTCTCGCGATCCAGCAATCGTTGAAACCGCAACGCAAACCCGCGTCCGGTACCTTCATAGCCATGCACGGTGGTGGCGAAGGCGATGCGCGGAAAGCGCACCAGTATCTGCGCGAGCAACGGCGCCGGGATGCCCGCCGCTTCGTCAACCAATACCAGGTCGACCGCGGCGTGATGGCGCACCAGTTCATCGGGAGGCAAAAACACCAATCGGCCGCCGCCCGCATGCGATGCGCCGAGCGCCTCGCAGCGCTCGAACACCGGCTGGGCGGCCACGCGGCGCGGTGCGGTTACGACGACGGTGGCGTGGTGTTCGCGGATCAGCCGTGCGGCGGCGATACCCATAGCCGCCGATTTGCCGCGCCCGCGATCGGCGGTGAGCACGACGGGGCGGCGAGGGGCGCCGGTGGCGGTGCGCAGAATGACCTCCACCGCCTGCGCCTGATCGGGTGTGCGGCACGGTGGGGTTGCGGGTGTGGCCGGCTTCGCTGCGGACGCTGGCGATGCCGGCGGCTCCGGCAGCGGAGTATTCTCCTCCAGCCACCACAGTTGATCGTCGTCGCGCAGGATGCGGATCAGGCGTTCGATGTAACGCGCGCCGAGCGTCGCTGGATCGTAGCCCGCCACGGCGATACGCCGCAGCTGCGGATCGGCGAACCGTGACCAGAGTGCCACCGCCGGCGTCAGCAGCACGACGAGGCCGCCGCCGCGCACCGTCCCCAGTGTGGCACCGAAGGCGTCGGGGTCGAAGCCGCAGTGGGCGTCGAAGACCAGCCGGTCGACTTCCCGTCCCAGCGCCGCGCGGCTCTGCTCGGCGGGCAGCGGAGTGATGGCGGCGGGTGCCTCGTCCCCTACCCACAGCGTGTCGCCCGGGGCGGCGGCCAGCACGGTCGCGGCGTGTTCGCGGCACCACGCGGCGCTGCCAGATGCAATGATCAACTGGCGCTGATGCCGGCGTCGCGCGCTGTCGCGAAGCTCTCGTAGGTGGCGATGGAATGTGGTCTGGGTTGCGGGCATCGTGGTCGCCGATTCTACCCAAATCCCCATAGCCCTGGCGTGCAAAGAATCTTTACACGGCCCTGGCGGTTTTTTACACGCAATCGTATTCTGCGGGCAGCTTGTTGCGCTGCAGCGTTCGTGCAGCCAAACAATTATTTCCGCGATACCAGTGGGTTGGCCTTCCCTGTGGCGAGTTTGCCCGAGTTGGCACGCCGTTTGTCTTGATAATCCGCAAGACGGTGTTAAACACCGCATTGCCCGGTGCGAATGCAGTGCCGGCAGGGTTGTGCTGCAGACAGGAGGAGGAGTTGATGTCGTTCGCACTCGATTTGCCGCTGATGTTCAACGCGGCAGATTATTTCATCGACCGCAACGTTCGCGAGGGCCGTGCCGACAACATAGCCGTGCGTTGCGAAGAGCGCAGCTATACCTATCACCAACTGCAGTCGGAAGTGAACCGCTTCGGCAATGCCCTGTACGGGTTGGACGTGCGCATGGAAGAGCGCGTGGCGCTGTTGCTGTTCGACACCGAAGCGTTCCCCATGGCCTTTTTTGGCGCCATCAAGATCGGCGCGGTGCCGGTGTGTCTCAACACGCTGATGCGCCCCAAGGACTACGAGTACTTTCTCAACGACAGCCGCGCGCGGGTGCTGGTGATCGATGCCGGGTTGCTGGATAGCATCGCTGAAATCCGCGCCAACCTGCGGTTCGTCGAACACATCGTGGTGGCCAACGGCGCCTCGGAGTGCGCTGGCGACCAGGCGTGGAGTGCCCTGACGGCGGGGCAGAGCGATGATCTGGCCGCTGCGCCCACGCAACGCGACGATGCCTGCTTCTGGCTCTACAGCTCGGGCTCGACGGGGCAGCCCAAGGGGACGGTGCACCTGCAGCACGACATGGTGTTTTCGGCGGAGACCTTCGGCAAGCAGGTGTTGAACGTGCAGGAGGGCGACGTCTGCTTCTCCGCCGCCAAGCTCTTCTTCGCCTACGGTCTCGGCAACAATCTCTACTTTCCCTTCAGCGTCGGCGCCACCGCCGTCTACCTGCCGGGGCGTCCGACGCCCGAAGCGGTTTACGCCGCCATCGCGCAACACCGCCCCACCATCTTCTACGCCGTGCCCACGCTCTTCGGCCAGATGTTGGTGCACGACGACGGCCGCCTCGACGGTGTGCGCATGTGCGTGTCGGCCGGCGAGGCGCTGCCGCCCGACATCTTCAAGCGCTGGCGCGAACGCTTCGACGTGGAAATCGTCGACGCCATCGGTTCCACCGAGATGGCGCACTGCTTCATCTCCAACATGCCCGGCAAGGCGCGCCCCGGTTGCACCGGTCTGCCGGTTCCGGGCTACGAAGCGCGCATCGTCGACGAGCATCTCAACGACGTGCCGCGCGGTGAAGTGGGTACGCTGCTGATCAAGGGTGACAGCGCGGCGGCCTACTACTGGAACAAACACGAAAAGACCAAGGAGACCATGCTCGGTGCGTGGCTCAACACCGGCGACAAGTTTTTCCAGGACGAGGAGGGGTACTTCTTCTATGCCGGCCGCACCGACGATATGTTGAAGATCGGCGGCATCTGGGTCTCGCCGGTGGAGGTGGAGGCTGCCATCATCGAGCATTCGGCGGTGCTGGAGTGTGCCGTCGTCCCCGGGCATGATGGGGCCGACCTGATCAAGCCCAAGGCCTACGTGGTTCTCAACGCCGGTGAACAGGCGGGCGAGGCGCTGGCGCAATCCATCAAGGATCACGTCAAGTCCGTCCTTGCGCACTACAAGTACCCGCGCTGGGTGGAGTTCGTGAGCGAGCTGCCTAAGACGCCTACCGGCAAGATCAAACGTTTCGAATTGCGCAAGCGCGACGAAACACCAGCATAAACAAAACGGGTGGAAGCGCAGGCTTCCGCGTCCGAGGCGGTGACGGTGTGCTACCGGAGCCGATGATAACGCGGGGTCTATGCACTCCGTCGAAACGACCGCAAGGTCCTGTTGATGGCAGAGGAGGAGAGCATGAGCGAAGCGAACGGTAGTGGGATGAGTCGTCGTCGATTTTTGCAGGGTACGGCGGTGGCGGCGGGGGTGACGGCGGTGTCGGGGTGGGTACCGACGCGGTTTGCCATCGGGGCGCAGGCGCCGATC
>JBNKCG010000055.1:0-21835 GCA_050287605.1 Gammaproteobacteria bacterium | reverse complement strand
GTTGATCACGTTCATCAACACCTGGGTGCCGTAGGTGGGCAGGCCCTGACCCGTGACCGGGTTTTCCGCCAACACCTTCTTGGCGGCGGTGGTCGCTTCCATGAAACCCTTGATGTCGCGGATGCCCGCAACGCCCTGGGTGCCGCGCACCGCCACGCATTTCAGGTTCTTCGAGCCCATCACCGCGCCCACGCCGGAGCGGCCCGCCGCGCGGTGCAGATCGTTGACCACGCAGGCGTAGAGCACCTGGCTCTCGCCGGCTATACCGATGGAGGCGATACGGGTTTGTGGATCCTGATGGCGGGTGTGGATCCACTCTTCGGTGTCCCAGGTCGATTTACCCCACAATTCGTCGGCCGGCAGCAACTGGGCCTTGTCGTTCTCGATGTGGAGATAGACGGGCGATTTCGCCTTGCCTTCGATGATCAGCATATCCCAGCCGGCCATTTTCAACTCGGCGCCGAAGTAGCCGCCGGAATTGGAGCACGCGATGGCGTTGGTGAGCGGCCCCTTGGTGATCACCGAGTAGCGCCCGCCGGTGGAGGCAAAGGTGCCGGTCAGGGGCCCGGTGGCGAAGATCAGCACGTTGTCGGGCGAGAGGGGATCGACCTTGGGGTCCATCATCTCGACCAGATACTTGGTGGCCAATCCGCGCTGACCGATGTACTGCTTCGCCCACTCCATGTTGAGCGGCTCGGAAGTGCAGGTGCCTTGGGTCAGGTTCACCCGCAGAATTTTTTTCTGCCATGCCATGTTCGTGTTCCTCCTTGGGATCAGGCCTGAGCGGCCGAGGGCTGGGCACCGGTCTTGGCGGCCCAGGCGCGCATGCGGTCGAGTCCGGTGCTGTCGGCATCGATATAGGTGATGGCGCCTGTCGGGCACGCCTTGGCGCAGGCGGGATCGCCGCCGCACAGATCGCACTTGATCACCTTGCCGGAATGGGCCTGATAGTTGATGGTGCCGAACGGGCAGGCGATGGTGCAGACCTTGCAGCCGACGCAACGCGCCGCGCTGACCTCTTTGGCACCCGTGATGAGGTTGTTGCTGATCGCATTGACGGGACACGCCTGCATGCACCACGCCTCGGCGCACTGGGTGCAGGTGTAGGGCACGAACTTGCCATCGCTGTGAAATTGAAAAACCCGGATACGCGAACGGGCGGGATTGATGACGCCCTCGTTCTCCAAAGAACACGCCATCTCGCACTGAAGACAACTGGTGCATTTGGACGGTTCGATATGCAGGGACCTGAGCATGCTCCTTCTCCTTTGTTGAGTTCTGTCCCCCCCCGTTACAGCTTGTTGTATGTTGACTGCGCGGTGAGGTATACGGACAACTAACGGTGATGACCGCTAAATATTTTCACCTTTCTGGGCAGGGTTATTGCTCCCGACGTGCGAAAGACGTTCAGCGTTTGTTACGCAATTGTTATTGTCGCGTCAGCAGGTGCGCAAAGAACCGTTGCTATACTGGACTAAATATAGTCTCCTTTAATCACATATCTAGCGGACCCCAGATTTAGGCCACCATGAGGATCACGGTCAAGCTGTTTGCCACGCTGACGCAGTATCTGCCCACGGGTGCCATCGGCAACCACGTGGAGTTGGCGTTTCCCGAAGGGACCAGCCCGCAAACCATCATCGATCAGCTCAATCTGCCACCACGGCTGGCGCATCTGGTGCTCGTCAATGGAACCTACCTCCCACCCGAGGAACGGGTCGTCAGGGCGCTGACGGAAGGGGACGAACTGGCTGTCTGGCCCCCCATTGCAGGCGGCTGATAGCGCCGCCGGTGGATAAGATGCGCGCTGCGCCCATGATCGGGTGTTGACCATGAGCCGCACGCTGGAGCGGGTGATGGCCATCACCTGGGAAGAGTTTCAAAGAATCCTCCCCGCTGCGGTGGGGAATCTTCCCTTCGAGGTCGGGCGGCGCCGTGCGACGGTTCGCCTCAACGGCGACGAGGAGGTGGAGATTGCGCTGGGCGAGACAGGCGAACGTAAGATCGCCCTGATCAGATTGCCCGCCACGCCGGTGACGATCCGATACGATGGATCGCGTGACGCCGAATTCGCTCTCTTCCTGGATCGTTTCGATCGCTATTTTCAACGCGGGGGAGGCTGACGCGGTCAGCGCCGCCTACGCGGCCATCCAGCGCAGCAACGACTGCAACTGCTCTTGCATCGTTTCGGGTGCCTGCGTCGTGCTCGCGCCGTGTCCGGCCAGCACCCAGCGAAATTGGTGATTGCGCAAGCGTTCCAGTGAACGCGCCTGCTCGCTCCACGAATACCAACAGGCATCGCGAAATGCCGTGAGCCGTTGATGGGTGTGACTCCATGCGAGCGAGTCGCCGCTGAACAGAAAGGTCTCTTCGAGCAGATAGAACACGCTGCCTGCGGTGTGTCCGGGCGCCGGGATCGCCTGCCAACCCGGCACGGGGCAGCTCACCGAATCGCCGCGGAACCGCTGCGTCGCAAACGGCGCAGCATCGGCATCGCGTTCGTGGATCCATATCTGGGCACCGTAGGCGGCGGCGTACTTTTGCGCGTCCGCCACATCGTCGCGGTGGGTGAGAAAAATGTGGTCCAGGCCGCGGTGTTCGTCGATAAAACGCGTGACCTGTCCGCTCCAGCGCGGTGCATCGATCATTACGTTGCCGGTTGTACGTTCGACGAAATAGGCGTGCGCGCCGTACGAACTCCGCGCGTTGAAGCCGCAACGGAAGACCCCCGCCGCGAGTTCCTGAGGGTACAGCCCGGGCGGTGGCGCACCTCCGGATTCACGGCGCACCGACGCGGTGGGACACACCAACGCCGCCCGCCAGGCCGCTTCGGTCTCCGCCGCGTCCGCCGGCTGGCGGACGAAGACCGCCTGTCCGTTGCGGCGCGCGATCAATCCCGGTGCCGCCGATATCGACGCTCCGCAATCGATGCAACGGCGATCCACGTACCAGTCGCCGGGTGCATTCTGCGGATGCCGTTGGGGCTTCGCCATATCGCTTACCTGCTACTGTTACGCTGGTTTAATGGTAGTCGATGCTGCGCCGTGTCTTTTTAAATGCTTTGCGCGCATGGCGCGAAATGAGCGCGTCGCCCATCGACGACGGGCAACCGTCGATCTGCTACCGTTGTTACCGTCTCCTGTCACTCTGGGGAATACACCATGACGCCACAACCCAGCCCGCTACCTGAATGCCGGAAATGCCGCGTTCCGCTGACACTGGACACCTACGCCATCGACACCGTCACTTGCCAGAACAAGCACGTCTTTCTGTTCGTGTGTCCGCAGTGCGGGGACATGAATGCAACGGCGATGGCCAACATCCCTCAGGAGCAGTGGCGGCACTTCGTACCCCACGACCAGTTGCAGGATCTGGTGCAACAGTACGATGCGGCCATGAAGAAGTACGGGTGATCCGTCCGCTGCTGGCAGCGCGGCGGGTATGCTACGCACTGCTGACAAGAGACTGAACCGCAGGCTGGAGCATCGCCGCGGATCACAACAACCAACGCTTCGCAAGGCAAGGGGGGGATCGTGAGAGTCGTCATCGTCGGGCGTGGCCGGGTCGGCCATGGACTTTTGCAGGCGCTGCGCTCGTCCGCGTTGGACGTACTGTCGGTAGCGGGACGCGAGCTCGACGCCGGTGCTCTGAATGGCGCGGATGCCATCGTCCTCGCCGTGCCGGATGGCGCCATTGCAGCGTGCGCGGCGCGCATCGCTGCTGCGCCGCTGACCCGGGTGCCGGTACTGCACTGCGCCGGAGCTCGCGGCGTGGAGGATCTCTCGGCGTGCGCACAAGTCGGTCATGCAACGGCGGTGATGCACCCGCTGGCGTCGTTTCCGGCGCCGCCGCACGCGATCCCGCTCGCGCAGGTGAGTTTCGTGATCGACGGCGCACCGCCCGCAGTCGCTGCCGCACAAACCATCGCCCGGGCGATCGGGGCCGTCGCGTTGGTGGCTCCGATCCACGGTCCGGCCTATCACGCGTTGGCGGCGCTGGTAGCCAACGGCGCGGCTGCGCTGGCCCACGCCGCGATTCCGTCGCTGCAGACGCTCGGCATCGCGCGCGACGATGCGCAGCATGCCGTCGCGACCTTGCTGCGTACCGTCGCCGACAACGTCGCCGCGGTGGGCGTCCCACAAGCGCTGACGGGACCCATCATGCGTGGCGACGCCGCCACGGTCGCCGCCCACCGTGGCGCACTGCACGATCGGTTGCCGCACGCCGCGATGGCCTATGATGCGGTGGCGCCGCTCGTCCTGCAGTGCGCGTTGGAGGCGGGAATCGCGCGCGAACAGGCACAGGCCATCGAGAAGGTGCTTCGCGATCACACGGCTGCAGCGGGGTAGGGGTGTCGCATCGGCGCTGACTTCCACCCGCGTGACGGCTCAATTCCGCAGCGACCCCGCGGGATATAGCGCTATCACCATTGGGGAACGATTGACTTTCCCTATTGCCAAATGTCATGTGCTTCGGGTAGGGTCACGCGCGTAAAATCCTCCGCAGTTACCAACCACACGACATTTGAGGAGCTAGCAATGAAGAAAGTTTTGGGATCGGTGGCCGGTATCGGCCTGTTGTCTCTGGGCCTGATCGGCAGTGCCGCTGCCGCCGACGGCGCTGCACTGTTCGCCGCCAAGGGTTGCGTCGCCTGCCATGGCGCCGACGCGAAAACCCCCCTGCTGCCCGTCTATCCCAAGCTGGCCGGGCAGAACGCAGACTACGCGTTAAATCAGATGAAGGACATCAAGAGCGGTGCGCGTGCCAACGGGCAGGCTGCTGCCATGAAGGCCATCGTCGCCAACGTCTCCGAAGCGGATCTGAAGGCCATCGCCGACTGGCTGGCTACTCTGAAGTAAGTCCGTCTTTCCGAGGAGCCGCGACCGTTAGCGCGGTCGCGGCTCTTTCGTTTCAAACCACCATCCCGGCAGTAGCCGCCGCACCTCGCGCCGCGCGAAGCGGTCGTCGATGAGGACGATCACGCCTTCGTCATCCGGTGTGCGAATCACCCTTCCGGCCGCCTGGGCCACCTTCTGCAATCCCGGAAAGAGATAGGCGTAGTCGTAGCCGCGGCCGAAGCGTTGTTCCAACCGTTCGCGCAGGATCTCGTGCCAGGCGTCGAAGGGGGGTAGTCCCAAAGTGGCGACGAAGGCGCCGATCAGGCGCTCGCCGGGCAGATCGATGCCCTCGGCGAACGCGCCGCCGAGTACCGCGAAGCCGATCCCGTGGCCGCCGATGTGGAAGCGGTCGATGAACGCCTGCCGCTCCTGCGGCGCCATCCCCGGCGTCTGCCGCCACGCCGGCACCGACGGTGCCGTGCGGACGAAGGCGTCGGATACCGCGTCCAGGTAGGCGAAGCTGCTGAAGTAGGCCAGGTAGTTGCCGGGCGCTGCGCGATATTGCGCCGCCATGAGCGCAACGATGGGCTGCACCGATGCGCTGCGGTCAGCCAGGCGCGTGCTGATGCCGGTCTCCAGGCGCACCTGCAACTGGTGGGCACCGAAGGGGCTGGGGACGGTCTGCCACAGAGCGTCGGGCGGCAATCCCAGCAGATCGCGGCGGTAGTGCGCCGGCGCCAGGGTGGCCGAGAACAGTACGCTGCTGTGTGCGCTGGCGAAGCGCGGCGCCAAAAAATCGGCCGGGATCAGATTGCGGATGGCCAGCACCGCGCGGCCGCGGCCGTGGCGGTGCAGCTCGCACAGCGAATGGTCGCCGAAGCATTCGGCCAGGCGCAGGTAGCCGAGGCTCTCGAACAGCAGCTCCTGCAGTTCCAGGTCCGCCGGTTCCTCGCTCAGGTAATCGGAAATGGCGCTCACCAAGTTGAGCGCGGCCGCGCCCATGTCGTCGGGGAGGTCGATGAACCCGGCGGCGGCATCATCGCCGCTCCCCGCGTCGGTTTCCGTCACCTCGTGGCGCGCCACCAGATCGCTCCAGCGTCGCGCCATCCGCCCCAGTGGCCGCTTCAGTTTGGCCGGTGCGCGGCGTTTCACCGCCAGTAGCCGCTGTTGGGTGAGCTCGGTGCTGTACATGCCGCGTGCGCGGTCGATGAGGTTGTGGGCCTCGTCCACCAGCAGGGTCACCCGCCACTCGTTTTGCCGGGTGAGGGCGTGGAGCAGCGCCTGCTGGTCGAAGTAGCGGTTGACGTCGCCCACCACCACGTCCACCCAGCGCGCCATCTCCTGGCCCAGGAAGTAGGGGCAGATCTGGTGTCCCAGGGCGATATCGCGCAGCTGCTCGCGGTCCAGCAGCCCGCTTTCGCCCGCGGCTGCCTCGCGGGCCGCCCCCAGACGGTCGAAAAAGCCCTTGGCCAGCGGGCAGGAGTCGCCGTGGCAAGCCTTGTCGAGGTGTTCGCAGGCGTGCTCGCGGGCGGGCAGCTCCAGCACCCGCAACGGCACGCCGTCCGCCTGGGCGGCGCAGATGTGGGTCAGGCCGTCGAGGGCGAGCTGGCGCCCGGTGGTGCGTGCGGTGAGGTAGAAAAGCCGATCCAGCCCCTGGCGCGGCATGGCCATCAACGCCGGGAACAGCGTGCCGGCGGTCTTGCCGAGACCGGTGGGGGCCTCCAGCAGCAGGTGGCGATCGGTGCAGACCGATTTGTAGACCGTCTCCGCCAGCGTGCGCTGACCGGTACGGAAATCGTCAAACGGGAAGCGCAGGGCGGCGAGGGCGGCATCGCGCGCCGCGCGGTGGGTCTGCTCCCGCTCGGCCCAGCGGCGGAAGGTGTTGCACAGCCCCTCCAACTGCAACCACAGGGCAGAGGCGTCCGCCCGCTCGGTGAGACAGGTCTCCTTGTCGCGGCCCACGTCGTAGTAGACCAGCGCCAGCTCCACCGCCTCCAGCCCCTCCGTCTCGCACAGCAGTGCCCCGTAGGCGCGCAGCTGCGCCCAGTGCAGCGCCTGCTGCGCGCTGGAAATACGCGCCAAATCGCCACGGTGGGTCTTGATCTCCTCCAGGCGCTGCCGCACCGGGTCGTAGCCGTCGGCGCGCCCGGTGAGTTCCAGTCCGGCGCAACGTCCCGCCAGCGGCAGCTCCGCGCGGTAGTGCGGCCCGCGCCGGGCGCGCACCCGGGCGTGGCCGGCGATGCCTTCGTCGGCGGTGGGCGCGGGCGTATAGCGGTGATCGATGTCACCGCCGCGGGCGGCGAACTCGCACAGCGTGCGTACTGCCACCTTCATCACGACGGTGTTTCCCAGCGAACGTGGCACACCGCCACCTCGATGCCGTGCTCGCGGCAATAGAGCAGCCAGCGCCGCTGGTGGTTCTGCAGCCGGTCGCCCGGCCCCTTGACCTCGATCAGCCGGTAGCCGCGGGTGTGCGGGCGGAACTGGATCAGGTCGGGCAGTCCCGCGCGGTGGTCGTGCAGATCGGCCAGCATGCGCCGGAACAGCGCCTCCAGGTGTGCCGCGGGGATGCACTCCAGCGCCAGCTCCAGCAGCTCACCGCGCAGCGTGGGCCAGTGCGTGAAGGGGCTGGTGATGCCGTGTTTGGCCTCCCAGTTGGCCAGGATGCGGGCGCGATACTCGCCGCTGGAGAGGGCGGCCAGACATTCGTCGAACCGCGCACGGCGGCGCGTTACGAAGTCCTCGCGGTCCAGGTCCGCCGGTGCGGCGTGGAAGGGGTGAAAGAAGGCGCCGGGCAGCGGCGCGTAGAGCGCCGGCCAGCAGAGCAGGGCGAAGAGGCCGTTCAGCAACCGGTTTTCCACATAGAAGGCCGGTGCCTCGGGGCTCGTCAGGTGTTGCGCTACCGCCTCTTCCACCGACACCTCCGGTTGCGGCAGCGTCAGCTCGACGGTGGGCAGCGCCGCCGGGCGGGGTACTGCCGGCGCCGCGGGATCCAAACGCCGGGCGAGCCGCGCGCGCAGCCGCTCCAGGCCCTCCTGCTCCGCCCCGCAGCGCGGCTCTGCGAGGGCGGTCTCGACTTCCGCAAGCGCCACGGCGTGCTCGCCGCGCCGTTCCCGCAGGCGCAGCCGCCGCAGCCTGGCTTCGCGGTGGACGCTTTCGTCCCACGCCCGCAAGGCCAGCGCCGAATCGCCCTGGCGCTCGGCCAGACAGCCCAACGCGTAGAGCAGACGGCCGCGACGACTCTCCAACCAGGGATTGGGCAGCGGTTGGTGCGGGAGGTCGTCCCACACGGTCTCGGGCGGATCGTCCAGCGCCAGCCGCTCGCGGCAGGCGTGCAGGTGCAGGTAGCCCTCCACCTCGGCGCGATCCTGAAAGGCGCGCGAAGCGCTGCTGAACGCCACCGGCTCGTAGCGCTGATGTCCCAGTTCGGTGAGCACGAACTCGGACCAGTCCTGGTGCAGGTTGCCGAAGAAGAGCAGCCGTACGAGATCGAAGAGCGCCATACCGGTGAGCGCCACCACACGGTCGTCGCACTCGGGCCACCACCGCTCCAGCGGCGCGGGCTCGAAGGCCGTTGCACTCAACGCGTCGTACATGGCCTGTTTGGTCATGCTGCGTTTGACGCCCGTGCCCGCCAGCGCCTGCGCCAGCTCGGGGCGCGTCAGCAGTGCGAACAGATCCTCCAGCGACAACTCGGGCTGTGCCTCGATCCAGCCCGCGTCGGCCAGCGTCGCCAGCGCCTCGGCCACCGGCACGCCCAGTTCGGGGTAACGCAGCTTGCTCACCCGGAACAGCGTCCCGCTGCGCATCACCATGCGTACCAGCAGCGCTTGGGCGGGGCGCGGCAGCGCTTGGCAGTGCACCAGCGCGACACGCTCGTCATCGGTCAGCAGATCGCCGTGGTGGGTCGTCACCCACGCCAGCACGGCGCGGAAGTTCTCCAGGTAGTAGAGCGGGTTGGCCAGCGGGGCGGAAAACGGCTGCGAGTCCATCGCGCGCCATTATCCCCCGACGGAGCGTCGGGGGCACGACGTAACGCACTGCGGGCGGGCGGTTGTTCTACGACCGCCCGGCGGGGACGGGAGTTGCGGTGACGCCTAGTGTCCTTCCGCAGCGTTCGGCTGCGTCGCTTCCGTTCGGCTTGCCGTGTGATCGCGACAGCGGCCGGTCCGGTCGCCATCGGTGCGGCAGATCCTGTCCAGCAGCTCTTCCACCTGCCTCACCTTGTTGTGATCCTCATCCAAGAACACCAGATCCACGCAGCGCATCCGGACTCCCGTGCGCACTTCGGTCCAGGCGATGTGCGTGACGCAGGCGTTGATATGCAGGCGATTCAGGTTGTCCGGCGATTCGATATCCAACACCACCTGTTCGGCGAGCTGGGGTGCCGCTTGTCCGCCGGGAATGATCAGGGTCGTACCCATCGTCCCCAGCACTTCCAGCAAGCCGCGGATACGCTCGTCCTGGCTGCGGATTTCCGCGACCACCAAGCGCCGCACGTCGTGGCGTTCGGCGCTGGAGGCAACCGTTTGCAGCTGGGCGTGATCGATGCGCCAGATGCCCGAAGGGATGGGCCGTTTGCCGGGGGACGGCACCGTGGCCCGTTTTGCCGGCGTCACATCCCTCAACACAGTGTGAGGTGCCGGCGTCTCGCACGGTGGGTTCAGCACGCTTTCCGGCATACCGCTGCGCAGCAGCTCGAACGCCGCGATCTCCGCGATGCGCGTACCCGAAAAAGGCTTGGCAACGAAGTTGTTCACACCCAGGCGCGTGGCCTGGTGCAGCCACTGGGGATCGGTGCGACTGGTCACCATGACGAACGGCAGCCGGCTGTGAAGCGGATGCTGCCGCAGCCAGATCAGCAGCTCATCGCCGCACATCTCCGGCATCTCCCAGTCGCACAGCACCAGGTGAAACTCCTGCTGTCCGATAAGCTGCTGGGCTTCGCGGCCGTTGTTGGCAAGCGTCAATTCAAAATGGGGGAACTGCTGCTGCAACGACTTGCGTATCGTATGCCGGATAACGGCGGAATCATCGACGATGAGTATGTTGGGCCTTACCATGGCACCTCTCCGATCCTCGGGTTGTGGTTGTTGTTGGTCAGACGGCAAGCTGACGGAGATCCAGGCAACTGGACAATCCTGCTGAAAGGGTTTCCTGTAGCAGGGTTAGCGTCGGGGCTGACGAATGTTGACGCGGCAGCAACGTGCGCTGCACGGTCGACGCCTTGGCGTTGTGCGCACCCAACGCAATCCGGGCCGCACGATCCAGACTGGTGAGAATTCCAAAGGGCGTCGATGATTGATAGTTGGCGTAGCTCGCTCCCACCGCTGCATGGGCACCCAGCGTGATCTGCGGGATGGTGGCGGGGTCTGCGCTGGCCAAATACCGGGTGCGATATCGATCCCACTGCTCGGCGCCGCCGGAAGCCACAACCACCAGATCGGGAACGTCCGGCGATGCCTCATCGTGGTGGCGGTAGCTGAGCGCGCGGTGTTGTTCGCTGGACAACGTCAGCGCAGCGTCGAAGACGCGTTGTTCCATGCGGGATAGAGCGACCGGCAAAACCGTCAGTACGAGCGGATGGGGCGACATGGTGTTTCCTTAGTTGTGTTTATGGCGAAACACATAAGCACAATGTATGCCACAGATCATATTCTTTGATATGGTCTGAGGATGTATAGGGATTTTCGAGGACTGATGTGAGGTGTGTCACATTTCAACTGACGCTCAGCGTCACTTTTTGCTCACTTTAATTCAGGAATAGGGCATGGATCGGAGTACCTTGGATCACCTGAAGAGCTGGATCGGCCGTCACGAAGAGGCGGTCGACGTGGTCGCGGCCGCGCGTGTGGCGGCTCTGACCGCCACCCTGGATCATGACGTCCCGTGGCCTGAGACGGGCACACTGCTGCCGCCGCTATGGCACTGGGTGCTGTGCACGCCCGCCGTGCGCCAGTCGCAGTTGGGCACCGACGGACACCCTCAGCGCGGTGGGTTTTTGCCGCCGGTGCCGCTGCCGCGGCGCCTGTGGGCCGGCGGCCGATTTCGCTTCCACCAGCCGCTGCGGGTGGGCGACGCGGTGCGGCGCGAGTCGCGCATCCTCTCTGTGGAGCACAAGCGCGGGCGCAGCGGCGAACTGGTGTTTGTCGTCGTCGGCCACGAGTATCACGGCCCTCAGGGGCTGGCGGTCAGCGAAGAACACGACATCGTCTACCGCGAGATGCCCGCGCCCGATGCCGCACCGCCCGCTCCGGTGGCGGCGCCGGTACAACACGCCTGGCGGCGCGTGGTGCAGCCCGACGACGTGCTGCTGTTCCGCTATTCGGCGCTCACCTTCAACGGCCACCGCATCCACTACGACCGCCGCTACGCCACCGAGGTGGAAGGCTACCCGGGGCTGATCGTGCACGGTCCGCTCATCGCCACGCTGCTGCTGGATCTGTTGCGGCAGCACCTGCCAGCCGCCACGCTCACGCAGTTCGAGTTCCGCGCAGTCAAACCGGTGTTCGATACGGCGCCCTTCGCCGTCTGCGGCCAACCGGCAGACGACCAGCAGAGCGCCAAGCTCTGGGCCCAGGATGCCGAAGGCAACCTCGCCATGGACGCCACCGCCACCATCGAGACCCGCCCATGAATTATGCCCCCGACCGTTTCGACGAGATCCGCGACGGCGTGCGCACCGTCTGCGCCGACTATCCCGACGCCTATTTCCGTCAGGTCGACGCCCAACGCGGTTACCCCGACGCCTTCGTCGACGCGCTGATCCACGGCGGCTGGCTCTCGGCCATGATCCCCGAGGCGTACGGCGGCTCCGGTCTGGGGCTGGCCGCCGCCAGCGTCATCATGGAGGAGATCAATCGCTGCGGCGGCAACGCCGGCGCGGTGCACGGGCAGATGTACAACATGGGCACGCTGCTGCGTCACGGCAGCGAGGCGCAGAAGCAGACCTATCTGCCGCGCATCGCCGCGGGCGAGCTGCGCATCCAGTCCATGGCCGTCACCGAACCCACCACCGGCACCGACACCACGAAGCTCAAGACCACCGCGGTGAAGCGCGGCGACCGCTACGTGGTGAACGGGCAGAAGGTGTGGATCTCGCGCGTGCAGCACTCCGACCTGATGATCCTGCTGGCGCGCACCACGCCGCTGGCCGAAGTGAAGAAACGTTCCGAAGGGTTGTCGGTGTTCATCGTCGACCTGCGCGACGCCATCGGCCACGGCCTCAGCGTGCAGCCCATCGCCAACATGGTGAACCACGAGACCAACGAACTGTTCTTCGACAACCTGGAGGTCCCCGCCGAGAACCTGATCGGGGAGGAGGGCAAGGGCTTCAAGTACATCCTCGACGGCCTCAACGCCGAACGCACCCTGATCGCCGCCGAGTGCATCGGCGACGGCTACTGGTTCGTCGAACGCGCCACCGCCTACGCCAACGAGCGCGTCGTTTTCGACCGCCCCATCGGTCAGAACCAGGGCGTGCAGTTCCCCATCGCCGAGGCCTACATCGAAGTGGAAGCGGCCAACCTGATGCGTTTTCGCGCCGCGGATCTGTTCGACGCGCAACAGCCCTGCGGCGCCGAAGCCAACATGGCCAAATACCTCGCCGCCAAGGCGTCGTGGGAGGCGGCCAACGTCTGCCTGCAGACCCACGGCGGTTTCGGTTTCGCCAGCGAATACGACGTGGAGCGCAAGTTCCGCGAAACGCGTCTCTACCAGGTGGCGCCCATCTCCACCAACCTGATCTTCTCTTACGTGGCCGAGCACGTGCTCGGGCTGCCGCGGTCGTTTTGAACATGCGACCCCTGGACGGCATCACCGTCATCACCCTGGAGCACGCCATCGCCGCGCCGTTCTGCACGCGGCAACTGGCGGAGCTGGGCGCGCGCGTCATCAAGATCGAACGTCCCGGCGCGGGCGACTTCGCGCGCGGCTACGACGAACGGGTGGCGGGGCTCTCGTCGCACTTCGTCTGGACCAACCGCTCCAAGGAGAGTCTGACGCTCGACGTCAAACGCCCCGCAGCCGCCGGCATCATGACCCAACTCCTGGAGCGCGCCGACGTGCTGGTGCAGAACCTCGCCCCCGGCGCCGCCGCGCGCCTGGGTCTGGGCTACGACACGTTGAAGGCGCAACACCCGCGCCTCATCGTCTGCGACATCTCCGGCTACGGCGACTCCGGCCCCTACCGCGACAAGAAGGCCTACGACCTGCTGATCCAGGCCGAGTCCGGCTTCGTCTCCGTCACCGGAACGCCCGACCAACCCTCCAAGGCCGGCTGCTCCATCGCCGACATCGCCGCCGGCATGTACGCCTACAGCAACATCCTTGCGGCGCTGCTCCAGCGCGGAAAGACGGGGCAGGGGTGCCGCGTCGAAGTCTCCATGCTGGAAGCGATGGCGGAGTGGATGGGCTACCCGCTCTACTACGCCTACGACGGCGCACCGCCGCCACCGCGCAGCGGCGCCGCCCACGCCACCATCTACCCCTACGGCCCGTTTCCCGTGGGTGATGGCGAGACCGTGCTGCTCGGCCTGCAGAACGAACGCGAGTGGCGCGTGTTCTGCGAACAGGCGCTACGCCGCCCCGAGCTGGCCAGCGACCCACGCTACGCCACCAACTCCCAACGCAGCGCCGCGCGCGACGACGTGCGCGCGCTCATCGTCGAGACCTTCGCCGATCTCAGCGTCGAGCAGGTCGTCGAACGCCTCGACGCCGCGCAGATCGCCAACGCGCGCATGAACGACATGCACGCACTGTGGGCGCATCCGCAGCTCAAGGCGCGCGAGCGCTGGACCGCGGTGGGCAGTCCCGCCGGCACGATCCCGACGCTGCTGCCGCCGGGCATTCCCGACAGCGTCGCGGCCAAGCTCTCCGCCGTCCCCGCACTGGGCGAACACACCGATGCCATACTCGCGGAGCTGGGCTACGACCTGGAAACCATTGCGAAATTGCATGAGGGAGCGGTGGTGTAGCGCGGTCCCCCTCTCCCTAGCCCTCTCCAGCCAGGGGGGAGGGGATCGACGCGTCGGTCGTCTCGACTTATTGTTCCAAGCGTCGTTTCAACCCCGCCCTACCTGGACTCGTCCTACGAGAGGAACGGCGGTTTAGCCCCTCTCCCCTGGCGGGAGAGGGGTTGGGGAGAGGGGGAGACATATACAAACCGACCATAGTGCAAACCCCGTAGAACGGAACGCGACACCATGCCCCAATCCCACCCCACCCGAGCCCTCGCTGCCTTCGCCGCGGAACTGCACTACGACGCCATCCCGCCCGAGGTCATCCGCCGCGCCGAAGAGCTGTTCCTCGACGGGTTCGCCTCCGCCCTGGCCGGCAAGGAAGCACGCGCGGTGGAGATCATCGCAACCTACGCCCGCGCCATGGGCCCGGAACACGGCCCATCGGAACTCCTCATCTCCCGACGCCAAACCTCGCCCCTGTTCGCCGCCATGGTCAACGCCGCCGCCTCGCATGTCGCCGAACAGGACGACGTGCACAACGGCTCGGTGTTCCATCCCGCCGCCGTGGTGTTCCCGCCGGCGCTGGCCGTCGCCCAGGCGCTGGGGAGCAGCGGACGCGAATTTCTCACCGCGGTGGTGGCGGGTTACGAAGTGGGCATCCGCGTCGGCGAATTTCTCGGCCGCAGTCACTACAAGGTGTTCCACACCACCGGCACGGCAGGCACGCTGGCTGCCGCGGCGGCGGCGGGGCGGTTGCTGAACCTGGACGCCGCGCAGATGCTCCACGCCTTCGGCTCCGCCGGCACCCAGGCGGCGGGGCTGTGGGAGTTCCTGCGCGATGCCGCCGACTCCAAACAGCTGCACACCGCCCACGCCGCCGCCAGCGGTCTCAGCGCCGCCTACCTGGCGCGCAACGGCCTGACGGGCGCGCAGCGCATCCTGGAGGGCGAGCAGGGCATGGCCGCCGGTATGTCCCGCGATGCCGATCCGGCCCGGCTCACCGACCGCCTGGGCAGCCGCTGGGCGTTGTCGGAAACCTCGTTCAAGTTCCACGCCTCGTGCCGCCACACCCATCCCGCGGCCGACGCGCTGTTGCAGGTGATGAACGCCCACGGATTGAGTGCAGAGGAGGTGGAGCGCGTTACCGCGCAGGTCCACCAGGCCGCCATCGACGTGCTGGGCCCGGTCACTGACCCGCGCACCGTGCACCAGGCCAAGTTCTCCATGGGCACGGTGTTGGGGCTGATCGCCGTCCACGGCCGCGCCGGGCTGACGGAGTTCGACCAGGCGTTTCAGACACCGGCCGTGGTTCGGTTCCGCGACCGCGTGACCATGGAACTCGACCCCGAAGTGGACCAGGCCTACCCGGCGCGCTGGATCGGCAAGGTGATGGTGGAAACCCGCGATGGCCGCCGGCTGTCCGGGCGCGTGGACGAACCCAAGGGCGATCCCGGCAACACGCTCACGCGCGCGGAGTTGGAAGCGAAGGCGCTGCGCCTGGCGGCCTACCGCGGCGGCGCGACGGAGGAGGAGATGCGCGCCGTCATCGCCCGGGTCTGGGCGCTGGCCGACATGAAGGTGATGGGGCGATTCCTGGAACCCGATTGAAGCCCGCCGCTATCCGGCCGAGACGCCCGGCATCCCCATGCTGCGCAGCCCGTCGAACTTCAGCGAGGCGGGGACGCGGTGCGCCGTGAGATCGCCCAGCGCGGTGCGCATGCGGCGGTCGATGGCGGAGAACATCAACCCCGCGCCCTGGCTTTGGATGTGGGTCACCACGGCCGGCACCTTGTGAGTGCACCAGCCGCTTTCGCCGGCCATGCGCACGCACACGTCCACGCAGGAGTAGGGGTCCAGCGGCTGCTCGGTCTCCACGAAGAAACCGCCCAGGCTGATGTTGCGGATTACCGCACTGACCACCTCGCCGTCACGGGTTTGCAGTCGTGTCGGCACGCGGGTGTCGATTCGTTGCGTCCAACGCTGGTCCATGGCACCTCCTCATAATCGTCCGCAGCATGAACACCAGTCATTGCTTCATGCCTTTGCCCATTACGAAGCCGCATTCCGTGCGTTGTTTTTATTGCCTCAGAAGGATTCCGTACCAGTTAAATGTGGTAGAACGGCAGTCAACTATATGCGATGGCCTTCACACTGTGGAGCCCCGTTCGATTCGAGTTACGGATGGGATAAGCAGGCACGGCGGATCAGTCGCCCGCAGGATTCACAGGGCCGATGGGTGACGGCCCGGACAGTAACCTCACCGTGGCAGAGGAAATGCGACGCCAGCCCGTAGGTCGGGTTAGCGCAGCGTAACCCGACGCCCCCCGTCCCCAACCCCAACACCCGTCGGGTTACGCCCGGCTAACCCGACCTACATTTCTCCGCGTGCACGGGCGATGAGGGCGTCGAAATCGGTCTCGGCGGGCAGGGTGCCGAAGGTGCCGGACCAGCGGTCGGCAATGCGCGACTCGCAATAGGCCTGGGCCATCGCCACCGGCGCGTGACGCACCAGCAGCGAACCCTGCCACGCCAGCGCCATCATCTCGGTGATGCGCCGGGCGCGCAGCTCCAACCCCTCGCGCTCGGCAACTTCGTTTTTGAGCTCGCGGATCAGCCGGTCCAGGCGCGCGTTGCCGCCGGTGGCCATTTCCAGCTCGCTGAACAAGGCGGGCAGCACGCTGCGATCCTTCTGAATGGCGCGCAGCACGTCCAGGCAGATGACGTTGCCTGAACCCTCCCAGATGCTGTTCACCGGCGCCTCGCGGTAGAGGCGGGGCAGGATGGACTCCTCGATGTACCCCGGCCCGCCGTGACACTCCATCGCCTCGTAGACGTGGTAGGGGGCGCGCTTGCACAGCCAGTACTTGGCAATCGCCGTACCGATGCGCGCCAGCGCCGCCTCCGCCGGATTGCCTTCCGCGGCGCCCACCGCCCGCCCCAGCCGCAGCCAGAGCGCAGTGGCCGCCTCGGATTCCACGGCGAGGTCGGCCAGCACGTTGCGCATCAGCGGCTGGTCGATGAGTGTCTTGCCGAAAGCGGCGCGGTGCGCGGTATGGTGCAGCGCCTGCACCAGCGCCTGGCGCATCAGCGCCGCCGATCCCACGGCGCAGTAGTAGCGGGTGCCCTGCACCATATCGATGATGGTGCGCACCCCGCGCCCTTCGTCGCCCACCATCACGCCCCAGGCGTCCAGCAGCTCCATCTCGCTGGAGGCGTTGGAGCGGTTGCCCAGCTTGTCCTTGAGGCGCTGGACGAACAGCCCGTTGCGGCTGCCGTCCGGCCGCCAGCGCGGCACCAGAAAGCAGCTCAGCCCCGCCTCCGTCTGCGCCAATGCGAGAAAGGCGTCGGACATGGGCGCCGAGCAGAAGAACTTGTGGCCGGTGAGCAAGTAGGGCGCGCCGGGGCCGGACTCGTCGCCCTCCGCCACGGCCAGGGTGGTGTTGGCGCGCACGTCCGAGCCGCCCTGTTTCTCGGTCATGAACATGCCCATGGTGATGCCGCTCTTCTCCTCGGCGGGGATGTCGCGCGGGTCGTACTCGCGCGCCAGCAGCCGCGGCAGCCACACATCGGCCACCGCCGGCGTCGTGCACAGCGCCGGCACCACCGCGTAGCTCATGGCCACCGGGCACAGCACCCCGCCCTCGACCTGGTTGAGCAGGTAGGAGAGGGCGCCGTGGGCCACGTGGTTGCCCGCTCGGGGATGGTTCCAGGCGAAGGCGGGCAGATCGTGGCTGACGGCCAGATTCATCAGCTCGTGGTAAGCGGGATGAAAACTCACCTGATTGATGCGCATGCCGTAGCGGTCGAACGCCTGCAACTCCGGCGCAAAGCGGTTGGCCTGATCCGCCCACTCCAGCGTCTGCACGCGCCCGGCAAGTTTGCCGAAGGCCGCCACCGGCTCCTCCGCCCATCCCGCACCCTCGCGCGCCAGCCCCTCGCGCAGCGCCAGATCGCTGCCGTAGAGATCCTGATCGCCCAGGTAGGGCGGCATGTTGATCACGTCGTGGGTCGGCAGATTCGCCATGGGGTCTCGTGGGTGCATCGCTTCATCCTCGGCAGCCGCCAAGCAATAAGTGTAGGTCGGGTTAGCGCAGCGTAACCCGACGATCCAGGCGGACGGTAACCTCTGCCGGCGGCCCTCCGCCCTTGCTGTGATACCATTTCGGCCCCAAGAGAGTAGGGAAATCTCAGGTGCCCGAAACAGTAAAACCCGGATTCAGGATTCGCGCGCCAGTGAATCCTTGTCCGAGATGCCAGTATCGATAAACGACGCCCTCGCGGCATAATTCTTTGAGGAGCAACCACGATGCACTCCGTCGATCTACACCGCGAAGAAGTCGCCGCCCTTTGCCGACACGCTTGCGCCCGGCGGCTGGATATCTTCGGTTCCGCCACCCGAGACGATTTCGACCCCACCCGCAGCGATCTCGATTTTCTGGTCGAATTCGACGATATACCCCCCGCCCGTTACGCTCAGTCGTATTTCTCCCTCAAGGAGGGCCTGGAAAAACTGTTTGGGCGGTCGGTTGACCTCGTGACCGATAGCAGTCTGGCCAATCCCTATTTCCGCGAACGCATCGCCAGCGAAAGACGCAACGTCTATGCACGCTGACGCCAGCAAGCTGCTATGGGACGCTCAGCAGGCCGCCGAGCGTATTGTGCGTTTCACGGCAGATAAGGAGTTCGCCGACTATGAGGTGGACGAGTTCTTGCGCTCCGCAGTTGAGCGTCAATTTGAAATCATCGGCGAAGCCCTCAACCAGTTGGCCCGGGTGGACCCTTCGGTTGCCGATGTTATCCCCGATCTCGCGCGCATCGTCGCTTTCCGAAACGTGCTTATTCACGGCTACGCCACCGTGGACAACCGTTTGGTCTGGGGTGTCATCGAAACTAGCCTTGATCCGCTTCGTAATGCGCTCGCCAGCCTGCTCGCTGGATCGTAATACAAGCCCCGCGTGACCCGCTGCGACCACATCGCCGCAAGCCGGGGAATCGACCCGGGTGGCACAAGACGTCGAATACGAGGAGCTGGCAGCAATCCGTGATCGGCGCAAGATGCCGTTGTTCCCCAATCCAAGATCTCACAAATGGCTGAGGGGGCAGAATTTGGTACGATTCGAACGGCTCGATAAACCGATAAAACAATCTGGACGAAATCGCTCGCCTGGAATTTTGGGGAACAAGGATGCCGATACCTAGCTACCAGACCCTTATGCGGCCGTTGCTTGCGCGCCTGGCAGACGGAAAGGCACACACCCGTTCCGAACTCGTCCGCGAACTCACAACCGAGTTTGGGCTGACTCCAGAGGAAGCCAAAAGAACGTTTTCCAGCGGCCGCCAACTGGTTATCAGCAACCGCGTCGGGTGGGCAAAAACCTATCTGGCAAAAGCGGAGTTGCTGAAAACACCAAGGCGTGCTCACTACCAGATCACGGACCGAGGCCGCAAAGCTTTGGAAGAGTGTCCTACGGAAATAAACAACCAGTACCTGCGGCAGTTCGAGGAGTTTCGTCAGTTCATCACCCCGAACAGCGAGGGGGAGTCCCAAGATGGGCCGCAGATAACCGACATCGATACTACACCTGATGAGCAAATTGCCGCGGCTTTTCAGGAACTCAATAGCTCACTCGCCGACGAAATCCTCGAAACCATCCGCGCCGCCAGCCCCGGCTTTTTCGAGCAGGTGGTAGTCGACCTGATGTTGGCAATGGGTTACGGCGGTTCCCGCAAGGAGGCGGGGCAGGCCACGCAGGCGACCAACGACGACGGTATCGACGGTATCATCAAAGAAGACCGTCTCGGTCTGGATACCATCTACCTCCAAGCCAAGCGCTGGCATGACACCGTCCACCGCCCGGAGATCGACAAGTTCATCGGTTCTCTGACTCGTAACCGCGCCCGAAAGGGAGTGTTCATCACCACCTCCGATTTCTCGTCGGGCGCCCGTGAGGCGGTACAGACTCTCGATATGAAGGTCGTACTGATCGATGGGCACCAACTCGCCGAGCTGATGATCGAGCACAATCTCGGTGTGACCCGTAAAGAGGTCTACGAGGTGAAGCAAATCGACAGCGACTATTTCAGCGAAGACTCCTAGTCTGGAAACGAAAGCATGACCTCAAACGAAGAACAGCAATTCCTCAACGAGCTGGACAAAAAGCTCTGGACCAGTGCCGACAAGCTGCGCTCCACTCTCGATGCCGCGCAGTACAAACACACCGTGCTGGGGCTGGTCTTCCTCAAATACGTCAGTGATTCCTTCGACATCCGCCGCGAAGAACTCACCGCGCAATTCAAGAACCCCAAACACGATTACTACATCGACCATAAAGACTTCGGCGGTGAAGAGGGCGACGAATACCAACAGGAAATAGAAAGCGAACTGGAACAGCGCGATTACTACACCGAGACCAATGTCTTCTGGGTGCCCAAGCCTGCCCGCTGGGAGTTTTTGCAAAACCAGAACAAGGCGGTTATCGGCAACGTCCTCTGGCTCGACCCCAACGGCGAACTATTGGCCGAACCACCCAAGGACGACGCCGAAAAGCGCAAATGCAAACGCATCAGCTCCGTCGGCCAGCTCATCGACAACGCCCTGGAGTCTATCGAGCACGACAACCCCAAACTAAAGGGTGTACTCAACCGCCGTTACACCGAGCTGCGCATCGACCAGGCCAAGCTGGGCGAACTCATCGACCTCATCGCCACCGTTCCCTTCAGGCACAAAAGCCTCAGCAGCAAGGACATCCTAGGCCACGTCTACGAATACTTCCTCGGCCAGTTCGCCCTCGCCGAGGGTAAAAAGGGCGGCCAGTTCTACACACCCAAGGCCATCGTCACCCTCATCGTGCAAATGCTCGAACCCTACAAAGGCCGCGTCTACGACCCCGCCATGGGCTCCGGCGGCTTCTTCGTGCAATCGGAACAGTTCATCACCAGCCAACAGGGACGCATCGGCGATGTCTCCATCTACGGCCAGGAGTACAACCACACCACCTGGCAACTCGCGGCGATGAACATGGTCATCCGAGGTATCGACTTTAACTTCGGCAAAGAGCCCGCCAACACCTTCACCAACGACCAGCACCCCGATCTGCGCGCCGACTTCGTTATGGCCAACCCGCCCTTCAATATGAAAGAGTGGGACATCGGCGTTGACGACAACGACCCGCGCTGGACCTACGGCAAACCGCCCAGCGGCAACGCCAACTTTGCCTGGCTGCAACACATGCTCTACCACCTCGCCCCCAACGGCAGCGTCGGCCTGCTGCTCGCCAACGGTTCCATGAGCTCCAACACCAACAACGAAGGCACCATCCGCCGCGCCCTGATCGAAAACGACAGGGTCGAATGCATGGTCGCCCTGCCGGGCCAGCTCTTCACCAACACCCAAATCCCCGCTTGCATCTGGTTCCTCACCAAAAACAAAAAGGCGCGTGTCAGCTCAGGCGGCAGAGCGCTGCGCGACCGCAGCGGTGAAGTGCTCTTCATCGACGCCCGCAACCTCGGCTACATGAAAGACCGAGTCTTGCGCGACTTCAGCGCCGATGATCTCGCCAAGATCACAGACACCTTCCATGCCTGGCAAATGGATTATGGAAAGGTCGATCTAGGCAATGGCATGGCGGCGATGATAGACCCCGATCCAGATCGGTTATACGAGGATGTGCCGGGATTCTGCGCAAGCGTGAATCTGGACGGAATTGCCAAACACGATTTCGTCCTCACCCCCGGTCGCTACGTCGGCGCCGAAGAGCAGGAAGACGACGGCGAACCCTTCGCCGAAAAGATGACGCGACTTGCCGCGCAACTGAAGGAACAGTTTGAAGAGAGCGATCGGCTGGAGGCGGAGATTAAGAAGAGCTTGGCGGGATTGGGTTATGAAGTCTAAATGGTATGAGTACGTACTTTCCGACCTTGGCGAAATCAAGACAGGAAAGACTCCACCCTCATCTGTCAAGGACGCATTTGGTGGTCACATACCGTTTGTGACGCCTAAAGATATGACTGGAAGTAAATGGGTCAATGCGACTGAGC
>JBNKCG010000054.1:0-14684 GCA_050287605.1 Gammaproteobacteria bacterium | reverse complement strand
CCGCGGCGGCATCGACGGTCACCGTCCGTCCCCACCGCGCGGTGGTACCGCCGAGGACGACCGACGGGCCGCTGGCCAGATCCGCGGGACCGCCAGGGAGCGCCGGCTTGGTCGACGCCTGCAGCGATCCTCCGGTAGCGGGGCGTTTCGTCGGTGACGACGGCAGCATTGGCTGCTTCCCCAGCGCCAGCGGACCCGGAGTCGTGGGGCGCTTCAACGTCGCCGGCTTGTTGGGTTTGGGTGCCGGTGGCGGTGGCGGTGGCGGTGGCGCACCGGCCTGATGTTTTTGCGACAGCGCGGCTGCCTGCTCCAACGTCACCACATGTACCGTCAGCGGGCGCCGGTATTTGTTGACCATGCCGGCCCAGTCACGAATCCCGGACGACGCAGACGTATTGAAAGCCGCCTTGACGACGACGCAGCTTTGGGACGTGATCCACGGATCGCCGTTGCACTTGAAGGTTGCGCTCAGCGTATCGGTGCCATTCTGGGTTTGCAGCTGCAGCAGTTCTCGCGCGGTGTTGTCGGAATCCTGCCAGGAACCCTTGCCCTGGACCCAGTAACTGGCCGCGAGGTTGGTGGAGGATGACGAATAGAATCCGCCTTTGCTGAACGAGAACCCGGATGACGACGAGTGCGTATAGATATTCAGCACGCCTTTGAAAAAGTAACCGTGTTTCGGGTCGCCCGGCACCCCGGAGGCATCCACCAGGTTGAGTTCATGCCAGACCACCGTTTCGCCGGCCACGGCGCTGGTGGCGATCAGCGCTAGCGCCAGGGTGATGCCCACCGAAACTGGATTTCGCATCATCGTCTCCTCCGTCGTGTGATTGTGGGGATTACACCCCGCAAACCGGTGTCGCAAGCGGTCAGAATACCAGAGGTATAGCCGTACCCTTTGCTGCATAGTCGAACGACGCGCCCGTTCGGTTCAAGTAAAGCATCCATATCCAGGGCAGCACGATCCATCCCCATGCACCGCATGACGTCTCGACACCGCGTCCCCGATCAATCAGGATGAAGAATTGCAATATCCCGCTAATATCAAGGGGGAATCGACAGCCAATCGGGTGGGTTCATCCCAAGGAAAAAGGAGTCGGATCGTGGCGCATTCCTTCTTGTTTCGTCACCTAGTCTTCGGTTTGGTTTTCTCCGCCTTGCCCACCATGACGCCGCAGGCCCAGCAGGTGGGCGAGGCGGTGGACGTGCAGGGTTCTGCGCAAGAGGACGTCTATGCGTTGGGCGGTACGGTCAACGTACAGGCCGCGGCGGCGGGCGACGTCGTCGCGCTCGGCGGGCGGGTTGCGGTGGGCGAAACGGTTGGCGGCGACCTGTTGGCTATCGGCGGCACCGTCAACCTCATGGCGCACGTGGCGGACGACGTGCGCACCGCCGGCGGGGACGTGATCCTGAACGGTACCGTGGGCGGCGATGCGCTGGCCGCCGGCGGCAACGTAACGCTGGCACCGGGTTCCCGCGTGGACGGCCGGGCCTGGCTCGCGGGCGGACGGGTGGACGTCGCCGGCGAGGTGGGCAAGGAACTCAAGGCCAGCGGTGGGCGTATCGTGATATCAGGGAAGGTGCGCGGCGACGCGGATTTGGTCGGGGAGTCGATCCGCATCCTCGACGGCGCGGTCATCGAGGGCACGCTCACTTATCGTAGCGCCAACGAGGCGCAGATCGACAACGGTGTCACCATCGGCGGCGGCGTCCGCTATCAGCCGGTGGAGCGGCCGCAGGCACCGATCATCGCCGTGGTAGCTGGATTGGGGCTGGTGGCACTGCTTAGCCTGTTGGTGACCGGATGCGCGATGTATCTGCTGTTTTCACGTTTTTGCAGGAACGCAGTCACCACCCTGCGCAGCGAATTCTGGAAATGCCTAGGCATCGGTCTCGCCGTTTTCGCGGCCACCCCAGTGGTCGTCAGTCTGCTGTTCATGACGGTGATCGGGTGGCTGCCAGCCCTGATCGTCGGTGGTCTCTATCTACTGCTGATGCTGGCGGGATTCCTGATGGGTGTCTTCTACCTCGGTCAATTCAGTTTCGGCCTAGCACGCTACAGCGACGCCTCCGGCACCAAGCGCCTGCTCGCCTTCGCTGTGGCGCTGGTGGTGGTCGTCGTGTTGGGTCTGATTCCCGTGCTCGGATCGCTGCTGTCCTTCGTGCTGCTGTTGCTAGGCAGCGGGGTATTGGTGCTGGAGCTGTATCGTACCTATTCGTTGTAACCACTGTCGGGGAGTCCGCGCGCCGTGAGTCACAAACACAAACACCTGCTTGAGACTATCTTCCGCGACCCGGTCAGCAACAATATCCACTGGCGCGAAGTGGAGTCGTTGCTCCACCACCTGGATGCCGACATCGAGCCGCTCTCCGGAGCAAGGATTCGCGTCCGACTGAACGGATACGAGGGAATTCTGCATCGCCCACATCACAGCAACGTGCTCAACCGGCAACACATCCTGGCGTTGCGCGAATACCTGGCGCACGCAAAATCGACCGTATCGCAATACGAAGAGCGTCAGCGCGGACACGACTAGGAGGCAGGCGCCCCGTCGCACGGAAGCGCCCGCCTCGTCACACCGGCGTCAAAACGGGTACTGAATCCCCTGGTTCATGACGCTGATCCACTGCGTCTGGGTGAACTCCTCGAAACTCGCCGGACCACCGAAGCGCCCGCCGTTGCCGGAAGCGCCCATACCGCCGAACGGCACCTGAAACTCGTTGTTCACCGTCTGGTCGTTCACGTGCACCATACCGGCACGCAACTTCGACGCCACGGCCATGGCGCGCGGCAACGACGCACTATGCACCGCCGCCGACAGGCCGTAGGCGGAACGGTTGACCAGTTCGACGGCCTCGTCCTCGTTGTCGAACACGGTGATGGGTGCCACCGGCCCGAAGATCTCGTCGGTGAACGCCGGCATCTCCGGCGTCACGCCGGTAAGCACGGTGGCCTCGAAGAAGCGGCCGTCGCGTTTGCCGCCGGCCAGCACTTTCGCACCCATGGCAACGGATTGATTGACGATGTTCTCCACCTTGGCGGCCTGCTGGTCGTTGATCAAGGGACCGAGGTGAACGGGGCCGGCCGCGGGATTGCCGGCAACGAGGTTTCGTGCACGCCCCGCCAGCATCTCCGCGTAGCGATCGGCCACGCCGCGCTGCACGAGGTGACGACCCGCCTGCATGCAGATCTGCCCTTGGTGCAGAAACGCGCCCCACGCCGCGCACGAGCTGGCGCTGTCGAGATCGGCGTCGTCCAGAATCACCATGGCGTTGTTGCCGCCCAGTTCCAGCGCCACCTTCTTCAGCAGGCGCCCGCAGGTCTCGCCGATCAGACGCCCGACGGCGGTCGACCCGGTGAAGGAGATCATGCCGATATCGGGATGTTTGACGACGGCTTCACCCGTACTCGGGCCGCCCGGCAACACGTGAAACAGGCCTTTGGGAATGCCGGCATCCTCGAAGATTTCGGCCAGCAGCAAGCCACCGCACACCGCACTCTGAATGTCAGGCTTGAGGATGACCGCGTTCCCCATCGCCAACGCCGGCAGCACCGAGCGCAGTGCGAGCAGGATGGGAAAGTTCCACGGTGCGATGACGCCGACGATGCCGATAGGCACGCGCTGCCAGTAGTTGCTGCGCCCGGGCATGGACGACGGGAACAACGATCCGGACGGCTGCATGGGCATGGCGGCGGCCATGTGGGCCTGTTCGTAAGTGGCGTGTAGTTCCCACTCCGCCTTGGGTGGGATGGAGCCGCATTCGCGCACGTTCCAGTCGTTGAGTTCGGCGCCGCGCTCCCGGATCAGCTGCGCCGCGTTACGCAAGATCTCCGCGCGTTGATCGAACGGGGTTGCGGCCCAGGCGATCTGCGCGGTGCGGGCGATGCCCACCGCCGCGTCCACGTCCTTGGCGTTGGCAACGCCGATCGAAGCCAACGAATCGCCCGTGGCGGGTTCGGTGACCGTATGGATTCCCCCGTGACCGGAGACCCATTCGCCGAGATAGATGTTGTTCTCCCAGCGGGTGGTGGCAACAGTGCTCATGGATATCTTCTCCTATGCGCTAAGCGTGCGCGGAATTGATGTGATCGCTGATGTAGCTGGCCAGCGCGTAGACCGTTTCTGACGGGTTGTAACCGATGGAGGTCGGCAGCAGGCTGGCGTCGGCGATGTAGAGGTTCTTGACGTCGTGCGTCTCGCCGTAGGGATTGACCACGCTCTTTGCGGGATCGGCGCCCATGCGGCAGGTGCCCTGAGGATGGAACGAGGTGTAACGGTAGCGCGCCGGCTCGTTTTTCAAGCCGTCGATCACCGCATCGATCTGCCCTTCGTTTTCGATGGACAGTTTCTGCGACGTCGGAATATGGATACGCGACGCCCCGGCGGCGAACAGCACACGGGCATTGGTTTTCAGACCCGCCTTCATCGCTTCGAAATCGTGATCGTCCACGTCGTATTTGATCGATTTGACGCCGTCCTTCCAAGTAACCTCGCCGACGTTCTTGTCGTGGATCAGCGTGATCAAGCGAATGGTGTTGCGATAACGGCTCATGTACGAGACGTAGGGTTTGCCGGTGCCGGGCTCCACCTGGAAGCTCGCCTCCACCGGGTCCTGCACCGCGTTGAGCAGCAGGTAGCCGCCTTCGTCCGGCAGCGTGTATTTGTCCATATAGAGCGAGTGGGTGGCACCGTGGAAGTCGTCGACCTTGTCGTCGAACTCCGCGGTCAGCGACATCGTTGGATGGCAGGCGAAGTTCTTGCCCACCTGACCACTGGAGTTGGCCACGTTGCTGCGAAGCAGCAGCACAGGCGTTTGCACCGGGCCGGCGGCCAGCACGACCACAGGGGCGTCGACCCGGATGTCCGCCTTTTTGACACCACTGGCCGGGTCGATGATCTCCCCCACCACACCTTTGGCCATACCGTTTTCTGCGACGACCTGCGTAACGCGCGTGTCGGAATAGATCCGTGCGCCCTTGGCCGCCGCCCAGGGCAGGTAGGTGACCAGCATCGATTGTTTGCGGTCCGGTTTGCAGCCGGCGAAACAGAACCCGGTGAGGCCGCAGTTCTTTACGTTGCGCTTGGCGATGCCCGGCGGCAAGCCGAGTTTCTTCAGTCCCTGGTTGATGCGCTCGGCGCCAACGCTGGTCTCTTGTTTGGTGTTGGGTTTGATGGAGAGGTTGCGTTCGATTTTTTCGAAATAGGGCGTGAGCACCGGGGTAGTGAGGTTGGTCAGTCCGAATTCCTTGCCCCACAACTTGAGGTAGTAATCCGGCGTGCGGAAACAGAGTGCGGCATTCACCACCGTGGAACCGCCGACGCAGGCGCCTTGCAACACGGTGATGTCGCCCGAGGCGTTGGCCTGACCGCCGTGATCCTGGTACAGCGTCCCCATGGCGACCGCCATCATCTCGCTGAATTTCTCCGACGGAACATAGGGGCCTGCCTCCAGCACCACCACGTTCTTGCCTTTGGAAGCGAGTTCGTAGGCGGTGATGGCACCGCCGGCGCCGGACCCCACCACCACCGCATCGGCGGTGAGGTGGATATCGGATTGCCGGATGTCGCTGGCCTGCGTGACCTTGAGGCCGTGCGACGCGGCCGTTGCAGTTGCTTCGCTCATGTTGTGGTCTCCTGTCGAGGCGTCAGCGCGTGGGCATGGGGGCGTTGCCTTGGGACGTAAGGCCCCACTTGTCGCTCACCGGACCGTCGTAGCCCAGCGGCGCCCAGGTCGGCGGGTTGGCCCAGTAGGCCAAGCCCACCAGCTTCTTGAGCCCCACGGCCAATGCACGCTGTGGAATCTCGTTGGAGTTGGCCCACGCGTCGCAGAAGCGGATCGCTTGCACGTCGGAGAGTTCGACGAAACGCTTGTTGAAGGTCGCGACGGGACCTTCATCGAAGTACTTCACCCCACCTTTCAGGCCTTGCAGAATGTGCGGCTCCATGGTCGCCAACAACGCTGCGTCCAACGTCTGCAGAACGGGGATCTGCTCCAACGGAGCCAGCGGTGTACCGTTTACCGGCAGCATTGCCTCCATCAGACGACGAAACACCGCGTACTCGCTTTCCGACATGAACTGGATGCCTTTGGGCACGCCCGCGAAGGCGGTCTGCGAGCTGATTAAACCGGTGCCTACCGCTGCGGCGAGACCGGCGGCGATGGAACTGAACTTGAGAAAATCACGGCGCCCCATGCGGGCGATGTAATCGGTTGTCTCCAAGATGCTGTGATCAACGTCAGCCATCTGTGGGTTCCTCCTCTGGTCGTTTCACGTGCTATTGGAATAGGCGAGATCCCGTGGCGACGACGTTCGCACCGCCCCGTGGGGATCGCTGATCGGTACTAGAGCAAAATGTATACCTGAAGAATTACGCGGATTAATGGCAGCGACATTGCCTTGAAAACAAGGTGTTAGCTTGGAAACTGGATAGTTAGTAATGAATCGGCAAGTCTCATTTTGAGAATTCCAATTGCAATTTGATGCAAATGCATCTAAACAGATAGCAATAAGGGGGCGCCGCGATGTGCCGGATCTCCCAACAAAAAACAATCCGATCGCTCATCAACCCCATTGCCGGCGGTGCCGCTTGCGGCACATTACCGGTCGATGGTCGTGCGTTTCGAGAACGAAATATCGAGGAGGAGGTGGAGCATGGGAGACCTCAATCGAGGGCACGCATACCCGTACCGTGTAGTCGTCGGGAGCGTTTCATGAGCACCGTGATACCGACCGCCCTACAACCGGTGGTTGCGGCCCGGCGTGCCTTTTTCGATCACGGCACCGTACCCGAAAACGTCATTGATGAGGCGATCTTCCGTTCCTGGAGCCGCTGCGTGGCCGGCCAGCGACTTGAGAACGAGGTGGTGCAGTTCGAAGAGGTCAGGCGTTCCTTTCTGAGCGAACTCATGGAGCGCAATCAGCGCCTGTTGAAAGCCGCCCACGATCCGCTGACCGAATTGGCCAATGTCGTGGCCGGCGCGGGCTACGCCGTGTTGCTGACCGACAGCTACGGTCACGCGCTCTCGGTTGCAGGTCGCATCCATCACAGTGAACCGGCGATGCGCGCCGCGTTTCGCGCCGGAGTCGATCTGTCGGAACAGGCGATCGGCACTTCGGCCATGGCCTGCGCCATCGCCGAGCGCCGCGCCGTCCGGGTGTGGGGGCCTGAACACTACTTTGCCGCCAACCAGATCTTTCACTGCGTCGCCGCACCGATTGTGGATACCAACGGCAACCTCATCGGATCGTTGGACATCACCCGTCACTCCCCCATGCCCGACTACGGAGCCCTGTCGCTGGTCAGTCAATGCGCACAAGCGATAGAGCTGCAGCTGTTCCATCAGCTTCGGCCCTACCTGACCCTCGCCTTGTCGTGGCGGCAAAAATCTTCACCCGGCGATCTAGAGTTGATCATCGCCTTCGGGTCCGACGGTGAGATCGTCGCGCTCAACGATGAAGCGCGCAGTTTTCTGGCGGTAACGCGATCGAACTGGCCGCTGCACAGCGAAGACGTGATCGAGGGAACCTTCGGTGAGCTGGTGGGCGCGCTGCGCAAGAACGCGCAGCACGCCCCGATTCGCATGCGCTCGGGATTGCGGCTGCACGTGTCACGCTGGGATCTTCAAGCGGAGCCGACTCCCGCGCCCAGTGTGCCCGCCGTCGACAAAAGCGTACGTCGCAACCCCTCCACCGGGCGCGGGAGTTCGGTAGCGCCCCTCAAAAGCCCCATCCCGGAATTCGGCGATCCCGCGATTTCTCGGCAGATCGAAGCGGCGCTGCGCGCCCAGGCCGGCGGTCTGCCGCTGCTGATCCGCGGTGAAACCGGAACCGGAAAAGAGGTGGTGGCGACGACGCTGCACGCCAACGGGCTCAACGCCAAAGGGCGCCTGCTGGCGATCAATTGCGCCGCACTGCCCGAGTCCTTGATCGAAGGCGAACTGTTCGGCCACGTGGACGGCGCCTTCACCGGCGCCCGCCGCAACGGAGCGCCCGGCAAGATCGAGATGGCCCATGGCGGCACGTTGTTCCTCGACGAAATCGGCGACATGCCGTTGAACCTGCAGGCGCGCCTGCTCAGGGTCTTGGAGACCAGGGAGGTGACGCGGCTGGGTTCGTCGGTCACCCAGAAGGTCGAGTTCCAATTGATCGCCGCCACCAATCAGGACATCGCCCAGGCGGTCAACGAGGGGCGTTTCCGCATAGACCTGTTTTACCGGCTCAAGGGTTTCACCCTCGAACTGAGCGCCTTACGCCACCGTCCCGGACTGCCTGCGCTGATCGCCACGCTGCTCGCGCAGCTCTCCTCGGGGTCGCGTCAGCTCACCGCGGACACCGAAAGGTGGCTGTGTCGCTATCCGTGGCCCGGCAACGTCAGGGAACTGAAGAATGCCCTCGCCTACGCCCACGCCATGGCCGAGCCTGGCCACCCTCTGGAGCCCGCGGACTTCGCGTCGGTGCTCGACGCGAGTGAAACGAGCCCCGCCGAAACGGGCGAGCACGCGCGCCACCCACAGGGATTGCTCAACGAGGTGGTGGAGGAAGCGACGCAACAGGCATTGCAGCAATGTGACGGCAACGTGCGCCAGGCCGCGCAGCTGCTGGGGATCAGCACCGCCACGCTGTACCGGCGTCTGAAGAGGCGGAAGTCGCCCTGATGTAGACGGGCGCGCGCGTGACGCGCCGGCTATCGGCAGAAAAGCGGACTCAAACCGCTTGCCAGCCGTCCTTGTCGCCGGCAAGAAAAATCGCATCGATCATGCGTTGGTTCTGCTTGGACGACTCCAGGGTGACGACTTCGGCATCGCCGCCCGCGACGAACGTCGCAAACGCCTCAACCTCCAGTCGGTATTGGCGCGAATCGTTGAAGCGGAAGGTACGCGATGTATCGTGATGCTGGCTGTGCAGTTCGAGCTCTTCGCCACCGTAACGGTTGGCGTTGAACGGCGCCTTCACCTCGATGAAACCTTCGTCGCCGTGAAAGACCATGAGTTGGCGCGCCGCTAGCTGGGTAGAGATGTAGAAACTCAGTTCGAAGTCGCCGAAATCGGCACGCACGGAGGAATAGATGTCCGTACCAAAGTCCGGATCGCGCTCGATGGTGGCATGCACGCGCAGCGGTTCTTTGCCCGTGGAAAAACGCGTCGTGATCGTAGGATAGACGCCGATGTCATACAGCGCTCCCCCGCCGAGCGCGGGGATGTTGCGCATATTGTTCGGGTCGCGGTTGAAATAGCTGAATGCGCCCTGCACGTGGCGCAGGCGGCCGATTGCGCCTTCGGCGAGCAATCTGCGGACGGTACGCCAAACCGGCGTATAGGTGACCATATAGGCCTCGGTAATCACCACGTGGTTGCGATCGCGCGCCGCGATGACCGCGTCGATTTGGTCCGCTTTCAGTGCGATGGGCTTTTCACACAGCACGTGCTTGCCCGCGTCCGCCGCCTTGATCGACCACTCGATGTGATGCGAGGTGGGCAGTGGAATATAGACCGCGTCGATGGCGTCGGAGGCCAGCATCGCTTCGTAGGAGTCGAAGGCGTGGGGAATGCCGAAGCGCTCGGCGAACGCGCGTGCCCGTTCGCCGTCGCGGCTGGCGACGGCCGTCGCCACGCAATTCTCGGCTTCCTGCATCGCCGGCACCACCAGTTCCTCGCCGATTTTCGCCGTCGAAAGAATCCCGAAACGCAACATGTCAGTCTCCTTGTGGCGAGGTCCCGGCGGCACTGCTGCCGATTCGCTCCGGCGCCGGCCGATGCGTGACGTTCAGACGAACCGGTTGACCAGGTTCTCGAGCTGTTCCTGCTTGCCCGAACGCGGCCGCGGTTCGATCGCCTCGTTCTCGACCTTGGCGGTCAGTTCGTCCAACCCCACCTTGCCGGCCAGCACGCCCTGCCAGTAGGCGTCGCTCCAGTCGGAATAGCGCTGCTCAACGAACTCGGAAAGTGCGCCCTCTTCCAGCATCGCGGCGGCAGCCTTCAGTCCGCGCGCACAGGTGTCCATGCCGCCGATGTGGGCGATCAAAAGATCCTCCGCATCGAGCGACTGGCGGCGCAGGCGGGCATCGAAGTTGGTGCCGCCGCCCGCGGCAAATCCGCCGCCCTTCAGGATGTGGTAGTAGGCCAGCGCCACTTCGGGCACGTTGTTGGGGAACTGGTCGGTGTCCCAGCCCGACTGGTAGTCGTTGCGGTTCATGTCGATGGAACCGAACACGCCCAACGCCTGTGCCAGTGCGATTTCGTGTTCGAAGCTGTGGCCGGCCAGGATGGCGTGACCCTGCTCGATGTTGAGCTTGACCTCGTTTTCCAGCCCGTGGCGTTTGAGAAAGCCGTAAACCGTAGCGACGTCGAAATCGTACTGATGCTTGGACGGCTCCTGCGGTTTGGGCTCCACCAGGATCTGCCCCTGGAATCCGATCTTGTGCTTGTAGTCGACCACCATGTTGAGCATGCGGCCCATCTGCTGGTCTTCGCGTTTGAGGTCGGTGTTGAGCAGCGTCTCGTAGCCCTCGCGTCCGCCCCACAGCACGTAGTTCGCCCCACCCAACCGATGGGTGGCATCGAGACAGGTCTTGATGGTTGCGGCCGCGTAGGCAAACACCTGCGGGTCGGGATTGGTCGCAGCGCCCGCCATCCAGCGCCGGTGGCTGAACAGATTGGCCGTACCCCAGAGAAGGCGTACACCGGTCTGTTCCTGCTTGGCGGCGAACAGGTCGACGATCTCCTCGTAGGCGCTTCGGTTGGCCGCAAAGCTGCCCAGTTCGGGACGGATGTCGCCGTCGTGGAAGGCGTAGAAGGGGACGCCCAACGCGGCGAACATCTCGAAGGCGACGTCGGCCTTGAGCCGCGCTGCCGCCATGGGGTCGGCGATGTCGGCAGCGAACCAGGGGCGCTCAAACGTCGCGCCGCCGAACGGGTCCGATCCCGGGTAGGCAAAGCTGTGCCAGTAGGCGACGGAGAACCGCAGCTGCTCTTCCAGCCGCTGGCCCATGACGATTTCGTCGCAATTGTAGTGGCGGAATGCGAGGGGATTGGTGCTGTCGGGCCCTTCGTAGGGAATATTCGCAACAGGGAAAAACGGCGTGCTCATGGCAGATCCTTCAACGCGGGATAGAGTGCGCGGTAGTGGGCATAGGCATCGTCGTACGCCGCGGCAAGATCGGCACGCGGTTCGACGGTATGCGCCACCGCGGGTCGGGTCATCACCTCAGCGGGCGCCGCACCGGTGTCGCCGACGATGGCGAGCCGTGCCGCACCCAACGCCGCGCCGAATTCGCCCTTCTCGGGCAGATCGACGGGAACGCCCAGCAAGGTGGCGATCATCTCGACCCAGTAGTTGGATTTCGATCCTCCGCCGATGCCCAGGACGCGCCGCAGCCGGGTTCCGGTGGCCTTGAGCGCCTCGTGGTTGTCCTTGAGCGCGAAGCCGACGCCCTCCATCACCGCCTGGGTCAGTGCGGCGTGTCCGTCGCCGATGCCCAGACCGACGAAGGCGCCGCGGATGCGCGCATCGTTGTGCGGGGTACGCTCGCCCGACAGGTACGGCAGGAAGCGGATGGTGCCGGGACCGGCAATGTGCTCGCCCAGCAGCGCCGACAGTTCGGCCGGCTTCGGGCCGAGCTGCGCCGACAGCCAGTTGAGGCAATCGGTGGCGGCAAGAATGACGCCCATCTGGTACCAGGTGTCGGGCACCGAATGACAGAAGGTGTGCACCGCCGTCGCGGGGCTGGGCGCAAAACCGGCCTTCGCCGCCAACAGCACGCCGGAGGTGCCCAGCGAGACGAAGCCGTCGCCCTCGTCAAAGCAGCCTACGCCGCAAGCCGAGGCGGAGTTGTTGCCGCCGCCGCCAACCACTTTCACGCCGGCAGACAGCCCCCAGCGTTCAGCCAGCGCTTTGCGCAAGGTGCCGGAAACTTCGGAGCCCTCCACCAGCCGCGGCATCTGATCGGCGCGCATACCCGCCTTGTCCAGCAGTTGCGCGGACCAGGTGCGCTTGCCCACATCCATCCACGAGGTGCCCGCGCTGTCGGACATGTCGGAGACATGCTCGCCGGTAAGCCACCAGCGCAGGTAATCCTTGGGCAGCAGCACCATCGCAACTTTGCCGAAGATCTCGGGCTCATGGGTCTTCACCCAGGCGAGTTTCGGTGCGGTAAAACCGGGAAAGACGATGTTGCCGCTGATCGCCCGGAAGGCCGGATCGGCATCCATCGCCGCCGCTTCCTGCGAAGCTCGGGTATCGTTCCACAGGATCGCCGGGCGCAGCACCTGATCCGCCGCGTCGAGCAGCGTGGCACCGTGCATCTGCCCCGAGAGGCCGATGGCGCGCAGTGCGGCGAGTGCCTTGGGATCGCGGCTGCGCAAGTCGTCGAGCGCGCGCTCGGTGGCAGCGATCCAGTCAGCCGGGTTCTGTTCGCTCCAGCCGGAACTGGGATGAGCGACCGGGTAGACCTGGTCCGAGGCGGCAACGACACTGCCCTCGCCGTCGACGAGAATGGCACGCAGACCCGACGTGCCGAGATCCAGTCCTAGATACATGGCGGTTTCCGCTTGGTAAGTGCGCTCCCCTTCCGTCAGGCGGCGACGTCGGGTTGCTTGCCCAGGATGATCATGCCCAACAGATCGTCTTCGGTGACGTCGTCGACCTTCACCGTTCCCACCAGCTGACCGTTCTTCATCACGCTGGCGCGGTCGCAGAGGTTCTTGACCTGATGGATATCATGGTCGATCAGGAAAATGCCGATGCCCTGGTTCTTCAACTCGTCGATCAGATCGGCGACCATCTGCGTCTCTTGCACACCGAGGGCCGCGGTCGGTTCGTCCATGATCAGGATCTTGGCGTTGAAGTACACCGCACGCGCAATGGCCACCGATTGGCGCTGTCCGCCGGAAAGCGCCGCCACCGGCGATGAATAGCGTTTGAAGTTGGGGTTGAGGCGCGCCATGATCTTGCGCGTCTCCGCCTCCATCAGCGCCTCGTTGACCAACCCCACGCGCGTCACCAGTTCGCGACCCAGAAACAGGTTGGAGGCGGCATCGAGATTGTCGGCCAGCGCCAGGGTCTGGTAAATCGTCTCGATGTTGTAGTTGCGCGCGTCACGGGGGTTGTCGATTCGCGCCAACTCCCCGTTGATGTAGATCTCACCGCCGTCGCGGCGGTAAGCGCCGGAGAGGATTTTCATCAAACAGCTCTTGCCCGCGCCGTTGTGGCCCAGTACGCCCACGACCTCACCGGGATACAGATCGAGGGTCACATGGTCAACCGCCTTGATGCCGCCGAAGGCGAGCGAGATGTCGCGCATTTCCACCAACGGCGCCGTCATTTCAACCCCCCCGCCCGTTTGCGGGCCTGGATATCGATCCATACGGCCAGTACCAGCACCGAACCGACCACGATGTTCTGCAGTGGACTGTCGACGCCCACCATACCCATACCGGATGTCAGCGACTGCATGATCAGCGCGCCCAAAATGGCACCGTAAACGGTACCGACGCCGCCGGAAAGTGCGGTGCCGCCGATGACCGCCGCGGCGATCACGCGCAGTTCGTCCAGGGTACCGATATCGTTGGTGTGGCTCTGCAGACGCGCCTGCGCCACTACCGCGCTGAGCGCACAGAGAAATCCCATGATGGCGAATACCTTGACGGTGAGCGCGCGGGTATTGATGCCGGAAAGCTCCGCTGCGTCGGGATTACCGCCGGTGGCGAAGATGTAGCGCCCGAGGCGCGTCTTGCGCGCCACGATGGTCATTACCACTGCAACCACGATCAGGATCAATACCGAAATGGGCAGGCCATGACCTTCGGTGTAGCCGTCGGGCAGAATTTCGCCGCGCGCCTCAAACAGCCGGATGAGTTTGCCCTTCGGGATCAGGTAGGCGTTGAGTGTCCCGATGAACCCGAGAATGGCGGCAATCGCAATACCGGCCAACGCAAACTCGGCCCACACCGGCTTGACGGGAAATTCATGCGCGAGCTTGGTGTGCCGGCTTTTCCAGATACCGTACACCGCGGCCGCGGAGGCCAACACGCCCACCACCCACGACCAACCGACGCCCAACGTGCCCTCCGCGCCACCGAACAGCAGGAAGGTCTGATCGAGGGGAGCGATGGTCTGCCCGGAAGTCAGATACCAGCCGGCAAAGCGCCAGACCAGGAAACCGCCCAGCGTGACGATAAACGCCGGAATGCCCTGGTAGCCGACCAGCCAGCCGTTGAAGCCGCCAATGATCGTACCGACGACAAGCCCGACCAGGATGGTGAGCGGCGCGATCAGCGGCGAGCCGAGCTCCAGGCCGATGATGCCGGGCAACCATCGCGCCTGGACCATGGCCATGATCGCCGACGATACCGCCAGTACCGCACCCACCGACAAATCGATATGGCGGGTGACGATAACGAACACCATGCCGGTCGCCATAATGGCGACGGAAACGGTCTGTATGGTCAGATTGAAAATGTTGCGGGCGCTGAGAAACTGCCCGTCGGTTAGAAGACTGAAAATTATCGAGATCACCACGAAGGCGCCGATCATGCCAAGCAGGCGGGTGTCGATCTCGAGAAGGGTAAACAAGTTGCCACGGGCGCTGGCGGGCGCCACCTGGGTCGTGACGTTATTCATTGCGCGTTAAACCCCCGAAAACTGTCGTGGGGGGGGGGGGGGGGGGGGGGGGGGGGGGGGGGGG
>JBNKCG010000053.1:0-55978 GCA_050287605.1 Gammaproteobacteria bacterium | reverse complement strand
CCCACTGAGGTTTCATCAACAGGGGGGAACGAGCGATGAGTGGTGGAGGGTTCACCAAAGAGATGGCTCGCAACATCTTTTACGGTGGTGCGGCTTTCTTCTTTTTGCTTTTTGTTGCCCTGACTTTCGACACCGCCGGTGTCCTGCCCGAGCGTGATCATCGACAGAACATCACGCCGGAAGTGGCGCTGGGTAAGAAGGTCTGGGAAGACAACGACTGCATCGGCTGTCACACGATTCTCGGCGAAGGCGCCTATTTCGCGCCGGAGCTCGGCAACGTGTACGACCGCCGCGGTCCGGATTTCATCAAGGCCTGGATCAAGTCGATGCCGACCAACGCCAAGGGCCGCCGTCAGATGCCGCAGTTCAATCTCAGCGATGAGGAGTTGAACGCGCTGGTGGCGTTCTTCAAGTGGACCAGCGAGGTCAACGCCTCGAAGTGGCCGCCCAACATCGAAGGCTGAGGGAGGAACGACGATGCAGTACAAATCACAGGCGGTTGCCAAGCTCTATTTCATTGCCGCGATCGGTTTGTTCGTCGGTCAAATCCTGTTCGGCCTGATCCTGGGTCTGCAGTATGTGATCGGTGACTTTCTGTTCCCGGCGATTCCGTTCAACGTCGCGCGCATGGTGCACACCAATCTGCTGATCGTGTGGTTGCTGTTCGGCTTCATGGGTGCGGCCTACTATCTGGTGCCCGAGGAGTCGGAGCGCGAGCTGGAGAGTCCGAAACTGGCCGTGGCGCTGTTCTGGATCTTCCTGGTCGCCGGCGCGTTGACGGTGCTGGGTTATCTGCTGGTGCCCTACGCCAAGCTGGCGGAGATCACCGGCAACGAGATCCTGCCCACCATGGGCCGCGAGTTCCTGGAACAGCCCACCATCACCAAGGTGGGTATCGTCATCGTGGCGCTGGGCTTTCTCTACAACATCGGCATGACCATCCTCAAGGGGCGCAAGACGGTTATCACGCTGGTGTTGCTGCTGGGGCTGGTGGGGCTGGCGGTGTTTTTCCTGTTCTCCTTCTACAACCCCACCAACCTGGTGCTGGACAAGTACTACTGGTGGTGGGTGGTGCACCTGTGGGTGGAGGGCGTGTGGGAGCTGATCCTCGGTTCCATTCTCGCCTTCGTGCTGATCAAGGTGACCGGCGTCGACCGCGAGATCATCGAGAAGTGGCTCTACGTGATCATCGCCATGACGCTGATCACCGGCATCGTCGGCACCGGCCACCACTACTACTGGATCGGCACGCCCGAGTACTGGCAGTGGTGGGGTTCGATCTTCTCGGCGCTGGAGCCTATCCCGTTCTTCATGATGACGGTGTTCGCCTTCAACATGGTGAACCGCCGCCGCCGCGAACATCCCAACAAGCCGGCGGTGCTGTGGGCGCTGGGTACCTCGGTGATGGCCTTCCTGGGTGCGGGCGTGTGGGGCTTTCTGCACACCCTGGCGCCGGTGAACTTCTACACCCACGGCAGCCAGATCACCGCCGCGCACGGGCACATGGCCTTCTACGGCGCTTACGTGATGATCAACCTGACCATGATCAGCTACGCCATGCCGCACCTGCGCTTCGGCGCCCCGGCCAACAACGGCCGCGCCCAGGTGCTGGAGATGTGGTCGTTCTGGCTGATGACGGTTTCCATCGTCTTCATCACGCTGTTCCTGACGGCGGCGGGCATCCTCCAGGTGTGGCTGCAACGCTACAGCCCCACGCCGCAACCGTTCATGGCGGTGCAGGAGCAGGTGGCGCTGTTCTACTGGCTGCGTGAAATCGCGGGGCTGATCTTCATTACCGGGTTGATCACCTACGTCGCCAGCTTCTTTGCCAAGCCGCGCAAGGGCGAGGCCCCTGTAGGGGGCGCTATCCAGACCGGCGCGGCTTACAAGGAGCGTGGTGCCTAAACGGGGCCGGTTTCCTCGATCCGCGCCGTTGACCCCCGGCGCGGTGGCGGGTAGCCGGTAGTAGGAGCGGAGCGGCCCCCTCGCGGGGCCGCTGCCGTCTTGAGAGTTGACGCGCCGCGGTTGTCGGCAATGGCAAGTGAGACGGGCAGGGCGAAGATGGCCGTAATCGCACAAGATCTCCAGGTGTTACGCCGCGAAGCCCCGCCGGGGGATCTGGCGATCTGGATCTTCATCCTGGCCGAGCTGCTGGTGTTCGGCATCTTCTTCCTTGCCTACGCCTTTGCGCGGCGCTACCACGTGGAGCTGTTCGATCATTACCAGGCGACGCTGGATCGCACCTCCGGTTTCATCAACACCCTCGCGCTGATCACCAGCAGCTACTTCGTGGTGCGTGCCGTGGCGGCGGTGCGCGGCGACGATACGCGCGGCTGCGCGCGCTGGCTGTGGGCCGCGTTCGCCATGGGCGGCGTGTTCGTGGCGGTCAAGCTGGCGGAGTTCGGCCACCACCTGGGCCACGGCGTTTCGCTCAGCACCAACACCTTCTACATGTTCTACCTGTCGCTCACCTTCTTTCACTTCATGCACGTGCTGCTGGGCATGGTGATCGTCGGCTTCATGGCGCTCAAGGCCGGGCGCGGCGGCTACGGGGCGGCGGATCACCACGGCGTGGAGTCGGGCGCCTCGTACTGGCACATGGTCGACCTGGTGTGGCTGGTGCTGTTTCCCCTGGTCTACGTGATGCACTGAGGACGTGTCGATGCACGAACTCTCCCACTGGCTGCAGCGCAACTCCGCCTTCGTCGTCTACGCGACGATGGTGATGTTGACCGCGGTCACCTTCGCTATGGGGCGGCTGGGCCTGTCGGGCAGCGCGGTAATTCTGGCGGCGCTGCTCATCGCGCTGTTCAAGGGCCAGCTGGTGGTGGATCACTTCATGGGATTGCGCCGCGTGCGCTGGCCGTGGCGCGCCGTGTTGTACGGCTATCTGGCGGTGCTCGGCGTGGCGATCGGCACCGCCTTTCTACTCGGGAGTCACTGATGATGGACATGTCCGTAACCGCTCGCGGTACGCAGACGCCTTTCTACCTGCCGCAGCATCACGAGGTGGCGTTGTTCGAGCACGCCTGGCGCAACCAGTTGCCGGTGCTGATCAAGGGGCCGACGGGTTGCGGCAAGACGCGTTTCATCGCGCACATGGCCGCGCGCCTGGGGCGCCCGCTGTTCACCGTTGCCTGTCACGACGATCTCACCGCCGCCGATCTGGTGGGCCGTTACCTGATCGGCGACAACAAGACCTACTGGACCGACGGCCCGCTCACCCGCGCGGTGCGCGAGGGCGGCATCTGCTATCTCGACGAAGTGGTGGAGGCACGCAAGGACACCACCGTGGTGCTGCATCCGCTCACCGACGATCGGCGCATCCTGCCGCTGGAGCGCACCGGCGAGGTGTTGCATGCACCGCCGGAGTTCATGCTGGTGGTCTCCTACAACCCCGGCTACCAGAATCTGCTCAAGGGGCTGAAGCCGAGTACGCGCCAGCGCTTCGTCTCGCTGCGTTTCGATTTTCCCGCGCCCGCCCAGGAGCAGACTATCGTCATCGAAGAGAGCGGCATCGACGAGATGCGTGCCCGCCAGTTGGTGATGCTGGGCGCGTCGCTGCGCGCGCTCAAGGATCACGATCTGGAAGAGAGCGTCAGCACGCGCCTGCTGGTCTACGCCGCGACGCTGATGGTGAGCGGCGTCGCGCCGCTGGAAGCGTGCCGCGCGGCGCTGGTGGAGAGCCTCACCGACGACGAGGAGACCGCCGCGGCGCTGATGGAGGTGGCCCATGCCACCTTCGGTGCATGAGCACGACGACGGCGAGCGCGCGGCACCGCCCGGGCAGACGCTGGCGGTGATGGCGGAGTCGCTCTATCTCGTCAACCTGCTGCTGGTGCCGGGCATCGCGTTCGCGGTGCTGGTCTATCTGTGGCATCGACACCGGGATGCGCCGCCGCTGGCCCGCTGTCACCTGCGCCAGACCGTGGCCGTCAGCCTGTGGGCGGGCGGTTTGCTGGGTGCGTTCAGCGCGACGGTGGTGATCGTCTCCGGCTACCAGTTCGTCCACACCTGGCTGTTTGTGCTGCTTTACGTCACCACCTGCCATTCGCTGTTCGTGCTGCTGGGCATGCTGGGGCTGGCCAAGGCCATGGCGGGCAAGCATTACCGCTACCCGCTGTTCGGTGTCGGCTGCGACGAAGCGGCGGGAGCGGCGCGGTGAGCGTGCAAACCGCGCAGACGCTGCAGCGCCGACGCCTGGCCACGCGCGCGGCGTTTTTTGCGCTGTTCGTGTTGGCGCCGCCGCTGGACCTCTTTCGCCTCGATCTCAATCTCGGGCACCTGATCATCGTCGGCTACGACTGGACGTTGGGCGGCAGTGCGTTGTTGGCGGGCGAGATCAGCGCCGCGCAGGCCGCCCTGCGCATTGTCCTGCTGGGCTTTGTGCCCATCGTGCTGCTGGTGGGCGCCGGTTTCGTGATCTCCTGGAAATTCGGTCGCCTCTATTGCGGCTGGCTCTGTCCGCATTTTTCGGTGGTGGAGGTGATCAACGCCCTGATGCGCAAGGCGAGCGGCAAACCGACGCTGTGGGAGAAGGCGCCGTTGCCGCAGCGCCAACCCGACGGGCGCGTCGAAACGCGGGACCGGCGCTACTGGCTGGCGGCGCTGCCGGCCATCGCGTTCTTCGCGTTTCTCTGGGCGCTGGTGCTGCTCACCTACCTGCTGCCGCCCCGCGAGATCTACGGCAACCTCATCGCCGGCACGCTGACGCGCAATCAGGGCCTCTTCCTGATCGCCGCAAGCACGGTGTTCTTTCTGGAGTTTCTGCTGGCGCGTCACCTGTTCTGCCGCTTCGGTTGCGCCGTAGGGTTGTTCCAGAGCTACGTCTGGATTTTCAACAAGCGGGCGCTGGTGGTGGGCTTCGACCACACCCGCAAAGAGGCGTGCATCGACTGCAACGCCGCCTGCGAAAACGTCTGTCCCATGCGCCTCAAACCGCGCTCCATCAAACGCAAGATGTTCGCCTGCACCGAATGCGCGCGCTGCATCCAGGCGTGCAACGAGGTGCAGGCCGACAACCCGCAGGGATCGTTGCTGCAGTGGGTGAGCGGGGCGTGTGCGCGGGACGTGTCGGATCGCGACTTCGGGCGCAAGTACGTCTGCTACGACGCCAACTGTTTTCTCCAGAACCGCGACCATCCGCCGGGCAAAATCATTGCGGTGCGGGAGGAGGGCGGCAGTTGCTGCGGCGGCGGTTGCGGCGACGGAGCGGTGGAGCGTTCGCTGGATAGCGCGGAGGAAGAGTGGAAGAAGCGGTCGGCAAACTCTGGCACCGACTGATCACCCGCGCGGCGCGCGCCGGGTATCCCGCGGCGGCGGTGCATCTCGACGAGGTGCGCTGCGGCGTCGGCGTGATGTTCCGCGCCCTGGGCGGCGACGGCGGTCTCGCGGTGGAGGCCGCGGCGCTGGAGCGCCACGGGGCGCGCCGCAATCTGCTGCAGTGGTTTGCCGGCAGCGGACAGCGCAGCGAGCACAGTACGCGCGACGGCGAATACCTGCGATTGCCGAGCACCATCGATCACTTCCCCGACCGGGCGCTGAACCGCGATCTCTACCTGTGGCTTGCGGCGCTGGCGGCGGGCGGCGGCGTTTACGCCGAGGATTGGTTTTGCGCCAACCAGGCGCTCACGCGCGGCGTGCTGGAGCGCTACCCGGGCATGGCGGCGCGCTACCGGCGGCTGGTGGCGGCGCATCTGGACGAGCGCCCCGATCCGCGCCATCTCCCCGCCGACGAGGCCGCGCAGGAGCGCGCCGTTCGCCGCGCGTTGGCATCGCCGGGCAGCGTCGATGTGCTGGCGGCGGCGCAGCGGCCCCACTGGCCGGTGCCGCTGTGGCTCTATCCGTCGTTGCCGCGTTGCGATGTGTCCGCGTCGAACGGCGAGGAGCAGGAGCAGCCCGACCAGCAGGGGCAGAGCCGCAACGCCGCGGGCATGCGCCGCCGCAAAGCCGAGCGCGTGGAGATGCCGGACGGCAAGGATGGGATGATCTTCAACCGCATGGAGACGCTGCTCAGTTGGGCCGAGTACATCCGCGTCAACCGCGCCACCGAGGAGGACGAAGACCCCGACGCCGAAGCGGCGGCCGACGACCTGGACGTGCTCAGCGTGGCGCGCGACACCAAGAGCAGTTCCGCGCGTCTGCGTTTCGATCTCGACCTGCCGCCGGCGGAAAGCGACGACCGGCCGCTGGGCACCGGCATCCTGCATCCGGAGTGGGATTGGCGCAAGCAGCGCTACCGTCCCGACTATTGCCGCATCCAGCCGCTGATCGCCGACGACGCGGTACCGGCGGCGCTGCCCGAGGCGCTGCGCAAGCCCGCACGCCGGGTGCGCGCGCAGTTCGAGCATCTCAAACCGACGCGCGTGTGGCGCAACGCCCAGCCCGACGGCAGCGAGCTCGATCTCAACGCCTGTCTCGATCACGCTGCCGACCGCTTGCGCGGGCATCTGGACGCCGAGCGCGGTCTGTACCGCGACATGCGCAACGCCGAGCGCGACCTGGCTTGCCTGCTGCTCGCCGATCTGTCGCTCTCCACCGACGCCTGGGTGAACAACGATGCGCGCGTCATCGACGTCATTCGCGACAGTCTCTATCTGTTCGCCGAAGCGCTGGGCGCGGTGGGCGATGCCTTCGGCATCTACGGCTTCTCTTCGCGGCGGCGCGACTACGTGCGATTCCACGTGCTCAAGGATTTCACCGAGCGCTACGACGCACCGGTGCGCGGGCGCATCGCCGCGCTGCGCCCCGGCTACTACACGCGCATGGGTGCGGCGATTCGTCAGGCGATCAAAGTGCTGGAGGAGCAGCGCGCCGCGCAGCGTCTGCTGCTGATCCTCACCGACGGCAAGCCCAACGACCTCGATCAATACGAAGGCCGCTACGGGATCGAGGACACCCGCGTCGCCATCCACGAGGCGCGTCAGGCGGGGTTGCAACCGTTCTGCGTCACCATCGACGAAGAGGCGGGCAGTTATCTGCCGCACCTGTTCGGCAGCGGCGGCTACGTGATGATCCGCCGCGCCGCCGATCTGCCGCGGGAGCTGCCGCTGCTTTACGCGCGGTTGACGGCATGACGATGCGCGGCAACGGTACCTGGCAAACGTTCACCGCCGCGCCGCATCGCATGATGTTCTTCGGCGGTGTGGTTCAGTTGCTGGCAACGCTGCTGTTCTGGAGCATCGAGCTGAGCGCGCGCTATTTCGGCCTCTGGGCGCCGCTGGCGACGCCGCTGCCGACGACCTGGGTGCACGGCTTTCTCATGGTCTACCTGCTGTTTCCGTTTTTCATCTTCGGTTTCCTGATGACCACCTACCCGCGCTGGATGGACGGTCCGCTGGTCGAGCGCCGCGAATACGTCGCCACGTTCGTGCTGATGTTCGGCGGGGTGGTGGTGTTCTATGCGGGGTTGGCGGTGGGCCGCGCGTTGCTGGCGTTGGGGGTGGCGTTGTATCTCGCGGGGTGGGCCCGAGGCTTCGCCGCGCTGTGGCGCGTCTATCGTGCCGCACCGGCGCGCGACAAACACTACGAACGCTGGCTCAATCTCGCGCACCTGCTGGGGTGGTCGGGAGCGGCTTGCTATCTCGCATCGCTGGAGTGGCCGCGCTGGGAGTTGGTGAGCCTGTCGTATCGCGTCGGCCTGTGGCTGTTTCTCGTGCCGTTGTTCTTCACCGTGGCGCATCGCATGGTGCCCTTCTTCTCCTACTGCGCGCTGTCGGGGTATACGCAGGTCCAGCCGCGCTGGAGCCTGCCGGTGGTGTGGGCGGGGGCGGCGCTGCACGGGACGTTGGAGTACGCCGACGCCATCGCCTGGACGTGGATCGTCGACCTGCCGTTGGCCGCCGTCATTCTCTGGCACAGTGTGGCGTGGAGAATCGGCAGCAGTTTGCGGATTCGTCTTCTGGCGGTGCTGCATGTCGCGGTGTTCGTGCTCGGTCTCGCGTTGGCGCTGTTCGGCGTGCGCAGTCTGTGGCTGCTGGTGTCGGGCAGCGACCTGTTGCGCTTTGCTCCGCAGCACATCCTGGCCATCGGATTTTTTGCGGCTATGGTGATGGGGATGGTGACGCGCGTCTCCCTGGGTCACTCGGGACGCGAACTGGCGATGGACGGCCGTGACTGGTTTTGCTTTTGGGGCATGGTGGGTGCGGGTGCACTGCGCGCGCTGGGCGAACTGGCGCTGTTCGACACTCTGGTGCTGCTCAACTGGGTGGCGGCGTTGCTGTGGCTGGTCTCGGCGATGGTGTGGGCTGCGCGTTACCTGCCCATTTACTTGCGGCCGCGCATCGACGGCAATCCCGGATAAGGAGTCGTGTTTTGGATCACGTGGTACTGCTCACTTTCCCGCGCGTGCTGCACGTCCTGGGCGTGGTGTTGTGGATCGGAGGTGTCGCGCTGGTGGCCACCGTGGTGTTGCCGGCGCTGCGCCGCGCCGACGACGCGCGAGACGCGTACCGTTTCTACCTGGAGGTGGTGCAGCGTTTCGTCTGGCAGGCACGCATTACCACGTTGATCGTCGGCATCAGCGGGTTGCACATGCTGGGCGTACTGAACGCCTGGGACCGCTACCTGCAGGCCAGCTTCTGGTGGGTCTGGGCGATGACGCTGGTGTGGCTGTTGTTCACGGTGATTCTGTTCGTGCTGCAGCCGCTGGCGACCCGACGCCGCGATGCGCCGGCGATGCCCGACGATCCGCGCGCGGAGTTGGACGCTATTCAGCGCAAGCATTGGGTGCTGTTGGGGTTGAGCCTGGTGACCATCGCCGGGGCGGTGGCGGGGGCGCATGGGTGGTTTTGGGTTTGAGGTGTGCGGCGTGTTTTTAGATCGGCGGTCGGTTCTGTGCGCCGAGGTTTTGGTTTTGTGCGGCTTGCGCCGCGTTTCATTGAATGCGGGGAGTCCGTCCCCGCGGCCGGACCCCTTTTCTTTGCACGCCCAAAGAAAAGGGGCGAAAAGAAAGGGCGCCCAACGACCGCGCCCCTCTGCGAGGGGTTCCCTGCGTTGCTCGCTTGGCTTGGGGCTTCACCGACAGCACATCCTGTGCTGACGGTGAGGCGAGCCATCCCTGGCCCGCCCCTGCGGGCCTTTTCCAAGCCAAGCTCCGCTACTCGGCGCTGCCGACGGGAGGGGAACGTCAACACCCCCAGCCGCCGGATGGTCTATGCGGTTCGACACGCCACGCGCGGGTTTCAGGCCCCCTTCGGCAGCGCCGAGCATCGCAGCCAACGGGGATCAGGCCCGCAGGGGGCGTGCAAGGATGCACGCCCTTGCCAGTAGGGCCATGGAGGGCCCTTCTGGCGAGCCCCCCGTTGGCGAGAAGCGCAGGGAACCGGCGCAGCCGGCGCGTACGTGGGGTGTCCTTTCTTTTGGTGACTTTTCTTTGGACAAGCAAAGAAAAGTTACCCGGCTACAGGGACGGACTCCCCGCACCAATAAACGTGGCGTAGCCACTCAAAACCCGAAAGCCCGGGCTTCGCGGAAGGATTCCCCGATTCAATGAAACGCGGCGCAGCCGCACAAACCCAAAACCCAAACCAGTGCTAGCCACCTACTACTACGAAATCAAACTTCTCCATATCACCTGCGCCACTCTGAGCTTCGTGCTCTACACCACGCGCGGTATCTGGATGCTGACCGGGTCGAAATGGCACGGCTCCCTGTTCGCGCGCCGCGTGCCCCATTGGAACGATACGCTGCTGCTGGCGTTGGGTATCGTGCTTACCACCATCGTGCACCAATACCCCGTCGTCGACGCTTGGCTGTCCGCCAAGATGATCGGCCTGCTGGTGCACATCGGGTTGGGGTTCGTGGCGTTTCGCGGTGCGCTGTCGCTGCGGGCACGAACGGTCGCGTGGATCGGCTCGCTGCTGGCGTTCGCCTACGTCGTGGGGGTTGCGCTGACGCGCAACCCCTGGCTGTTCGGGTGAATCCGGCGCGGCGACAGCGCAAACCTGCTGGCTTGCCGCTGTCGCCGCGCCATCGGCGCATCAGATCTGCGGTTTGCGGCGCAACCGCAGTGCCGCCATCGGAACCAGTAGCAGCAGCATCCAGGAGCCGAACGAACCACCGCCGCTGCCCCCGCCACTGCCGCCACCGCTCAGGGTGGGGCGGTTGCCCTGGAACATGGGCTGCTGGTTGTCCACGCGGTTGGAGGTCACCGGTGTTGCCGCGCGGTTCTGGCGGGCCTGCTGTTCAGCGGTGATGCGTTTGTCGTTGTTGCGCTCGATCTGGTGCTGTGCGAACGCCTCTTCGCGCAACACCACCATGGAGGTGTAGTCGGTCACCAGTCCGTACTCCAGGGCGAGGTCAGTGACCGCCTGTTTGAGGTCGGCCTTTTCGCCGAAGTCTTCCATGGTCTCCCGCAGGTCGCGGATCTGGGCGTAGGCCCACAGCCGTTCCAGTTCGGGGTGGCCGTCCGTTTGCGCGGGAAAGTCGAAGCGGGTGCGATAGTTCACCGGCTGCCCGGAGATCTTGGCCTCGAGCTGGACGTCGGCGGGACCGTCGCCGCGGTAGTGGCCGAACAACACCAACTGCTGACCCCGGTAGAGGCTGCCGATTTCGGTCGGCGACAGGTCGCTGGTCTTCACGCCGTCGATGCGGACGTGCACGTCGTGCATCGCTTCGTGGGTGACCTTGCTGGCCGCTTTGAGCAGTTGGCCGACGATGTCGTCGCTGTTGGAGATGCTGACGGCAAATCCGCCGGAGGCCTTGGTGAGGGCGTTGAGCATCGGTTCGTTGGCGCTGTTGCCCATGACGAAGGTGAACAGGCGCACGTCCTTGCGGCGGACCAGTTCGATGAAGCGCTTCTGCCGCGTCTCGCCTACGTTGGCCACCCCGTCGGTCACCAGGACGATGGCACTGGTGCGGTCGGCGTCCAGGGCGTCGATTCCCTGGCTGAGCCCGGCGTAGAGGTTGGTGCCGTTGCCCGGTTGAACCGCCGTTACCTGCGCGGAGTAGCGCGCGACGTTCTCCGGCGTGGCGTTGACGTAACCGCTGGTCAGCTCCCGGGCCGCGTTGTTGAAGAGCACGATGCGAAAGCGGTCGTTCGGACCCATTTGTTTCAGCGCGCGCTCCACGCCGTCGGCCAGGGTGGAGTATTTGCCGCCGTTCATGGAGCCGGAGACGTCGAGCACGAACGCCCAATCCTTGCCCTCCTGAATGGGTTTGAGGTCGGCGCCCGGCGTTACCACCATCATGAAGGTGCCTTTGCCGTTGGGGTCGGGTTTGTGGGTGACGAGATCCACGCTGCCCGGCAGCCCCTCCTGGTGACGCCAGTAGACCACCAAGTCCTTGTCCAGCGTCATCGCCGCGGTGTTGGCGGGCTGGGGATTGGCCTCCTCCACGCTGGCGGCAGCGCCGCTGGAGAGGTTGACCTGCCATTCGCCGGCGTCGTGCCGATTCACCTGCGCGAGGGGGCGGCCGGGGACCCGCACCGCGTCGATGGGGTACGAGGAGCGCAGCTTGAGGTCGAAGCTGAAGCGGTTCTGCACCGTTTCGTTGGCGGTCCAGAAGGCGAGCTTGCGCTCATCCACGTTGCCCTCCTCAAGGGGGTAGACATAGCGCCCGATACCGCTGTCCACGAAGGCCGGCTGCAGGTAGACCAGGCGGATGCGCGTGTCCTGGCCGGCGCGCACCGGGTAGACGCTGACGTCGAAGGTTTTATGGCTGTCCTGCTCGGTGATGCCGGCATCGCGCCCGGCGGCCTTTTCCTCCTCGTAGACGCGGCGGGCCTGCTGCTTCTCCAGCACCTCGCCGTTGACGGGTTTGCCGTCGATCCACAGGGTGAACTCGCCCACCGCGCCCTCCTTGGGGACGGGAAACGAGTAGATGGCCTCCAGGTCGCGGCCGTGGGGGTTGTGGAACACCTGCTCCACCTGGGTGACGGCGTAGCCGTCCTCAATGGTGACCTGAACGTGGTGGTCGCGGATCTCCAGGGCGGGCAGGGAGCCGTCGCTGGGGGTGAGCAGGCCCGCGGCCTGACCCGTGGCGGGTTGGGACAGCAGCGCGATGACCGCCACGAGCTTCAGGCACAGTGCCGGAACCAGCCACCGCCTGCGGGTCGAATGGTCGAGCATAAGGGTCCGTTTCATGATCTCTCCTCCAAAATTGAACAATGTTTAAAATTTGCCGGTACGTTTCCCGACGGGAGGGTCGGGGAGTGATATTGAACGACGTTCAATATCCGCGAATAGAATTAAACAACGTTCAATATCTTGTCAAGAAAAAATTGAGCGATGTTTAATTATTTTCGTTTCGGGGATTTACAGCGCGAACGACCGAGGCTATCCTGGCGATTAATTGAACATCGTTCAGAACAAAGGGGCGCCGCGAACGCCCCTGTAACCCCAGGCGGCAAGGGAGATCACCATGGCGAGACGCAGCGACCACAGTCGCGATGAACTGAAGGAGATGGCGTTGAGCGCCACCGAGGGGTTCCTGGAGAACCTGCCGATGCACGAGATCAGCGCCCGCCAGATCGCCACGGCCATGGGCTATACGGTGGGCACCCTCTACACGCTGTTCGTCAATCTGGCCGATCTGCAACTGCAGGTGAACGGTCGCACCCTGGCGGCGCTGCACGCGGCCTGCGTTGCGAGCGATCGGTCCGATGCCGATCCGGTGGTGCGCATCCAGGGCTATGCACGGGCTTACGCGCGGTTCGCCCACGAACAACCCTTTCGCTGGCGCGCGGTGTTCAGCCGCATTTTGCCCGAGAACGAATCGCTCCCGGCGTGGTTTCAAGCCAAGGTCGACGCGATGTTCGGCATGCTGGAAGAGCCGCTGCGCCAGCTCGCCCCGGCGCGCAGCGACGCTGCCATCGCGGAGGCCGCGCGGATCTTGTGGGGTGGGGCGCACGGAATCACGGCGCTGGCGATGGACGAGCACCTGTTCCATCACGAAGGCAGCGATTCGCTCATGACCGATGAGCTGATCGCGCGCTTTCTCGACAGCTGGTCGCGGGGCTGAGGAGGCGTTCCATGTCAGGGCAGAACCATCAACCCCCGCGTGAACGATCCCAGTTTGGCCTTCTGGCCACGCGTCGCTTCGCGCCGTTCTTTTTCACCCAGTTGGCGGGTGCGTTCAACGACAACCTGTTCAAGAATGCTCTGGTGCTGCTGGTGGCGTTCTCCGGCGCCTACGCGAGCGGCGCCGGGCGCGACGTGTTGATCAACCTGGCCGCGGGACTGTTCGTGCTGCCGTTTTTCCTGTTCTCGGCTACGGCGGGCGAGATTGCCGACAAGTACGAAAAGTCGCGTCTCATCCGCTGGGTGAAGCTGGGCGAGATCCTGATCATGGCGGCGGGTGCGGCGGCGTTGCTGATGGGTCAAACAGTCGGACTGCTGGTCGTGCTGTTTCTTATGGGCGCGCAATCCGCCGTCTTCGGGCCGGTCAAGTACGCCATCATCCCGCAGCATCTGCGCGACGACGAGCTGGTGGGCGGCAATGCCCAGGTGGAGACGGGTACGTTCGTGGCGATTATCGGCGGCACCATCGCCGCCGGGTTGCTGTTTACCACCGGAGCGCCGCTGCGTTGGGTTTCCATCGCGGTTGTGGCGGTGGCCGTCGTCGGCTACCTGTGCAGCCGTTGGATCCCCGAAGCCCCCGCCAACCAGCCGCAGCTGCGGGTGGACTGGAACCCGCTGCGTGCGACGTGGCGCAATCTGCGCGGCGCCAGCGGCGAGCGCTCGGTTTTCTACTCCATTCTCGGCATCTCCTGGTTTTGGTTTCTGGGTGCGATCTATCTCACCCAACTGCCCCGTTTCAGCAACGAAGTTGTGCACGGCAGCGAAACGGTGGTGACGCTGCTGCTGGCGACTTTCTCCATCGGCATCGCGCTGGGCTCGCTGCTGTGCGAGCGACTCTCCGGCCACAAGGTGGAGCTGGGACTGGTCCCGTTCGGCTCCATCGGGTTGAGCCTGTTCGGAATCGATCTCTATTTCAGCGTACCTCAGGCGCCGGCGACGACGGCGGTCGGGGCGCTGGCGTTTCTCGCCACCCCGGGCAACTGGCGGATGCTGGCCGATCTGCTCATGCTCGGGGTGTTCGGCGGGTTCTATATCGTGCCGCTTTACGCCACCGTCCAGAAGCGCAGCGATCCCGCCATGCGGGCGCGGGTGATCTCGGCCAACAACATTCTCAACGCCCTGTTCATGGTGTTGGCCGCGGTCAGCGGCATCTTGCTGCTGGGCGTCGCCGGGCTCTCCATTCCACAGCTGTTTCTGGTTCTTGCGCTGGTCAATATTGCCGTGGCCGTTTTCATCTACCAGCAGATTCCGGAATTCAGCATGCGCTTCCTGATCTGGTTGCTGAGCCACACCATGTACCGGGTAACCCATCGGGATCTGCACAAGATTCCCGACGAGGGGGCCGCCGTGCTGGTATGCAATCACGTCAGTTACGTCGATGCGCTGATCCTGGCGGGAGCCTGCCGCCGACCGATCCGCTTCGTCATGTTCAAGCCAATCTATGATCTCCCGGTGCTGAATTTCATCTTCCGGACCGCGAAGGCGATTCCCATCACCAGCAGAAACAGCGATCCGGAGAGCTACGAGCGCGCCTTCGATCAGATCGATGCCGCGCTGGAAGCGGGGGAGTTGATCTGCATATTCCCCGAAGGGCAGCTCACCACCACCGGTGAACTGGGCGAATTCAAACGCGGCGTGGAGCGTATCGTCGAACGACGTCCGGTGCCCGTGGTGCCGCTGGCGCTACGCGGCTTGTGGGGCAGCTTCTTCTCGCACAGCGGGGGGACGGCGCTGCGCAAATGGCCGCGCCGGTTCTGGTCCCGGATAGAGGTCGTGGCTGGTGACGGCGTGCCGGCGATGGAGGTGAGCGTGGGGCTGCTTTTCGAACGCGTCAGCGCGTTGCGAGGTGCGCTGACGTGAACGCCGGACGCGCGCGGATCGGGATGCGCGGTAGATCTCTGCGGAGTAGCGCAGTTTCGCGTAGCTCAGCTTGGAGGCTGCTGTGCCTGTTGTCGCTGGTGTTGCTGGCGGGTGCGCGGGTGGCGCAAGCCGCGGAGCTGGATACCCAGCTGCGCATGCTGGGCCACGATCTGGAGCGCGAGACCGGCGTCTACACGCTGGAGTACGGCGAGCAGAGTCTGGTGGGACGCGCGTGGCTGGCGCGTCACGCGCAGTCCTCCATCGACGTTCAGTATTTCATCTGGAGCAGCGACAACGTGGGTACGCTGGCCGCCGAGGGCTTGCTGCGCGCGGCGGAGCGCGGGGTGAAGGTCCGGGTTATCGTCGACGATTTGATGATCGATGCACCACCCGAGGCGATGTTGGCGCTGGCCCGCCATCCTAACGTGGAGGTGCGCATCTACAACCCGCAGCAAACGGTAGGTGTCGGTTTCATGCGCCGCATCACCAACTTGCTGGTGGGGTTTCGCCGCGTTAATCAGCGCATGCACGACAAAACCATGATCGTCGACGGAGCGGTGGCCATTACGGGCGGTCGCAACATGGCGGACGAGTATTACGACTTCGACCACACCTACAATTTCCGTGACCGCGACGCGTTGGTGATTGGCAAAGCCGTGGGCGACATCGCCGCCAGCTTCGAGACGTTTTGGCACAGCGCGTACGCCCGGCCGGTGGAAGCGCTGATCGAATCGCCGATGCAGATGGACGAGGTGCAAAGGGTGTGGCGGCAGCTGCACGATTACGCTGGTGACCCGGCGAACTTTCATCCCAAGGTGCGAGCTGCCATCGCGGGGCTGACCGCCAATCTCGACCTGTTGCGCCAGCGGTTGGTGTGGGGCGAGGTGCGCTTCGTTCACGATGTGCCGGGCAAGAACGATGGCCGTCAGGGATTGGGCGGCGGTGGACAGACTACCGACGCGCTGGTGGCCGAGCTTGCCAAGGCGAAGCGGCGCATCACCATTCAGTCGCCCTATCTGGTGTTGCCGGAGGGCGGCATGGAATTTTTCCGGTCCAAGGTCGCCGCGGGGGTGAAGGTGCGCATCGTCACCAACTCGCTTGCCTCCACCGACAACCTCTATGCCTTTAGCGGATACCAGAAGATTCGCGAAGCGCTGGTGGGGATGGGGGTCGAGATCTACGAGTTCAAACCCGATCCCGCCAGCAAGGCCGAACTGATCGAACGCTATCCGGAGCTTGAGGAGCTGGCGCCGATCTTCTCGCTCCACGCCAAGACGTTCGTGGTGGACGGCGAGACCACCTACATCGGGACCTTCAATCTCGATCCGCGCTCCGCCAACCTCAACACCGAGGTGGGCGTGATCGTGCGTAGCGAGTCACTGGCGCGAACGGTGGAAGCGAGTCTGGAAAAGGATATGGAACCGGGCAACAGCTGGCGGATCAGCGAGGATTTCAACCCCGACTCGGAAGTGGGTTTCCTCAAACGCCTGCGACTGTTTCTGTTTCGCCTGCTGCCGCTCGATCCTTTGCTGTGAGCGTGCCGCGGTGCGCAAACGTCAACGCGTGAATGAAAAACAGGACGGCCGTCAACACCAGCACCGCGCCGGCTTGATGCGCCGCCGCGAGCGGCGTCGGGACGTGCAACAGCAGGGTTGAAATGCCCAGGGTCACCTGCACGAGCACCGCCAGCAGCAGCAGGTGGCGCGCGTAGCGCGCGCTTGCGTTCAACGGGTACAACCGCGAGCGCACCCATAGCGCAATCGCCAGCACCAGCGTGGTAAGCGCCAGTATGCGGTGGTCGAATTGCACGGTGGCGGCGTTCTCGAACAGATTGCGCCACCATGGCTGCTGCGCCAGTATCCCCGGCGCGATCCAGGTGTCGCCCATCTTGGGGAAGGTGTTGAAGGCGAAACCGGCTTTGAGGCCGGCGACGAAACCGCCCGATAGTATGGTCACGACAACGAAGCCAGCCACCACCAGGACGAAGCGCCGCGGCGCTGTTTGTTCCACTGTTGGTTGTGCGTGCGTGGTGTCATTCCACAATCCCAGCGCGGTCCAGAAGATGTACGCATAGATCGCCAGCGCGGCGGCGAGGTGCGCCGTGAGGCGGTACTGGCTGACGTGCGGATCGCTGGCGAGTCCGCTCATCACCATATACCAGCCCAACGCGCCCTGCAGCCCGCCGAGGATGAACATCGTGACGAACCGTCCCACGTAGCGGCGTTCGATCCGTCCCAACGCAAGAAAGATCAGAAACGGAACGAGAAACGCCGCACCGATCAGCCGTCCCAGCAGGCGGTGGCTGTACTCGAACCAGTAGATGGTCTTGAACGCCTCCAGGGTCATGCCGGCGTTCTTCTTCTGGTACTCGGGGAACTGGCGGTAGTTGTCGAAGGCGACCGACCAGTCGTCATCCGACAACGGCGGCACCGTGCCGACGATGGGTTCCCACTCGACGATGGAGAGCCCCGAGCCGGTCAGGCGGGTAACCCCGCCCAGCACCACCATGGCGAAGATCAGCGCGCAGCAGGCGAATAGCCATACGGCGAGTGGGCGGTTAGGGGATAGGCTTTGCACGGGTCGGGTTGTCGGCATCGAATCGACTCTCGATTGTGCAGCGCGCCGTTGCCGATCACAACCGCCGCGGATGACTTGTGTGCGCAAGGCGTCTATGTTTGTGGCTTTGCTCACCGCTTGAAGAAGGCTCCGATGTCGCACTCCGAATCCTCGTTCGTGTTGCCGCTGCGCGGCGAAGTGGCGCTGGCGCGCGGCTGGCTGTTTCTCGCGCTGGCAGCGCTGGTCATCGCGGGTCTGCTCACCATTCTCGTGGTGTCGGCGCGGGCGCCGCTGCTGCAGGACCTGCTGCCGGTGGTGGATCTGTTCCGCTCGGTGCTCGTGGTGCACGTGGACCTGACGGTACTGGTGTGGTTCGCCACCTTTGGCGGACTGTTCTGGACGCTGGCGGTGCCGGGCGGGTGTCGCCTTTGCGGGTGGGCGGCGCTGCTGCTGGCGTGGTGTGGTGCGCTGCTGATGGCGGCGGCGCTGTTTGTCGCGCACCCCGCGCCGGTGATGTCCAACTACATCCCGGTGCTGCGCAACGCGCCGTTTTTTGTCGGGCTGCTGACATTCGCCGCCGGTTTCGCGCTGCTGGTGCTGCGGTCGCTGGCCGCGCTGGTGCGCGCGCGCGACTGGCGCGGGGCAGACGGTGCGCTGCGCGTCGGGCTGCTCACCGCAGCGTTGGCGGGGGCCGCGGCGCTGGCGGTATTCGCTGCAAGTTATTTCACCCTCAACCGCGAGCATGCGCCCCAGGCCTACTACGAGCTGCTGTTCTGGGGCGGCGGGCATCTGATGCAGTTCGTCTACACGCAGTTGATGCTGGTGACTTGGTTGTGTCTGGCCGTCGCCTCGGGAGCGCTGCCGCGCATCGGCGCGCGCGGTGCGGGCATCGCCTTCGGCGTCGGCGTGGCGGCGATTCTGCTGACGCCGTTCTTCATCCTCGGCAACGGACCCGAGTCGGCGCAGTACCGGCTCTTTTTCACCCGGCAGATGGAGTACGGCGGCGGCGTCGCGGCGCTGATCATCGGGGCGGCGGTGCTGCTGGGGCTGCTGCGTGCACCGGCCGCATCGTCCACGACTCGTGCCGAGCGCAACGCGCTGTGGGCGTCGATGCTGGTGTTCGGCGCCGGCGGCGGCATCGGCTTTGCCATCTCCGGCAGCAACGTCACCATCCCCGCCCACTACCACGGCAACATCGTCGGTGTGACGCTGGCCTTCATGGGCATGGCCTACCATCTGCTGCCCAAGCTGGGCTACCGCCCGGTGGGACAGCGATTGGCGGTGTGGCAGGCGCGCATCTACTGCTTCGGCCAGTTGCTGCACATCACCGGCTTGGCGTGGTCGGGCGGCTACGGGGTGCAGCGCAAGACCGCGGGCGCGGCGCAGGCGCTGGATTCGGCGGAACGCGTCGCGGCCATGGGCCTGATGGGCGTGGGCGGCCTGATCGCCATCGTGGGCGGGGTGCTGTTTCTGGTGGTAGTGTTTCGTTCCATGTGGAGGCGTGGTGCGGAATCCGGATCCGCAACGCAACCCGTTCTCTAGCGCAATTTTCACGTTTCAGTCACATCGCACCCGTTCCAGGAACCGCGGGTCTACACTGGCATCGAACCGCTCAAACCCCGGCGAGGAGCAACAAGCATGCGCAGCCTGAAACGAGGAGTGTGGAGCACCGCTTTGGTGTGGATGTTGTGGCTGCTGAGCGCTACCGCACAGGCGGCATCGGCGCCGGTCTTTACCGCCGATGGCGCGGCGATTCACGGTTACGATCCCGTGGCCTATTTCACGGAAGGCCGCCCCGTGCCAGGCGACGCGCAGTTTACACACCCGTATCAAGGCGCAACTTGGCGCTTCGCCAGTTCCGCCAACCGCGATCGCTTTGCCGCCGATCCGCAGAAATACGCGCCGCAGTATGGCGGCTATTGCGCGTACGCGGTGGCCAAAGGTTCGACGGCTTCCACCGATCCCGAGGCGTGGAGCATCGTCGACGACAAGCTCTATCTCAACTACAGCAGCGGCGTGCAGAAACTCTGGAGCCGGGACATCGCGGGGAATATTTCCAAGGCCGATGCCAACTGGCCGGGGTTGCGGAACGAGTAGACTCGAGTATCCCCGGCAATTCGCCGGGGATTCCCGCTGCGCGTCAGAGTTTGCGGCTGTTCAGCCCCAGCGCGTCGATCTCCTCTCCCGCCGTCGCCGGGCAGATCACCGTGGTGTGCGGCTCGGCATCGGCAACGTAGTGCTGCGCAACCCGGCGCAGATCCTCCAAGGTCACCTCCAGTATGCCGGCGCGGAACCGGCGCCGCTGCTCCGGCGTGCGGCCGTGCAGTGCGCTGTGAAACGCGCTCTTGGCCTCGCCGGCGGGTGAGCCGGGCTGGTCGATGCGTGCCACCACGCCGAGGATCGCCTCTTCCAGGTAGCGCGGCTCGTGCGTGCTGTTCTGCAGCCAGTCGATGGAACGTTCGAAGTCGCTCAAGGTGCCGCTGAGGCGGGGGTCGCGGTAGGAGTAGAAACGGAACGAACCGGAGTCGCCGTCGTAGCTGGCGCCGCCGCCGTAGGCACCGCCCTGCTCACGGATGGCGCGGTGCAGGAAGTTGTTGCGCAGGTAGCCGCCCAGCACGGTGAGCGCCGCGGCGTCGGCATGCCCGGGTGGCACGGCGCGATAGGCGCGGCCGCAGAAGTTCACCGAGGTGCTGGTGGTCCAGGCGTCGCTGACGTGCGCCGGGGAGAAGGACGGCCGGAAGGCGCCGTGGTCGGCGCCGCCGGGCTGATCCGCCCAGCGCGCGGCGAGCTGCGCGCGCAGCGCCTCGTGCTGCTCCTCTTCGGCCACCAGCAGGAACTGGCGCGGTGCCTCCTGCAGCTGCTGGCGCAGCGCCTCCAGTTTCACCGCGAAGCGCTCCAGCTCGGAGGGGTCGTCCAGGGCATCGTCCAGCGCCTTGAGGCGGCGGATCGCCTCCAGGCCGCGCCACTGGTGCGCCAGCGCCGCCGCCGGACTCAGTCCGCTGGCTGCGCCCACCATGGCCAGCATGTGGCCGCTGTCGGTGACGCTCTGCTCGGCATGGGCGCGCGACTGCGCCACCAGTTCGCGCAGGCGCGGCAGCTCGTCGAAGCGGGCGCTGGTGAAGGTCTCCTGCAGCAGATCGCCGAGCGCACCCTGGTTGCGGTTGAGCGCCTTGCCGCTGAGCACGAACAGGGTGCGTCCCGCCGCCAGGTCGTCGACGCCGCCGCGGGCGGTGACCGTGGCGTGGATGCCGCCGGTGACCGCCGCCAGCAGTGCCTGGGTCTGGCGGTAGTCGCGTCCGCCGCTGCCCACCTCGGCGAGATAGCTGGCGAACAGCGGCACCAGGGGCAGCAGGGCGTCATCGACCGGCGGCAGGTCGAGGATGAGCTGTTCGTAGACCAGGCCGTTGGTGCCGGCGTTGAACCAGGTGCTGGCCAGCGGCTGCGCGGCGCTGCCCGCCGGTTCCGCAATCTTGAGTTCGGCGGGGATGTCCTCCAGCCCCACCTTGGGCAGCACGGCGGGGTCGTCCTTCTGGTTCTGGCGCGCCTCCAGGGCCTGCGCCTGGGCGATCACCTGCGCGCGCTGCTCGCCGTCGAGCTGTTCCTTGAGGGCGGTGAGCCGCGCTGCTTCGGCGGCGTCGCGTTCAGCGCCCAACTGCGGGTCGGGTCGGAAGGTGAGGGTGATGCGGTGCGGGTTGTCCAGCAGCCATTGACGCACCAGGCCCTTGATGAAGGCCGGGTCCTGGACGCGCTCGCGCAGTGCCTCCAGCACCGGATCGATGTTGAGGTAAGTGGCCGGGTTGCCGCCGTGGATAGCGGCCGGCAGTGCGTTCAGCATCAGCTGCAGCCCGTAGGGGAAGCCGTCGCCGCCGATCTCGCGCTGGTGCAGCTCCAACTGGTGCAGCATCGATTCCACCAACTCCTGCGGCACGCCCTTGTCGGCCACTTCGGCCAGCACGCCGAGGATGAGCTGCTCCACCTGCGCGGTGCGATCGGGCTCGGAACCCTCCACGCCGCAGGCGAACACCATCTCGCGGTTGGAGTCCTCCAGTCCGCACAGCGGCGAAGGCGCGGTTCCCAGTTCGGTGGTCTCCAGGGCGTGGCGCAGCGGCGAGGCGCTGTTGTCCAGCAGCACGTCGGCCAGCAGGTGGGAGGTGAGCATGGTCTCCAGGTCGGTGCTCTTGTCCAGCAGCCAGCCGGTGACGATGTGGGTCTTGCGCCGCGTCTCGCCCTCGGGCTCGATGGCGTAGCGTGCCTCGACGTTGAGCGGCGCCGTCAAGCGCTGCTCGTCCGGAACGTGGATGTTGAGATCGGCGGCGCTGAAGCGCTTCAATGCCTGTTCCTCGAAAGCGGCTTGGTGCGCAGCGGCAGGGATGTCGCCGTAGGTCATGAATACCGCATTGGAGGGGTGGTAGTGGCTGCGGTGGAACGCCACCAGCTGCTCGTGCGTCAGGTCGGGGATGGCCGCCGGGTCGCCGCCGCTGTTGTAGTGGTAGGTGACGGTGGGGAAGAGCTTCGACGAGAGTTCGTCCCACAGCGCACGCACCGGCGAGCTCATCGCCCCTTTCATTTCGTTGAACACCACGCCTTTGTAGACCAGCGGCGAGTCGGGGTTGCCCGGTTCGGCGAATTCGATGCGGTGGCCCTCCTGGGCGAAATCCATGGCGTCCAGACGCGGGAAGAAGGCGGCGTCCAGGTAGACGCTGAGCAGGTTCTCGAAGTCCTTGCGGTTCTGGCTGGCGAACGGGTAGGCGGTCCAGTCGCTGCTGGTGAAGGCGTTCATGAAGGTGTTGAGCGAGCGGCGCGTCATCATGAAAAAGGGGTCGCGCACCGGGTAGCGCTCGCTGCCGCACAGCGCGGTGTGTTCCAGGATGTGCGCCACGCCGGTGGAGTCCATGGGTACGGTGCGGAAGGCGACCAGAAAGACGTTGTTGGGATCCTCGGAGGCGAGATGATAGTGCAGGGCGCCGGTGGCGGTGTGGCGGTAGGCGTAGACGGTGACGCGCAGTGACGGAATGGCTTCGGTTTGCAGCAACTGGAAGGCGGGGTGGTTCGATACGTCGCTCATGATCTGGGTTTTCCGCAATGGTCTCGATTCTTGAATGGGACTCTCGCCCGCCCGCTAGGTTCGCGGTGGGCGTGAAAGTGTTTCATTATAGCGTGGGCCCCAATGCCGCCTTCGGAAACTGGCGCCAGCGGTGGCGTGATGAGTAAGATGGGGGCCAAATCCGGAATACCAAACCCCCAACAGGTCATTCAGCCCATGCCGCAGCAGGCTCTTATCGTCGACGACTCCAAATCGGCATGCCGGTTTCTCGCCAAGCTGCTGGCCGAGCACGGCGTCGAATCCGACTCTGTGCATTCGGCGGAAGATGCGCTGGAGTACCTGCGCGACAAGAAGCCCGACGTGATCTTCCTCGATCACAACATGCCGGGCATGGACGGTCTGGAGACCGTCAAGATCATCAAGGGCAACCCCGCCACCGCCACCATCCCGGTGCTCATGTACACCACCCAGGAGGGCGAGGTGTACCTGGGCCAGGCGCGGGCGCTGGGGGCGGTGGACGTGCTGGTCAAAGAGAGCGTGCACGAACGGCTGGAAGAGTCGCTGGCCCGGCTGGGCATGGTGCGCGGTGCGGTTGCGCGCACCACGGAACCGCGCGCAGCGACGACCGCACCCGATTGGGAGGCGCTGCTCAAACGCATGGAGACCGAGCTGAGCCGCCAGATGTACCTGATCCTCGCCGAGGAGCAGATCGCCCAGAAGGGGCAGATGCGCTGGCTGGCCGGCAGCGTCAAGGGCCTGTTGGAGGTCAATAGCGAAGAGACCGTGCGGCGCCTCGACGCCAAGCAGGAGCTGCGCTGGGAGGAGCAGGGCGTGCGCGAGCGGGCGCGGTTCCGCTTCCTCACCGGACTGCTGGCGCTGCTGGTGGCGATCGCCGCCCTCGCCGGGTGGTGGCAGTTGCAGCGCCTTGCGGCCGTGGATCGCCAGGTGGCGGTGGGCAGTGATGCCGTACAGCGCCAGTTGAGCGAGCTGCGCGGTGCCCTGGCAGCGCTGCCGCGTGCCAGCGGCGCTTCGGTGCCGGCGGTGGTTCCGGCGCCGCTGCCGGTCGCGGCACCGGCGGCGCCGCGCGAGGCGGGCAGCGTTCTGCGGGGCGAAGACGGTGCGCCTCTGGGGCGCCTGTTGGGAACCAGCGCCAGCGGCGCCGCCTACCAGGGGTTGAGCGACACCGGCTACCTGTTCAGCGTCAACACCCGTGGCGAGATCGGTTACGCGTTGCAGCAGCGCTATTTCGCGGCGGCCAACTGCGTCGGCGATCCGCTGGTGGAGGCGCAGCCCGGCCTGGTGTTCCGCGACGATGCGCGCCAGCTCTGGTACACCGCCTACGCTGAACCGGTCAATGACGTGCAGCCGCTGTCGCAGCTGGACGAAACCGGCAACTGCCATCCGGTGGAGCAGAACGCCGGTCCGCTGCGTCCGCTGCTTGCCAACGACCCGGCCGTCACCGGAGTCAGTATCCAGAACGAACCGGTGGTGCTCGCACGCCCCTGACCGCGGCGGTGCGGGCGCGGCTTCAGCGCGTCAGGTGGTAGTAGGTGTCGTTGAGGTAGTGGTACACGTCGTCGATCTCTTCGTTTCCCCATCCCTTGTCGATCTCCCCCGCCCAGCGCGCCACCTGGCCGCGCAATTCCGCCAGCGAGCGCACCTTGGGCCGTTCGCGAATGTGGACCTGGCTTTCGTGACAGGCGGTGCAGTGGTTCCGATAGAGCGCTGCGCCGCGCGCCACGTCGGCTCCCTGCCCGAAGGCGACGGGCGCCGCCAGGATCAGCACGCCCAGCAGGTGCGGTGGCCGTAGGAACATCGTGTCGCTCCGCCGTGGAAGATCTCTAAAGCTTAGAACCTGTCTCCCGATCCTGCCGCTCTCTTCCCCACCGTATTCGGTGCGATTACGTGAAATTTCAACGGGTTGGTTGACCCTCCGGGGTGGCTTGATGCAAATCAAGGAATCACGACCCCATCCGGTCCATGTTCTCCCACGCTTGTTTCGAGCGGTACGGCTGCCTGTCGGTGGTCCTGCCATTCACATACCCATTGAGGGGGGAGCGATGAAAACTCTGTATTTAGGCATCCCCGCGCTGACGCTGGCGGCCGGCATGGCGGCGGGCGTGGCCGGTACCGCCGCGGCGGCTACCCAGCCGACGCTGTCAGAGGCGGATTTCGACAAGGCGAAGACCATCTATTTCCAGCGTTGCGCCGGCTGTCACGGCACGCTGCGTAAAGGCGCCACGGGCAAGAACCTGGAGCCGAAAAATACCCAGAAGAAGGGCCAGAAACGCCTCGAGCGCATCATCCAGTTCGGCACCGAAGGCGGCATGAACAACTTTGACGACGTGCTGTCGCCGGACGAAATCAAACTGATGGCCACCTACATCCAGATGGATCCGCCCAAGCCGCCCGAGATGTCGCTGGCGCTGATGAAGGAGCGCCACAAGGTCTACGTGCAGCCCAAGGACTATCCCACCAAACCCATGCACGGGCGCAACTGGGAGAACTTCTTCCTGGTCATCGAGCGCGACGTGGGCAAGGTGGCGGTGGTGGACGGCGACAAGCACGAGATCGTCACCCACATCCCCACCGGGTACGCGGTGCATGTGCTGAAGGCGCTGGAGCACTCCAAGGTCTCCAAGGCCAAGTATCCGGGCCGTTTCTGGTTCACCATGGGCCGCGACGGCAAGCTCACCAAGATCGACCTGTGGCAGACGCCGGACAAGATGAAGGTGGCCGAGGTGCAGGTGGCCTACGATGCGCGCGACGTGGCGGTCTCCGGTGACGGCAAATACGTGGTGGGCGGCGGTTACTGGCCCCCGCATTTCGTCATCGTCGACGCCGAGACCATGGAGCCTCTGAAGGTGGTCTCCTCGCGCGGCGTCAACATCGACGGCGAGTACGTGGAGGAGTCGCGCGTCGCCGCAGTCTACGACACGCCGGACGCCACCTCGTGGCTGGTCTCCATGAAGGAGCTGGGCCAGATGTGGCAGGTGGATTACAGCGACATCAACAACCTGCGCATCGACAAGATCGACACCGCCAAGTACCTGCACGACGGCTTCTTCGATCCCACCGGGCGCTATTTCCAGATCGCCGCCAACGCCTCCAACAAGATGGTGGTGGTGGACTCCAAGACGCGCAAGCTGGAGGCCATCATCGACGTGGACAAACTGCCGCACCCCGGCCCCGGCGCCAACTGGGTCGATCCCAAGTGCGGTCCGGTGGGTGGCACCACGCACCTCGGCATCGGCAAGATCACCGTGTGGGGCAACGATCCGGCCGGCCATCCCGACCAGGCGTGGAAAGTGTGCTACACCCTCGATACCGGCGGTCCCGGCCTGTTCATCCGCACCCATCCCAAGAGCCAGTACGTGTGGGCGGACCAGACCAAGCATCCCGAGCCCGAGGTGCAGCAGACCATCAAGGTGTTCGACAAGAACACTCACCAGATCGTCAAGAGCATCCGCCTTACCGACAAGCCCGGCTACGCGGTGGTGCACACCGAATTCAACGCCGACGGCAGCGAGGTGTGGGTCTCGGTGTGGAACCGCAAGGACAGCAAGGAGCCCAACGGCGAAATCGTGGTCTTCGACGCCAAGACCCTGGAGGAGAAGACCCGTATCAAGGGCTTCTTCGCGCCCACCGGCAAGTTCAACGTCCACAACCGTACCGAGCATGTTACCTGAGCAACGGAACAGTGTTTGAGAGGGTAACGACGTAAGCATCAGGGCGGGCATGGTGAAACGTGCCCGCCCTTTTTCTCAATCTGCAGCGCAAACGACGAACCATAGCGAGCGAGTCATGGCAACCGAGAACGGGAGAGGGGGGTTCTGGTCACGCAAGCGGGTGTTGGGCACCAGCATCGGTGCCGCCGTGGTCTTCATGGCGGTGGGCGTGATCTTTTGGGGCGGGTTCAACACCGCGATGGAGGCGACCAACTCGTTGGAGTTCTGCACCTCGTGCCATGAAATGCAGGATACCGTTTACCAGGAGTACAAGCAGACGGTTCACTACTCCAACCGCAGCGGCGTGCAGGCCACCTGCCCCGACTGCCACGTGCCGCGTCCCTGGGTGCACAAGGTGGTGCGCAAAATCCAGGCGAGCAACGAGCTGATGCACAAGGTACTGGGCACCATCGATACGCCGGAAAAGTTCGAACAGCACCGCCTGGAGCTGGCCAAACACGTATGGACCGCGATGAAGACCACCGATTCGCGCGAGTGCCGCAACTGCCACAACTTCGCCGGCATGAACCCGGCCAACCAGAAGCGGCGCGCCGCCAAGCGGCACCTGGCGGCGATGCAGGAGGGGGCCACGTGCATCGATTGTCACAAGGGTATCGCGCACAAGAACGTGCGCGACCAGTTGAGCGACGAGGAGCGCGAAATCTTCGAGGCGCCCAACCCCGCTTTTGCGCGCCAGGTGCCCGAAGCGTGGTTGGCGTTCATGAACGGCGACGACCCACCCGAGCAGGGTGAGGCCAAGCCCGTGCAGGTGGCGCAGGCCGCGCCCGCCGCCGCACCGGCGACCGCATCGGATGCCGCGCCGGCGGGCGCTGGCGGCGACGCGACGGGCATCGACTGGAGCGGCATCGAAGCGCGCGAAGTGATGCTCTTCTATCCCGGCCAGACCGGCATGGAGTGGATATTGAACGGCAGTCGCCACGGCGGGTCGCGTTCCTTCCTCAAGGCGGGTGACCGCTGCTTCGATTGCCACGAAGGCGAGCAGGCGATGATGGGCGGCAAAATGGTGGAGGGGCAGAAGGCCGAGGCGACCCCCATCCCCGGCAAGCGCCCCGGCATCCCCCTGCAGGTGCAGGCCGCGCACGACAGCGATTTCCTCTATCTGCGCTTCCAGTGGCCGGCGGGCGACCATGTGCCGGTCCCGTTCGTGGAGGGCGGCAAGATGGACCCGGACAACCCGGTCAAGCTGGCGCTGATGCTGGCCACCGACGAGGTGGAGTTCGCGGACCGCTCCGGCTGCTGGCAGACCTGCCACATGGATGCGCGCACCATGCCCGACACCCCCGACACGGCAGCCGTGACCGCGGCGAAGTCGCCGCTGCTGGGCGACGTCAGCCAGGGGATTACCAAGTACCTGGGCGAGAGCCGCACCGAGGTCGAGATCAAAGGGCAGGACGGCAAACCGCGCGGCGGTTGGGACAAGCTGAAGAGCGCCGACGAGATCCAGGCCGAACTCGACGCTGGCCGCTTCATGGATCTGGTGCGCTACAGCGTCGGCACCGGCCGGGTGGAGGACGGTTACATCCTAGCCGACCGCACCATGGCGGGTGGGCAGGGTGCCGAGTTCAGCGCCCGGCAGGAGGGCGGCAACTGGGTGGTGGTGATGAAGCGCAAGCTCAAATCGGACAAACCCGGTGACATCAGCATCGAGCCCGACACCTACTACAACGTCGGCTTCGCCATTCACGACGATTTCACCAGCGGCCGTTTCCATCACGTGTCGTTGGGTTACAAGCTGGCCTTGGACGCCGACGATGCGGAGATCAACGTCGTCGGCCGTTAGCGTGTCGAGTCGTGGGAAGGGAGGGGTGGGGGCGTGCCCTGGGCGCGCCCCCGTCTTTGAGCAGAATCAAGGATTGCCGTCGGGGTAGGGATAGACTCGGTAACCGGGAGTCGAGAGCTGCGGAGGGCTGTCAATGGAGCGCATCGCCGTGATTGCCGTGCTGGGTTGGCTGGCGCTGGGCGCTGCCGCCTGGGCCGGCGAGACGGTGGAGGTGGAGATCCGCGACTTCGCCTTTCACCCCGCGCAGATCACCGTCAAGCCGGGTACCACCGTGCGCTGGGTCAACCGCGAAAAACGCCAGTACCACAGCGTCTGGTTCCAGGAGGCGGGGGATCCGGAGCCGGACTACTTCTTCCCCGACGAGAGCTACGAGCGGCGCTTCGATCAGCCGGGTCTCTTTCCGTATCGCTGCGGTCCCCACGAAGAGATGCGCGGCGCGGTGACGGTGGCCGAATGAACAGGACGCTGCGCAAACGCCGCCTCGTCGTCGCGTTGCTAGGCGCCGGATTGGTGCTGTCGGGCACCGGCGCCGCGCTGGCCGGGGTCGCCCCCCAGCGTCAGGCGGAACTGCGGCATCTGGTGCGCCACGATTGCGGCTCCTGCCACGGTATGACCCTCAAGGGGGGACTGGGGCCCTCGCTGTTACCCGATGCGCTGTCCGGCAAGCCGGCGGCGTTTCTGGAGTACACGATTCTCGAGGGCCGCTACGGCACCGCCATGCCGCCGTGGCGGGGCATCCTCGACGACCAGGAGGTGCACTGGATGGTGGAACAGCTGCGCGACGGCAAGGTGGCACGATGAGATTCACGGTATGAAACGGGTATCGCAGATTGTCGTCACCGTGCTGGCGTTCGCCGCGCTCGCCGGCTGCGCTGCGCCGCGCGGCACGGGCGACCTGGGGGTGGTGGTGGAGCGCGCCGTGGGCTCGCTGCTGGTGGTGGAGAGCAGTCACCGTGTGCGGCTGGCGCAAGTCGCAGGTCTCGGCGACCTGTCGCACGCCTCGGTGGTCTATTCGCGCGACGAGCGTTACGCCTACGTGTTCGGGCGCGACGGCGGACTCACCAAGGTGGACATGCTGCGCCACGCCATCGTCAAGCGCGTGATCCAGTCGGGCAACAGCATCGGCGGGGCGATCTCGCAGGATGGGCGGCTGGTGGCGGTCTCCAACTACACGCCGGGCGGCGTGAAGGTGTTCGACGCCGACACCCTGGATCTGGTCGCCGACATCCCCGCCAGCTATGGCGACGCGGAGCAGCGTTCCAAGGTGGTGGGGCTGGTGGATGCACCGGGTCAGCGCTTCGTCTTCAGTCTCTTCGACGCCGGCGAGATCTGGGTGCTGGAGATGCGCGATCCGGCCCACCCCGGCATCCGCAAGTTCACGCAGGTGGGCCGCCAGCCCTACGACGCGCTCATCACCCCGGACGGGCGCTACTACATGGCGGGGCTGTTCGGCGAGGACGGTCTGGCGCAGCTCGATCTGTGGGATCTCGACGCCGGCGTGCGCCGCGTGCTGCCCGACTACGGGCGCGGCGAGCGCAAGCTGCCAGTCTACAAGATGCCGCACCTGGAGGGGTGGGCCGTCGCCGGCGACTACGCCTTCGTCCCTGCGGTGGGCCATCACGAGGTGCTGGTGATCGATCGCCGCACCTGGCAGGAGGCGGCGCGCATTGCGGTGCACGGCCAGCCCGTGTTCGTCATGGGACGGCCGGACGGACGCCAGGTGTGGGTCAACTTCGCCTTCCCCGACAACGACACCGTGCAGGTGATCGACACCCGCACGCTCGCGCTGCTCAAGACGCTCAAGCCGGGCAAGGCGGTGCTGCACATGGAGTTCACGCCGCGCGGCGAGAACCTGTGGCTGTCGGTGCGCGACGAGGACCGCGTGGAGGTCTACGACACCGCCACCTTCCAACGCATCGCTACGCTGCCCGCCGACAAGCCGAGCGGCATCTTCTTCACCGCGCGTGCGCACAAGATCGGACTCTGACCCATGGCCGCCGTCCTGCAACCGCAGATCAACTACGACGCCCGCGACGAGTACAGCGTGCTCGAACGTCGGCTGCTGAACGAGTTTCAGCAGGAGTTCCCCCTCGAATCGCACCCCTATGCGGCGCTGGCGCGGCGCCTGGGCGTGAACGAGGCGCAGGTGATCGCCACGCTGCAGTCGCTGCAGGCGCGCGGCGCACTGAGCCGGGTGGGACCGGTGTTCCGTCCGCGCCGCGTCGGTGCCAGCACCCTGGCGGCCATGGCGGTGCCGGCCGAGATGCTGGAGGAGATCGCCGGGCTGGTGAGCGCGCTGCCCGAGGTCAACCACAACTACGAGCGCGAACACCGCTTCAATCTCTGGTTCGTGATCACCGCCGAAGACCAGGACCACTTGCAGGCGGTGCTGGACGGCGTTGCCGCCGAGACCGGCATCCCCGTGCTCGCGCTGCCCATGGAGGAGGACTTTCACATCGACTTGGGATTTCCGCTGTCATGGTGAGCACCGTGCAAACCGGCCTGGATGCCGTCGACCGCCGGCTGATCGCCGCCATCCAGGGTGGGCTGCCGCTGGTGGCGGAGCCCTACCGTGCGGTGGGCGAGGCGGTCGGACTGCCCGAGGCGGCGGTCATCGAACGCATCGCCGCGCTGCGCGCACGCGGCGTCATCAAGCGCCTGGGGGTGGTGGTGCGCCACCGCGAGCTGGGCTACCGCGCCAACGCCATGGTGGTGTGGGACGTGCCGGACGAACAGGTGCAGGCGGTCGGGCACTGCCTGGGGGGCTACGACTTCGTCACGCTCTGTTATCGCCGCCGCCGTTGCCTGCCCCAGTGGCCCTACAACCTCTACTGCATGATCCACGGCAGCGACCGCGACCAGGTGTACGCCTACATCGCCCAGTTGGAGCGGGAGTGCGGACTGGCCGACCTGCCCCACGACGTGCTGTTCAGCCGCCGCCGTTTCAAGCAGAACGGCGCGCGCTACCTGCGGGGTTGATATGGACGCGCTGGACAGACGCATCGTCAACCGCCTGCAGGAGGGTTTTCCCATCGTCGAGCGCCCCTTCGCCGCGGTGGCCGCGGAGCTGGCCGTGGACGAAGCGACGCTGGTCGAGCGGGTGCGCCGCCTGCGCGACGCGGGCACGCTGACGCGCTTCGGTCCGCTCTATCACGCCGAACGTTTGGGCGGCGGATTGACGCTGGCGGCCATGGCCATCGCCGCGGACGATTTCGAGCGCGTCGCCGAACAGGTCAACGTCTTCCCCGAGGTGGCGCACAACTACGCGCGCGACCACCGCCTCAACCTGTGGTTCGTACTGGCCACCGAAACGCCGCAGCGCATCGGCGAAGTCGTCGCGGAGATCGAGCGGGTCACCGGCTATCCCGTCTACAACCTGCCCAAGCGCCAGGAGTTCTTCGTGGGGTTGAAGTTCGATGTCTGACGTTGTCCACGAATCGTGTTTGGACTCCGGTGGCGCCATGGACGCCGTCGATCGCGCCATCGTGCTCGCTACCCAGGAGGGTCTGCCCATCGACGCGCAGCCCTACCACCGGGTGGCCGAGGCGCTGGGTATCGCGCCTGACGAAGTGATGACGCGCATGCAACGCATGCTGGAGTCGGGCGCGATTCGGCGCATCGCTGCGGTGCCCAACCACTACCGGCTCGGTTACCGCGGCAACGGCATGAGCGTGTGGGACGTGCCTGACGAAAGCGTCACCGAAATCGGGCGCCGTCTGGGTGCGCTCGATTTCGTCACTCACTGCTACGAACGCCCTCGCCATCCGCCGCACTGGCCCTACAACCTGTTCATCATGGTGCACGGGCCCGACCGCGCCACGGTGCTGGAGAAGGTGCAGATCATCGCCGGGCTGCTGGGCGCGGACGACCGCGGCCACGAGGTGCTGTTCAGCAGCCGCATCCTGAAGAAGACCGGGTTGCGGTGGGTCTGAATCAGACGCCATGTTCCGCATCTCCCACTACCTCAAGACCCTGCTTCACCCCGCGCCGTTGGCGCCGGCGCGCCGCCCGTCCGGACCGGTGGTGATCTGGAATCTGGTGCGGCGCTGCAACCTCACCTGCAAGCACTGCTACTCCATTTCGGCGGACAAGGATTTTCCCGGCGAGCTGAGTACCGAGGAGGTCTGTGCGGTGATGGACGACCTCAAGGCGTTCGGCGTGCCGGTGCTCATCCTCTCCGGCGGCGAGCCGCTGCTGCGCCCCGACATCTTCGCCGTCTCGCAGCGCGCCAAGGCCATGGGTTTCTACACCGCGCTCTCCACCAACGGCACGCTCATCGACGACGCCAACATCGCCGCCATCGCCGCGGTGGGCTATGACTACCTGGGCATCAGCATCGACGGCATGCGCGCCACCCACGACCGGTTCCGGCGCAAAGCCGGGGCGTTCGACGCCGCGCTGGACGGATTGCGCCGCTGCCGCGATCACGGCATCAAGGTGGGGCTGCGCTTCACGCTCACCCGCGACAACGTCGACGACCTGCCCGCACTGCTGGAGCTGATGGAGCGCGAGCGCATCGACAAGTTCTACCTCTCGCACCTCAACTACGCGGGGCGCGGCAACCGCAACCGCCGCGACGACGCCCAGTACCGCATGACGCGCACCGCCATGGAGCTGCTGTTCGACGCCGCGCTGGCGGCCGTGGAGCGCGGCGAGGCGCGCGAGTTCGTCACCGGCAACAACGACGCCGACGGCGTCTATCTGCTGCACTGGGCGGCGCGGCATTTTCCCCAGCGCGTGGACGATTTGCGTCAGCGGCTGGTGCAGTGGGGCGGCAACGCCACCGGGATCAACGTCGCCAACATCGACAACGAGGGCAAAGTGCACCCCGATACCATGTGGTGGCATCACACTTTGGGCAGCGTGCGCGAGCGGCCCTTCTCCGCCATCTGGCGCGATCGCAGCGATGCGCTCATGGCGGGGTTGCAGCAGCGTCCGCGTCCGGTCACGGGACGTTGCGGCGCCTGCGCCTATCTCGACATCTGCAACGGCAACACGCGCACCCGTGCCCACCAGCTCACCGGCGACTACTGGAGCGAAGACCCCGGCTGCTATCTCAGCGACGAGGAGATCGGGATCGGGTCTGCCATCCCGCTCGCCGCCGCCGAGGTGTGAGCGGGTCGAATCGCGCAGGTAGCGTCGTTGCGCGAGACCAAACGGAGTGAATATGTACCGACTTCGACCTGTTGCAATGGTCTTCGCCGTTCTCTGCGGCTGGCTGCCCGGCATCTCGGTGGCGGTTTCCGATAGCGCCGCGCTCTACCACCAGCACTGCGCCGAATGCCACGGCACCGAACGGCTGGGTGGAATGGGGCCGGCGCTGTTGCCGGAAAACCTGGTGCGGCTGCGCAAACCGCAGGCGGTGAAGACCATCGCCACCGGACGCGTTGCCACCCAGATGCCCGCGTTCGGCGACAAGCTGACCGGCGCCGAAATCGACGATCTGGTCGCCTACATCTATACCCCGCTGCCGGACATGCCGGTGTGGGGCGAACGGGATATTCGCGCCAGCCACGTGATTCACTTCACGCCGGCGCAGCTCAGCGACAAGCCGGTGTTCCAGGCCGACATGATGAATCTGTTCATCGTGGTGGAACTGGGCGATCACCACGCCACCATTCTCGATGGCGATACCCTGACGCCCATCCACCGCTTCCAGACGCGGCTCAATCTGCACGGTGGCCCCAAGTACTCACCCGACGGGCGCTACATCTACCTCGCTTCGCGCGACGGCTGGATCAGCAAGTTCGACCTCTACAACCTCAAGGTGGTGGCCGAGGTGCGCGCCGGTATCAACACCCGCAATCTGGCGATCTCCGCCGACGGCAAGACGGTGATGGTGGCCAACTACCTGCCGCACACCCTGGTGGCGCTGGATGCTGAAGAATTGTCATTGCTCAAGGTGATTCCGGTGGTCGATGATCGGGGCCGCAGTTCACGGGTGAGCGCCGTCTACACAGCGCGTCCGCGCCACAGTTTCGTCGCCGCGCTCAAGGACATCAAAGAGGTCTGGGAGATCAACTACGAGGCGCGCCCGCCGCGCGGGTTCGGGCGCTGGATGCACGACTATCGCGAAGATTCGGGCGAAGGTGCGGCGACGGAGCGCTTTCCGGTGCGGGCCATCGCGGTGGACGAGTATCTCGATGACTTCTTTTTCGACCAGGACTACGCGCTGCTGATCGGTGCTTCGCGCCAGGGCAAGAGCGAAGTGCTGGATCTCGATACCCGGCGCCTGGTGGCCGCACCCGATCTGCCGGGTATGCCGCACCTGGGTTCGGGCATCACCTGGGAGTACCAGGGGCGCACGGTGATGGCCACGCCCAATCTGCGCGAGGCCACGGTAAGCGTGATCGACATGCAGAGCTGGGAGGTGATCCGCAAGATTCCCACCGACGGCCCGGGTTTCTTCATGCGCAGCCATGAAAACACGCCCTACGCCTGGGTGGACGTCTTCTTCGGTCCGCATCGCGACGAGGTGCACATCATCGACAAGCGCACGTTGGAGATCGTCAAGACCGTGAAACCGGCGCCGGGCAAGACCGCGGCCCACGTGGAGTTCACCAAGGACGGTCGCTATGCGTTGCTCAGCATCTGGGATGACGACGGTGCGGTGGTGGTCTACGATGCCGCCACTTTCCAGGAGATAAAGCGCTTGCCCATGGTCAAACCCTCAGGCAAGTACAACGTCTGGAACAAGACCCAACTCTCCGCCGGGACCTCGCATTGAGCCGCCGTCCCGCCCGAACGGCGGGAGAGGTTCTAGACTTTCAGTTACGAGATTGCGAAACGGACCGCTATGGGATTTTCGGTTGCACTGTTTCCCGAATGGCTGTGGATGGCCGCGTGGCCGCTCTACGCCGTGCTGCTGTTGCGTGCCGTGTGGCGTGCCCCGTGGCGCTGCCTGCAAAACCGGGTGGCGCTGCATCTGCTGTTGGGGACCAGTCTCGTCCTGCTGCTGTTGTGGCGCGTGCAGGCCCAGGCCGTGCCCGGTATGGAGCTGCACTTCCTCGGCGTGACGGCGGCGACCCTGGTGCTGGGATGGCCGTTTGCGCTGCTCTCGGTCTCCGGGGTGGTGCTGGGCCTGGCCATCAACGGCAACGTGCCGTGGCCGACGATGGCCTTGCAGCTGCTGGTGCTGGGTGCCGTTCCCATCCTGCTCGCCCACGGATTGCTGGTTGCGGCGCGCCGCTACCTGCCGCCCAATCTCTTCATCTACACGCTGTTCAACGGCTTTCTGGGGGCGGGGCTGGGAATCGCCGGTGCGGTGTTGCTGCTGGTTCTCGCCATGGCGTTGGGCGGCGGGGTGGGGGCGCATCGCATGACCACCGAATACCTCGCCTTCCTGCCGATGCTGATCGTACCCGAGGGGATGCTCAACGGATTCACCGTGGTGGTGTTGGCGGTCAACCGTCCGAGCTGGCTCGCTACCTTCGACGAGAACCGCTACTTCCAGTGAACCGGCGGCGTCGCTCAGGCGCCGTACTTCAGCAGCGCCTTTACGTCGGGAATGGTGATGGTGCGGGCGCTCACCTGGACCAGTCCCTTTTCCTGCAAGTGGTGCAACACCCGCGAGAAGGTCTCGGGGGTGAGGTTGAGCCGCGAGGCGATCAACGCCTTGCTGGCCGATAGCTCCAGGGTCAGCGTGCCGCTTTGGGTCTCGTCGCCCTCTTCGTCGCGTAGCAGATAACCGATCACCCGCTGGGTGGAGCTGTGCAGGGTGATGTCCTCCACGTCCTGCACGATGCGATGCAGGCGTATGGAGAGCCCCGACAACATGGCCAGCGCAAACTGCGGATCGGCCTCCACCTCGCGGATCACCACGTCGCGCGGGATGTAGATCAGGCGCGACTCGCGTGTCGCCTGTGCATACACCGGCGCCGCCCGGCGCAGAAACATCACCGCCTCGGCGAAACTGTTGCCGCAGGGGATGATCTCCAGCACCTTCTCGTTGCCGTCCTCGGTGAGGAACGCCAGTTTGATCTGGCCTTCTACGACATAGTAGAAACCGTTGGCGGGATCGCCTTTGTTGAACAGAATCGCACCGCGCTTGACCGTTATCTGGCGCGATTCTGCGGCGATGTGCGCGAGATGGCTGTCGGCCACTTCCTGAAACAGGGGGATGGCGGAGAGAATGGATTTGATCGATTGGGTGCTCATTATTGGGGTGACCGGCGCTGCGTGTTCTTGTTATTTCGCGTCTGCGTGTAAGGTTTTGATCGACCCAAAGGGGTTGATCCTGATCAAGGATGGTGCACCAGTGTCGGGCAATAGTACTAAGGCATCATACGAGTTGCCAGTGCGCCATCGATTCACAGGTGATTTGCGCAGAGGCTGTGGATACCGCCGTCCATCGGCCTGTGCGAGGGGGCGGGAACGTACCAATAACCGGAGGATTCGTTTTGAGTCAGATCAGTCAGTACATGACGCGCGATCACCGCGCGTGCGACGAGCGCTTCGCCACCGCCGAAGAGGCGGTCAGCTGTGGGGAGTGGGAACAGGCGGCGACGCTGTTCGACGCCTTCGAGCAGGCGATGGAACATCACCTCGGCATGGAGGAGCAGACCTTGTTTCCCGAATTCGAACAGGCGACGGGCAACAGCGCCGGGCCCACCCAGGTGATGCGCATGGAGCACGAACAGATGCGCGATCTCATGCGTCAGATGGCGGCAGCGCTGCAGGCACGCGATGACGACACCTACCTGGGGCTGTCGGAGACGCTGCTCATCATGATGCAGCAGCACAACGTCAAGGAGGAGCAGATCCTCTACCCCATGACCGACTCGGTGCTGGGCGGGACGGGTGTGCTGGAGCGCATGCAGCGCCTGTAGGAGCGGTAGCGTCATGACAGCCCAACATCCCCAGGCACGCGAACGCGTACTCGACGTCAGCGATCTCGAGCCGTGCGAGCCGCTGGAGCGCGCGCTGGAAGCGGTACGCACGCTGCAGCCCGGCGAGTACCTGCGTCTGGTCCACCGCCAGGAGCCCCTCCTGCTCTACCCCATGCTGGAGAAGCTGGGAATGGCGTGGCGTGCGCGACACGCCGCGTCGGTGGAGATTCTGATTCATCGTCGTGACGATGCCATTGCCGGGGCGGCGGTCGCTGCCCTGGCTGGCACCGAAGACTGAGCGTAAACCGCGATCATGTACAACGCCGATCTCGCGTTCGATAAAGCACCTCCGCTGGGGGCGCCGCTGCGCTTCTTCCTCACCGCGCCGCTGTTCGGCATGGCGGCAGCGCTGCTGGTGCTGTGGGCGGGTCCCCATGCGCTGGCGACGCGCTGGACGCCGCCGCTGCTGTCCGCCACGCACCTGCTGACCTTGGGGGTGCTGGCGATGGTGATGATCGGGGCGGTGATCCAGATGGTGGCGGTGGTGGCGGGATCGCCCGTGGCGCGACCGCGCTGGGTGGCGGGTGGGGTGCACGCGCTCCTGACGGCGGGTGTCGTCGCGCTGGGGGTGGGGCTGGATGCGTTGGATCGCCGCTGGCTGGCCTTCGCGATGGTGCTGCTGGGATTAGGCGTCGCGGGGTTCGTGGGGGTGGTCGTGGGGACGGTGACGCGTGCGCCACGTGCGCACGACACCGTGCTCGGCATCGGGTTGGCGGTACTCTCCCTGGCGTTTACCGCCGGATTGGGGTTGACGCTGGCCGCGGGCTACGTCTTCGACTCGGTCATATTGCACCGTTTCCCGCTCACCGATGCCCACCTGGGCTGGGGTATCGCCGGCTGGATGGGGTTGCTGGTGGTGGGCGTCGCCTTTCAGGTGGTACCCATGTTCCAGATCACGCCCAACTATCCCGATGCGGTGCGCCGCTGGCTGGTCAAGTGCATATTCGCGGGATTGCTCATGTGGAGCGCGGGCGACCTGCTGGCGTTTTGGGTGGCGCCACCCTGGGTGTGGCTGCAGCGCGCAGGCGGCGCGGTCCTGCTGGCGGCCTATGGAACCTTTGCGGTGGTGACGCTGCGCCTGCAGGCCCGGCGGCGGCGGCGCCTGGCGGACGTCACCACCGACCTGTGGCGGGTGGGCATGGTTTCTCTCCTGGGGGCGGGGTTGCTGTGGTTGGCGCTCCAGTGGGTGCCGGCACTGGCGGAGTACCGCGGCTACCCGCTGCTGCTGGGCGTGCTGTTGCTGCTCGGCTTCGCCCTCTCGGTGATCAACGGCATGCTCTACAAGATCGTGCCGTTTCTGGTCTGGTTTCATCTGCAGAACCGGTTGTTGGCGGCGCCCCATGCTGCGGCACTGCAGCTGCCTAATATGAAGCAGATCGTCACCGACCGCTGGGCACGGCGGCAGCTGCGCGTGCACGTGGCGGCGCTGTTGCTGGCGCTGGGCGCGGCGCTGGTGCCCGTCTATCTGACGCACTTGTCGGCGGCGGTGCTGTTCGTCTCGTTTGCGCTGCTGTTGCGCAACCTCGTCGCGGCTGCCCTCTGTTTTCGCCGCTACCAGCGTCAGATCGTCGAAGCGGCCGCCGCCGCTATGCAGGTCCGCACCGCGATCTCTTCGTGAAATCGCGTCACTTCTGATCGTCTCCCACCCCGGTTACCGCATGCTTTCGTATACAATGGCGCGGGTTTTCGAGCGTCACGCCCGGGTGACGCCGACGCGGGGCACGACATGGGTTGGTGGGGAAAACTACTGGGCGGGGCGTTCGGCTACCTGATCGGCGGCCCGCTGTTTGCGGTATTGGGCGCAGCATTGGGGCACGGTTTCGACAAGGGCCTGAACGGGCTGCGCATAAACGGCTGGACGCCGGGCGATCAGCAGCGCGTGCAGACCGCCTTCTTCACCGCCACCTTCTCCGTGATGGGCCACATCTGCAAGGCCGACGGGCGCGTCAGCGAGGACGAGATCATGGCCGCCCGCGCGGTGATGTCGCAGATGGAGCTGAGCCCGGATCTCAAGATCACCGCCATGCGGCTGTTCAACGAGGGCAAGAAGCCCGGCTTCCCCCTCGATGCGGCGCTGGACCAGTTCCGGCGCGAGTGCCATCGTCGCCACACGCTGCTGCGGCTGTTTGTGGAAATCCAGTTGCAGGCGGCGCTGGCCGACGGGGTGCTGGCGGAGGAGGAGCGTTCGCTGCTGCTGCACATCTGCTTCCGGCTCGGCATCTCACCCGTGGAGTTCGAGCAACTGGAGGCGATGGCGGGCGCCGGTCGCCACTACAATCGCCGCACCGATCGACCCGCTTCGATCGCCGACGCCTACGCGCTGTTGGGGGTCACACCCCAGAGCGGTGAGGCGGAGATCAAGAAGGCCTACCGCCGGTTGATCAACCAGCATCATCCCGACAAGCTGGTGGCCAAGGGGCTGCCGGAAGAGATGATGAAGCTCGCCGCCCAGAAGACCCACGAGATCAAGAGCGCCTACGAGCAGATCAAGGCCGCGCGCGGTTTCCGCTGATCGTCCCGTAATCGCCCCCTCCGTCGCATGCCTTCTGACCTGACCCTGTTTGCCGCCGCCGCGCGCGGTATCACCGAGCTGCTGCTCGCCGAGCTGCGCGAATTGGGCGCCGAGGGGTGCCGCGAGACCGCTGCCGGCGTGGCGTTTCGCGGAGATCCGGCCGTCGCCTACGGTGCCTGTTTGTGGTCGCGGCTGGCCTCGCGCATCACCTTGCAGCTGGCTCAGTTCGAGGCCGCCGACGCCGATGCGCTTTACGCCGGCGTGCATGCCATCGTCTGGGAGGAGCACCTGGCGCCCACTGCGACCCTGGCGGTGAGCGCCACCCAACAGCGCGGTGCGCTCACCCACACCCGCTTCATCGCCCAGCGCGTCAAGGACGCCGTCGTCGATCGGCTGCGCGAACGCAGCGGCACGCGGCCCAGCGTGCGTATCGAGCGTCCCGACCTGCCGCTGCACGTGCACTTCAAGGGCGCGCAGGTCACGGTCAGTATCGATCTCTCTGGCGAAGGGCTGCACCGGCGCGGCTACCGTACCGAGGGCGGCGCTGCGCCGCTCAAGGAGAACCTGGCCGCCGCCCTTCTGGTGCGCGCCGGGTGGCCGGAAGTTGCCGCCGCGGGCGGAGCGCTGGTCGATCCCTTGTGCGGATCGGGGACGCTGCTCATCGAGGCGGCACTGATGGCGGGCGATCGCGCGCCGGGTTTGCGTCGCGACTACTTCGGTTTTCTCGGCTGGCTGCGGCACGATGCGGCGCTGTGGCAGGGTTTGCTGGACGAGGCCGAGCGGCGCTGGCGCGCGGGATGCGAGCGCATTCCGCCGCTGTTCGGCTTCGACCGCGATGGCGCGGCGGTGGCCAGCGCCGCGGCCAACGCCGGGCGCGCCGGCGTGGGCGATCGCGTCGTGGTGGCGCGCCGCGAGGTGGCGGCATTGGCCTGCCCCGCGGCGGCGACGCTCCCCGGTCTGGTGATCGCCAACCCCCCCTATGGCGAACGCCTGGGTGAGCAGCAGGAGCTGGGTCCGCTTTACCGCGCGCTGGGGCAACGTCTGCGCGCCGAGTTCGCCGGCTGGCGCGCGGCGGTCTTCACCGGCAATCCCGAACTGGGTAAAGGCATGGGGATCAAGGCGCGGCGCATCCACAAGCTCAACAACGGCGCGCTGGAGTGTCAGCTGCTGCACTTCGAGATCGAACCGCGCTGGTTCGTCGACCGCCCGCCGCCGGGCGCGGCGCCGTCGGCGACGGAAGGTAATCCCGAGTCGCCTGGTGCGCGCATGTTCGCCAACCGCTTGCGCAAGAACCGCAAGGCGCTGGCGCGTTGGGTGCGCGAGGAGGGCGTTTCTTGCTACCGGCTCTACGATGCCGATATGCCCGAGTACAACGTGGCGGTGGATCTCTATCAGGGCGACGCGGGGCGCTGGGTGCACGTGCAGGAGTACGAAGCGCCGGAGTCGGTGGACGAGCGCAAGGCGCGGGCGCGTCTCGCCGAGGCGCTGGCGGTGTTGCCCGCCGAACTGGAGGTGGCGGCGGAGGCGGTCTATCTCAAGGTGCGGCGGCGCCAGCGCGGCGCGGCCCAGTACGAGAAACAGGCGGAACGCGGGGTGTTTCACACGGTAAACGAAGGGGGGCTGCGCTTTGCGGTGAATTTCAGCGACTACCTCGACACCGGACTGTTTCTCGATCACCGCCCCACGCGCGCCCTGGTGCGCGAGCTGGCGCGTGGCAAGCGCTTTCTCAACCTCTTTTGTTACACCGGGGCGGCGACGGTTTACGCTGCCGCCGGCGGTGCTGCGGCTACTACCAGCGTCGATCTGTCGCGTACCTACCTCGATTGGACGCGGCGCAATCTGGCGCTCAACGGATTCGATTCGGGGCGCCACGAGCGGGTCCAGGGCGATTGCCTGGAGTGGCTGCGGCAGGCGCGCAGCGGCGCGCAGCGTTACGGACTGATCTTTCTTGATCCGCCCACCTTCTCCACCTCCAAGCGCATGGAGGGCACGCTGGATATCCAGCGCGATCACGTGGAGTTGATCACCCGCGCCGCGGCGTTGCTGGAGCGGGACGGGGTGCTGCTCTTTTCCAATAACTTCCGCCGTTTCAAGCTCGACCACGCCGCGCTGGGCGACCTGGCGGTGGAGGAGATCAGCTCTCGGACCCTGCCCCAGGATTTCGCCCGCAATTCCCGCATTCACCGCTGTTGGTCAATCAAAGCGTCGCCTAGCGACACTATCGTCCCTCTCCCCTAGCGGGAGAGGGGGGACCGTCCGCGGCAGCGGACGGTGGGGAGAGGGCTTGCCGGACACAGCCTCGTCCCATGTCCCGCTTTGCGCCATCTCCACCCCCGTTACGGTAGAATGGCCCGCCCTGCTACTGCACACCGTCCGAGTTTTCCGCACCATGTCCGTCGCCGCCCGTAAAGAGAGACTGGAATTCAACAAGCTGGCCAAGCGCCTGCGCCGCAACGTCGGCAAGGCGATCCAGGATTTCAACATGATCGAGGCCGGCGACCGGGTGATGGTATGCCTGTCGGGCGGCAAGGACTCCTTCACCATGCTCGACATCCTGCTCGGACTGCGGCGCAGCGCACCGGTGGATTTCGAGCTGGTGGCGGTCAACCTGGATCAGAAGCAGCCGGGCTTTCCCGAGCACGTGCTGCCCGAGTATCTGGAAGCAGTCGGTGTGCCCTACCACATCATCGAGCAGGACACCTACAGCGTGGTGCAGGAGCTGGTGCCCGCCGGCAAGACCACCTGCAGCCTCTGTTCGCGCCTGCGCCGCGGCATCCTCTACACCTTCGCCCGCGAGCACGGCATGACCAAGATTGCACTGGGGCACCACCGCGACGACATCGTCGAGACGCTGTTTCTCAACCTGTTCTTCGGCGGCAAGCTGAAAGCGATGCCGCCCAAGCTCGAGAGCGAGGGCGACCGGCACATCGTGATCCGCCCGCTGGCTTATTGCCGCGAGGACGACATCGAGGCTTACGCTGACGCCCGGGCATTTCCCATCATCCCCTGCAACCTGTGCGGTTCGCAGGACAATCTGCAGCGTCAGGTGGTCAAGGAGATGCTGCGCGACTGGGACAAACGTTTCCCGGGACGGGTGGAGACCATTTTCTCGGCGCTGCAGAACGTGGTGCCGTCGCACCTGGCCGATACCGCGTTGTTCGATTTTGCGGGATTGGGCGTGAAAGCCCCACAGGGAGGCGAGCTGAACTGGCTGGTGGGCGGCCGCGACGAGTAACGGTTGCTCTTCACTGCAACCATCGCCCTACACCTGCCACTGCCACCGTGATCAATCCCAGCGTCAGGTTGGTGAGCACCAGCGGGCGGATGCGGTTCAGCGCGGTGCCTCCGTCGGGCCAGCGTTGGTCGCCCACCGCCCGTCTCAGTTCCTGGTACGGGCCGAAGTAGATCCACAGATAGATGCCGATCATGATCAGTGCTGTGGATTGCATCAGGTGGATGGGCCAGTGCACGTGTTCCATGCCCCCGAATCCGGCAAACACCATCCAGTAGCCGGTGACCGGCAGCGTGAGGATGGCAATCCACACCCATAGGAAAAAGCGCCGAAAGACCTGGTTCCAGAGTGTCAGGCGCTGGGGAGGTTCTAGCGCGGCCAAGGCTGACGGACGCAGGCAGAGGTGGGCGAAGAACATGCCGCCGACCCAAACGACGGCGGCGAGCAGGTGCAGTGCAAGGGCGAGACTCATGGCGTGTAACCTTATGTTGGGATAAAAAATTATAAGTCAAACTTTGGGGTGAAGACGCTACAATGCCCTTCAGCTTGGATCAGCGCGACGGCAGGTACCACCCATGAACGACTTCTGGATCGCCCCTTCCATACTCTCCGCCGATTTCGCCCGCCTGGGCGAGGAGGTGGCCAACGTGCTGGCTGCCGGGGCCGACGTAGTCCACTTCGACGTGATGGACAACCATTACGTTCCCAACCTCACCATCGGACCGCTGGTGTGCAAGGCGCTGCGCGACTACGGTGTCACGGCCGATATCGACGTGCACCTGATGGTCAAACCCGTGGATCGCATCATCCCCGATTTCGCCGAAGCCGGGGCGAGCTGGATCACTTTCCACCCCGAGGGCAGCGAGCACATCGACCGCAGCCTGCAGCTGATCCACGACTGCGGCTGCAAGGCGGGTCTGGTGTTCAATCCCGCCACGCCTCTGGAGTGCCTGCGCTGGGTGATCGACAAGGTGGACATGGTGCTGCTGATGTCGGTCAACCCCGGTTTCGGTGGCCAGAAATTCATCCCCGCCACGCTGGATAAGCTGCGCGAGGCGCGCCACATCATCGACGCCAGCGGGCGCGACATCCGCCTGGAGATCGACGGTGGGGTGAAGGTGGACAACATCGCCGAGATCGCCGCGGCGGGAGCCGACACCTTCGTTGCCGGTTCGGCCATCTTCAGCACTGCCGACTACAAGGCCACCATCGACGCCATGCGCCGCGAGCTGGCGGCGGTACGCAACGCCGCTTGATCCCGGCGCAGGTGCGAACGCCTGGCTTGTGGTAACCTGCCCGGCCGTTGTGACCGCGTGCCGGAATCCATGCTGCGCAAACCCCAAGCCATCCTACTGGACCTCGACGGCACGCTGGTGGACAGCGTCCCCGATCTCGCCTACAGCATCGATCGCATGCTGGAGGCTCTGGATCGGTTACCCGCGGGTGAGGACGCGGTCCGGACGTGGGTGGGCAATGGCGCCGAACGCCTGGTGAAGCGGGCGCTCACCGGCGCCATGGAGGCCGAACCGGATCCCGTGCTGTTGGAGCGTGCCTACCCGCTGTTTCTGGAGCTCTACGCCGACCACGTCATGGTCGACAGCCGCCTGTTCCCGGGGGTGGAGGAGGGCCTTCATGAACTGCACCGGTTGGGTTATCCGTTGGCTTGCATCACCAACAAGCCGGGGCGATTCACCGCCCCGCTGCTCGAAGGGCTCGGCATCGCGCACCTGCTGGCGCTGCAGGTGAGTGGCGATACCCTGCCGGTCAAGAAGCCCGACCCGCGACCCTTGCGGTACGCGGCCGAGTTCTTTAAAGTCCCTGCCGAATGCACGTTGATGGTGGGCGATTCCCGCAACGACGTGCAGGCGGCGCGCGCCGCCGGCGCTCAGATCGTCTGCGTGCCCTACGGGTACAACCATGGCGAAGACATCACCGCGGCCGGCCCCGACGCCGTCATCGACGACCTGACCCAATTGGTCGAATTGCTGCGACAGGCTGCGTGAATTATGACCACCGATCGGATCGAACTGCCGGACGAGAAACTGCGATGGCGATGGTGACAGTCGTCACTGTCGTAGCGTGTCGTTCCGATTGTTTCGTTCCATCAGGTGGTGAAGATGACGCCCGAAGCTTTTAACGCGCTGGTTGCGCAAAACTACAACCGTATCCCCGTTGCCCGCACGATCCTCGCGGATCTCGATACCCCGCTGAGCGCCTACCTCAAGCTCTGCGACGGGCCCTACAGCTATCTCCTGGAATCGGTCCACGGCGGTGAGAAGTGGGGTCGCTACTCCATCATCGGTCTGCCGGCGCGCACGGTGGTGACGGTGCGCGGCCACGCCGTCGTGGTGAGCGAGGACGGCGCGCAGGTCGAATCCGTTGCGAGCGACGATCCGTTGGCCTGGATCGAAACCTTCCGCGCCCGCTACCGCGTCCCGCAAGTCGAGGGGCTGCCCAAGTTCACCGGTGGACTGGTGGGTTACTTTGGCTACGACACCGTGCGTTACGTGGAACCGCGCTTGGGCGATTGTCCCTCGCCCGACCCGCTGGACAATCCCGATATCCTGCTCATGGTGTCGGACGAAGTCGTGGTGTTCGACAACCTGAGCGGCAAGCTGCACGTCGTCGTGCATGCCGATCCCGCGCAACCCGACGCGCTGATGGGCGCCCATGGACGTATCGATGAACTGGAGGCACAGCTGCGGAGTGCGACGCCGCATGCCGTCGGTGCCGGGTCTTCGCGCCGCGTGGAGGAGAGCGATTTCGTCTCCGGTTTCACGCAGCAGGGATTCGAGGCGGCCGTCGAGTGCATCAGGGACTACATTGCGGCTGGCGATTGCATGCAAGTGGTGTTGTCGCAACGGATGTCGATTCCCTACGTCGCCGCGCCGCTGGATCTCTATCGCGCGCTGCGTACCCTCAATCCTTCGCCCTATATGTTCTTTCTCGACCTGGACGGTTTCCAGGTGGTGGGCTCATCGCCCGAGATCCTCACCCGCGTCGAGGACGGTATCATCACCGTGCGTCCCATCGCCGGCACGCGCCCCCGCGGTGCGACCGAGGAGGAGGACGAGGCATTGGAGGCGAATCTGCTGGCCGATCCCAAGGAGTGCGCCGAACACCTGATGCTCATCGACCTGGGGCGCAACGACGTGGGGCGCGTGGCGCAGATCGGCAGCGTCGAGGTGACCGAGCAGATGGTGATCGAGCGCTACTCGCACGTGATGCACATCGTCTCCAACGTGCAGGGCAGGCTGCATGAGGGGATGTCGGCCGTCGATGCGCTACGCGCCACCTTCCCCGCCGGCACGGTGAGCGGTGCGCCCAAGATTCGCGCCATGGAGATCATCGACGAGCTGGAGCCGGTCAAGCGCGGCGTCTACGCGGGCGCCGTGGGCTACGTGGGTTGGAACGACAACCTTGACACCGCCATCGCCATCCGCACGGCGGTCATCAAACAAGGCATGCTGCACATCCAGGTCGGCGCCGGCATCGTCGCCGATTCGGTACCGCGCAACGAGTGGGACGAGACCTTGAACAAAGGCCGCGCCATCTTCCGCGCGGTAGCCATGGCGCAGGCTGGGCTCGACAACGTGGATCACGGGTGAGGAGGTTGCCATGTTGCTGATGCTCGACAACTACGACTCCTTTACCTACAACCTGGTGCAGTACCTCGGGGAACTGGGCGCCGAGGTGCAGGTGTATCGCAACGATCAGATCTCCGTTGAGGAGATCGAGGCGCTGCAACCGCGGCACATCGTGGTTTCGCCGGGGCCGTGTACGCCTGCGGAAGCGGGTATTTCGGTGCCGCTGATCCAGCATTTCGCGGGTAAGGTCCCCATCCTCGGCGTCTGTCTGGGCCACCAGAGCATCGGGCAGGCCTTCGGTGGGCGCATCGTGCGCGCTCAGCGCGTGATGCACGGCAAGCTTTCCGAGGTACATCATCAAAGCCAAGGAGTGTTCGCCGGACTTCCCACACCGTTGACCGCAACGCGCTATCATTCGCTGGTCATTGAGCAGTCCAGCCTGCCGGAATGCCTCGAGGTGACGGCGTGGACACAAAACGATGACGGCAGCCGGGAGGAGATCATGGGAGTACGCCACAAGACGCTGGCCGTGGAGGGTGTGCAGTTTCACCCCGAATCGATTCTCTCCGAGCATGGCCACCGGCTGCTGAAGAATTTCCTCAATTCGTAGGAGCATCCCATGGATCTGCAATCCGCCATCCGTGCCGTAACCGAGCACCGCGATCTCAGTGCCGACGAGATGAATGCCGTGATGCGCGCCATCATGACCGGCGAAGCGACGCCGGCGCAGATCGGCGGATTTCTCATCGGACTGCGCATGAAGGGAGAAACCGTCGACGAGATCGCCGCGGCCGCGAGCGTGATGCGCGAACTGGCCACCAAGGTGGCGGTGGGCGGCGAGCATGTGGTGGACATCGTCGGTACCGGTGGCGACGGGGTGGCCACCTTCAACATCTCCACCGCTTGCTGCTTCATCGTGGCAGCCGCGGGCGGGCGGGTGGCCAAACACGGCAACCGTTCGGTGTCGTCCAAGTCGGGCAGCGCGGATCTGCTGGAGGCGGCCGGGGTCAATCTCGACCTGGACCCGGCGCAGGTGGCGCGCTGCATCGATGAGGTGGGAGTGGGTTTCATGTTCGCACCGCGCCACCACAGCGCCATGAAGTACGCAGTGGGGCCGCGCCGCGAGATGGCGGTGCGCACCGTGTTTAATCTGCTCGGTCCGCTGACCAATCCCGCCAGCGCGCCCAATCAACTGCTGGGCGTCTTCAGTGCCGAGTGGGTGAAACCGCTGGCCGAGGTGCTGCGCAAGTTGGGCAGTCACCACGTGATGGTGGTGCACGCCGAAGACGGCATGGACGAGATCAGCATCGGTGCCACCACCCAGGTGGCCGAGTTGCGCGACGGCGAGATTCGCCACTATGAGATCACGCCGGAGCAGGTGGGTTTCGGGCGCGCCGACATCGGCGGGCTCAAGGTGAACGATGCCGCGGAGAGTTGCGCCATTATCCGCGCCATCTTCGCGGGTGAGGCCGGGCCTGCGCGCGACATCGTTGCTATGAATGCCGGAGCATCGCTGTACGTGGCCGGATTGGCGGACTCGTTTGAATCGGGTGTGCGCCGCGCCGAAGCCATCATGGACTCGGGCGAGGCGGCGCAACGGCTGGAGCGTCTGGCTGCCGTCAGTCAGCGTCTGGTCAAGGAGGGGCGGTGAGCGATACACCCGACATCCTCAAGCGCATTCTGCGGCGCAAGGCGGAGGAGGTGGCCGAACGCTGCCAGCGGATGCCGTTGGATGAGATTCAGGCGCGGTTGGACGGGGCCTCCGCCGTGCGCGGTTTTGCGGATGCGCTTGCCCAACGTATTGCGCGCGGCGAGCCGGCGGTGATCGCAGAGATCAAAAAAGCATCGCCCAGCAAGGGGGTGTTGCGTGCCGACTTCCATCCCGCCGAGATTGCCGTGAGCTACGAGCGCGGCGGGGCGGTTTGTCTGTCGGTACTCACCGACGTGGATTTTTTCCAGGGTGCCGACGCCTATCTGCAGCAGGCGCGCAACGCCTGTAACCTGCCGGTGATCCGTAAGGATTTCACCGTCGATCCCTACCAGGTGTACGAGGCCCGTGCGCTGGGAGCCGACTGCATTCTGCTCATCGTGGCCGCACTGAGTGATACTCAATTGGAAGAGCTTTCGGGAGCGGCTCACCAGTTGGGGATGGATGTGTTGGTGGAGGTGCACGACGGCAAGGAGTTGGTGCGTGCGCTGCCGTTGGGGACACGCCTCATCGGCATCAACAATCGCGACCTGCGCACGTTCGAAACCCGGCTCGATACCACGCTGGGTCTTTTGGAGCGGATCCCCACCGATCGCATCGTCGTGACCGAAAGCGGCATTCTGACTCACGAGGATGTGACGCTGATGCGCGCGAACGACGTCCACGCCTTTTTGGTGGGCGAGGCGTTCATGCGTGCGGACGATCCGGGTGAGCGGTTGAAGGCGTTGTTTTATTGATTGAGGTTCTGGTCGCGCGGCGCAAGGCCGGGCGCAAAGATCATCGTGTTCCGAACACCACGATGGTTTTGCCCTTGACCGAGATCAGCCCCTGCTCTTCCATGTTTTTCAGCACCCGCCCCGCCATCTCGCGCGAGCAGCCGACGATGCGGCCGATTTCCTGGCGCGTGATGCGGATCTGCATGCCGTCGGGGTGGGTCATGGCGTCGGGCTCTTTGCACAGATCGAGCAGGGTGCGCGCGATGCGGCCGGTGACGTCCATGAAGGCCAGATGGCCCACCTTCTGGCTTGTCTTGCGCAGGCGGAACGCCATCTGCGAGGCGAGCATGAACAGGATGTCGGGATCTTCCTTGGCCAACTGGCGAAAACGCGCGAAGCTGATCTCGGCGATTTCGCATTCGCTGCGGGTGCGCACCCAGGCGCTGCGCCCTTCGTCCTTGTCGAACAGGCCCATCTCGCCGAAGAATTCGCCGGGGTTGAGGTAGGCGAGCACGATCTCGCGCCCTTCTTCGTCTTCGATGAGTACGGTGACCGAACCTTCAAGGATGTAATAGAGAACGTCCGGCGCGTCGCCTTCGTAGATGATGACGCTTTTTCCGGGGTAGCGGCGCCGGTGACAGTGGGCTAGCAGACGCTCCGTGACGCTTTTGTCTTTTGGTGGTTCCTGCATGGTGTCTCCGGGACTCGCTTGGTTCGGCCCTCGTTGGGGTAGGCCTATCATGACCCCAAATCCGGGTTGAGGTCCAGTCTGGGGGTTTCCGTGGTAACCTGCCGCGATTCGGTGGCCGGTGTGGAGTGGCGGGTGATGAGAGCGCGCATCAAGTGGATCGAGAACGTGGCCTTTGCCGGAGAAGCCGGCAGTGGCCATGCCATTGTGATGGACGGTGCGCCGGAGAGCGGTGGCCGCAATCTGGGGCCGCGTCCCATGGAGATGGTGTTGTTGGGACTGGGGGGATGCACTGCATTCGACGTGGTCACGATACTGCGCAAAGCGCGTCAGCAGGTGGACGACTGCGTGATCGAGGTCGAGGCCGATCGTGCCGAGACGGTACCCAAGGTGTTTACCAAAATCCATTTGCGCTACATCGTTTCCGGTCGTGATCTGGAAGAGAAGCAGGTTGCCCGCGCGGTGAGTCTTTCGGCCGACAAGTATTGTTCGGTGTCGCGCATGCTGGCGGCGTCGGTGCAGCTTAGCCACGAGTACGAGATTCGTGCCAGTGACGGCTGAGGGGGTACGGCTGTGAGCGGGGGCGTACAGGAGCAGTTCGACCTGCTGGTCGAGCAGTACTACCGGGCTTGGTTTCGTTTCCATCCGGAAGCTGCCGTGGATGCCGGCGTTGCGGGTTACGAGAAACTGCTGCCGCCCTACGACGATGACGACGTCGGCGCGCTGCTCGCGCTGGACGAAAAACTGCTGGCCGGGTTGGAGGAGATCAACCCGCGCCATCTGGATGCGGATCGGGCGCTGGACTACCGGGTGTTGCGCGGTGCGGCGCTCATCGAGCACCACGAGCTGCTGGAACGGGATTGGCGGCGCCGCGATCCGGTCGCGTATCTGCCCGTGCACGCGCTCTATCAGCTCACGGTGCGGCCAGTGGCCGATTTGCTGGCGGCGCTGCGCGCGCGGTTGGAGAAGGTGCCGGCTCACCTGCGCGGAGCACGCGCCCAGCTCGCCGCGCTTCCCGAGCTGGTGCCGCCGGTGTGGGTCGACTCCGCAGTGGCCGAGGCACGGGCGGGGGCGCAATTCGTGCTGCAGCTCGACAGCCACCCGCGACTCACGGGCAGCGGCCAGCGCAGCCAGCTGCAGGAACTTCAGGAGCAGGCGGCAAAGGCGCTCAACGATTACGCGCGTTTTCTGGAGACCGAGATAGCGCCGCGGGCGGCCGGCGAGTTCGCGGTGGGGGAGGTGCATTTCGAGCGCTTGCTGCGCGAGCGGCATTTTCTCGATTTGGAGGCCGCCGAGTTGCAGCGTCTGGGCGAACGGCTGGTGGCCGCGGTGAGCGACGAACTGCGTGCCGTCACCCGTGAGCTCAGCGGTACGGAAGATGTGGCCGAGTTGACCCGGCGCATTACTGCGGAACACCCGGGTGCGTCGGAGTTGCTCGACGCCTACCGTGACGAGATGCGCGCCGCCCACCAGTTCCTGCAGACCCACGCCATCGTCTCGCTGCCGGCGCGCGAGCGGCTGAAGGTTGTCGAAACTCCGCTGTTTTTGCGCCACCAGATCCCGTTTGCCGCTTACCTGGATCCGGCGCCCAACGATCCCGAGCAGCGCGGCTACTACTACGTGACGCCCGCTACCGAAGAGGCTGCGCTGCGCGAACACAGCCGCCTCGGCATCCAGCACACCTGCGTGCACGAGGCGTGGCCGGGTCACCATCTGCAGTTCGTGACGGCCAATCGCAACCCGGCGGCACGGGCCCTGCCGCGGCTGCTCAACCCGTCGGCCACGCTCTACGAGGGGTGGGCGCTGTATTGCGAGCAGATGATGCTGGAACAGGGCTTTCTGGCTCGTCCCGAGCAGCGTTTCCTGCTGCTGCGCGACCGGTTGTGGCGGGCGCTGCGCGTGGTGCTGGATGTGGAGATCCAGGTGCGCGGGGTGAGCCTGGCACAGGCCGCCGATCGCATGGTGGGGGTGCTGGGATTTCCCCGCGAGCAGGCGCTGGCCGATCTGGCCTGGTACAGCCGCGCGCCGACCACGCCCATGGGATATGCCGTCGGCTGGTCGCTGATCACCGCCCTGCGCGGGCGGGCCGAGGCCGCTGACGAGATGTTCGATCTGCGCGCCTTCCACGACCGGCTGCTGGGCGCCGGGTCCGTCGCTCTGCCGTTGGTGATTCGCCGCCAATTCGGGGATCGCGACTGGGAGCACGTCAGGAGTGCGATTTTCAACCGAAATGGCGCATAATACGCGCCCCTTCGACCCGTGAGGGACCCACCGACCTGCTGGGGGAGAGCGCGCATTGGTACGACCGATTTCACGATTGAAGCTCCACGGTTTCAATAATCTGACCAAAACCCTGAGCTTCAATATCTACGATATCTGCTATGCGCAGTCCCAGGCTCAGCACCAGGAGTACATCGAGTACATCGATGAGGTGTACAACGCCGAGCGCTTGACCCAGATACTGACCGACGTCTCGGACATCATCGGCGCCAACATCCTCAACGTGGCGCGTCAGGACTACGATCCGCAAGGTGCCAGCGTCACCATGCTGATCTCGGAAGAGCCCATCATCTCCGAACAGCTCTCCAACACCGAATCGCCAGGACCGCTGCCCGATGCCGTGGTCTGCCACCTCGACAAAAGCCACCTGACGGTCCACACCTACCCGGAGAATCACCCGGAGGAGGGCGTCAGCACCTTCCGCGCCGATATCGACGTCTCCACTTGCGGGCGCATTTCACCGCTGAAGGCCCTGAATTACCTGATCCACAGCTTCGAGTCGGATATCGTCACCATGGACTATCGGGTGCGTGGTTTTACCCGCGACGTGCGCGGCAAGAAGCTGTTTATCGATCACAAGATCAACTCCATCCAGAATTATCTCGACCGTAAGACGCGCGAGCGCTACCAGACCATCGACGTCAACGTCTATCAGGAGCACATCTTTCACACCAAGATGATCCTCAAGGAGTTCGACCTGGACAACTACCTGTTCGGCGTCGAGCAGGATGATCTCTCGCCACGCGAGCAGCAGCGGATTCGCGCCCAGTTGCAGCGCGAAATGATGGAGATCTTCTACGGTCGGAACCTGCGCCGCGGGGTGGACGTATAGGGTCGCTGCTGCCCGCCCGCGATCACTCGGAGCCACAGGAATTTGCCATGTCCTACTACCGCCATCACGTCTTCTTCTGTACCAACGTGCGTGAAGACGGCAAGCAGTGCTGTAGCCAAATGAATAGCCGCGCGTTGCGCGACTACGCCAAAAAACGCTGCAAAGAGCTCGACATCTACGGTAAGGGGCAGGTGCGAATCAACATCGCCGGTTGCCTGGACCGCTGCGCCGAGGGGCCGGTGATGGTGGTCTACCCGGAGGGCGTCTGGTACACCTTTATCGATGAGAGCGACGTCGAGGAGATCATCCAGGAGCACCTGATCGGCGGCCGGGTGGTTCAGCGGCTGCGCATCTGAACACCGCGCCGCAGCGCCCGCGCGACCCTAAGGTTCCGTCGATGCCGCGGGCGTAAACGGTTTCTCCCCTGAGTCCCCGCGTTTTTTTGGAGCGGTAACCGCGCTTTGATTTGTGGGTTGACACACAAACGGAATATTAGTATATTCTTATTAACTGAACGATTCGTACTCCTCCTCGACGGTTTTCGGATTGCCGCAGGGCGCCAAACCGTCGACCCGAATCCCTCATCCTCCCTGGATGATTTTGGCGCGGCCTCACACTGGCCGCGTTTTTTTTTTGGTCCGGTGGCGGTAGGTGGGAGTGCGGTTGGGAGTCCCCGGGGATGTCGGGCACGCCTCTTTTCCCTTGTAACTTCACCCCCTGTTCTGTATATTTCCCCGTCTTTCGATTCTGGCAATGCCCGTTGGAGCGTGGCTCAAATGACTACGGTGAGTGCAAAACCGGCTGAAGTGAAGCGCGACTGGTTCGTGGTGGACGCCACGGACAAGACTTTGGGACGTCTGGCGACTGAAATCGCCCGACGCCTGCGCGGCAAGCACAAGGCCGAATATACCCCCCACGTGGATACCGGCGACTACATCGTCGTGGTCAATGCCGAGAAGGTGCGCGTGACGGGTAACAAGCTGAAGGACAAGATGTATCACCGGCATACCGGCTACATCGGCAACCTCAAATCCGTGAGCCTGGAGAAGCTGCTGGCCAGCCATCCAGAGCGCGCCATTGAGACCGCCGTCAAGGGGATGCTGCCCAAGAATCCGCTGGGACGCGCCATGTACAGCAAACTCAAAGTATATGCCGGTCCCACCCACAATCATCAGGCCCAGCAGCCCAAACCGCTGGAGCTGTAATTCCTCGGCCTATCGTGACAAAGAGACTATAGAGATGGCAGAACAGCAGTTTTACGGAACCGGACGCCGGAAAAGCTCGACGGCGCGTGTGTTCATCAGACCCGGCAGCGGCGCGATCGTCGTCAACGGTCGTCCGTTGGATGAGTATTTCGGCCGTGAAACCGCGCGCATGGTGGTGCGCCAGCCGCTACAGACGGCCGAAGCCGTGGATAAGTTCGATATCAAGGTCAGTGTTTGCGGGGGCGGTAACACCGGACAGGCCGGTGCCATTCGTCACGGCATCACCCGCGCCCTGATGGCCTACGACGAAGCGCTGCGCAAACCGCTGCGCCAGGCCGGATTCGTCACCCGCGACGCCCGCGAAGTGGAGCGCAAGAAGGTCGGCCTGCACAAGGCACGCCGCGCCACGCAGTTCTCCAAGCGTTAAACGCGCCCCGATCCCTGGGGGATCGTCTAACGGCAGGACAGCGGACTCTGACTCCGTCAATCTAGGTTCGAATCCTAGTCCCCCAGCCATTAAAAGACCCGCCCGCAGTGGCGGGTTTTTTAATGGCTTGAGGTCGAGGGGTGAGAACCTAGTCAAGTGGTACCGCCGGCCATCCTTGCCGACGCCCTTCAGGTTCGCTTCGCGAAGTGATATCTGCTCCCCGCAGATATATCGATGAGCCGCCGCAGGCCCGAGTAATCCCAGTCCCCCGTTCCCTTGAGTTACTGTTCCTCTTTGCCGGGACGTAGCTGGATGTAGCAGGAAAGCAACAACAGCGGGCCACTATCGAAGGGGATCGCGCTCATTCGAATGGGCTCGATCCGTTCTGCAAACGAACGCTGAACGGCTGATGTGTGAACCCCGTCACATTGATTTAGGAGTGGGGTGGCCCCGTTTTGTTGTAGTGTTACAACATTAGGCGAGGTTTGTTGTAAACGGCGCAAAAAGAGTGTTGCATTTCCGCATTGGCTTACCTATAGTCACTGCGTCTGGTTTTGCAGTAGACACACCACTACTTTCCTTTGGGAGGAACGAATGAACAAGAAGCTTCTTGCTTTGGCCGTGGCCGGTGCCCTGGCTGCCCCGCTCTCCGCTCAGGCCGTTGACGTCAGCAGTTACGGCCAGGTCGGCGCTAAATTGGTTATTCAAAAAGATCATACCTGGGATGTCGCGCCTCGGGACTTCCGTCTGGGCTTCCAGGCGGTTGATGACACTTCGGCCGGCAAATTCATCGCCCAGCTCGAGGTTGATCTCGATACTGCAGTTACCGGTGAAATTGGTGTTGCGACCAGCAGCGCCGTCGCGGATATCCGCACCGCACGCATTCTGTGGGTTACCCAGGGCGCTGGCGCCTTCGTATTTGCTCCCCGCACCCCGAGTGGTAACTTCGACGACATGGTGGCCCAGATCGACATCTTCGGCATCAGCCAGGGTCCGAGCCTCTACGAACAGGGTTCCCGCGTGGGTAACGTGTTGGCGTGGAAATCGCCCACCAGTGGCGGCCTGTTCGGTGCAATTGCGATCGTCGGCAAGGATGGCGGTAATACTAATGTCGCAGAAGATGTCGATCTCGACGTAACGGTGTGGCGCTTGGTCTACAACGGCGGTGGTCTGCACGTTGGCTTGGGTCAGGTGGCATACGATGCAGACGGTTATGTGGGTGTCGACAAGACTCGCACCAACCTTGGTGTAAGTTACACGATGGGTAACCTGTACTTCGGCGCTTCTTATGAGGACTCGGACAACGCCTCCAGTGAAACGACATTGGGTCTTGTCGCTAGCCTGTCTGCCGGTGCCAATACCTTCAAGATCGGTCACACCACCCTGAGTTCCGACAACAATAACGTCGACGGCGCGGCGATCACCGAGGTTGAGGTTGCGCACGACTTCAGCAAGAACACGTCCGGCTTCGTGAGCTACTGGACCGCGAACCAGGAAGCGAACATACATGAAGGATTTGACGCGTATTCGTCCGATGTAGCAACTCCTGCTAATCTGGACGGCACCAGCGCCTTCAACGTCGGCGTCAAAGTGACTTGGTAAGAGCTATCTGTTGTATTGAAGCTTTGAACGGGCGCCCTCGGGCGCCCGTTTTCTTTGTGAGGTGTGATGGATTCACCCGTTTCCCTGGGGGCGCTGTTTCTCAGCGCCTTCGTTTCCGCCACGCTGTTCCCGGGCGGTTCCGAGATTGCACTCGGGGCGCTAGTTCTTGAGCGGCACGAATCGTCCTGGGTCTTGATCGCGGTCGCCACGGCCGGCAACACCTTGGGCGGGATCACTACCTACCTGATCGGCTACCTCGTCGCCCTCGGGTTCGCCAAATAGCGTTTCACAAC
>JBNKCG010000052.1:0-31286 GCA_050287605.1 Gammaproteobacteria bacterium | reverse complement strand
CAGCCCATGGTAACCCACCGCCCGGCGGTGTCCGTCGACGTGCGCGACCACGGTGCCGGGAACCAGTCGAAACAGATCGGCAAGCTCCCGCGCGCCGGAAGCCTCGATCATCTCCCTGTCGATTATGGATACGGACGCGGGGGCATCAAAGATGGGCTGCGCCAGCCGTGACGCGGACAACACCACGGGCAACTCGCCGAAATAGAGATCGGTTCCCGAATCCCCGACGAGATCCCCTTCAGCGGCGGCAAGGGCCGGGGCGATACAGAGCGCGCCCAGACACAGGACGGCACGATGCGTCCTGCGTGTAGTGTCCGACCTGAAGGGAATGAAAATGACTGCAAGTCCCCCGCTGACCACGACCAAAGCTGTGGGTCCGTTAGTGGTTCGGGGCCCATTCGCCGGGTGCCCATGCCCCTCAAAGAGCATCGAGACCAAACCCGGACATTTTATATTGCTTTAAGCGGGAGAAATATAAATCAGCGCGTCAACAAATAACAAACGAGCTCACTTGACAGGGCGGCGGGACGACGCGCCCTTGAACGGACTCCACCGACGCCCCACACGCCGGTGTTCGGCCGCGAACCGGTTGATAAGTCACTGTACCCACGGGGAAATCACGATTCACGCGCGTGGACGACAGATCGACGGGCATGCCGTCGTACCGCGCACTACCCCATCGAATGCAGTCCGATCAGGTTGCCCTCGGTAACGGCAATGGTACCGCTCATGGCAGCCCCACCCGTCCACCGTGGATTCAGTCGGGGATCTCAGGCTCAACCAACCGCGCCAGGTGTTCCAGCGACTCCTGCCAGCCCAGGTAACACATCGCCGTGGGGATCGCTTCGGGGATACCCTCCTGCACCACGTTGAGCTCGGTGCCGCAAGCGACCGCCCGCAGGTCCACCGTGGTCACCATTTCGCCGGGCAGGTTGGCGTCATCGAATTGATCCGTGTAGCGCAGTCGCTCGCCGGGAACGATCTCCAGGTAGCGGCCGCCGAACGCATGGCTCTTTCCGGAACTGAAGTTGCGGAACGCCATGCGGAAGGTGCCGCCCACCTTGGCGTCCAGCGCATCGACGCGGCAGGTAAAACCGTTGGGCGGTATCCAGCGGGCAAGGGCCTCGGGATCGACGAAGGCGCGGTAGACTTTTTCGGGCTGGGCACGCAGCACGCGGTGCAGACGGACGGTGCCGGTGGGCATGGCACATCTCCTGTGGCGAGGGGTGATTTACAGACTAGTCGATCGGTGACGATCCGAATCGACAACCCGCCGGGCTGATTTTGCGCCAGCCCCTAACTGGTACGAGTGCAAAACGCGCGAGCAGAACGCGACTCGCGACATTGGAAGGGGGTCAGGAAAACTCCTCGGTATCGATCTCCAACTGCGTTGCGCTGTTGTAGCGTGCACCGCGCACCGTGTACTGATTGATCAGCGCATCCAGCCGCGCAACCGTTTGCGGACTGAGCTGCACCTGGGCCGCGGCAAGGTTTTCTTTCAGGTGATCCCGATTGGTCGTGCCGGGTATGGGAATGATGTCGTCGCCCTTGGCCAGCAGCCAGGCCAGCGCCAATTGCGCCGGGGTGCAGCCGTTCTCGCGCGCGACCAGCGCGTACGCTTCCAGCAGGCGCAGATTGGCGGCGTAGTTGTCCGGCGCAAAACGCGGCATGCCGCGCCGGATGTCTTTAGACTCCAACGTATCCACGTCGGTCAGCACCCCGGTCAGGAAGGCGCGCGCCAGCGGACTGAAGGCGACGAAGGCGATCCCCAGGTCGCGGCACGCCTGCAATACCGCGATCTCGGGGTTGCGGGTCCACAGCGAATACTCGGTCTGCAACGCGGTAACGGGGTGCACCGCGTGGGCCTTGCGCAACGTGTCGGCCGACACTTCGGAAAGTCCGATGCAGCGCACCTTGCCTTCGGCCACCAGTTCTGAAAGCGCGCCGACGCTCTCTTCGATGGGAATGCGCTTGTCCCAGCGGTGCAGGTAGTAGAGGTCGATGACCTCGGTGCGCAGACGCCGCAGGCTGTCTTCGCAGGTCTTTTTCAGCACCTCGGGACGCCCGTCGATCTCGCGCACGCCGGCCTCGTTTTTGAACATGCCGCACTTGCTGGCCAGCGTGAATTCGTTGCGCCGGTGCATGACCGCATTGCCCAGCAACGTCTCGTTGGCACCGAAGCCGTAGAGCGCGGCCGTATCGAGATGCGTGTAGCCGAGATCCAATGCCTCGTTGAGCAGCCGCACGGCGCTGTCGGCATCGGGCGGCGTGCCGTAGGCGTGCGACAGGTTCATGCACCCCAGGCCCAGGGCGGACACTGAGAAGGGTCCGAGTTGGCGTGTCTGCACGATTCAGATCCGCTTTGCCGCAGCGCCTACGCGAAACACTGCTCGATGCGATCGAGCGTCTGCATCGCCGGTAAACATTGCGCCACGCTGGCGTTGGGTTCGCGCCCTTCGCGGATGGCGGCGAAAAACTCGCGATCCTGCAGTTCGATGCCGTTGTTGGAGACCGCCACGCCGCTCAGGTCCACGGGCTTTTCGTAACCGTCCACCAGATCGTCGTAGCGGGCAATGTAAGTGCCGTTGTCGCAGATGTAGCGGAAGAACGTGCCCAGCGGGCCGTTGTTGTTGAACGACAGCGACAGGGTGCAGAGGGCGCCCGACGGCACTTTCATGCCGATGCTCATGTCCATGGCGATGCCCAGTTCCGGGTGCATAGGGCCTTGCATCCCCTGCACCTGCGAGGCGGTCTCGCCGGTCTGGTACTGGAACAGGTCCACCGTGTGGCAGGCGTGGTGCCACAGCAGGTGATCGGTCCAGCTGCGCGGCTGACCCAGCGCGTTCAGATTGCTGCGGCGGAAGAAATAGGTCTGCACGTCCATCTGCTGGATCTTCAGCTCGCCCGCCTGGATGCGGTTGTGAATCCACTGATGGCTGGGATTGAAACGCCGCGTGTGACCGGCCATGGCCACCAGCCCGGTCTCTTTCTGAACCTGGACCAGGCGCTCGGCATCGGCCAGGTTGTCCGCCATGGGGATCTCCACCATCACGTGCTTGCCGGCCTGTAGGCACTGAATGGCCTGGGGGGCGTGCAACTGGGTGGGCGTCGCCAGGATCACCGCTTCCACGTCGTCGCGCGCCAAGCTCTCGGCCAAATCGGTGGCCCAGTGTCCGATGCTGCGTTTTTCGGCCACAGCCCGGACGGAGTCGGCATCGTGCCCCACCACGGAGGTCACCCGCACGTCTGCGATGGCGGCCAGCGCATCCAGGTGTTTGGTTCCGAAGGCGCCGGCGGCGCCTGCAACGCATACGTTCATGGCTTTCCTCTCTTAACGCTTGTTTTCCAGTACCAGGTGTCCCACCGCCGTGTTGGACGCCGGGACGTGGTAGTGGCGATGGACCTGCACCACCTCGTCGTCCAGTGCACCGCGCATCACCAGCCACATAACCAGTTCGATACCCTCGGAGCCGGCCTCGCGCAGATACTCCACGTGGGGAATGCGCGCCGTGGCCTGCGGATCGTTGACCAGGTCGTCGAGAAAGCGGTTGTCGAACTCGGGGTTGATCAAGCCGGCGCGTTCGGCTTGCAGCTGGTGCGACATGCCGCCGGTGCCGAACACCACCACGCGCAGATCGCGATCGAAAGAGGCCACCGCCTTGCGGATCGCCCGGCCGAGATTGAAACAGCGGTTGCCGGTAGGCGGCGGATACTGCACCACGTTCACGGCCAGCGGAATCACCGGACAGGGCCACGCCTGCGGCTGACCGAACAGCAGCGACAGCGGCACGGTAAGGCCGTGATCCACCTCCATCTTGTTGACGATGGTGAGGTCGAACTCGTCCAGGATCACCGACTGGGCGATATGCCAGGCCAGTTCCGGATGCCCCTGCACCGGCGGTACCGGACGCGGCCCCCAGCCCTCGTCGGCGATGGGGAACTCGGCCGCACAGCCCAACGCGAAGGTGGGTATCACCTCCAGGGAAAAGGCGGTGGCATGGTCGTTGTAGACGACGATAGCCACGTCGGGCTTGAGGTCGGCCATCCACTGCTTGGATTTCTCGAAACCCTGGAACAGCGGCGCCCAGTAGGCATCGCCGGTATTTCCCTGATCGATGGCCACGCCGATGGCGGGCACGTGTGAAGTCGCTACGCCGGCGACGATCTTAGCCCTAGCCATGCTTCCACTCCGATTTGCTGCGGTTGCCTTCGATGGGCCGGCCGCCGTTGACCATCATCTGCCGGTATTCGTCGCGGCTGACGCCGGTCATGATGGCTGCGAGATCCTGGAACGTAATGCCATCCGTGGCTGCCAGCTTGGCGGTGTAATAGATGTTGCCGCCCAGGCGCAGCATCTCGTTCCACTGCCGCTTCAATACCGCTTCGCGCTGCTCGGCGTTCATGGGAAAGCGGTCGAGATAGGCCGCCTCATCCGCTTTGAACGCTGTACGGTTGTCAGCATCGCGCAGCGACATGCAGAACATGTTCAGGTGATAGCCCCTGCGCGACTGCTCGGCGTCGAACACGTAGGTGCCGGGGATATCGTGGTAGTCGTCACTTGGCTGCATCGCTATCGCTCTCCCGCTGCCCGGCTGCATCCAGGGCCGTATTGATGTGGTCGGCAAGCTGCCGGTAGTCGTCACCCGCCGCCGCGAGCCTGAGATCGCCGATGCGCTGCTGCCACTGCACGGTGGCGCTCGCCATGTCGGCCTCCAACCCCAGCTGTTCGACGGTCAGCGCCACTTCGCGCATCTCCGCGGCGCGGCGCACCCCGTGGGTCATGACGCGCTCCAGCATGTAGGCGGCGCGCTTTCCCCAATCGAACCCGGGAAAGCTCGCCTCCAGGGTTTCGAGCACGGTGGCATCCACTCCCGCCCGGCGTCCGGCCAGCACGCACTCGGCCACCAGCGCTTCCAGCCCCTTGATCATGACGCTGCGGATCATCTTGATGGAGGAGGCGGCACCCACCTCGCCTGCCACCGGCTTGGCGTTCATCTCCAGCGAATCCAATGCCGCCAGCGCATCCGCGGCCGCCGCGCCGGCGATGAGCAGCGGCGTGCGATGCAGCGCCGGGTGGACGGGGGCCATGACGGCGACGTCCACGTAACGCCCGCCCGCGGCGTTGATCAACGCCGCCGCCTGGCGTTTGGTTCCGGGCGCGCAGGAATTGCAGTCCAGGTACAGCGCCTCCGGGGCGATCCGCCCCACGGCGCTTTGGGCCGCAGCCAGCGCCTGGTCAGCCGTGACGGTGGAGAACACCAGTGCGGCACCGTCCAACGCCGCGCCGACGTCGTCGCAGCCAGTGACGCCCGCCTGGCGGTAGTCCGCCAGTTTTCCCTCCCGCACCAGGGCGGCAGGATGATCGCTCTTGATGTCGTAGGCCCGCACCCGGCGCGCGCGTTCGCTGCCCCAGCCGGCCACGAATGCCGCGGCCGCCTCGCCGAAACCAATGAATGCGATTGTGCTCTGTTTGGACATCTGTATGACTCGTGTAAGGGATCGCTCCCACGAACGGCCGGAACCGTCTTCAGTTGGCGCAGGCGATCGCCGGCCCTCTCGCACACGGTCTAAGGAAAACCTAGCATTCAATGAGTGTGGTCGACAATTGAATGCCTTCCATAGCTATTCAAATTTCGAATACCGTGCCACGGTGGCCGTCAGCGTGCGTGGGCTTGGCGCCCCGCCTCCTGCAGACAGCCGAGGAACTGCCGCTGGGTGGGCGTCGGGCGCCAGTCGCGGCGCAGGGTGAGGCCGATGGGCCGCAGTATCGGCGGCATATCCACCGGCACGGGTGCCAGCAACCCGAACTCTTGCTCGTGACGAATCTGGTGAGTGGAGATCAGCGTCAACCGGTCGCTCTCCAGCAGCAGGCCGCGAACCAGTACCAGCGAGCTCGACTCGATGGGCGGCGCAGGCAGTGGCCCCAGTCCCTGCATCAGCACCTCGAAGTGGTCGCGGGTTGGCGTGCCGAGCCGCGGGACTGCCCAGGGGTAAGCGGTGAGCTCAGACATCGCGACCGGCTCGCCGCCAGCCAGCGGGTGACCGGTGCGCGCCACCACTGCCAGCGGGTCTTCGAACAGCGCCTCCTGCACCACATCGTCGGCGGGCACCGGATTGCGCAGGGCGCCGATCAGCAGATCGATCTCGCCGTGGCGCAGGCCATGCAACAAGTCCACGTAAGGACCGTCAATCACGCTGATGCGCACCTCGGGGTGGGTGCGCAGCAAGGCGTTGATGGCAGTGGGCAGAATGAAGGTGCGCGCCAGCGGCATGGAACCGATGACGATACTGCCGGTGTCGGTCCCTTGCAGTTCCTCCACCTCGGAAAAGCCCTGCTCCAGCTCGGCGAACATCAGCTTGGCGTGTTGGGCCAGCAGTTCACCCACCCGCGTCAGCACGATGCCGTGGCTAGTCTTGTCGAACAAGGGGATATCCAGCAGCCGTTCCAGATCGCGTGCCGCCCGGTGCAGCGACGGCTGTGAGATGCCGATAGTGCGCGCGGCGAGGCTGAAGTTCTTCGCATTGGAAACCGCCACTAGGGCGCGCAGCTGGGTGGTGGTGAGCAGCAGATCGAAACGCGTCGCACGCCGTGCGCCGTTTTTCTGCCCCATGCGCGCGGTCTCGCGGGCCCCGCTCTCCAGATAGCCCAGCGCCCGCTCCACGCGGTCCAGGAACAGCACGCCCGCCTCGGTGGCGAACATACCGTCGCTGCGGCGCTCGAACAGCGTCACGCCCACGGCCGATTCCAGCTTGGCGATGGCCTGGGTGATGGCCGGCTGGGACAGGTAGGCGTTGCGCGACGCCTTGCTGATGCTCTTGCTGAGCGCCACCTCGCGGAATACCCGCAGGTGGCGCAGATTGGGGATATCGCGATTCATAAACCGACCATAGTAGTAAGCAATAAATCTTGTCTATAGCAAATTCTTATACTGGACGGGCGAAATTGGAATAGCAATCCCGAATAGACGGTGGATACTAAAACCCGCAGAAACCGCTTCCGAGCGGCAAGGAGAAATACGCCATGACAGACCGTAAAACCGCCTTGGTAGTCAGCGCCCACGCAGCCGATTTTGTGTGGCGCGCAGGCGGCGCCATCGCGCTGCATCAGAAGCGCGGCTACGACGTGACCATCGCCTGCCTCTCCTATGGCGAGCGCGGCGAATCGGCCAAGCTGTGGAAGCAGGAGGGTTGCACCCTCGAACAGGTAAAGCGTGCGCGCCGCGAAGAAGCCGAGGCCGCCGCGCAGGCGCTCAACGCCCACGACATTCAGTTCTTCGACGTCGGCGACTATCCGATGGAGCTGGATCGCGAGGCCAAATTTCGCCTGGTGGATCTGATCCGCAAGGTGCAGCCCAACTTCATGATGAGCCACTCGCTCTACGACCCCTACAACACCGACCACTCCTACGCCACCAAGGTGACCATGGAGTGCCGCATGATCGCCCAAGCCTGGGGCCACAATCCCGGTGAGAAGGTGTTGGGCGCGCCGCAGCTCTACCTGTTCGAACCCCACCAGACAGAGCAGATGGGTTGGAAACCCGACGTGTTCCTGGACATCACCGAAGTGTGGGACCAGAAGCGCGCAGCCATCGAGTGCATGCAGGGTCAGGAACACCTGTGGGACTACTACACCAACCTGGCGCAGAACCGCGGCAACCACTTCCGCCGCAACTCCGGCGGGCAGGCGGGCGGACGCCCCGCGCGCTACGCCGAGGGCTTCCAATCGATCTACCCGCGCACCGTGGACGAGTTGTGATGAACGTGGTCGTCCAGCACATCGAACGGGCCGATCCCGAGGTGGTAGCCGGTCTGGGCGAATGCGGCGTAGCGACGGTCCACGAAGCCCAGGGCCGCAAGGGACTGCTCGCGGCCTACATGCGCCCCATTTACGGCGGCGCGCGTGTCGGCGCTTCGGCGGTCACCATCTCCGCCCCGCCGGCGGACAACTGGATGGTGCACGTGGCCATCGAGCAGGTGCACGCGGGCGACATCCTGGTGCTGGCGCCCACCTCCCCCAGCGATGCCGGCTACTTCGGCGACCTGCTCGCCACCTCCATGCAAGCGCGCGGTGGCGTCGGCCTGGTGATTGACGCGGGAGTGCGTGACATACGCGATCTTACCGAGATGGGGTTTCCGGTCTGGTCCAAGGCGGTTTTCGCGCAAGGCACGGTGAAGGAGACCCTGGGCTCGGTGAACATCCCCGTGGTCTGCGCCGGCGCGTTGGTCAATCCCGGTGACGTGATCATCGCCGACGACGACGGCGTGTGCGTGGTGCGCCGCGAAGAGGCGGCCGACGTATTGAAGAAGGCGCGCGAGCGCGTGGCCAAGGAAGAGGAAAAGCGCGCACGGCTGGCGGCCGGCGAGTTGGGTCTCGATATCTACGACATGCGCGGGCGGCTGGCCGAAAAAGGTCTGAAGTATATCTAACGCCATGATGCTTCAATCGACACCCTGTATGTGGATGCGCGGCGGAACCTCAAAGGGCGGCTACTTCCTCGCCGCCGATCTGCCGCAGGACAGCGCCGAGCGCGATGCGTTCCTGCTGAGCGTGCTGGGCTCGCCCGATGCGCGCCAGATCGACGGCATGGGCGGCGCCGACCCGCTCACGTCCAAGGTCGCCGTAGTGAAGCGTTCGGAACGCGAAGGTGTCGACGTCGACTACCTGTTCCTGCAGGTGTTCGTCGATCAGGCCATCGTCACCGACGCGCAGAACTGCGGCAACATCCTGGCGGGCATCGCCCCGTTCGCCATCGAACGCGGTCTGGTGCCGGCGCAGGACGGCGAAACCCCGGTCGCCATCTATATGGAAAACACCGGCCAGATCGCCGTCGCTCGGGTGCGCACGCCGGGTGGCGTGGTCACCTACGCCGGCGAGACGCACATCGACGGGGTCCCCGGCGGCGCCGCGCCCATCCCCATCGTGTTCAAGGACACCGCCGGTTCCAGCTGCGGTGCGCTGCTGCCGACTGGCAATGCGGTTGACGTCATCGACGGCGTGGAAGTCACCTGCATCGACAACGGCATGCCGGTGGTGGTCATGCGCGCGGCCGACCTGGGCATCCAGGGTGACGAGAGCCGCGAAGAGCTGGATGCCGACAGCGAACTCAAGGCCAAACTGGAATCCATCCGCCTGCAGGTAGGGCCGCTGATGAACCTGGGCGACGTGCGCGAGAAGAGCGTTCCGAAGATGACCCTGGTGAGCGCCCCGCGCGCCGGCGGCGCCATCAGTACGCGCACCTTCATCCCGCACCGCTGCCACGCCTCCATCGGCGTGCTGGGTGCGGTGAGCGTTGCCACGGCGTGCACGCTGCCCGGCTCACCCGCCGCGGCGCTGGCACGGATCCCGGAAGGCAATTCAAAAGAACTGCATATCGAACACCCCAGCGGCGCGACGTCGATTCTGGTCGAGCTGGATTCAGCCGGCACCGTCGCCAGCGCAGCGGTAATGCGCACGGCGCGCAAGCTGTTCGACGGCACCGTGTTCGCCCACGAGCAACCTTGAAGCGAGATCGCACACGATGGACGCCGATTACCTGCCGTTTCATCCCAGCCCGTCGAAGCCGGCGTTCGTTCCGCCGCCGGGCGCAGTGGACGCCCATTGCCACGTCTTCGGCCCCGCGACGCGTTTCCCCTACGCACCCGAGCGCAAGTACACACCGTGCGATGCACCCAAAGAGAAGCTGTTCGGGCTGCGCGATTTCCTCGGTTTCGAGCGCAACGTCATCGTCCAGGCCTCGTGCCACGGGCGCGACAACGCGGCACTGCTGGATGCGTTGCAAAGCGCCGGCGAACGGGCGCGCGGCGTGGCAGTGATACGCCCCGACATCAGCTCAGCCGAGTTGAGCGCCATGCACGATGCCGGCGTGCGCGCGGTGCGCTTCAACTTCGTCAAGCGCCTGGTGGATGCGACGCCCAAAGAGACCTTCCTCGCGATTGCGCACAAGATTGCCGCGCTGGGGTGGCACATCGTGGTCTATTTCGAGGCGCAGGATCTGGAGGAGTTGACACCGTTCCTGCTGCAACTGCCCACCGTCATCGTAGTCGACCACATGGGCCGACCCGACGTCACCAAAGGCGTCGACCATCCCGATTTCCAACGCTTCATTGCGTTGCTGGCCGAACACAACAACATCTGGACCAAGGTGAGCTGCCCGGAGCGGCTGACCGCAACCGGCCCCGACTATGCCGACGTGGTGCCGTTCGCCAAAGCGCTGGTGGAACGGTTTCCCGATCGCGTGCTGTGGGGCACCGACTGGCCGCACCCCAACATGAAATCGCACATGCCGGACGACGGTCAGCTGGTGGACGTCATCCCGAGGATTGCGACCGACGCCGCGCATCAAAAGGCGCTGCTGGTCGACAACCCGATGAGGCTGTACTGGCCTCAACCCTGAAGTTGCTCTGTGGGGGGCAGGCTTCAATTACCAACGACTGGAAGGAGGGGTAACAATCATGACAACGACATACTCGAAACCGCCGATACCGGGCACCATCTTCTTTGATGGCAAACAGGCCATGAAGGGCTACGCGCTCAACAAGATGTGCTACTCGTTCAACGAGGCCCGGAATCGCGAAGAATTTCTCGCCGACGAAGACGCCTATTGCCGCAAATACGGCCTCAACGATGCGCAGCGCGATGCCATTCGCAACCGCAACGTACTCGACATGATCGCCGCCGGGGGCAACATCTATTACTTGGCCAAGTTCGCCGGCATCTTCGGGCTCAACGTCCAGGACGTGGGCGCACAACAGACCGGCATGAGCGTTGATGCCTTCAAAGAGATGCTGAAGAGAGCGGGAGAATAACCATGGCCAAGATCATCGGTGGAGTCACCTCGTCGCACATCCCCGCCATCGGCAACGCCATTGCCAAAGAGATGTTCGACGATCCCTATTGGAAACCGTTTTTCGACGGCTACCCGCCGGCTCGCGAGTGGCTGAATCAAAACAAACCGGACGTGGCCATCGTCTTCTACAACGACCACGGCCTGAACTTCTTCCTCGACAAGCAGCCCACGTTCGCGGTGGGCGCCGCCTTCGAGTACCAGAACCGCGACGAAGGTTGGGGCATTCCCACCATCCCGCCGTTTCCGGGCATTCCCGAACTCTCCTGGCACATCATTGAGCATCTCGTGGAGAACGAGTTCGACGTGGTCACCTGCCAGGAGATGGCCGTCGATCACGGCTTCTGCGTGCCCATGCAACTGCTGTGGCCGGACTACGCCAGCGCGCCCATCAAGACCATCCCCATCTGCATCAACACCGTGCAGCACCCGCTGCCCTCCCCTTCGCGTTGTTACCGGTTCGGTCAGACCATCGGACGCGCGGTCGAGGCATTCGATGAAGACCTGAAGGTGGTGGTGCTGGGCACCGGCGGACTGTCGCATCAGCTCGACGGCGAACGCGCCGGCTTCATCAACAAGGAGTTCGATCTGGAGTGCATGAACAAGATCGTCAACGAGCCGGAGAGCCTGACCGACTACTCGATACACGACCTGGTGCGTCTTGCCGGCGCACAGGGCGCGGAGTTCATCCTCTGGCTGGCCATGCGCGGCGCGCTGACCGGTAACGTGTCCGAAATTCACCGCAACTACCACATCCCCATTTCCAACACGGCGGCGGGGTTGCTGGTCCTGGAAAACGCGTCGTAGTCGCGGCGCTGCAATCAAGGCTGTTTCATGAAAACACAGGTCGTCATCATCGGTGCCGGACCCTCCGGCTTGCTGCTCTCGCAACTGCTGCACCGGCAGGGCATCGAAACCGTCGTGCTGGAGCGGCGCAGCCGCGAATACGTGCTGGGACGTATCCGCGCCGGCGTACTGGAGCAGGGATTCGTCGACCTGATGCGCGAAGCCGAGGTCGCCCAGCGTATGGACCGCGAAGGTCTGGTCCATACCGGCTTCGACATCGCATTCGAAGACCGCCGCCACCGCATCGATCTCACCGGATTGACCGGTGGCGCGTCGGTCATGGTCTACGGACAGACCGAGGTGACGTACGACTTGTTCGCGGCGCGCGACGCCATGGGCGGTATCGTCATCACCGAGGCCGAGGACGTCATGCCCCACGACGTGGACGGCGATGCACCCTACGTCACCTTCCATAAGGACGGGCAGCAGCAGCGTATCGACTGCGACTTCGTCGCCGGTTGCGACGGTTTCCACGGCGTCAGCCGCAGCCTCATCCCGGCCGATGTGCTCAAGACTTTCGAGCGCGTCTACCCCTTCGGCTGGCTGGGGCTGCTCTCGGACACGCCGCCGGTCTCGCACGAGCTGATCTACATCAATCATCAGCGCGGCTTCGCGCTGTGCTCGCAGCGCTCCACCACGCGCAGCCGTTATTACCTGCAATGCTATTCGGACGAAGACGTCAACGACTGGTCCGACGAGCGCTTCTGGGAAGAGCTCAAACAGCGCCTGCCCGCGGATGCCGCTGCGTCGCTGGTCACCGGCCCCTCGCTGGAGAAGAGTATCGCCCCGCTACGCAGTTTCGTCGCCGAGCCGCTACGCTACGGGCGCCTGTTCCTGGCCGGTGACGCCGCCCACATCGTGCCGCCCACCGGCGCCAAGGGGCTCAACCTCGCCGCGTCGGACATCTACTTTCTCTCGCGCGGATTCATCGACTACTACAAACGCAACAGCGAAACGGGGCTGAACGATTACTCGGCCAAAGCGCTGCGCCGCATTTGGAAAGCGGAACGCTTCTCGTGGTGGATGACCATGCTGCTGCACCGCTTCCCCGATGACAGCCCGTTCGACCGGCGCATCCAGCGCGCTGAGCTGGAATACCTGTTCTCGTCCAGGGCGGCACTCACCAGCCTGGCCGAAAACTACGTGGGACTTCCATTCGAATGAGCGGGCGATTGATCACAAACGTCACCTTGTCCTCGGCGGGCGCGCGTGAACTCGCCGACGCCGCCATCGCCGCAGCCGAAGCGCGCGGGATGCGGATACACGTCACCGTGGTGGATGCGACTGGCAACGTGCTGGTCTATCAACGCATGGACGGTGCACCGTTGCCGGCACGCGAGTTTTCCGAGAAGAAGGCGTTTACCGCCATCAGCTACGGCCGGCCGACCTCGGCATGGAGACAGCGACTTGCCGATCACCCCCATCTGGCCACTGGACTCTCCCAACATCCGCGCGTCGCCATGATCGGCGGAGGGCTCTGCGTCACGCTGAACGATCAGAGGGTCGGCGCCATCGGTATTGCAGGCGGCAGCGAAGACGATGACGAAGCCGTTGCCGCCGCGGCCCTGCAACGCTTTCTGGAAACCGCCTGACGCGCCGGTCAAACCGGCTCAGACAGCATAGCCCCCTCGCGTGTCAGCCGTTGCCTGGCTTGTTGGCGGTATTCACGTGGCGTCACCTTTTTGCGTTCCAAAAACCGACGATTGAAGTTCGCCACATTGTTGTACCCCACTTCGTAGCAAATGTTGGTGATCTGGTGAGTACTGGTTGCAAGCAACTCGCAGGCCTTACTGACCCGTATCTGAGTGAGAAAATCGTTGAACGTGTGACCGGTGGATCTCCTGAAAAACCGCGAAAAATAGCTCGCGTTCATTCCCACCATGTCCGCCATCTGATTCAAGGTGATCTTCTCCTGGTAATGGTTCACCACATAGTTAAGTACCGTGTTCACATGATTCAGTCCATCGGCGTCGACCTTGGGTTCAAACGGCATGGAAGACAGGACTTTTCGCCTCCGGCAAGCGGCCAACTCGTGCATGAACTGACAAAAGTAGCCCAATCTCTTGGGTCCGGATGAATCGCGGATGGCACGCATGTAGTGATCGGCGCTGCGCTGCATGCCAAAAAACTCAATGCCGCAACGCGCCGATTCGAGCAGCGGCATCAGTGCCCGAAATTCGGGCATCAGCTCGGCAGCGCCTTCGATTGCCTCATGCTCAAATTGCACGACCATATCCCGCAGCTCGTACTGCGCTACAGCATCGGAGTTGCTGATCCAGTTGTGCGGCAGACGCGGCCCGGTGAGAATCAGGTTGCCCGGATGGAACTGGCCGATGTAGTCGCCCACGAAGACCTTTCCCGAGGACGCGACGATATAGTGCAACTCGTACTCGTTGTGGATATGCCAGCGCACGAGAGGATCGGGATAGCCGTGCTCAAGATAGATGATTGCACCCGATGTCGGGTCGACATATTCGAACTCAACTCGGGTTCTGTCAGCGTCTTCCCAGGTCATATCACGACTCTCCCCGATCCGAAAACCGCAAGCAATGCCAGTTTTTCCTTTTGGACTCGAAGCCAGTTCATATAGAAAGGGTAGCCTTGCCGCGTTCCCTGCACACATCTTCTTCCCGGCGACCGGATCATCGGGGCTGTCCCTGCGGTTTCCTGAACTGCTGCGGCGCAACACTCCCGCTACTGCCCTCAATCACAATATCTAAACCATGAGCGCGGTTTTTTCACACGCAACCACACATGAGGTAAAAATAGTATAGATATTCGCTTGGTTGGTATAGGAATCTCCCTCGCGGCGTAACTAGGCTTTGTCGTACCACTGCAGTCGGGCAAAACGATTCCAACCTGACGCACGACATTTTCTGAGGAGGAGAGAGTCATGAAGCTATCCGTAGCTTTGGGCTGTACCGTTGTGGTATCGGCAACCTTAGCCGCCGCCAGCGTATCCGCACAAACCACGCTCACCATCGCCACGGTCAACAACGGCGACATGATCCGCATGCAGAAGCTGGACGGTGATTTCACCGCGAAACACCCGGACATCAAGCTTAATTGGGTGACGCTGGAAGAGAACGTGCTGCGCCAGCGCGTCACCACTGACATCGCCACCAAAGGCGGTCAGTACGACATCATGACCATCGGTACCTACGAGGTTCCGATCTGGGCGAAACAGCATTGGCTTGTGCCCCTGACCTTCGACGCAAGCTACGACGTCAACGACCTGCTACCGGCAATCCGCGGCGGTCTTACGGTTGACGGCAAGCTCTACGCCGCACCCTTCTACGGCGAAAGCTCCATGGTCATGTACCGCAAAGACCTGTTCCAAAAAGCCGGCCTCACCATGCCCAAGGCCCCAACCTGGACCTTCATCGCTGACGCCGCCCGTAAAATCACCAATAAAGACCAGGAGATTTACGGTATTTGTCTGCGCGGCAAAGCGGGCTGGGGCGAAAACATGGCCTTTCTCACCGCCACGGCCAACTCCTTTGGAGCGAAATGGTTCGATATGAAATGGCGGCCGCAGTTCGACGGTGCTGCCTGGAAGAAGACCCTAACCTTCTATCTGGACCTGATGAAAGATGCCGGACCGCCGGGAGCCTCTTCCAACGGTTTCAATGAAAATCTGGCGCTGTTCCAGTCGGGCAAGTGCGGCATGTGGATCGACGCCACCGTCGCGGCTTCCTTCGTCACCAACCCCAAGGATTCTACGGTTGCGGACAAGGTGGGCTTTGCGCTGGCGCCGGACAACGGGCTGGGCAAGCGCGGCAACTGGCTGTGGGCCTGGACGCTGGCGATCCCCGCCGGCTCCAAGAAGGTGGACGCTGCCAAGGAGTTCATCGCCTGGGCCACGTCCAAGGACTATCTGAACGTCGTCGCCTCAAAAGAGGGTTGGGCCAACGTTCCGCCGGGGACGCGCACTTCGCTGTATAAGAATCCGGCTTATCTGAAGGCGGCGCCATTCGCCCAGATGACCCTGGACAGCATCAATTCGGCGGATCCCAACCATCCCACGGTCGATCCCGTGCCCTACGTGGGGGTGCAGTTCGTCGCCATTCCCGAGTTCCAGGGCATCGGTACTGCCGTCGGGCAGCAGTTCTCAGCCGCATTGGCCGGGAATATCTCCGCGGATCGTGCATTGCAAAATGCCCAATCATTGACGGAGCGCACCATGAAGAAGGCCGGTTACTACAAGTAACTCCTCCTCGAGATTTGGGGCCGGAACATTGTGAACCGGCCCCCTTTTTCCATACTCGTCGAGCGCCGCCTAGGAAAAATCCATGGCTACCGACCAGTCACGCATCGCCGCGCGTTTCATGATCTCCCCGTCAGTGTTGTTGTTGCTGGGGTGGATGATCGTGCCGCTTTCGATGACCATCTACTTCTCCTTCCTCAACTACAACCTGCTGATGCCGGGGATGGAGGAGTGGATCGGTCTCGACAACTACGAGTTCTTCCTGACCGACCCCGCGTTCTTTACCGCACTCGGCAATACGCTGCTGCTGGTGGGTGGTGTGCTCGCCATCACCATAGTGGGCGGCATCGGTCTCGCCCTGCTGCTTGATCAGCCGATGTGGGGCCAGGGCATCGTGCGCGTTCTCGTGATCGCGCCCTTCTTCGTCATGCCCACCGTCTCAGCGCTGGTGTGGAAGAACATGTTCATGAATCCGGTCAACGGGCTGTTCGCCCACGCCGCCAAAGCGTTGGGTATGGAACCGTTCGACTTTCTCGCCCATGCACCGCTGGCATCGGTCATCCTGATGGTAGCGTGGCAGTGGTTGCCTTTTGCCACACTCATTCTGTTCACCGCCTTGCAATCGCTGGACCCCGAGCAGGTGGAAGCCGCCGAGATGGACGGCGCGGGTGCACTGAACCGGTTCATCTTCATCGTGCTGCCGCACATGGCACGCGCCATCACGGTGGTCATCCTGATTCAGACCATATTCCTGCTCTCTGTCTTCGCCGAGATCCTGGTTACCACCAACGGCGGGCCCGGCTACGCCTCGACCAACATCACCTACCTGGTCTACGCCCAATCGCTCCTGCAATTCGATGTCGGTGGAGGTTCTGCCGGCGGCATCGTCGCAGTCGTACTCGCCAACATCGTCGCCGTCTTCCTGATGCGCATGATCGGCAAGAACCTGGAGGCCTAAGCGATGTCGCTTACCACCGCCAACCGGCGCAAAATCTTCTTCACATTGCTGGCCTGGTTCGTCGGGCTGACGATATTCTTCCCGATACTCTGGACCATCCTGACCAGCTTCAAGACCGAAGCGCAGGCCATCGCCTCCCCGCCTCTGTTTCTCAACTTCGACTGGACGTTGGAAAACTACACGGAAGTGCAGGAGCGTTCCAACTATTTCCTCCACTTCTGGAATTCGGTGGTGATTTCGTTCGGCTCGACGCTCATTGGACTCGCCATCGCCATTCCTGCCGCCTGGTCCATGGCGTTCGTGCCCGGCAAGCGGACCAAAGACGTGCTGATGTGGATGCTGTCGACCAAGATGCTGCCACCGGTCGGGGTGCTGATTCCCATCTACCTCCTGTTTCGCGATACCGGCTTGCTCGATACCCGTATCGGCCTCGTGATCGTGCTCACGTTGATCAACCTGCCCATCATCATCTGGATGCTCTACACCTACTTCAAAGAGATTCCCGGTGAGATATTGGAGGCGGCGCGCATGGACGGCGCCACCTTGTGGGAAGAGGTGGTGCGCATACTGACGCCCATGGCGGTACCGGGAATCGCGTCCACCCTGTTGCTCAACGTCATCCTGGCGTGGAACGAGGCGTTCTGGACCCTGAATCTCACCGCGGCCAAGGCAGCACCGTTGACCGCATTCATCGCCAGCTATTCCAGTCCCGAGGGGCTGTTCTACGCCAAGCTTTCCGCCGCATCGACCATGGCCATCGCACCGATTCTGGTACTGGGTTGGTTCAGCCAGAAACAGCTGGTTCGCGGGCTGACCTTCGGCGCCGTCAAATAGGACTGAAACATGGGCAACATCACACTCGAAGAAGTCACCAAGAATTTCGGCGATGTGCAGGTCATCCCGCCCCTGAACCTGGAGATCAACGACGGCGAATTCGTGGTCTTCGTAGGTCCGTCAGGCTGCGGGAAATCGACGCTGCTGCGACTGATCGCCGGGCTGGAGGATGTCTCCTCGGGAAAGATCCTGATCGACGGTCAGGATGCCACCGATATACGACCGGCCAAACGCGGCCTCGCCATGGTGTTTCAGTCCTACGCCCTCTATCCGCACATGTCGGTGCGAAAAAACATCGCCTTTCCCCTGAAAATGGCGGGAATTGACGCGGCCGAAATCGAAGCCAAAGTCGAGAACGCCGCCAAGGTTCTCAACCTCACCGACTATCTCGATCGCCGGCCGGGACAGCTTTCCGGCGGACAGCGCCAGCGCGTCGCAATTGGACGCGCCATCGTTCGCCAGCCGAAGGCGTTTCTTTTCGACGAGCCCCTCTCCAATCTCGACGCGGCACTACGTGTCAACATGCGTCTGGAAATATCGGAGCTGCACCAAAATCTCTCTACCACGATGATCTACGTGACGCACGACCAGGTCGAGGCGATGACCATGGCCGACAAGATCGTGGTACTGCACGCGGGGCGCATAGAACAGGTCGGGTCACCGCTGGAGCTCTACCACAGCCCGCGCAATCTGTTTGTCGCGGGCTTTATCGGCTCGCCAAAGATGAACTTCATCAACGGCGCGGAAGCCGAGAAACTGAACGCCAGCACCATCGGGATTCGCCCGGAGCACGTAAAGCTTTCCGCCCAGGAGGGGCGTTGGCAAGCCACCGCTGGCGTATCGGAGCATCTGGGATCGGATACGTTCGTGCACCTGCAGGCGGACGGTGTCGGCACCATTGCGGCACGTACGAGCGGCGAGTTTGCGGTGCACCGCGGCGACCGCTTATGGCTCACTCCCGAAGAGGGAAAGATCCATCGCTTCAACGACAGCGGCGAAGCGATCTGACGCAACCCCACGGCAGGAAGTGCGGCAATTCGCTGCCCGTCCCGGATGCCGATGCGGCTGGCCGCTTGCTCACTCCCTCACACGCGGTATCGCCTCCCACTCGGTACGCACGGCGAGCATCACGACGATGATACGACTGTCCAACGAGAACCTTGGCGCCATCGGCGCGGCCCTGCCCGTTCCCACCTATGACCGGTCGCGGCTGACACCCGGTATCGTGCATATCGGACTGGGCAACTTCCACCGCGCCCATCAGGCGTGGTACCTGCACCGGCTGTTCCAGCAGGGGCTGAACCTCGACTGGGCCATCATCGGCGCCGGCGTGCGTCCCTACGACGAGCAGATGCGCGTCAAGATGGCGGCACAGGACTACCTGACAACGCTCATCGAACTCGGCCCCACGGGCAAGTCGGCGGAGGTGGTGGGCTCGATGATCGACTACGTGCCGGTGGAAGAAGGAAACGCACCGCTCATCGAACGGATGGCCGATCCGACAATCCGCATCGTGGCACTCACGGTCACCGAAGGCGGCTACTACATCGACCCGGCGACCAAGGGTTTCGACCATGGCAATCCCGACATCCAGCACGATGCCATCCACCCGGAGCGGCCCAAAACCGCCTTCGGGGCGATGGTCGCCGCGCTGAAGCTGCGCCGTCACCGCGGAGTCGGACCGTTCACCTGCCAGTGCTGCGACAACTTACAGGGCAACGGGCGGATATTGCGCCAAGCCGTGGTATCGCTGGCGCGCTTGTCCGACCCCGACTTAGCCGATTGGATCGACGCCAACTGCAGCTTTCCCAACTCGATGGTGGATAGCATCGTGCCCGCCACCGGCCCCAAGGAGTTGGCGCTGGTCCGGGAGTTCGGGATCGACGACGCGGTACCGGTGACCCACGAAAATTTCCGCCAATGGGTCATCGAAGACGATTTCTGCGCCGGCCGTCCCGATTGGGACAGAGCGGGCGCGACCTTTACCGACCGGGTGCACGATTTCGAGGTCATGAAGATCCGCATCCTCAACGGCGGCCACCAGGTGATCTCCGACGTGGGTGAAATCCTCGGCATCGAGACCATCGCCGAAACCATGGCACATCCCAAAATCCACGCCCTCTACCGCAGGGTCGAAGAACGGGAGATCATGCCTCACGTTAAGCCGGTACCCGGTTTCACGCCCGTAGAATACGTGGACCTGATCGAGCGACGCTTCGCCAACCCCGCCATCGTCGACACCACCCGCCGGGTCGCCTTCGACGGTTCCAGCCGACACCCGGGATTTATCGTTCCTTCGATCCGTGACGGGCTGAACGCGGGCACGCCCGTGGAAGGTCTTGCGCTGGTATCGGCGGCTTGGGCGCGTTATTGCCTAGGCACACGCGAAGACGGCAGCGCAGTCGAACCGAACGACCCGTATTGGGCCGAGCTCACCGCACGAGCAAAAGCCGCGAAGGAGAACCCGAAAGCTTGGCTCGAAATGCGCCACAATTACGGCGACCTCGCCGACCAGCCGCGCTTCGCCGATGCTTTTGAACGCTGGCTGAGCAAGATCTACGCGGACGGTATGGAAGCTGCGCTGGACGCCTACCTTGCGGCCTGATGCCGAACAATAGTCTGAGCCAAAAAAACGACATGGCTGACGAACTGGCAGGCAAAGTGGCCGCAGTCACAGGCGGAGCATCGGGCATTGGCTTAGCCTGCGCCGAGGCAATGCTCGCGGCGGGAGCGCGCGTGGTCGTTGTGGATCGGGACGAAGCGCGCGTGACGGCGCTCCACAAGAGACATGGCGACGCGCTGATCCCGCTGGTCACCGACCTGCTCGACCCAACGCGTTGCGCGGCGCTAGTGCCACAGATTCTGGAGCAAGCGGGACAGCTCGACATCTTCCACGCCAACGCCGGTCTCTACGTCGGCGGCGACCTGGTCGACGCCGATACCGGCGCCATCGACCGCATGCTGAACCTCAACGTCAACGTGGTGATGAAAAACGTACACGATGTGCTGCCGCACATGATCGCCCGCGGCACGGGCGACATCATCATCACCAGCTCGCTGGCGGCCCACTACCCCACCCCCTGGGAACCGGTCTACGCCTCATCCAAGTGGGCCATCGACTGCTTCGTTCAAACCACGCGCCGCCAGGTCTTCAAACACGGCATCCGCGTGGGTGCCATCTCGCCCGGCCCGGTTGCCACCGGGCTGCTTGCCGACTGGCCCGAAGAAAAGCTCGAAGAGGCCAAGGCAACGGGCAGCCTGATCGAGGCCGAAGAGGTGGCCAAGGTGGTGATGTTCATGCTCACCCGCCCGCGCGGCATGACCATACGCGACGTGGTGATGATGCCGACCAACTTTGATCTTTAGCCTTCCGGCTCGCCACTTTCTGGCGAGCTATCGCCAGGAACACGACTACCGGGATCTCGACTCCTCTTGCGCCCGCCCGCTGGGCAGACCGGCAGCAGGACGCGCAGGCAGATTGGGTGCACCGCAACGCCCTTCTAGCTGTAGCGCAACCGCGAAGCGATTGTTGGACTCGTCCGTCTCATCGACCTTGCGATCCTCATCGATAATCAGTTCAACGGAGTTCATTCCAGATCGCAATTCCAGCATATCTGCCTCTTGACGCCGGCGACCACCGTCAAGCGCGGCCACCGTTCGCCTCTCCTGATCTCCAGTAGCACGGTTACGCCATGCAATACCAAACTCAGCGGCCCTCGCCGTACCCGCGTTAACAAGCGTGTACTTCACCGGAACCTGACAGGAACCGTTGCGCAGCGGTGTTCCCGTCCCAGCGTCCAATCGGGCCGTGTTGCCCCAAGGCAATCGCTGCGTCCCGAGTTCCAACCCGGGTAACGCCGTGAGATCGGCCCGTTCTGCCGAGAGCGCGCCACCACGGCCACCGGATGTGGGGGCAGCCGAGGACGGAGTTACGGCAGATGCCACCGGCGCACCAATACCCGGAGCAGCACGCGGAGGCTGACGTCCCGGCAACGGCGGTGCCGAACGCGGCGGCACTCCCCGATCCTGAGTTGCGCCACTGCTGGATAGGCCACGAGTAACAACCGGGGGAACCCAACCCGACGCGTTATACGGTTGACGTGCAGTATCGGGGGTTGGAACGGGAGCGCCCGACCGGCCGACCGCAGGGGGCCGTCCTCCGGACACAAACCCACCGCGATGTGGACCGGCGGCAGACGCCTCTTCCGTCGCAGGCAATATACCCGCGTCAGCCTTGGCTTGGTCTGGGGAACCACCGACGTATGCAACCGGCCATGGACCCAGATAGCACGGCTGGTCAGCCCCATCATGCTGCGGATCAGGTTGGCATTTGGGGAGTTTGATCTGCGGATGCGTAGCGGCCAGTTTGACGATGGTCTTGGAATCCTTGCAACCCAGCGCCAGCGGGTCCCAACTTGCTTTACAGGAGGGATTCAGCGCCATAGGTACCGGGGTCACTTTTCCCGTACCGACATTGGTCACCGGTACACCGACCACTTCATTCATCGTATCGAGTATCTTCTGGGCCCCGTTACGTAATGGAATAAAGCCGAGCAGATTCGCGAAACAGGCCACGTTCGGCTTGCTGCCTGCCTTGTCGCCGTACTGCTTGACCTTCGCCAGGCACTCGGTCTTCTTCCACGGCCGCGTACAGACAACTTTGTTTCCGTTGACCCCACAACGTTTTCCCAGCTCGTCCGCGATGGTCTGCACCAGCTGCTTGTCGGCTTTGGCCTGATCCAATACGCAACCCTTTTCCGGGGCATCGCCCAGCAGATCCCGGCACAGCAGCATGCCGCTATAGGTGGCGCAGGTGTAGGGAAGCTTCTTTCCGCCGAAACCCGCCTTGCACGAAAGCGCGTCTAGCTGGGCGAGCTGCTTCTCGAAAATGCTCTTCTGTGCCTCAATTACCGATACCGCCTGATTGCCGACGCCGCGGCAGAGGTAGTTCCACATATTGGGTTGCGGTTTTTCACTTTGAATATCCGGTCCGGGTACCGGGTAGAGTTTGAACAGCTTCGGCCAGCACTCAGAAGTGATTGCGTTGCTCACGGCTTGGAAATTGCCCCACAATTTCGATTTCTGGTAGTAGTAAAAAAGGTTGGGCTGTATGTGGGATTGATAGTACGCGGCCGGTGCAGATTTCAGGCCGCTGGTATAGGCCTTGATCTGGGCGCTGAAGCCGGCATTCATCTTGTCGCATATCTTCTTTGCGCTACTATTTGACATCTTGTGGTTGTCGAAATAGCTGACGCAATACGAGTATCGATGCTCAATAGCATTCTGGCACTTGAACCCGAAATCGCCCTGATGGCTTTTGGGGACGATGTTGAGCCAGGTCGCGCACTCCGAATAAGGTAGCCAGGAGTATTGGTAGAACTTTTCCAAAGACATTGGATCGTCCTGGTTTTCCACCGCTTCGATGACAAAGTCCACCCCCGCTTTGATGGGTTTGACGGCATACTCGACCGTATCCTTGATACCCTCGGCGAGGGCCGCCAGTGGTCCACACAGTGCATCTCTAACCGTTCCGCCAGGAATGATCTCGCAGGCGATCTTCGGACCCAGCATGGTGATCAGCCCGGCCCAATCGCCGCTGAGAACCGCCTTGAGCGCAGGCTTGATCACCGGCTTGGCGATCTTGAATATCTCGCCGCAGAACAGATCCTTCACTGCACCGCCCGGCAAAACACCGCAAACGATCACGCGCGTACCGTCCGTACCCACCAGTTCGAGAACCGTCACCCACTGTTTCTTGCTCACCGCAAGCACGACGTCGATGACGGTTTTGAGCTTGGGGTTGCCGTTGACCACCGCCATAGCCTGGGCATTGGCGCTCTCCTCGGCGCACTCCTGCAATGACTGTGGATTGATGCCGCCCTTGGCCGCCAGGCACTGAACCGCGGTCTTGGCCTCTTTGAACACCGGATCGACGACGCCACCCGTGACCAGGACGTCCAAGATGATGTCAACGGCATCCGCCGCGCGGGCCGGTTGCGGCGCGATATACAACGCCAGCATTGCAACAACGCCGATCAGCAGACGATGCAATCTGCTTGTAGTCGACGTACTGGTATTACCAAGCGGTAGTGCACTGTTCCGACCACGCGACTGAATCAATCTCCTCAGCATCTCCATGCTCCTCTTTAGCGGATCGCAACAAGAATCTCGATCGATTCCCGTACCCTTCTCCTCACTGCCTCCGCCCATCGGCGAAACCCCCGGGCGGAACGCATTCGCGTCACTTGCGGAATGGGTCGTCGCCGCCGGACGATGGGTTCAATTGAGTTGCGCCACCTCCAACACCAAAACACGGTTGGCGCCGCACCTCTCGAGCAGCGGCGAGGTTCAGCGCCGCTGCGGCGGAGCGCACTTCGCTCTCAGTGCCCCTCGAAATACACGTGCACCACACGATCGCCAGTTTGGATTCCGTAACGCGACACTGTACCGGCCTTGAGCTCCAGCACTGCCCGTGCCGGACGTTGCGGAGTGATGGTGGCCAGCGAATAGGGGACAGTACCGCGAACGATATCGACGACTCGGCCGTGCCGGTCGATGAACAGCATGTCCAGGGGAATGCGGGTCTCCTTCATCCACATGGCGACCTCGTGGTCGCTGTCGTGGAGGAACAGCATGCCGACGTCGTCGGGCAAGTGGTCAACGTACATCAAACCACGCGCACGCTGCGCGGTGTCCGTCGCCAGAAATACGTCGAACTGCACGTCGCGCTGCGCCGCCGTGCGGACCGACAGGGCGCTGGGCGCAAACGTTTCCAGCAGCGGGCGGCCTTCGGCGGTCACCTCGTCCAGTCCGCGCGCCTGCGCGGCCGACACCACGAGCAGGCAGGCCGCCAACCACAGGCGACCCACCCTCGCGCCGAATAGCCGGGACGAGTTAGCCATCATGGCGACGATCTTAAAGAAAACGCCGCGACGTGGCGCGGCGTTTTCGCACGACTTGCGGTCCGCTTCCGACTAGTCGGCACTCTCCGCCGCGGGCTCGCTCCCCGCACGGCCCGCCAGCTGCAACAGCAACTGATTCAAGCGCTGGACAAAACCGGCCGGGTCCTCCAACTGCCCGCCTTCGGCCAGCAGCGCCTGATCGAAGAGGATATTGGCCCAGTCGGCAAAGCGCGCGTCGTCCTTCTCCTCGGCCAACCCGCTGACCAGCGGATGCTCGGCGTTGATCTCCAGGATCGGCTTGCTGCCGCCCACGCTCTGCCCCATCGACTTGAGAATGCGCTCCAGGTTGGCGCTCATGTCCGCTTCGTCCGCTACCAGGCAAGCGGGCGAGTTCTTGAGGCGTTCGGTGGTGCGCACTTCCTTGACCTTGGCCTCCAGCACGCCCTTGATGCGCTTGACGAGATCCTTCTCCTTGCGCGAAACCTTCTTTTTCTTCTCGTCGGTCTCGACGCCGCCACTGAGCTCCTTCATGTCCAGTTCGCCGCGCGTCACCGACGCCAGTGGCTTGCCCTCGAACTCGTCCAGGTGCGAGACCAGCCACTCGTCTACGCGCTCGGACAGCAGCAACACCTCGACCCCCTTGTCGCGGAAGATCTCCAGGTGCGGGCTGTGCTTGGCGGCCAGGAAGGAATCGGCGGTGATGTAGTAGATCTTCTCCTGCCCCTCCTTCATGCGCCCCACGTAATCCTCCAGCGAGACGCTCTGCTCCTCGGTGTCGGCGTGGGTGGAGGCGAAGCGCAGCAGCTTGGCGATGCGCTCCTTGTTGGCGAAGTCTTCGGCGGGCCCCTCCTTCATCACCTTGCCGAACTCCTTCCAGAATGCGGCGTACTTTTCGGGCTCGCTCTTGGCGATGCCTTCCAGCAGCCCCAGCACCTTCTTCACCGAACCGGAGCGGATGGAGTCGATGAGCTTGTTGTGCTGCAGGATCTCGCGCGAGACGTTGAGCGGCAGGTCGGCCGAGTCGACGATGCCGCGCACGAAGCGCAGGTAGCTGGGCATCAGGTGCTTGGCGTCGTCCATGATGAAGACGCGGCGCACGTAGAGCTTGACCCCGTGCCGCTGCTCGCGGTCGAAGAGATCGAACGGCGCGCGTTTGGGAACGTAGAGCAGCGAGATGTACTCCTGCTTGCCCTCCACGTGGCTGTGCACCCAATCGAAGGGCTCTTCGAAATCGTGGCCGACGTGTTTGTAGAGCTCCTTGTACTCCTCGTCGCTGATGTCCTTCTTGTTGCGCTGCCAAAGCGCCGAGGCCTGATTGACGGTCTCCTCCTCGTCGGTCTTTTTCCCCTCCTCCTCCTTGCGCATCAGGATGGGCAGACTGATGTGGTCGGAGTAGCGGCGGATGATGGACTGCAGGCGGTAGCTGCTGAGGAATTCGTCCTCGTCCTCGCGCAGGTGCAGCACCACTTCGGTGCCGCGCTGGGGACGGTCCACGGTCTCGATGGAGAAAGTGCCTTCGCCGTCGGACTCCCAGCACACGCCGTGCTCGGCGGTGAGACCGGCGCGGCGCGTGGTCACGGTGACTTTGTCGGCGACGATGTAGGAGGAGTAGAACCCGACGCCGAACTGGCCGATGAGCTCGGCATCCTTGGCCTGCTCGCCGGTGAGCGCGGTGAAGAACTCGCGGGTGCCCGATTTGGCGATGGTACCCAGGTTGTCCAGCACCTCCTGGCGGCTCATGCCGATGCCGTTGTCGCTCACGGTGAGCGTGCGCGCTTCTTTGTCGTAGTCGATGCGGATCTTGAGTTCGGCATCGCCCTCGAACAGGGCATCGTCGGCCAAGGCTTCGAAGCGCAGCTTGTCGGCGGCGTCGGAGGCGTTGGAGATCAGCTCACGCAGGAAGATTTCCTTGTTGGAGTAAAGGGAGTGGATCATCAGCTGCAGCAGCTGGCGCACCTCGGCCTGGAAATCCAACGTTTCCTTATGGGCTTCTACACTCATGGGTACTCGAACTCCTTTATGGAAGATGGGTTGCGGCGTTTGTCGTTATGAGGTGGGCAGAGATAAGGGTTCGTTCGCCACATTTCAACCCCCAATCGGCGCCAATGCCCCCGAACGGCGTCTCATGTGCGGTTGCAGCAAAAAGGGTGGGTGATTAAAATCGCGCTTTCCTCGACGGGAGGGTTCTACGAAAAGAGCGGCGATTCGCGCCTCTGGACGCGATTCAAGCCACCACGGCGCTGGCCACTCCTGGCTGTTTTGGATTCGCCACCGCCTTTCCCATTCCTACCGGCAACCCGACCTCATGGCCGCCGCGCGAGCGACGGGGGGCGGTGTCGTTCGGTTCGCTAATTCTTGATGAGTTACGGAGAGTTAGGTAATGCGCTACATCAAACGCTTCGCCGAGTTGGACATGCACGACGTACCCCTGGTCGGGGGCAAGAATTCATCCCTGGGCGAGATGTACTGCGCCCTGTCGGAAAAAGGGGTCAAGGTGCCCAACGGGTTCGCCACCACCACCGAGGCGTACCACCATTTCCTGGAGCACAACGACCTGGTCAAGCGCATTACCGAAATCCTGGACCGCCTCGACGTGGACGACGTCAAGGCCCTGGCCGCCACCGGCAAGCAGATCCGCGAGTGGATTCTGGAGGGCGAGATGCCCCAGGACCTGGCCGACGAAATCGTCACCGCCTACGGCGAACTGGCCGCCGAGTACGGCGACAACCCCGACGTGGCCGTGCGCAGCTCCGCCACCGCCGAGGACCTGCCCAACGCCTCCTTCGCCGGCCAGCAGGACACCTACCTCAACATCCGCGGCACCGACCCGCTGGTGGACACCTGCCGCAAGGTGTTCGCCTCGCTGTTCACCGACCGCGCCATCTCCTACCGCACCCACCAGGGCTTTCCCCACATGGACGTGGCGCTCTCCATCGGCGTGCAGAAGATGGTGCGCTCCGATCTGGCCGGCTCCGGCGTCATGTTCACGCTGGACACCGAAACCGGCTTCCGCGACGCCGTGTTCATCACCGCCGCCTACGGCTTGGGCGAGAACGTGGTGCAGGGTGCGGTGAATCCCGACGAGTTCTACGTCTTCAAACCCACGCTGGAGCAGGGCAAGCGCCCCATCATCCGCCGCCACCTGGGCGAGAAGGCGCTGCGTATGGTCTATGCGGACGATCCCAACGCCGACAACCCCGTCACGAACACCGAGGTGGCGGAAGCCGAGCGGGAGGTCTTCTCGATCAGCGATGACGAGGTGCTGCAACTGGCCCGCTACGCGGTGATCATCGAAAAGCACTACTCCGAACGCGCCGGCCGCCCCATGCCCATGGACATCGAATGGGCCAAGGACGGGCAGAGCGGCGAGCTGTTCATCGTCCAGGCCCGTCCCGAGACGGTGCAGTCCACCGACGACGGCACCTACCAGGAGGTCTACAAGCTGGAGAGCCGCGGCGAGGTGCTGTGCCAGGGCAAGAGCGTCGGGCAGAAGATCGCCGCCGGCAAGGTGCGCGTCATTCTCGACTCGGCGCACATGACCGACCTGCAGCCGGGCGAGATCCTGGTCACCGACATCACCGACCCCGACTGGGAACCGGTGATGAAGATCGCCGGCGCCATTATCACCAACCGCGGCGGGCGCACCTGCCACGCCGCCATCATCGCGCGCGAGCTGGGCATCCCCGCCATCGTCGGCTGCGGCAACGCCACCGAGGCGCTGCAGAGCGGCACCGAGGTCACCATCTCCTGCGCCGAAGGCAACAACGGCATGATCTACGCCGGGTTGCAGAAGTTCTCCATCGAGCGCACCGACCTCAGCAACCGCGAACGGGCCAAGACCAAGATCTACGTCAACGTCGGCAACCCGGAGGTGGCCTTCGAGGTGAGCAAGCTGCCCGCCGACGGCGTGGGCCTGGCGCGCCTGGAGTTCATCATCAACAACACCATCAAGGTGCATCCGCGCGCGCTGCTGGAATACGAGCGCGTGCCGGCCGAGGTGCAAAAGCAGATCGATCCCATCGTTGCGGGCTACGGCGACCGCCGCAACTACTTCATCCGCAAGCTGGCCGAAGGCGTGAGCAACATCGCCGCCGCCTTCTACCCGCGCCCGGTGATCGTGCGCATGAGCGACTTCAAGTCCAACGAGTACGCGGCCATGATCGGCGGCCCGGTGTTCGAACCCGAGGAAGAGAACCCCATGATCGGCTACCGTGGCGCCTCGCGTTACTACTCGGCCGATTTCGCCGAATGCTTCGCGCTGGAGTGCGAGGCGATGAAGATCGTGCGCGAGGAGATGGGCCTCACCAACGTCAAGCTGATGCTGCCCTTCGTGCGCACCGTGGCCGAGGGCGTCAAGGTGCTGGAACTGATGCAAGCCAACGGGCTGCAGCGCGGTGAGCACGACCTGGAGGTCTACATCATGTGCGAGATCCCCTCCAACGCACTGCTCGCCGACCAGTTCCTGGAGCACTTCGACGGCATGTCCATCGGTTCCAACGACCTCACCCAGCTCACCCTGGGCGTGGACCGCGACTCGGGCATCCTCACCGGTTTCGACGAACGCGACGAGGCGGTGCGCGCACTGATGGGCATGGCCATCGCCGCCTGCAACCGCAACGGCAAGTACATCGGCATCTGCGGCCAGGCACCGTCGGACTTCCCCGAGATCACCCGCTGGCTGGTGGAACAGGGCATCCAGTCGCTCTCGCTCAACCCCGACAGTGTGCTCGATATGACGGGGGTGGTGTTGGAGGAGGAGAAGCTGCTGGCGAAGAAGGCGGGGTAGATGCCGTGTTTCTCGGGAAAAGGCACGAAGCTGTAGGTCGGGTTAGCGCAGCGTAACCCGACGGTTCCCAACACAAGCCGGATGCCTTTGCCCGAGTAACCGCTCAATATCTCCAGTAGAATAGTCAGCATTTCGCGAGTTCAGGACGACGCCATGCCCCACATCCACCCCACCCTGCTGGTCATCCTCGACGGCTTCGGCCTCAACCCGTCCCAGGAAAACAACGGCATCGCCATCGCCGGCACGCCCAAGCTGGACGCGTGGTTCGCCAACTACCCGCACACCCAGCTCCAGACCTCGGGCCGCGCGGTGGGGCTGCCCGACGGGCAGATGGGCAACTCCGAGGTGGGGCACATGACCATCGGCTCCGGCACCATCATCCGCCAGTACCTGGTGCGTATCGATGACGCTATCGCCGACGGCTCCTTCGCGCAGAACGCGGCGTTGATGAGCGCCGCGGAATCGGCCGCGCCGGGCGGTCACGTCCACCTCATCGGCATGGTCTCCGACGGCGGGGTGCACAGCCACCTCACCCATCTCATCGCGCTGGTAAAGATGGTCGGCGCGGCGGGGCGCACCCCCATCGTGCACATGATCACCGACGGGCGCGACACCGCCCCCAAGTGCGCGCAGACTTTCCTGCCGCCGCTGGAGGAGGCACTGGCCGCCGCCGGCGGGCGCATCGCCGTAGTCTCCGGCCGCTACTACGCCATGGACCGCGACAAGCGCTGGGAACGCACCGAACTCGCCTTCCGCGCCATCGTGGGAGGCGAAGGCCGCACCGCCGCCAGCGCGCGCGAAGCCATCGACTACGCCCACGCCCAGGATGAGAGCGACGAATTCATCGTGCCCACGGTGATCGGCGAGGCCACCCCGATCCGCGGCGGCGATCCGGTGATCTACTTCAACTTCCGCAACGACCGCACGCGCCAGCTCACCGCCGCCTTGAGCCAGCCGCAGTTCGACGGTTTCGACCGCGGCGAATTCCAGCCGGTGACGGTTACCTGCATGACCGAGTACGACCCCGCCTTCGGTCTGCCGGTGGCATTCGGCAAGGAGGTGGTAAAGACCACGCTGGCCGACATCATCAGCCGCGCCGGCCTCAAGCAGTTCCACTGCGCCGAGACCGAGAAGTACGCTCACGTCACCTTCTTCCTCAACGGCGGCCAGGAAACGCCGGTCCCCGGAGAGGAACGGGCCATGATCCCCTCCCCCAAGGTGGCCACCTACGACCTGCAGCCCGAAATGAGCGCATCAGCGGTGACCGATGCCTGCATCCAGGCCATCGAAAGCGGCGAGTACGCCTTCGTCGTCGTCAACTACGCCAACGGCGACATGGTGGGCCACACTGCCGTGCGCGAAGCGATCCTGAAGGCGGTCCGCACCCTGGACGACGAAGTGAATCGGCTGCTGGAAAGCGCCAAAGCGCACGGCTTCTCGGTGCTGCTCTCCGCCGACCACGGCAATTGCGAAGAGATGGTCGACCCCGAAACCGGCAACCCCCAGACGCAGCATTCGCTGTTCCCGGTCCCCTGCCTGGTCGTGGATGAACGGGCGTGGCAACTACGCGACGGCGGCGGGCTCTCCAACATCGCCCCCACCGTACTGGAGCTCATGGGATTGGAACGGCCCGCCGCGATGAGCGGGGAGTCGCTGCTGGTCGCAGTCGATGCGCCGGAGGCGGCGCGGGCGGGGACGGCGTGACGTCGCCGGACTACCCCGCCTTCGGACGTTAGTGCCAGGGATCCAGCGGCACGGCGGTGAGGAGCTCCCCCGTGGTGCGGTCGATCAACATCGCCATATCGAACTTCCTCGCCACCAACGGCAGATAGAACACCTGATCCTGCTGCTTGTGGTACTTGGCAAGAACGTCCTGGAGCAACTGCTCTTTCGCAGCGTCCTGCCCCAC
>JBNKCG010000051.1:0-20326 GCA_050287605.1 Gammaproteobacteria bacterium | reverse complement strand
CGTCCAGTGGGGCACGGCCATTGCGCTGGTGTGCACCGTGCTGCCCTTCTTCCTGCTGTTCGAAGGCATCCGCCGCGTCGGCGCGGCGCGCGCCAGCCTGCTCACCCTGGCCGGTCCCGTGATCACCGTCGCCCTCGCCTGGTGGCTGCTGGACGAGGCGATGAACACCACCCAATGGTTGGGCTTCGGCGTGCTGGTGGTGGGAATGGGGTTGCTGTCCGGACCCGAATCGTGGAAGGCGGCGCTGCGGCGGCGGTTGGACGCGGGCCTGCGGCGGGCGGCCAGCGGATTCCGGACGGCCCCGGAATGACGGCTCAACCCGCATATTGCACGAAGGGTTCGGGAGTCAGGGTCAAGCTGGCAAAGCCAGATTGGGCCTGAGCCCGAACAGAACAAATTGTCACTTGGCAGCGTGGCTCAAATTCCGCATCAAGGCTTTGTTCGTAAGCGGCAATCTCATCCTGGGCGGTCCGCCTTCGTGCAATATGCGGGTTAACCCGGCGCACCCCGGTAGTAGTGCCAGAGGAACAGCGCCCCGACGCTGCGCCACGGAGCCCAGTGGCTCACCAGCTCGCGCGCCTGGCGCGGGGTCGGCTTGCCGTCCAGGCCTTTGAGGCGTCCCAGGGCGATCTGCAGCGCCAGGTCGTCGGCCGGGAAAACGTCGCGCCGTCGCAACGAGAACATCAGGTAGATCTCCGCACTCCAGCGCCCGAAGCCGCGCAGCGAAGAGATGGCCGCGACCACCTCGTCGTCCGCCTGCTGCGCCAAACCGTCCACGTCGAAATGCCCGTCGGCCACGGCCTGCGCCAGGCTGCGCGCATAATCGATCTTGCGATACGACATGCCGGCGGCGCGCAGCGCCTCCTCCTCCACCGCCAGCAACCCTGCGGCCGAAACCGCCGGCATCAGCGCCTTCACCCGTCCCAGAATCGCGCGCGCCGCCTCGGTGGAGATCTGCTGGCTGACGATGATGGCGAGCAGCGTCTCGAAGCCGGCGGGACGCAGACGCGGCGGCGGCGGACCAAATTGCGCCAGCGCTGCCGCCACCTCGGCATCGACGGCCGCCAGCGCCTTCATGCCCCGGTTGATGGCGCGCTTGTCCACCGCGGCTAGAACGCGGCACTCTTGGGCGTGCGCGGAAACGGGATGACGTCGCGCACGTTGGCCACGCCGGTGATGTAGGAGACCAGGCGTTCGAAGCCCAGCCCGAATCCGGCATGCGGCACGGTGCCGTAGCGGCGCAGGTCACGGTACCACCACAGCTGTTCGGCGCCGGCCATGCCCGCCAGACGCCGGTCGAGCGCCTCCAGACGCTCTTCGCGCTGGCTGCCGCCGATGATCTCGCCGATGCCGGGCGCCAGCACATCCATGGCGGCGACGGTCTTGTCGTCGTCGTTGAGGCGCATGTAGAACGCCTTGATCTCCTTGGGGTAGTTCATCACCACCACCGGCGCGCCGACGTGCTCCTCGGTGAGGTAGCGCTCGTGTTCGGACTGCAGATCCAGCCCCCACTCCACCGGATACTCGAACGCCTTGCCCGATCGTTGCAGGATGGCGATGGCCTCGCCGTAGTCCATGCGCTGGAACTCGGAATCCACCAGATTGCGCAGCCGCCGCAGCACCGTGTCGTCGACGCGCTGGTCGAAAAAGGCGATATCGTCCTCGCGCTCCTCCAGCACCGTGGTGACCACGAACTTCAGCAGCGCCTCCGCGAGATCGGCGTTGGCGCTGAGATCGGCGAAAGCGATCTCCGGCTCCACCATCCAGAACTCGGCGAGGTGGCGGCTGGTGTTGGAGTTCTCGGCGCGGAACGTGGGCCCGAAGGTGTAGACCTTGGACATGGCCAGACAGTAGCTCTCCACATTGAGCTGGCCCGAGACGGTGAGAAAGGTCTCGCCGCCGAAGAAGTCGTGGCTGTAGTCGATGCCGCCCGCCTCGGTGCGCGGCAGATTGGCGAGATCGAGGGTGCTGACGCGGAACAGCTCGCCGGCGCCCTCGCAGTCGCTGCGCGTGATGATGGGGGTATTGATCCAGTAGAAACCGTGGTCGTGGAAGTAGCGATGCAGCGCCTGCGCGACCGCATGGCGCACCCGCGTCACCGCCCCGATGATGTTGGTGCGCGGGCGCAGGTGGGCGTACTCGCGCAGGTGCTCCAGCGTGTGGCGCTTGGCGGCCATGGGGTAAGTGTCGGGGTCGTCCACCCAGCCGATCACCTCGACGGCGTCGGCCTGCACCTCGACGCTCTGCCCCTTGCCCTGCGAGGCCACCAACTCACCCGATATAACCACGGCGCAGCCGGCGGTGAGATGCAGCACCTCGTCGCGGTAGTTGGGGAGCTCCGCCGGCACCACGATCTGAATGGGATCGAAGCCCGAGCCGTCATGCAGCGCGATAAACGAAATGCCCTGTTTGGAATCGCGCCGCGTGCGTACCCAGCCTTTGAGCTTCACGGGGGTTCCGACGGGGACCTTGCCATTAAGAAGGTCGGCAATGGTGGGGGCTTTCATTCAGAGTGCTCCGGTGTCGATTGCAGTTGATAGCGGCAAAAAATCGTTGACCACAAAGTACACAATGTTCACGAAGTTTAAATGCAAAAACCAGTTCCGAGGAGACGTAAGCCGTGCACGACCGCCCAGCCGGCATCATGATTGTTCGTGCTTCGCGTACTTTGCGGAGACCATTTCGAAATCGTAGGTTGGGTTAGCGTAGCGTAACCCAACGGCCAGCTGATTCTCGGGCTGCGGTTGATAACGGCAAAAAATCTTTGACCACAAAGTACACAATGTTCACGAAGTTTAAATTCAAAACACGAGACTTTCGAGGTGACATCCCCGGCCACCGCACACCCACACGAAGGTTTTGTCATTTTACTTTGTGTACTTCGTGTACTTTGTGGTTCAAGCCTTTGAAGTTGGTGTTTGATGTTCGTAAATCCCTTCACTTTGCGTGCTTGGTGGTAAACCGCTTTCAAGCATGCCGCTGCAGGAATCGTAGGTTGGGTTAGCGTAGCGTAACCCAACGGCTAGCTGATTCTCGGACTGCGGTTGATAACGGCAAAAAATCTTTGACCACAAAGTGCACAATGTTCACGAAGTTTAAATTCAAAACAAGAGACCTTCGAGGTAGCATCCCCGGCCACCGCACACCCACACGAAAATATTGTCATTTTACTTTGTGTACTTCGTGTACTTTGTGGTTCAAGCCTTTGAAGTTGGTGTTTGGTGTCCGTAAATCCCTTCACTTTGCGTGCTTGGTGGTAAACCGCTTTCAAGCATGCCGCTGCAGGAATCGGTCGAGCTGATTGGCAAAGGCTTGACGGTCGGCCTGGCTAAGCGACGACGGACCGCCGGTCTCGACGCCGCTGTCGCGCAGCTGCGCCATGAAGTCGCGCATGTTGAGCCGTTCGCCGATGTTTTCGCGGGTGTAGAACTCGCCGCGCGGGTTGAGGGCGTGGCCCTGTTTGGCGATCACTTCCGCAGCCAGCGGAATGTCGGCGGTGATCACCAGATCCCCCGCGGCCATCTGCTGCACGATGTGGTTGTCCGCCACGTCGAACCCGCTGGCCACCTGCACCGACTTGACGTAGCGCGACGGCGGGGTGCGCAGCGCCTGATTGGCCACCAGCGTAACCGGCAGCTGCTTGCGCTCCGCCACGCGGAACAGGATCTCCTTGATGGGTTTGGGGCAGGCGTCGGCGTCGACCCAGATCTGCACGGTGCGCTCCTCGTCGCGCGGCATAGTCACGGTCAGGCATTCTACCAGTCCTCACCAACGCAAAGCGGCGCCGAAGCGCCGCTTTGTCGTTAATGGGCGGAGGTATCGATCAGAACGCGGAACGCGCCGAAGCGTCGTACTCGGGCTGGGAGCTGATCTTGTGGATGCTGAGGTCGGCGCCCTGGAACTCCTCTTCCTGGCTCAACCGGATGCCGACGGAGTACTTGAGGACGCCGTAGACCACGAAACCGCCCACCAGGGCGATGCCCACCCCCATCAGCGTGCCGACCAGCTGTGCGCCGAAGGAGACACCGCCCATGCCGCCCAGCGCCGACAGGCCGAAGATACCGCAGGCGATGCCGCCCCAGGCGCCGCACAGTCCGTGCAGCGGCCAGACGCCGAGCACGTCGTCGATCTTCCACTTGTTCTGCACCAGGGTGAAGGTCCAGACGAAGAGCCCCCCTGCCACTACGCCCGTCACCAACGCCCCCAGGGGGTGCATGACGTCGGAACCGGCGCACACCGCCACCAGCCCGGCCAGGGGACCGTTGTGCACGAAACCCGGGTCGTTGCGGCCGGCGAACAGCGCCGCCAGGGTGCCGCCCACCATCGCCATCAGCGAGTTGACCGCCACCAGCCCCGACACCGCATCGATGGTCTGCGCCGACATCACGTTGAAGCCGAACCAGCCGACGCTGAGGATCCACGCGCCCAGCGCCAAAAAGGGAATGCTCGAGGGCGGATGCGCCGCCATGCCGCCGTCCTTGCGGTAGCGCCCGTAGCGCGCACCCAGCAGCAGAACCGCGGCCAAACCGATCCAGCCGCCCACCGCGTGCACCACCACCGAACCGGCGAAATCGTGGAACTGGGCGCCGAGCGCGGATTCGATCCAGGCCTGCACACCGAAGTTACCGTTCCAGGTGATGCCTTCAAAGAAGGGGTAGATCAGCGCCACCAGCAGCGCGGTGGCTACCAGTTGCGGATAGAACCGCGCCCGCTCGGCGATACCACCGGATACGATGGCGGGGATCGCGGCAGCGAAGGTGAGCAGGAAGAAGAACTTCACCAGCGCGTAGCCGTTGGTCTCGGTCAGCACCGGGGCGGCATCGAGAAAACCCACGCCGTAGGCGACGCCGTACCCGACGAAGAAGTAGGCGATGGTGGAAACGGAAAAATCGCAAATGATCTTTACCAGCGCATTGACTTGGTTCTTGGCCCGCACGGTGCCCAATTCGAGAAACGCAAAGCCTGCGTGCATGGCGAGCACCATGATGGCGCCCAACAGGATAAACAGGACATTGCTGCCCGCTTGCAGTGTCTCCATGGTCTTCCCCTGGTCTCAAAAGTGAACAAACCAAAGCGCTGGTGCACAAAATATGCCCATTGATCTCATTTCTTTATTTTCAGCGAGTTATGGTGATTTAACTGGCGCTCACGCACAGAAAACGCTCTACTTTGGTGCATCAGAACGCGATACGCACCATTAGGAGGCAAGTCTTCCGCCGGGACCGGTCAGCCGCTCTCCGACCGCATGCTACAGTTTCAGCTCAGCCCTCGGGAGAACGCCATGTTCAGCGCCACGTTGACCGAACTCTTCCTCGCCACCCTCGCCTTCGTGGGCGGCCACTTCGCCATCTCCAGCACGCCGTTGCGCCCGGCATTGGCGAAGCGGTTGGGCGAGCGGGGCTATGTCGCGCTGTTCTCGATACTCATGGCGCTCGCCATGGCGTGGATGATCGCCAGCTACGCCCGTGCGCCGCTGGTAGTCCTGTGGCCGCAACTCCCGTGGGCCCGGCATCTGCCGCTGACGGTGATGCCGTTGGCACTGATTCTGGTGGTCGGCGGGCTGCGCCCCGACAACCCCACGATGGTGGGCGCCAGCAGCCAACACCTGCGCGGCGACCGGTTGGGGATCTTCGCCATCACCCGCCACCCGTTTCTGTGGGGCGCGGCCCTGTGGGCGGCAGTGCACCTGCCCCCCAACGGCGACGTAGGTTCGGTGATGCTGATGGGCGGCCTGCTGATACTGGCCCTGGCCGGGACCGTAGCCATCGACGCCAAGACCCGGCGCGACCATCCCGAGGATTGGCAACACCTCAAAGCGCTCACCTCCAACCTCCCCTTCGCCGCCATGATCACGAAACGGGCGCGGTTTACCGCACGCGCTCCCGAATGGGTCACGCTTCTGGGCGGGTTCGCCGCCTACGCGCTGCTGTTGTGGCTGCATCCCTGGCTGTTCGGCGTCTCCCCGCTGCCTTGATCCTCCATGGGATTGGCGGACGGGCCCGCCTTGCTTTCACCCCCCTCTGTTCTAGGCTTTGTGGACATCCCCGCGTATCCACTGCGCGGCACAACAAGAAGCCACACGCGCAATCAGGAGGAGCAACACGCTATGAAACCCGTCAACACGCTGCGCCTCGGCGCGGCAATCTGCGCCGCTGTGTTGAGCGCAGCCACCGCGTGGAGCGCCCAGGCCGACGAGATCGTGCTGGGCGCCGCCGTGTCGTTCACCGGCAAATACTCCACCAACGGCATGCACACCAAGAACGGATACGACCTCGCCGTCAAACGCGTCAACGAAACGGGCGGGGTCAAGGTGGGCGGAAAAAGCTACCAGCTGAAAATTGTCTACTACGATGACGAGTCCACGCCCGCACGCGGCGCCCAGCTGGCAGAGCGGCTGATCAACCAGGACGGCATCAAATTCGTGCTCGGCCCGTACAGCTCGGGCCTCACCAAGGCGATGGCGCCCATCACCGAGAAGTACAAAATTCCCATGGTGGAAGGTAACGGCGCAGCACGCGGCCTCTTCCAGCAAGGTTACAAATATCTGTTCGCGGTGCTCTCCACCACCGAGCAGTATCTCGCCTCGGCGGTCGCGCTGGCCGCCGAACAGGCCGAGAAAGAGGGGCGCAAACCGTCAAGCCTGAAGATGGCCGGCGTCTTCGAAAACGACCCCTTCTCCCAGGACGTGCGCGCCGGCGTGCTGGACGACGCCAAGAAATACGGCATCAAGGTGGTGATCGACGACAAGCTGCCGCCGGAACTCAACGACATGTCCACCTCGCTCACCAAAGCGCGCGCGCTCAAGCCCAATATCCTGGTGGTCTCCGGCCACGCCAAGGGCGCGGCGCTGGCCATCCGTCAGGTTGCCGAGATGAAGGTCGACGTGCCAATGCTGGCGCTCACCCATTGCGATGCCGCCCAGATCATCGACAAGTTCGGCAAGAACGCCGAGTACGCCTTGTGCGCCTCGCAGTGGGACCGGCACCTGAGCTATCGCGACCACTGGTTCGGTAGCGCCGACGATTTCGCGACGCTGTTCGAAAAGACCTATGACTACGCGCCGCCCTACCAGGCTGCCGAATCCGCCGCTTCGGTGCTCACTTTCGTCGACGCCTTCCAGCGCGCCGGTTCGCTCGATCCAGAAGCGGTGCGCGACGCGCTGGCCGCCACCGACATGCAGACCTTCTACGGCAACATCGACTTCGACGACACCGGCAAGAACATCGCCAAGCCCATGGTGCTCTATCAAGTGCAGGACGGCGAGTACAAGGTTGTCGCCCCCACCAAGTGGGCGTCGGCCAAACTACGCTTCCCCACACCCAGTTGGAGCAAGCGTTAGGGAACCTCTGATTAAGTCTGGTCAGATGAGATTGTGGTTCAGAAGGGGTGAGTTCAAGGCGAAAAGCGCAGGTAATGCCCCAGGGCACCTTCTCTCGCGAAAACGCGATTCACCTTGTAGCCCGCTATTGGCCAGCTTTTCAACGCAGAAATCGCCCCTTCTGGGCCGCAAGATCGCTGAGCACGACTTGATCAGAGGTTCCTTAGTCACTTGTGACGGCGACCCTCCACTGACGGCGGGTCGCCGTTGAGCCGCACGCCAGACCATCGCGGCGGCCAGTCGCCGATCACCAAAACGACAACGCGCGGCTACCACCGCCGAGAGCGACGACAGGGTCCATGATCGACAACCTCCTGCTGCTGTTTCAGGCCCCGGTCCTGAACGTGCAACTGCTGTTGGACGGCATTCTGTTCGGCGCGATCTTCGCGCTGGTCGCCTACGGCATGGCGCTGGTATGGGGCGTGATGAACATCATCAACGTCGCCCAGGGGGAGTTCGTCATGCTGGGTGGCTTCGTAGCCGTGGTGATGTATGAGAACGGCATTCACCCGATCTACGGCATCCCGGTAGCGGCACTGCTGCTGTTTGCGCTGGGCTGGGTGGTCTACCGCATCGTCATCTTCCGCATCGTCGACCGCGACCTGTTCATCTCGCTGCTCGCCACCTTCGGTATCGGTATCCTGCTGCAGCAGATCGCCAACCAGGTATTTGGCGCCAACGTACGCACCGCCGAGGGCGGACTGGGAACTGCGTTTCTGCTCGACGGGGCGGTGACGATACCCAACATCAAGTTTCTTGCCTTTGCCATCGCCCTGGTGGTGGGCGGGGTGTTGTGGCTGTTTCTCAAAAAATCGCGCATCGGCCAGGCGATTCGCGCCACGGCGCAGAACGCACGCGCGGCACGCATTCTCGGCATCGACACCGACCGCGTCTACGCGGTCACCTTTGCGCTCAACGCCGCGCTGTGCGGTGCGGCCGGCGCGCTGGCGGCCATGACCTGGGTGGTGCACCCCTACCTGGGTTTGGCCTACACGGTGCGCTCATTCATGATCGTCATCATCGCCGGCCTGGGTAACCTGCTCGGTGTCATCGTTGCCGGACTCGGCCTGGGCGCGGTGGAAAGCATGGCGGGCTTCATCCTCGGCGTCGAATTCCAAACCGCGTTCATCTTCTCGCTGCTGGTGGTGATCCTGGTTGTGCGCAACTTCCTGCTGGGCCGCAAGCGCAAATACCTCAAATGAACGAAGGGCGATCGAACCAGTGGTGGCTGATGGCGGGCGTTGGACTCACGGCCCTGCTCATCCCGTGGCTGCTGCCCCACTACGTCACGCAGTTCGCCTTCCTCTGGGTGATGGTGGTGTTCGCGCTCGCCTGGGACCTGCTGGGCGGACAGATGGGCTACAACTCCTTCGGCAACATCCTCTACTTCGGCATCGGCGCCTACGCTTGCGCGGTGGTGCAGCGCGACGCCGGGCTCGACTACTACGGCGCGCTGTTCCTGGGGCTCACCACCGGCGCGCTGCTCAGCACGATGGTTGCCGCGCTCCTCGGCATGGGCATTCTCGGCATGCGCGGCCACTACTTCGCCATCTGCACCCTGGGACTGGGGATCGCTGCCGGCGAAATCGCCGCGGGCTGGGACTACATCGGCGCCGGCTCGGGAATGGTGACGCCGCAATACCCCGGCGACATCGACGCACGGAATCTCTTTTACTACCACTTGTTTTTCGCAGTGGCCGTAATCGCCTTTTTCGTGCTGCGCGGTCTCTACCGCGGCCGCTTCGGGTTGGCCATCAACGCCATCCGCGACGACGAGGAGAAGGCCGAGGCCATGGGACTGCACACCACCCGATACAAGACCGTGGCGTGGTGCGTGGCGGCGTTCTTTCTCGGCATCGTCGGTGGCGGCGCCGGCAACCTGATCGGCTTCATCGACCCGCGCGACGTCGCCTTCGCCGGCTCCACTTTCGGCGTATGGATGATCCTCATGGCCATCCTCGGCGGCAAGGGCACCCTGTGGGGCCCGGTGCTGGGCGCTGCACTATTCCATCTCACCCAGGAGCTGTTCTGGAAGTTCCTGTTCGGTTGGCAGCGCGTGGCGTTGGGCGCGCTGATCGTACTCATCGTGGTCTTCTTCCCGCAGGGCATCCTCGGCTGGGCGCGCGAGCGTTGGCCGCAGCGCTTCGGCCAGCGCGTGGAGCCCGTGCCCGACGAGGACGGCAACGCATGAACGCGCTGCTGCAGGTGCGGCGCGTCAGCAAGAGTTTCGGCGGCGTGGTGGCCAATTTCGACGTCAGCCTGGAGGTGCCGCGCGGTGCCATCGTCGGTCTGATCGGCCCCAACGGATCGGGCAAGACGACGCTGTTCAACTCCATCGTCGGCTACCATCCGGTGGACGTCGGTTCGGTGCTGTTCGACGGCCAGGAGATCACCCGCCTGCGCGTACCGCAGATCGCCCGCCGCGGTCTGCTGCGCACCTTCCAGCAGACGCGCATCTACGGCCAGATGGACTGCCTGCACAACATGCTGATCAGCGTACCGCATCGGCGCGAAACCCTGCGCAGCATGTTGGCGCGCTTTCCGGCGGAGCACTCGGAAAAGGCCGAGGCGCTGCTCGAATTCGTCGGACTCTACTCCAAACGTCGGTTGCTGGCGGGCGACCTCTCCTTCGGCCAGCAGAAGCTTCTGGAGTTCGCCATGGCGTTGATGAACGAACCCAAGCTGCTGCTGCTCGACGAGCCCACCGCCGGCATCAATCCGACGCTGATCAACGGCATCATCGACCGTCTGCGCCGCGCCAACGAAGAGCTGGGCATCACGCTGCTGGTGATCGAGCACAACATGCGCGTGATCATGAACTTGGCGCAGCACATCCATTGCCTGTCGCGCGGCCGCATGCTGGCCGCCGGCAAACCCGAAGAGATCCAGAACGATCCGCGCGTCATCGACGCCTACCTGGGAGTGCAATAGCGACCGGCCCTGCGGGAGGGCCGCGGCCGACACAACACATCATCATGGTTGACGAGAAACAAAACGACGGCAAGAAGCTGAGCGGATACGGCCTGGGCAGCGTCGACACAGTGTTGTCCGTCGATCAGGTGGCCCGCGAAGCCCAGCAAATCGCGGCGCAAAAACCGACGCGCAAGGCGCTGCTCGAACTGGCCGGCGGCGATCCCTTGGTACGCATCGAAAACCTGGTCGCCGGCTACGGCCGCATGGAGATCCTGCACGACATCGATCTGTTCGCCGCCAAGGGGCAGGCGCTGTGTCTCATCGGGCCCAACGGCGCCGGCAAATCGACGGTGCTGCACTCGCTGTACGGGTTTACGCGCATCATGAGCGGCCGGATGTCGGTGGGCGACGCCGACGTGACGCACCTCGGCCCCAAGGACAAACTGCGCAGTGCCGGCATCGCCTACATCCTGCAGGACAACTCCGTGTTCCCCGAGATGAGCGTGGAGGAGAACCTCTTCATGGGCGGATTCCTGCTCAACAACCGCCACAAGGTGCAGGAGGCCACCGAAGAGGTGTTCGCCAAATACCCGCGCCTGCGCGAACGGCGCACGCAACGCGCCGGGGTGCTCTCCGGCGGCGAGCGGCGGCTGCTGGAGATTTCGCGCGCCCTGATCATGAAGCCGGAGGTGCTGCTGGTGGACGAACCCTCCATCGGCCTCGAACCGCGATTCATCGACATGGTCTTCGAGATCCTCGACGACCTGCGTCGCAGCGACGGCAAGACCATCGTGCTGGTGGAGCAAAACGCCAAAAAGGGTCTGGAGTTCGCCGACGTAGGCTACGTGCTGGTCTCGGGCGAAGTGGCGCTGGCCGGAACCGGCGAAGAGCTGTTGAACAACCCCGACGTCGGCCGGCTGTTCCTCGGCGGCTGATACCATCGGCCAGCCCACCGCGCGGCCCCAACGCGTACGCCAACACCGGCTAGTCCCTCCAGAAAGGTTTGCTGCCTTCGCGCACGGCGTCGGCCCGCGACAAGCCGATGTCCTTGAGCAGGTGATCATCCAGAGCCAGCAACGCGCGCCGCTCCCGGGCGCGCACTCCCCACATTTCCAATTGCCGCCAGGTACGCAGCAGATAGGCCGCCGCGCTTCTCTGCGAGTCGCGTACCGCGCCCGTATTTCGTTCACGTATCAATTCACCGTCCATCACTTCACCTCTCATCGATTGTGGCGTCAGTCATCGAGGAACCGGTTCGCGCGCTTTCGCTGCCGTGCCGCAGGCAATACGACACCCTGAGCGTGTGCCACAGCCCACAAACGAAAAAGGCCGCAGGTCTTGCGACACTGCGGCCTTGGGAATTCAGCGAAATCGGTTAGGTATACATCACTTCGTCAACCGTGTTCCTCCCTCAGGCACGCAGCATCGCCCGCGCGTTTGGCGACCGTAATGGTCGCCACCCAGCGCGGGTGCATCGCAGTAGTAACGATGTGAATCATGAGTGCCATGTCGGGCATGTTTCCACAAACCTCTTTTCATCACAATGACAGTTGGCCACTTTATTGGCGTAACAGTGGATGAAATACAGCCCGCTGCTCACCCCTCGGGTTCACTCGCCACGCGCCGCACGGCGCCCAGCAGACGGTCGCCCATCTGGTACAGTGCCAACGCCGTAACGATCAATGCCGTGCCGATCAACGTCGTCACCGGCAACGTCTCATCATTGAGAAGTGCGCCCAGACACAGCGCCATTACCGGAGTAACGACTGTGATCAACGCCACCGTGGTGGCGGGCAAATGCCGCAGCACGTAGTAGTAACAGAGAAACCCGAGCAGCGACCCACCCAATGCCAGATAGACCACGGCAGCGTATGCGATCGTATTCGCATGAGCGTTCGCCGGCGAACCGACCAGCCACCAGCTCAACGCATAAGGCGGCGCGCATACCAGCAGCGCACCCACCGTTTGCGCAAAGGGATGCAACGAAACGCCTACGCGCTTAACCCAGACCGCGCTGACGCTGAACAAGACAACCGCGCCCAGCAACAGACAGATCCCGAACCACGCATCACCCTCAATACGCAGCTCGTGCCAGAAAATCGTAGCCAGCCCTGACACCGCCACTGCGCACGCCATCCAGCGTGCTGGCGTCAGCGGAGCATCGTTTAACCAGCGCTGTGCGAGCAGCCCGGCGAACAACGGTGACAACCCAAACAGCACCGAGATCAACCCCGAAGGCACGTAAAGAGCGCTCCAGTACACCAGCGACATCGCCCCGAAGATACCCACACCGGCCGCCAGATAGCTGGTGACAGCGGCCCGGTGCCACGGCATGCGGATATTCAGCAGACGTACCAACACCACACCGATAACAGCGGCGATCAACATACGCGATGCCGCGGCAGGCACCGGCCCCAATCCCTCTCCACTCCACTTGACCGCCAAGGGCGTCGTCGCCCAAATGGCGATGACCACGAGGTAGGCAGCGGGAACCGACATCTTCACTCTCCCATTCAACGAGGGTGGCAATGACACAACGAAAAAGGCCGCAGTCCAGTGGGAGCTGCGGCCTTTTCAGGAATTTCGTCAATCAGACTTCGTCAACGCGTATTCATTCCCTTTCGCCGCAGCAATGCGTCACAGCGCATGGCCGGCAGGCCGTGCAGCCAAAAACGCGAAGTGACGAAGGCGTGACGCATGAACATGGGGGCATTGTGCGCGATACCGGTCACTACAGCAACTGTAAATCATCGAACCGCGGCAAACGTACCGCCGACCGGAACCCGGAAGGACCAAATGCGCCCCCCTGGGGACGACAGCCCCGCACGGCAGTCCCGATAGGTCGTCCGGCGGGTCCCTGGCCCGCGGCCGCCATACGGCGACCGCGGGCCACCCAGGGGATCATCGCCTAGGGCTTCCAGAAGGGCGTGTGGCCGATACGATCGGCATCGGTCCGCGAAATGCCGATGTCGCGCAGCATCCGCTCGTCCAGTGCCAACAATTCGCGGCGCTGCCGGGCGCGTTCGCGCCACCGCTCTACGGTATACCACGCCTTCGCAAGACGCTCGCCAAGCGGGACTCGGCGGTTGGATTCACGCGAAATACGTAGGGAAATCGATTCGCTGGTGCAGGCCATGTCAATACTCCTCATTGTCGCTGTCGTGCAGCTCTCCGCTGCCCCGACCGTGCTCACACACTAGTGGCGACGCCCCGTGGCGACCAATCGTTTTATCGGATCGCCTCGTTCAGCAATCATGATGGCGTCGCCGGCCGAATTGGTGTGTACTTGGTATCGACTACGACGGCCGGATACTCAGACCCCGGCCAGGAGGGGATTCCACATGGAGCTCTATCACCTGCGCACCTTCGTCACCGTGGCCGAAGAGGGTCACCTCACGCGCGCCGCCGACCGGCTCTACACCAGCCAACCGGCCATCAGCGCCCATATCAAGGCACTGGAAGAGGAGCTGGGACTGACACTGTTCCACCGCACCCCGCGCGGCATGCAGCTCACCGCCGAAGGTGAGCACCTCCTGAACCAGGCGCGGCAGGCGCTATCGGCCGCGGGCGACTTTCTGCACAACGCCAAGGCCTTGCGCAACGAGGTGGTGGGCGTCGTGCGCCTGGGCCTCAACACCGACGCCAGTTACCTTCGCATCTCGGATCTGCACTCGGCGCTCAGCGAACGCCACCCCAAACTCGTGCTGCATTTCCTGGCCGGCATGAGCCAATCCAACATCCCGGACGTGCGCATCGGAAAACTCGACGCCGCTTTTGTTTCCGGTGAAGTCAGCGACCCCCAGCTCGAAACGGTCGAACTGTGCAAGACCGCGCTGCGTGTCGCGGTTCCCATCGCCTGGAAGGAGCGCGTGAGCGGTGCAGGATTCGATCAAATCGCTGCGCTGCCCTGGATCTACACCGCACCCGACTGCGCGTACTATCGGGCGATGTGCCATCTATTCGAAGCACACGGTGTGCAGCCGGAAAAAACACTGGTTTCGGATCAGGAGGAAGCGCTGCGCCACATGGTCAAATCCGGTATCGGCATGGCGGTGATGCGTGAAGACGAAGTGCAGCAGGCCGAGCGCGAAGGCTACGCGTTTGCGTTGGACGAGGCGCTGCCAGAGATCCCCCTGAGTCTGATCTACCAGAAACGCCGTTCCGGCGACCCGATCATCAGCGCGTTGCTGGACGGAATACTGGGCGTCTGGGGTATCGAGAAAAGCTCCGAGACCGCCAAAGCCGCCAGCTAGACCTTCGCCGGTAACCAATCCACCGCGTTCGTCGCCGGCGGTGGATTCCTCCGCGTTTGTCACCACCCCCGCCTCGCACAATGTTGGCAGCCGGCACTGCGTGCTGCTAACAACACATCGCCGCGCTTCCTACGGCGTTGCATTTCCTGCGACAGTTCTATACTTATAGAAAATACGATACCGCGCTTAGCCAACTTACGGAAGCCGCCCCCGGAAAAGAGGCAACCACAACAAACAATTGATAGACGCCGTGCACGCTGTGATCCGTATCTGCAAAGTCGCGCTGCGACAGGAGGTGGCCTGTGATCCGAGATCGAAGTTGCCCTGAAGTCATCGCTACCAACGACATCCAAGCCTACTTCCACCAATCGCTACAAACCGCGTTGCACAACAACAAAGTCAACGCCGAACAAGAAACCGTCGGTTATCTGGTCAGATTGCTCATCAATTTTCTACGCAGCGAGCATCTATTCGACAAGAGCGACGACGGTTTGCAACTCAAGCCACTCGCATTTCACTATGCCGATGCGCTGCACGGTGCGTCGCCGCGCGATCGCAATCGGTCGCTGCAACGCTTGGGCGACGTGGCGCTGTTCATCTCCGGACTGTACTCGGACAGCCTGGAGCGCAAACTGGTCGACATCGACTACTACATTGCCATGGGCGGAAACGCCTACGGCTACCTGGCCAACAACGAGCACCGCGTCGCGCTGGCGCAGGTCTTCCTGGAACTGTCGGAGAAGTTCGTGGAATTCGTCGACGTGTTGGCAGAATTGGGCGATCAGTCGCACATGCAGCGCGACGCCAATATCCTGCGCCTCTATGAGGTATGGATGAAAACCGGCAGCGCCCGCGCGGCGCGACGGCTGCGCGCGCTGGGCATCGAGCCCAACGCGGCGACCAATCCTCAAATCAAACACTGAAACGACGGTACAACCATGCTCCTGCAGGAACTGCAACAGCAGCTTCAGGGAATCTACGCGGTGGACGTTGCGCAATCGGTCAGCGACTACCTGATCACCGACCCCAAACTGTCGACACGACTGTCCGGCAGCACATCAACGGGCGACAGACCCGAACGGTTGCTGGTACGCGAGCAGGACGACTGGTTGGAGCTGTCGCTCTATCTCTCTCACGAGATCGTCGAACACCTGGAACAGCGCAATCCCACGTGCCGTCTCGACGAAAGCAACATCAACGAATTTTGTGTCGCCCTGGAAGGGGTCAGCCATTTCGTCTACCTGGCCTGGAATGCAGGTTACGATCGCACCGTGTCGCTGTTGGAACTGGAACTGCAAGCGGAAATCGACAAATACATCACTGCGGTAACGCTACTCGATCAACAGCAGGGCCGTGACGCCCACCGGCACCTTCATCGGCGCCTGTTCAGAGGAGTCTCGTTCGCACCTGAATTGAACGATGAGGAGAGGCAGCGTTATCGGCTCGCCAACCACTACGCCGATCGCTATTGCCGGCACCTTCAGAATCGGTTTCTGCACCCACGCAGGGGAGAACGCATGATGCGGGAACTGCGCCAATTTTACCGGCTACCGCGACAGGAGAAGTTGTATCGGATCGCGACGGTCAGCTGATCCGGCTAACCGGCGAGCGGTCTTCAGCGGCCACCCGCTTTTGCGGTTACCCCGACTTCAGATCGAAGGCATCGGCATCCTGGTCGGCTGGAAAGCGCTGGCGGTACTGCAGCAACGGCTCCCGCGACAGCACGACGGTTTGCGTCGTCTCAACGTAGTCGAGATGGACCAGCGTTCGTCCTTGGGGATCGATCGCCAGACTATCGCCGGCGTAGACGATCCCGTTGCCGTCCTCGCCGACCCGGTTGACGGCCACCACGTAGGCCAGGTTCTCGATGGCGCGGGCGACGGCAAGGCTACGCCAGTGCGCAGCGCGACGCTCCGGCCAATTGGCGACGTAGAGCAGCAGATCGTAGTCATCGCGGTTGCGACTCCACACCGGAAAGCGCATGTCGTAGCAGATCAACGGGCAGATCCGCCACCCCGCCAGCTCCACCACCACACGCCGTTCGCCCGCCGTGTAGTGGCGATGCTCGTCGGCCATGCGAAACAGGTGTCGCTTGTCGTAGTGGACGCAGCTGCCGTCCGGCCGCATCCAGATCAGCCGGTTGTAGTAACGGCCGTTCTCTTCGATGATCACGCTGCCCGTCACCACCGCGCCCACCGTGGCGGCTTGTTCCGCCATCCACGCCACCGTGGTTCCATCCATGGTTTCCGCGTTGGACTGCGCTTCCATCGTGAATCCGGTGGTAAACATCTCGGGGAGAACCACCAGGTCGGTTGTGCCCGCGAGATCCCGAATGCGCTCGGCGATACCATCACGGTTGGCTTGAGCGTCGTGCCAACTCAGTGCGGTTTGCACCAGGGTAACGGTTAGATCCTGCATAGACGCTCCGCCGCCTGCTTCAAGGTATCGTCGTTTTTGGCAAAACAGAAACGCACGAGGCGCTGGCCGGGATCGGGACGTGCGTAGAAAACCGATATCGGGATGGCTGCCACCCCCACTTCGCGCGTCATCCACCGCGCAAAACTGACATCGTCTGCGTCGCTGATGGCGCTGTAGTCGGCGAGTTGAAAATAGGTTCCCGATGAAGGAGTGACGACGAACTTCGAGGGCACCAGCAACGCGCAGAACAGATCGCGCTTGGTCTGGTAGAAACGCGGCAACTCCGCGTAGTGCTCCGGGTGCGCGGCGATGTAGTCGGCGTACGCGTATTGCAGCGGCGTAGCCACGCTAAAGGTAACGTACTGATGCACTTTTCGCAGCTCTTCGGTCAACCGCGGCGGCGCAATGCAATAGGCGATTTTCCACCCGGTGGCGTGGTAGGTCTTGCCAAACGACGAGATGACCAGACTGCGCGCAGCCAGTTCCGGATGGCCATTGAGACTGCGGTGGTCACGACCATCGAACACGATATGCTCGTAGACCTCGTCGGCGATGACGAACACGCCGCTGTCGCGTAGCAGCGCGGCGAGCGTGTTGAGATCGTCATCGCCCAGCGTTGCACCGGTGGGGTTGTGCGGGGTGTTGACGATGACGACACGCGTCTTGGGGCTCAACACCTCCTTGAATCGCTGCCAGTCCACCGTGTATTGCGGGGGCACCAGGGGCAGGTGTACCGCGCGACCACCCGCCAGCTCGATGGCGGGTTCGTAGGAGTCGTAGACCGGATCGAACACGATCACCTCGTCCCCGGGCCGCACCAGCGCGGTGATGGCGCAGAACAGCGCCTCGGTAGCGCCGGCAGTCACCGTCACCTCCGCCCCGGGGTCGACTTGCCGGCCGTACAGGCGTTGCACCTTGGCGGCAATGGCTGCGCCCAGCGCCGGCACCCCACCCATGGGAGCATATTGGTTGCGTCCCGCCGCCATGTGCCGCGCCACCGCCTCCTGCAGCGCCGCCGGGCAGTCGAAATCGGGAAATCCCTGCGACAGGTTGACTGCCCCATGTTCCTGAGCCAGCGCGGACATCACGGTGAATATGGTGGTCCCGACTTTAGGCAGGCGGGTGCCGGGATCGGGTACTGCAATGGGCATGTCGCCTCCGGGATGTCGACGGACCTGAAGCGGGTAGTTTACTCGAACCGTCCGCAAAGTCCCGTCCCGAGGGGTGGCAACCGCCGGCAGCGACAGTGCGCGCAGGGGGTGTGAATCAGCGCGTAGTGTCCGACCCGATTTGATCCACATCAGCTCCACAACCGCCCCCCGTCATTAATGCCGGATCGGCTGCGCTGCATCAATTTCTTGCCCGACCAATTGCGCAAAATAGACACTTTCGCAGCGACCCGAGGCTTTGTCCTGCGCCCAACCGACGACCCCCGGTTTCACCGCAGACAACTCGGGTTGCTCTTTTTCTGGTATTCAGGTCACAACAACAACGGGAGATATGCAGATGAGCGTACTGGTAGGGCGCCAAGCCCCTGATTTCACCGCGCCGGCGGTTTTGGGTGACGGCACCATCGTCGACGACTTCAATCTGGCCAAGGTCAGCGAAGACCGATACGTGGTGTTGTTCTTCTACCCCCTGGACTTTACCTTCGTCTGCCCATCCGAGCTCATTGCTTTCGACAAGCGTCTGGCGGAATTCAAGAGACGTGGTGTCGAGGTGATCGGCGTCTCCATCGACTCCCATTTCACGCACAATGCCTGGCGCAACACCCCGGTCAACCAGGGCGGCATCGGCCCGGTGGGCTATCCTCTGGTGGCGGATCTGACCCACGCCATCTGCAAGAGCTACGACGTGGAAACGCCGGACGGCGCCGTCGCTTTCCGCGGGTCATTCCTTATCGACAAAGCCGGCGTCGTACGCCATCAAGTGATCAACGACCTGCCCCTGGGACGCAACATTGACGAGATGCTGCGTATGGTCGACGCACTGCAATTCACCGAAGAGCACGGCGAGGTCTGCCCCGCCGGCTGGCAGGAAGGAAAAAAAGGCATGCAGGCCACACCCGACGGGGTTGCGGCCTATCTGGCGGAAGAGGCCGGCAATCTGTAGCCCGCTTCTTCGATGCTATTGAACAGGCCCGCGGACAAGCGACAATCCGCGGGCCTAGTTCTCTTCACCGAATCCGCGCATCTTTAACCGATCGGGGAAACGCAGAGCTTGAGCACCCGCTCGGTGGTCTCCGGCGTATCTGCCGGCTGTCTTGCACTCGATTCACCCGCGGTACCGGACGCCACCCAGACCCGCCAGACCCGGCTCGGCACTTTCCGGTGAAGTGCCTATCCCCGCAACCCGCGCACGCGCCATGCACTCGGATGGCACTGTGCAAGGTTAGCGAAAGTCAATAAGCACAACGCAGCGCACGCAACAGCAATCGGATACTTGCCACGACCGCCATTTGCGGAGTTCGATAGCCGCATTCCTGCGTGCTGTTCATTCGCGACGGCGGAAACGACCGAAGAAGAGAACCAGCCAGACAACAACTGCCGCGACGAAGACTGAAAATCCCGCCACGAACAACGACTCCGGAAAATGCGCTGGGTACTGTCGATTGGCGAGCACGACAAGCCAGTGGACAAAACAGAGAAAACCTGTCATCAGCGCCCCAAACACCCTCCCTTGCCGCACCACGTACGCCACGGTCTCAGTGCTGCGCTCAGGAGCGAGCCAGTATTCGCGATTAGGGACGTTAACGAAACGCAGAGGAATCAGGCGCACTACGGATGAAACCGCGATCATCAGCAGCGGTACGCCGACTACGGTTCCCAGCATTACCCTCAGGTAGCCGTCACGCCGCATATACCCATCCGCCTGCCCGCCCAACGTGAAGTGTGACGCCACCACCGCAGGCAGTGTCTGCGACGAAAGGTAGACAAATGCGACCGCCAGCAACATCAACGCAATGAGTACATTCCATGAAGAGAAAGGTTTCATGTGCTCTTGACGTGTCAGAGGGATATCCGTGCCCGACAGTGTATTCCAGATCTTGTGCGAAGGCAGACTTCAATGGGCGAACATATCGCCAACGAACAATCCGTTGGCGCGAAATAGGCAGGAGCCGCCAACCCTACTCCCACAGGAACATGGTGGAGTATTTGTTGAGGATTCGTAACTCGTAGTGCTTGGAACACCGGGCACCCGCGATTCCGTAGCAGACATGCAATGGTAAAAGATGCTCTTCCCTGGGATGACAAAATCGGGCCGATGGCGCCTTTTCCCATTCAACCAGCCGTCTCTCCCGCTCGTTTTCGTCAATGTCGGTACTGGAGCAGGTCTCAATCAACCAACTTTGAAACGACTCGTT
>JBNKCG010000050.1:0-2128 GCA_050287605.1 Gammaproteobacteria bacterium | reverse complement strand
CCTGAATCCGTGACTTCGTAGATGATTTCCACCGAGCATAGCCGAATGCAACGCCCGATGACATCGCAGGCGCGTTTGTCGCACGCGAAACACCGGGAAGCGTGGAGAGCGGTGTTATTGACGCAGCCAACTCGACGCTGCCCGGGCGGTTTGGGTGTGTCATGCGCGAGCGCGACCCGCCGCGTTGCAGCGGCAATGGACAGTCGCGTAAGAGGTGAGGATTCAGGCGCCGCTGAGCCGCGCGTAACAACGCGCCAGCGCCGCATAGCCGGGATCGCCGCGCCCGAAGCGAAGTACGTGGCGGCGCCCGTGGCGCACCAGGCGCGCGGCCTTGTAGATCATCTCCTGCACCACGGTGCGAAGGCGGCGCCGATGCACCGCCTTGCGGATCGGTGCATCCGGTCCGATCAGGGTGTTCTGGCCGATGTAGCGCAGGAGGTTGTAGGCGAGTGCGGCGAGCGCCAGCACCAGCGCGTTGGTGTCGAACTTGCCCGAGGGCAGGCGCTCGAGATCCAGATCGGTCTTGAACTCGCTGTGGTACTGCTCCGAGGTGCCGCGGCGCTGGTACAGCCCGATCAGGGCCGCGGGGTCAAACGCTTCCTGCGCGAGGTTCGTCCACCACCCTTCGAGCTCCAGCGCGGGGAACAACAGCGGCTGGCCGTGGCGATCGGCGCTGCGCTCGCTCAGACGCACCACACGGCGGGCCTGGAAGGTGTGCTCCCGGTAGGTCCACTCGACGGTCTCATCGAACCATGCCACGCGTTTGTCGTCGCGCTCGCGCACCCAGCGCCCCTCGCGCCCGGCCCGTTCGCACCACGCCTGCGGGTCGTCGCCGCGCGGGTTCCACTTGATCAGGTAGTCGACCCCTGCGCCCGTGAGCTGCTCGCGGTTGGCCGCGGCATCGTGGGCGCCATCGAGCGTGACCAGCAGTCGGCGTGTGCCCGCCAGCGCCTTGGCCCGTGGCAGTACCCGGTCGAGGAAGAAGCCGAAATCGTTCTGACTGTGCTGCTCGCCGGGGCGCAGCTCCAGCCCCACGCACCAGCCCTCCTCGCCGAGATAGGCCCCGATCGGCGCGTAGCCATCGTAGCCGTGATAGGTGCGCGAGACGCCTTCCTTGCGTGTCTTGGCGTTGTCGAGACAAAAGACATCGGCGTGCAGCGCCACCTGACCACTCGGCAGCGCCGAGACCGTCGCCTTGAGGTTGGCGAGCAGCGGCACCAGACAATCGTCGGCCGCCGCGGTAAGCGCCGGGGCCTGTTCGTCGAAGCGCTGGCGCAGCCGTGCACTCGATGGCAGGCGCGCAATCCCCAGCGCCTGCTGAAAGAACGGATCGTTGCGTACCCCCTCGACCGCCTCGAAATCGTTCTTGCCCTGGCAGAGCAGCCCGAGGTAGGTGCGCACCAGATCGATATGCGCTATCCCGTGACGCAGCGGCACCGACTTCAAGCGCTTCTTCAGTCCACTGTAGCGATTGATGATCGGACCCACCACTGCCAGGCCAGCGGCCGACGCGTAGATCTCGGTGGGGCTTTGCTCAAGAATGAAGCGCATCGACGAACTCACCTTCTGGGTGAAAGGCCATCACGTGGCCGATACGCTAGTTTACCCGGTAATTACGCTGCCAAATGCATCTCATGAGGCGGCGAAGTCACGGATTCAGGTTTAATAAAGCACCTAGCCAATATGCCAAATCATTATTCATGAGTAGTGGACCTGAAATTACTAACACATTTACCTAGAACTCGGAATGCAGCATAGGCAAACACAAAGGATAGTGCCGATCCCGCACTTACAATTACCGAGTCTTTGATTAGTGAACCTGGGCTTTCCTCTGAAATTGGCAAGAACATGAGCAAATAGTTTCCTACGAAGAAGATAACCCCGCAAATATAAATCCTTATGTATGTTCCTAGTTCTTTCATCTAAGTTTTTGCCCACTTTTTTGTAAGCGCCTTGACCCGATTAGAAGGTGAGTGAGGGTGAGTGAGGCGGTAGTGTCCAGAATTTTTCGCACTTTCTTGGGCGGTGGATCTTGGGTTAAGCGGAAATCTGCTCCTCAAGGTGTTGTTTATCCAGTGCCTCCATCGAGAGGTACTTGCGGGTGCCCCATTTGGTTCCCGCAATATGC
>JBNKCG010000049.1:0-17472 GCA_050287605.1 Gammaproteobacteria bacterium | reverse complement strand
CGCAAGTGAGTGGCGCTTCGCGAGGCGGCATGCGCCGAAGTCGGTGTCGAGCGATCATGGCGCTCGGCGTAGTCGCCGCGTTTCTCGCCATCCGGCCGTGCGCCGGAGAACCGACGGCGGGGAGCGGATTACCTACGGGCGGCGAACTCGATTTGTCACTGCCAGTACCCGATGCGCCTCCCAACGAGTCCTGCATGTTCTGCCGCCGCTACGCACGACGGTTGGTGAACGACACGCGCCACGTACTCTCCGCACCCTGGCGTTGGGACCACGCCGACTGGCGCCACTTCGCCTTGGACACCGGACTGGTGATCGGGTCGATGGCACTGCTCGATCGCCGCGTAGCGGACCACTTCGATGAGCACCACAACGACACCAAAAACGACCTCCCCAGCACCTTCGAACCCTTCGGGGCTGAGTATGCCGCGGGCGTACTGGGCGGCTTCTATCTCGCCGGGCGTCTGGGCGACAACCCCAACGCCTACGCCGTCGCGCAGGACGGTTTCGCCGCAAGCCTCATCACTTCGGCGCTCATTGTCCCGGCGCTGAAACTCACCTTCGGCCGCGACCGCCCCAGCGCCGATACGGGAGCGCACCGGTTCGCGCCGTTCGGCGGCGGCAGCTCGTTTCCCTCAGGCCACACCGCGGAAGCCTTCACTCTGGCGGCAACTATCGCAGAGCACTACGACGCGGCGTGGGTCGATTGGACCGCCTACGGCGCTGCCACGCTGGTCGGGTACGCGCGCATGGAGCACCGAGCTCACTTCTTGTCCGACGTGATGGCGGGCGCCCTGATCGGCGTCAGCGTTGCCAAAGCGGTCGTGGGCCGCCACACAGCGACCGGCCACCGCGTGCACATTGGACCCGCGGTATTGCAGGACGGGCTATTGGGCGTTGAGCTGACCGCGACCTATTGAACCCACCGCCCACCGGCGGCACCCCGGCAACCCGTACCCCGTCAATCACGTTGCCTCGCTTTGCCCCGAACCTGCCCGTTATTCACCTCCCCAGACCCCCTCTTGAGCCGTGCCCGCTCGCAGCAACCCCAATCACCTGGCCGGCACCGGCCTGACGCCCTCTGAAAAGGCCGTACAACAATCAATGGATAAAAGGGATTTACAATAGTAATGAGAACGCCTATCATTTACATAACACTTCACAATCGACTCTTCTGAGGATTGACCATGAATGCACGCAGCGCGGCGCTCGCTTTTACCCTTTCGACCCTGGGCTACGCCCTTCCGGCCATGGCCGATCCGTATGTGCTAGTCATCAAGGACCATCGCTTCGAACCCACCGAACTCACGATTCCGGCAGACCAGAAAATAAAACTGGTGGTGGAGAATCACGACAGCACCCCGGAGGAGTTCGAGAGTCACGATCTGAATCGGGAAAAGGTCATCCCGGGCAACGGCAAAGGCGTCATCGCGATCGGGCCGCTGAAACCGGGACGGTACGAATTCGTCGGCGAGTTCAACGAGGACACCGCGCGCGGCGTGCTGATCGTCAAATAACCAGGCAGATAGGCGGGTTGCAATCATGATGGGTGCCGCAGTCATCGTGTTTCGCGAGGTCCTGGAGGCCGCGCTGATCATCGGTATCGTGCTTGCCGCGACCCAAGGCGTGGTGCGGCGCGGTTGGTGGATCGCACTCGGTGTCGGCGCAGGTCTCGCGGGTGCTGCGCTGGTGGCGTTCTTCGCCGAGGCGATCGGCAGCGCCGCGGAAGGCTTCGGACAGGAGCTGCTCAACGCGAGCGTGTTGTTTGCTGCGGTGTTGATGCTGGGCTGGCACAACATCTGGATGGCCCGCCACGGGCGCGAGCTGGCCGCGCACATGTCGGCGGTCGGCCGCGAAGTCACCAGCGGCACCCGCCCCCTTTACGCCCTGATGCTGGTAGTGAGTCTCGCCGTGCTGCGTGAAGGCGCCGAGGTGGTGCTGTTCCTGTACGGAATCGCAGCCAGCAGCGGCAGCAACGGAATGCTGGCCGGCGGCCTGGGTGGGCTCGCCGCGGGCAGCGCGGTTGGGGGGCTGCTCTACCTGGGGCTGTTGCGCATTCCCACGCGCTACCTGTTTACCGTAACGGCCTGGATGATCTTGTTGCTGGCGGCGGGCATGGCCTCGCAAGCGGCCTTCTTCCTCAACCAGGCAGGCTACCTACCCTCCCTGGTTTCCACTGTGTGGGACACCTCGTCGGTGCTATCGGAGAGCAGCGCCGTCGGTCAACTGCTGCACACGTTGATCGGCTACGACGACCGACCCAGCGGCATCCAGGTGGTGTTCTATCTGATCACGCTGATCACCATCGTGGTCTGCATGCAGACCATCGGCCGGGTCAGAGCGCCGGCGACCGCGCAAGCGACGCCAAAGTAGTCCGCCCGCCGCCCGACCAACCCTTTTCGCGACATCCCGAACAACCGGTCGTCAACGCCCTCGTTGGCAACTTTCGAACGCAAATTAAGCGCTTTTTAACGTTTCTTAAGCACCGGTTAAGCTTAATCTGATACGCAATTGACATTTGTCACATTATTTATAGTGATATTTGTCAATCCCCACATACAATAAATTTGACATTTATCACATCAGCGGGGAGGAGAAGGGCCATGAAATTCTTACACCAGTTGGTTCGAATCGTCGCACTACTGAGCGCCGGACTGGCGCTTGCGCTGGCACAAACCACCGCGTCAGCGAGTACCATCGTCAACGCCAAACTGTGGGACAACGGCGGCGCCATGGGCATCACCGTCGAACAGCCGTCGGTCCCGGCGGGCACCATTACATTCAACGTTCAAAACGACTCCAACTCCTACCTTCACGAAATGCTGGTGGTGAAGGTAAACGACTATCACGACGGCATGCCTTACGACATGCACAAGGTGGGTCTTGTCGAAGATAAAATCGAAGCCCTCGGCGAGGTCGCTGAGCTGACGCCCGGAAAGTCGGGGCAGGTGACGCTGGACCTGCAGCCGGGCAAATACCTGCTGCTCTGCAATCAACCGGGGCATTTTGAAGAAGGCATGTTCACCCGCCTGATCATCACGCCCAATCTGATTTCCAAGCAGTAAGCCGTTCAATCTCGGTTCCGGCCCCGCACACTATTCCAGTGGCAGATGTCGGGGGCCGGAACCGATCGTTTTCCAACGGGTTGAAGACAAAACCCTCATTTCGGTTGCATCTACTAGTAGGCTTGGCAAAAAGGCGGAACCACCGACAAGTCGGCTCACGCAAAAAACAACTCATACACGCTCAACACAATCTCCACGACGATCAGGATTACGATGTACCACTCCACCCGCAGGCTGCGGCGGTTGTGGAGCAGGTCGAGATAGGTCTCCGCGGTGTTGGCGATGACCTCCAGCTTGCGCCCTAGGGCGAGATCGCGCTCGCGCAATTCGTATTCCACCGCGAGGCGTTCATAGAGACGGTCGAGATCGGGGTGTTCCCAAGTGATTTCGGGCTTTTCCACGACACCTGCACGGCCGACGGTGCGCGCCTGGATCATCAATACGTTGCCGATTTCGCGCAGGAGATCGCGGTTGCGGGCAATGCGCCCTCCGCGCTGAAGCTGCGCGGCGAGGTCTTCCACGCGCTCGAAGACCTGCGTCACCTGACGCTCGTAGTAAGCAAGTACCGTGCTTTTGGCTAACACCTCCGCCACCACCTGGAGCCGTTCGACGCTGGGCTCGTGAATAATGATCTCGCCGTCTCCACCCAACCGTTCGTCATGAGCCGGATCGATCTGCAACTGCGCCTCTTCGAATTCGGGTTCGGCGTAAACGCCGGTGGTGGATTGGCGCAGCAGCGCGATGAACTGCCGCTCCCCCTCTTCATCGAGGTTGTAACAAACGGCGGCGCCGAAGCGGAACAGCGCCGCGTATCCGTTGTCACCCACCTTGACGGTGCGGGGCGACATCCCCAGCGATGGATACTCAGGGACGGCACGTGGATCGAGACGATGACCCAAGAACCAAGCGGTGGCGCGCATCAGGGTGACCAGTCCTTTGTCTGTTGGTTTGCGGAAAGCTTAGCCGCTTTAGCGCGACTCGGTGGATAGTGGTCCCGGCGGCTCTACCACCCCCAGCCTTTGGGGATATTTCAGCAGACTATTTTCGAATGGAATGCTTACAAGGATGCACGCCCGTGGCCAGCCGTTTCGCAACCCGCTCTCGCATAGCACAGACTACCCGCCGCGCAATACGGCGAAGGCCTTTGGAGGGAGGCAGCGATGGTTGAAACCGGTGCTTTGACCGCCGAGATGATCGCCATGCTGAACGTGATCATCCGGCCGGGAAGCATTCGAACCAGCTTATCAAGACGATAAATTCTCCTCGATTGACCCCTCTTTGAAATTAGCTTTAATTTATTCTCAGCTGATCTTTCATAAAGGTTACCAATGGGTGCATAGCGGAATCTGAATGTGCTCGCGGCAACCGATCTGCTACAACACGGCCATCGGTTTCGTCGGCCGGAACCCGCTCCGCATAAGGAGGAAAGCGGGGGCCAGTCCGGCGGGCGAGACCAAACGGGGGGAACGAATACCTAGCCGGACCGCTGCAAAGCCCGGCGCTTCGCCAAAGGGGAGACCCGTTCCCGCGTTGCGTTACTACCTGCGAACCCGCGACCGATTGGGCGTGTACCGCGGTACCCTATCAACGGAGATCGTCCATGTCGTCCAAGCATCCGATCATCGCCATCACCGGCTCGTCCGGTGCCGGCACCAGCACTGTCAAGCTGGCATTCGAGCACATCTTTTACCGGGAAGGTGTCAACGCCGCCGTCATCGAGGGCGACAGTTTGCATCGCTTCGATCGCGTCGCCATGAAAGAGGCGGTGGCGATGGCCCACAAGGACTGTGTCCCCTTAAGCCACTTCGGCCCGCGCGCCAACTTGCTGGAAGAGCTCGAGGGTGTGTTCCGCACCTACTCCGAGAGCGGCACCGGCAAACGGCGCTACTACCTCCACAACGAAGACGAGGCGGAGCCGTGGAAACAGCAGCCGGGTACCTTCACGCCCTGGGAGGACTTGCCGGAGAACACCGACCTGCTGTTCTACGAAGGGCTGCACGGCGGCGTGGTGTGCGAGAACGTCAACGTCGCCCAATGGGTGGACCTGTTGGTTGGAGTAGTGCCCATCGTCAACCTGGAGTGGATTCAAAAGATCCATCGCGACACCGCGGCGCGCGGCTATTCCGCCGAGGCGGTCACCGACACCATCCTGCGCCGCATGCACGACTATGTACACTACATCACGCCGCAGTTCTCGCGCACCGACATCAACTTCCAGCGCGTACCGACCGTGGACACCTCGAATCCCTTCATCGCACGCGACATCCCCACGCCCGATGAGAGTTTCGTGGTGATTCGTTTCCGCGACCCCACCACCCTGGAAGTGGATTTCCCCTATCTGTTGTCGATGATCCACGACTCGTTCATGTCACGCCGCAACACCATCGTCGTACCGGGCGGCAAAATGGGATTCGCCATGGAATTGGTGTTTTCGCCGTTGATCGAGGCGATGCTGAAAAAACGGCATACCGAAATATAACGGTCTCGCCACACCGCCGCGGACAAAAGGCCCGGTAGCAATACCGGGCCTTTTGCTTGTGCGGCCGCGCCGTACAACAATCCGCTCTTCACGCCCCCCGTCTATACTTCCCCAGGCACCCATCCCATCACCAACCCAAGGAACCGACGCCTGATGCACTACTCCACCCTCGGCCCGACCGACATCAAGATCAGCCGTATCTGCCTCGGCACCATGACCTGGGGACAGCAAAACAGCGAAAGCGAAGCGCACCAGCAACTCGACCGCGCCGTCGCCGCCGGCGTCAACTTCATCGACACGGCGGAGATGTACCCGGTACCGCCCATGGCCGAGACACAGGGGCGCACCGAGGCCTACATCGGCAGTTGGCTCAAAGCGCGCCGATGCCGCGATCAGGTCGTTCTCGCCAGCAAAGTGGCGGGCCCGGCGGAACGGGTCAAGCACATCCGCCCTCGGCTGGGGCTGGATCGCAAGAACATCAAAGCGGCCATCGATACCAGCCTGCAGCGCCTGCAGACCGACTACCTGGACCTCTACCAGCTCCATTGGCCCGACCGCAACGTCAACAATTTCGGGCAGCTGAATTACTCGCACAAAGACGACGAGCAGCCGGTTCCCATCGAAGAGACGCTGACGGTTCTGGGTGAACTGGTAGAGGCGGGCAAGGTGCGCTACGTCGGTGTATCCAACGAAACCCCGTGGGGAGCGATGGAGTACCTGCGCATCGCCAAGCAGCTCGGCCTGCCGCGCATCGTAACCATCCAGAACCCCTACAACCTGCTCAACCGCACCTTCGAGATCGGTTTGTCGGAGATTGCCCATCGCGAAAACGTGGGCCTGCTGGCCTATTCACCTCTCGCCTTCGGGATGCTGACGGGAAAATACGCCGAAGGCGCCAAGCCGGAAGGGGCGCGCCTCACGCTGTGGAGCTACTTCAGCCGCTACTCAAACCCCCAGGCGCAGGCCGCCACGGAGGCCTATGTTGCTCTGGCGCACGAGCACGGACTCAATCCCACCCACATGGCGCTGGCCTACATCAACAGCCGTCCCTTCCTTGCGGCCAACATCATTGGCGCCACCACGTTGGCGCAGTTGGACGAGAACATAGCCAGTATCGACGTGACGTTGCCGCAGGAAGTGCTGGAAGGCATCGAGGCAATCCACCAGGAACATCCTAACCCATCGCCGTGATCAAAACGCCAACGCCACGCCGGGATCGGCGTGGCGTTGTGCGAATCAATCGGCAGGCTACACAGCGCAGCGGCGGCAACGCTACCCGGTGATCAGGGGATCGAGACGTTCGAGATCGTTGATCACCCGCCAGTGGCCGCCGGCACCCTCCACACGCTTGCGCCAGTTCTCCAGCCGGTTGAGGTAGTCACGCGGATCGTAGTTGTCGCTGCGCAGCTTGGTGACGTTGACGGCGACCACGTCGAAGCCCTTCACGGGAATGGTGAAATCGCGCACGTAACCCTTGGCCAGATCCTCTTCCAGATCCGAGAAGATCAACACCGTTTTGCGGCCGGTTCCGGCCTCGTTCAGATACTCCACCGCCTGCAGCAGTCCGCCCGACACATCGGTGTGCGCGCTGCCCTTTTTCAACCCTGTGACGAAATCGTCGACCGTTTTCTGAAACGCACGCTTCTGCTGGTTGGTCACCGACGGGCGGGTATCGAAGGTGATCTTAGCGATGATGTCTTTCTCGCTGAAACTGCCGGTATCGATGCGCGCCACCGCAAACGAATCGCCCGGCTGCAGATTGGCCAGCACGTAGTTGATGATCTGCTGCGCCTTGGCGATCTCCTGGGTATAGGTACCCGAGGTATCGACAAGCATGTAGTAGCCGCGTGAGCGCGACGTGGGTTCGGAGCAACCACCGATGGCAACCATCAAAACCATCGCCAACAGCAGACGCAGGCCGTTCATGACGACACCTCCCGTGCACGCTTACCGCTATCGGTAAAGACCCCGCTGTCGGTCAGCGCCTTGTGAATGGTCGCGTGTAAACCACCGCCGGCGGACTCGTCGCCCGTGGAGCGCGAGCGCCGGATCATGGCCTCGATCCAGAGCGGTGCGAAAATGACCAAGTCGTAGATACGCACCGTCATGCGCGCGCCGTGCCAAGCGAGATTGCCCAGCAGCCGCAGGAGCACCGCCACCAGACGCAGCACCCCCACCGCGAGCATACCCACCACGGTGCGCGAGGCGTGAACGAACGACTCCAGCGGAATGGCCACGAAGGTCAATGCAAACGGCAGCACGAAACCCATCACCATCTGGCCCACGGTGGGGATCCAGCGGTTCTCAGCGCCGGCCACCGCCGCCCCGCCGGCCAGCGATTGGCGCAGCGCCTCCACGTCGGCGGCGATCAGATCGCGCATGTAGGCCAGGGCCGATTCGACGCCGGCCAGGGTGAGCAGTATGGCGAAGGTGACCCAAATCATGCGGATGCGCATCTTGTCGTCCAGGGCGCCGATCACGGGGAACAACCGCGTCACGCGCAACGACTCCATGAGAAATAGTCCCATGGCCGCCTCCACTAGGATGATCACCATGGCCGCCACGTCGGCGGTACGAAATGATCCGATGTAGCTGGCGCCCCCCACCATCTCCTGCATCGGGTAGGCGATCAGGTTGAAGTTGATCACCGCACCACCCACTGCCACCAGCAGCACGAACGCGGAGATGGTGAATTGAGTGAACGACGACGACGCCAGGGTGCGCAGCGCGCGATCGGTTCCGCGCGTCATCTCCTCGTATTCGGTCAACTGCTTGTCGATGTGCTGCGAGCGTTCCAGCAGACGGTTGACGCTCTTTTCGGTGCTGTCCAGCGTCTGCGACAATTTCCGCCAATACGGCATCATCCGCGCCAATAGGCGATGGCGCAGCTTGCCCGACTGCCGGTACGCGGAGACCGCCTGGGCATGCGACTTTTCGAACGAGCGGTGGATATCCTTGAGGACCTCGGCCACCCGCGGTTCGCTCACCGACTGAATCTTGGCCACCGCTTCGATGGCGTCGACCCAACCGGGAATCTCGGGCGGCACTTCAGCCGTCTGGCGATAGTCGTCGTCGATGGCGGTTACCTGCTCCATCACCTTGCGGTGCATGGCGGGAAAGGTGGCCAGGTCGCGCTGTGTGGTCGCCTCGATGCGACGGAACTCGCGCTCGATGAGCCGCTCTGCCGACTCGCGCCCGGCGGCCAACAACACCTCGCGGTTGCGCAGTTCCAATCGCTCGCGCGCCAATCCCACCGAACGGGCGGTGACACGCAACGCGTTGTGCAGCACCCTGCCCAAACCGATCAGCGCGAGATGCACCGGTTGACGTGCCATATAGAGCAGCGTAACGCCGACCAGCACCCAGATCACCACCGAAAGGGCCGGCTGATCGGGCCAGATCATCCACAGACTGTCTGTGTTCATCTTGTTGTCCTCCTGCAAGGGGTGCGCGCCAACACCGCACCGCACCTTGCCATTCGCTCCCCTGCGGGAGTCTCCCATCGCCTGCCAATGCAGACGTTCCCCTATTGGACGCCCGCGCAACAGTGCGTTCTGTCGACCGGTTCACAGAGCAACCGGGCGGGCACGGTAAACGGCCACCGCTGGCGTGTGGATTCGCCCCGCGGCTTGCGGCACCATCACCCTCATGATAGCCACGCCCCTCACCCACCCTTGGGACGTCACCCCCAGGGAGGCCATCGCCATCCAGCAGCGGTTGCGGGCTTCGGTGCGCTGCGAAGGAGACCCGCACCGCGTCGCCACGGTCGCCGGGATCGACGTCGGTTTTCCCAAAGGACGCGGAGTAACCCGCGCGGCGGTGGCGGTGCTGCGCTATCCCGAGCTGACCCTGTGCGCACAGGCCATCGCGGAGCTTCCCACCGATTTCCCGTACGTCCCAGGGCTGTTGTCGTTTCGCGAAGTACCCGCCGTGCTGGCCGCGCTGCAGCAGCTCCCCGCACTGCCCCACCTGTTGCTGTGCGACGGACAAGGCATCGCCCACCCGCGGCGTATCGGTATCGCGTCACACCTGGGTCTGTTGACCGGGATCCCGAGCATCGGGGTTGCCAAAAGCCGTTTGATCGGCCACCACGGCCCGATCCCCGACGCACGCGGCGCATGGGTCGCCCTGGAGGACCGGGGCGAAACCATCGGCGCGGTATTGCGCACCCGACGCGGCGTTAGACCCCTTTTCATCTCGCCCGGCCATTTGATCGATCTGGCTTCCGCCATCCGCTGGGTAATGGCCTGCACCACGCGCTACCGACTTCCGGAAACCACGCGTCACGCCCACCGCCTGGCATCGCTTACCGGCAACCGGTAAGCCTGACAGGCAACACCCGGTCTGGTTAAGGGAGAAGCTCGCGCCCGTCCGGCAGCTCAACTCGGCGCACGTTCTGCCGATATTGAGGATGAGAGAGCGCTACCGAGGCAGGTGGCCCACTCCGTAAGGAGCAGGCCTTGAAAACGCCGCGACCGGTCCGCAAGTGGACCCTGTCAGGCCAAGCCCTGTTAAGGAGGTGAACCATGGTGATCGTCTACGACATGCGCAGCGGCGACGTGGTCGAGCAATCGGCCCCCAGCATCCGCGAAACGCTGCATCCGGAGCCAGTACGGCGCGATCCGCCACGGGTCACCGTTGCGCTGCAATTGGTTTCCCATACGGTGCAACCCGTCAAGACACCGCCGCCAGGCGTCGTCCTGATGGGCTGTTACTTTGACGAAAACGGCGACTGAACGGCGCGCCGATCCCAAGCACAACGAAAACGGCCCGGGAGAATGTTCCCGGGCCGATTTGTTTTGACCCTCGATACGATGCCCGGGCGCGATTCGCGCTAACCCACTACTCCTCGCGCACCAAACGGAATCCAAGGTTGTCGAGGCGGGTATCGAGCGTAAAGCGCTCGCGATTGACCGCCCGCACCGCCTTGCTGGAACTGGCGAACGAACCGCCGCGCACCACGCGTTCGGTACACTCCCCGCTCTCCCACGCGCCGCCATCCGTCGGTGCGCTCTCGTAGCTGTCGTGATAGCAGTCACGCACCCACTCGGCGACGTTGCCAGCGGTATCGAAGACCCCCATCTGGTTGGGACGGAAGCTGGCTACCGGTGCAGGCTGCAACCCGTCCCATTGACTGCCGCAATTGAAGCAGTTGGCATTGCTGGTGCCCACCGCGTTCCCCCACCAGTAAACGCCTTTCTGCCCTGCGCGCGCGGCGTACTCCCACTCGGCCTCGGTGGGCAGACGATAGCGATGCCGTGTCTGCTCGCTGAGCCATGCGGCGTAGGCCCGCGCGTCGTTCCACGAGACGTTGACCACCGGATGCTTGCCGCGTCCCCGTCCCTGGTCGTCGGGCACCTCGCGCCCCGTCGCCTGGGCAAACAGATCGTAGTCCTCGAAGGTAACCTCCGTCTGGCCGATGGCAAACGCGCGCAGCTTGACCGCATGCTGCGGACGCACGGTGTTGTCCGACGAGGTCTCGTCACCCATCTCGAACGTACCGGCGGGGATCCGCACCATGGTCGGCGCGCTGCCGCCACCACGCAGCGTATCCTGCACTGTCGCGCTGGGGGCGGGTTCTACGGAACGGCGCACCGGCGGCGCTGATTGCACCGGTGCCGGTTTTACCTGCGGTTTCGGCTCTGCAGCGGGTGTCGTCGCCTTGGGCGCGGCTTGCTCGGCCGGCGGCGGTGTCGCGGCGCCACCGCTTGGCGCCGGTACGTTCTCTGCAGGGGGAGCCATACCCAATATGGACAGCAACTGATCCTTGAAGACAAACCCGGTCACCCCGCCGACAGTGAGCAAGACCAGGAAAAGTATTAACCCCAGACTTCCCCTCTTCTCTTGCGGCTGATGGCGCCCGGTGACCGTGCGGGTATCCCGGATACGATCGGCACCCAACGTCACCTCACGTTCGGCGCGAATCGACGCGTCGTGGAAGTTGGTCTTCGTCACCACGGGTTGCGGCGCGGGTGCGACGTCCTTGGAGGCAAAGCGATTGGTCTCCACCTCCAGGCGCCGCTGTATCTCGTGCTCGGTCTCGGTGCGCACGCGCTGCAGATCGCTTTGTGCCGAGCGTACCTGATCGTTGGCCTTCTGGATCGCCTCCACCGCTTCGCGCCGTGCCCGCGACACCTCCTGTTCGGCCTGCTTGCGCGACTGCCAGGCCTCCTCTTTTTCGCGCTCCGCATCCTTGACCAAGCGTCGCAGACGTTCCATCTCCTGCGCCATGCGCTGGATGCGATCCTCGTGAGTCTTGCGGGTGCTGTCCGCCTCCTCGGTGATACGTCCTACTTGGTCCAACTCCTCTTCCATGCGTGCCAGCACCGTCTGGTACTCCTGGATCTGACCTTCCAGCTCCTGGTGGCGGTTGTCGTTGGTGGAGATCACCTTGTTGGCGCGCTCTTCGGCTTCGCGCCGCGCCCGCTCCGCCTGCTCACGCACGGATTGCGCCGCTTCCAGGTTATGCTGGTACTGCGCGATCTCCTGCTGCAGGCGATCCAGCTCGGCCTTGAGTTCACGGTCGCGCGCACGGCGCTCGTTGTGCGCCTGCTCCGCCGCCTCCTCCGCCTCGCGGCGGGCTTGCAGCGCCGCATCGCGTTCCGCGGTAATCTGCTCCAGAGCCTGGCGCAGTGACGTCGTGTCGCTGCGCAGCTGGCTCAGTTCGCCGCCCACTTCGTTGTCGCGCCGCTCGCGCTCACTGCGCTCGTGGTTGAGCTGCTCTTCGGTTTTGGTCAGCTTGGTCTCGGCTGCCTCCTTGTCCATCAGCGCCTTGGTGACCGTACGCTGCGTAAAGTCCAGCTCTTCCTGTACGCGTTTCTGACCGGCCGCCGCCTGCTCGGCGCGCTCCTCAGCCTTGCGCTTCTCGTCGACGGCTGCCTGCGCCTGTTGCTCGGCCTCCTGCGCCTTGGAACGCAGCGCCTCTATCTCGTCACGCAGCGCCTCCGCACGCCCCGCGGCCGAGCGGGCGTTCTCCAGTTCGGCGGCAAGCTGCTTCACCTGGTCTTCCAGCTGCCCGCGCATGGACTCGCCCGCGGCGTTCAGTGCCAGCGCCTCCTGCAAGCGGCCGTCCAGTGTGGCCAATTCGGCGCTCTGTTCGGTCAACGCCACCTGCAGACGTTCGACCTGCTGTTCCAGATCGCGGCCTGCGGCAGCACGGTTCTGCGCTGCCTCCACGTCCCGCCCCGCCTGCTCGATGCGCGCATTGAGCGAGGCCAACTCGCTGCTATGGCGCTGTTCGGTATCGTGTAACCGGTTTTCCAGTTGGTTGCGTTCCTCGCGCAGCCTCTCCGCCAATTGATCGGTGGCGCGCTGCCCACTTTGCGCCTGCGCCTCGGCGTTGTCGCGGGCCTGACGCAGCTCCGCCAGTTGGCGCTCCAGCGCTTCACGCTCGCGTTGCCGACTGGCAACCTCTTCACCGTACTTGCGTTCCCATTCGGAGTCGTGCGCGGTCTGCTCCTGACGCAACGTCTCGGCACGATCGCGTTGCGCATCGCGCTCGCCGCGCGCGCGGTTGCGCTCGCTCTCAAGAGCGTGCACCTTGTCGTTCAGTGCCTCCAATTCCGTCCGATGGCGCGCGCGTTCGGTCTCCAGCCGTTTTTGCAACTCCTCGGCAGCGCCCTTGCCGGTGGACTCCTGTTTGGCCAGCGCCACTTCGAGACGCTGGTTTTCGTGCAGCATCTCCTCGAATTGCTGCTGCACTTGATTCAGTTCGTCCTCGGTACGACGCAGTTCCTGCTGCAGCAGCATCTGGGCGGCCTGCGCCTCCTGCAGCGCCTTGGCGTTCTGTTCCGGCGCCACTGCCGACGGCCCAGCCGCGTCGCGGACGGGCGACGGCGCAGCCGGTTTCGCGGGCGCCGGCTCCTGCGCCTTGCCCTTGACCCGGCGCGCCTGTTCCAACGCTTCGCGGGCGCGCGCCAGGACATCCTGCGTCGTGGTCGGCCCCTTTTCGGCCGCCGGTTTCTGCGCTGGAACCGGTACCGGTTTGGGGGGTGCTTTCTTGGGTTCTGGTTTTTTAGCCGACGCTTGCGCCTTGGCCTCCTGCTTGCGGGACTCGACCCGTTTCGCCTCGGCATCCTTGGTGCTCTGCTTGATGATCTGCGACGAGATCATTTCCACACCGGCACGATTGGCATCTTCCTTGTGATCGGAAATCAGGAACACCTCCGGTGGCAGACTCATGAGCCCGCCGCCAATCACGTAGGCGTCATAACCCTGCTCGTTCATCAAAAACGCCGCGGTGGAGCTGCGCCGGCCGGTATCGCAATAGACGATGTATGGACGGCTCTTGTCGAGCTGTCTGAGCTGCAGACGCAACGTGGGCAGCGGCATGTTGATAGCTTCGGAGATGTGCGAGTTGGCGAACTCGTCCGGCAGACGCACATCCAACCATGCCGCCCCGTCGCTGGCGAGCACTTCGGCCTTGTAGTAATCGACGATGTTGTGCAGCGGATCGGAGATGAGGTTGATGAAATCCCTTTTCGCCAAGCGCATCAGCACGCCATCGGTCAGCATGCGCACGGTGGCATTGCGCTTCTCGTCGGAGACCAGCGCCTCTTCGCCGAACGATTCGCCAGCGGGCAGCTCGGCCAGCTTCACCTCCGGAGCACCAGGACGCGGCTGGCGCAACACCAGGCAGCGTCCGTGGCGGATATAGTAGTAGTAATCGCCCTCCTCACCCTGGCGAATAATGGTATCGCCTTCGCTGACCTCCACATCCTCCATCAGCATCATGATCTTCTGGATGTTGGCGGGCGGCAGCTTGAGAAACAGACGGTTCTGCAGCATGCGCGTCATCCAGTCGCCCGAGGTGTCCTGCTCGATCTCGCCAACCTCGACGCTGGTCTGTTGCCAAGTCAACACCATATCCACCAGGTTGGTCTCGACCTGAACACAAGTGACCGCCGTGCGCGCCACGGCATCCACTTGGCGTGGTTGGTGCTGACCGATGGGATGGCGCGCGGTTTCGGAACCGGCCTCCACATGGACCGACTGTCCCCCCGCCACTAGCTCGATGTCGCCCGACAGGAGGTAAAGGGTGTTGCCGTCGCGCTGGTTCTTCTTGAACAGATAATCGCCGGGCTTGTACTCAGACAACACGGCTTTCTTGGCAATCTGGCGCAAACTGTTGTCGGCGAGCGCGTTGATCGGGACGAACCGCTTCAGCAGTGCCTCGTCGACAATGGCCTTTGGTTCACCCATCAAACTCTGCCCTCATGAAAGCAGACCACTCGGCACGCCCGCACAACGCCGGCGTCCCCGAGCCACTGCTCCGCTCCCGCGACTTCACGATTCCCACGTCCCAACGCGCCGATACCGATCCGCGTCCAGGCCGCCTCTGCATTTTGCGCACTACCGCCAGCTTTACATTTTTTACCGCGGAGGCATGCCTTCGCTGTGACGAATTCCTAACTTTTACAGTAATCTAGCACGCTTTCAAGGAGAGTACAGGAGATTGCCGGCCACCCCGGGGGCGGCACGTTGCGATCCGATTTGTCATAATGGCAACCCCGAGATCTGCTCCCCGTGATCAGCCATGGCGACTCACAGCTGCAAAGGAGTGGTCGCCGCCGGCCACCAAGCCACCGCCGCCGCTGCAGAGGCGATACTGAACGAAGGTGGCAACGCCTTCGATGCGGTGCTGGCAGCCTTTTTAACGGCCTGCGTTGCGGAACCTGTACTCGCCTCGTTGGGAGGAGGCGGCTTTCTGCTGGCCCACCGCCCGCAGCAACCCCCGCGTTTGTACGACTTCTTCGTCCATACCCCGCGCTGCAAACGTCCCACGGAGGAGCTCGATTTCTACCCCATCCTGGCCGATTTCGGTACCACCACCCAGGAGTTCCACATCGGTATGGGCTCCATCGCTACCCCGGGTGCGGTGCGGGGCGTGTTCGACATCCACCGCGACCTGGGCAGCATGCCGCTGCGCGACATCGCCCGACCGGCCATTGCATGCGCCCGCGACGGGGTGTCCATGAACGCGCTGCAGTCGTATATCTTCGATATCGTGGGCAGCATCTACCGCGCCGGTGCGGAGTCGCGCGCCACCTTCTGCAGCCCGGTCGATGCCGAGCGCCTGATCAGCGAGGGGGAACGGCTCAGGATGCCGGTGTTCGCCGATTTTCTCGACATCCTCACCCGTGAGGGCGAGCGCCTGTTCTACGAAGGGGAAATCGCCCAGCGCCTGGTCGCAGACTGCGCGCAGCACGGCGGCCACCTGAGCGCGGAAGATCTGCGCGGTTACCAGGTAATCCGCCGCCAACCCCTGCAGCTCGCCTACCGCAGCACGCAGATCCTCACCAACCCGCCACCCTCCTGCGGGGGACTGCTGATCGCCTTTGCGCTGCGCCTGCTGGAAGAGGCTCAGATAGGCGCCGCCGACTTCGGCAGCGTCCACCATCTGGCCGTACTCGCCCACGCGATGGAGGTGACCAACAAGGCGCGCCTCGACGCCGACCTGCATCGCAACCACCACGACCCGCACATCGCCCGCATCCTGACCGATCCCTTCGTCACCGCTTACCGCGAGCAGGTGCTCAAGCGCGCCAGCTTCAGCCGCGGCACGACGCATATCAGTGTCATGGACGGCGCCGGCGGTGTCGCCAGCATGACCGTGAGCAACGGCGAGGGTTGCGGCTACATGGCACCCGCTACCGGAGTGATGCTCAACAACATGCTGGGAGAGGAAGATCTCCACCCCCAGGGGTTTCATCAATGGCAGGCGGATCAGCGTATCACCTCGATGATGGCGCCCACCGTGTTGCTCGATCCGGAGCACGGCACCGTTGCATGCGGCTCCGGGGGTTCGAACCGCATCCGCACCGCGATCCTGCAGTTTCTCATCAACATCATCGATTTCGGCATGGCGCTGGAACCGGCGGTTACCGCACCTCGCATACACTTCGAAAACGACCGTCTGAGCAGCGAACCCGGTATCAGCGAGGCGGTGCTCGAGCGGCTGAAATCCCACTATCCGCAGCAGCAGCATTGGGACGGACTCAATCTATTCTTCGGCGGCGTACACGCCGTAGCCCTGGCACCCGACGGTAGAACATTGACCGGCGTCGGCGATCCGCGTCGCGGCGGCGTGACAAAACGAGCGCATTGACCAATACCTGTAAACGCACCTGTTTGAAAATATATTCAAAAAGTTTCGAAAACAGCGTTATTTGCTTGCCAAAAGCATTTTGGTTTGTGCTAGATTTGCGCCGACGGCAAACCTACCGCCACAATCCATAGGGAGAAATCCATGGCAGCAAAGAAAAAGGCAGCACCAAAGAAAGCCGCGGCCAAGAAAGCCGCACCGAAAAAAAGCGCTAAAAAGAGTGTAAAAGCAGTCACCCCGCCCAAAGTTCTCAAGCCCATCGCCAGCAAACAGACCAAGAACCAGATCATCGCCACCATCGTCGAAGAGACCGGCGTGGCGCGCAAGGATGTGGTCACGGTTCTCACCGCGATGGGCGAGCTGGTCACCCGCCACCTGAAGAAGCGTGGCTCCGGCGAGATCACCATTCCGGAAACCGGCGTCAAGGTGCGCCGCGTAACCAAGCCGCGCACCAAGGCGCGCGTCGGCCGCAATCCTTTCACCGGTGAGGAGATCAAGATTCCCGCCAAACCCGCCCGTACCGCTGTGCGTGTCACGGCACTGAAGGCGCTGAAAGAGACGGTCAACTCGTAACCGCTCCGTCGGTCGACGACAAGGCCGTGCAGGCCAGCCTGCGCGGCCTTGTCGTTTATGGAATCGCCCGATGCGGCCTCCAACACCCGCCCTCCGTAGACGCGCAGTTCCCCGGTTCAGTTCGCGCCATTGTCGGACGGATCCGGATACGCCTCCTGCGCCCCCGGCCCCAATGGCTGGCCATAGCTGAACTCCACCGCATTGCCATCAGGATCGAGCACGCCGCAGTAATATCCCACCGGGTAGGGCTCCTG
>JBNKCG010000048.1:0-23369 GCA_050287605.1 Gammaproteobacteria bacterium | reverse complement strand
AGAGAATGGTCATACGACTTGGGGGAGGAACTATTAAAGCCTTCAATAAATCCAGATCGATCCAATAAGCATCCGTGAGTTCAAACACCAGCCGTTTAAGCCACATAATCAAACGGATGCAATGGCAACATAGCCGGCTCGCTCCAGCGATGTTCATCGCGAGACCATCCCCACCCTCCCAGCGCCGCGCCACAAGCGGCGATGTAGTGATCGCTGGAATCGCTCTGCGCAGCGGTGCCGGTGAGCCCTGCTTCTTCGAGCCACTGCAGCAATTCGGTACGCGCCGCAGCGTCGCGTTTCATGGCCGTCAATGCTTGGGGGGATGCGCCGCGCAGCACCATGGCGGCGGCGGGATGCACTTCGGCGACGCGCACGTTGGCGCGGCCCACTTCGACGATGCCGCGCGCTACGCCCATGCCGCGCAGGGTGAGATAGGCCATACGCGTCATGGTCGGCGTCATGACCGTTCCCGATTTGAGGCCGTGGGCGGCGAGCAGTTGGCGCAGCGCCTTGTCGCCGGGGCGGTCGCCGCCGCCAGGGTTATACGACAGCGGTGCGTCGATACCGACGACCAGTTGGTCGTCGACGACGTAGCGGCCGATGAGCTGGAAGATCTCGGCGTCGCCCATGCCGTTGTGCGCTTCCTCAAGCGTCAACGCATGCCCGTCGCCTTTGAACACCACGAGCGCGGTGTCTTCGGTATTGGTGGGACCGGAGAGATCGATGCCGACGACGACGGTCATGATGGAAACTCCCCCATTTTGGTGCGCCCTCACTTTCGGTCGCTCTGCCGCCGGATTCGAGCCCGAGGGCGTCAGGTTACGCTTTGCTAACCCGACCTACGCCGATTTGGGTCTGGAACGTCGGGTTACGCTGCGCTAACCCGACCTACACCGACCTGCGTTCTATCCGACGAATTCCCACTCCCGCCAGCCCCCCAGCAGCGGGAAGTAGAGTCCCAGACGGATCGGCCGCGTTTCGCGTGCGGCGAGCAGGCGCGCGTAGCGTTCCAACTGCGGACGATAGCGCATCTGCTCGTTGTCGAGAAACGCTTCGCGATCGGGGCCCTCATGCGCACCGGTCTTGTAGTCGACGATCCAGCGCACGCCCTGGTCGTCGACGAAACTGCGGTCGAGCACCACGTGCACCACCTGGTTGCCGTCGACGCCGGCCAGCGGCCACTCCACCACCGCCTCGCAATGACGCGTGTCGAGCAGCCAACGGCCGCGCGGGTCGCCAAGCGAGCGCTTTAGCGCCTCCTGCACGCTGCGCGTCGCCCGCTGGCGTTCGTCGCGCGGCACCCCCTGCCCGGCGAGGGCGCGGGTGATGGCGCTCGCGCAGCTGGCGACACGCTCTGCCGGCCACGCCGCCAGACCCTCCCGCCCGACGCGCTGCAGCAAGGCGTGAACCACGATGCCGACGCAGCGCGCCGTGTCGCCGGCCCACTCGAATTCGATCTCGCCCTCCTCCGCGGCGGGCGCAGGCTGCACCGCGCCCACTGCCACGGCGGCGGGCGGTGGCGGCGCTACCCACTGCGTCGTCAGCCGTTGCAGCGGCGGTGCATCCGGAGGGCCGGACTCGGCTTGCGGTTCCGCCGCAGAACCGGCCGCGTCGAACTGCGCGCGATACTCCGCCTCCACGGCGGGCCACAGCCGTTCCAGCAGCGAGCGCGACTCCGGGCGCCCCAGCCGCGTTTCGTCGCCCTTGGCGTCGAGCGGACAGTGACCCAGCAGGTGCAGCGCCTCGCGGGCGCGGGTGGCGGCCACGTAGAGCAGGCGCGCATCCTCGTTGCGGCAGCGTTCGCCGTCCAGACGCTTGAGGGTGCGCGAGATGGGATCGGCATCGTCGTTGCGGGCGCGGATGGGCGCCAGCACCAGATCCTCGCCGCCGCCGCGCGGGATCTCCAGCCAGCGCAGCAGCGGCTCGCTGCCCGGCGTCGGGCGACGCCCCAGGCCCGGCACGATGACGGTGTCGAATTCGAGTCCCTTGGCCTTGTGGATGGTCATCACTTGCAGGCCGGCATCGGCTCCGCTGTCCGGGGCGGCGTAGAGCAGCTCCACCCGCTCGGCCAGCGGCACCAGGCCCGGCAGGTCGCCCCCCACCTCCAGCTCGTCCAGCAGGTCGAGATAGGTGGCGGCGTCGGCCAGATCGCCGGGGGCGGCGCAGGTCGCCGGTCCGCCCAGGGCCAGCCACGCCCCCTCCACCCAGCGGCGCAGCGGTTGCGCGCGGCGCCGGGCCAGAAACGGTGCGACCACGGCGCACAGCCGCGCCAGTCGCGTGCGGCCGTCGTCGCTGAGCGCCGCCAGTAGCGCCGGATCGTTCATGCGCTCCCAGAGGATCGCGCGACTCGCCTCGCCCGCCACCGCGGTGAGATCAGCCAGCGTCAGGCCGCACCAGGGGGCGCGCAGCACGGCCAGCCAGGCGATGCGGTCGGCGGGATGCAGCAGGGCGCGAGTCAGGGCGAGAAGATCGCGCACCACGGGACGCTCGCCCAGGGTCTCGATCTCCACCGCCTGGTAGCGCAGACCCGCCTGGCGCAGCGCAGGGAGGATACGGGCGAGATGGGTGCGGCTGCGCACCAGAATGGCCAGGCTGCCCTGCGGCCGTCGGGCGCATGCCTCCTGCACCAGCCGCACCACCTGGGCCGCCTCGCCGCCGTGGTCGCGTCCGAAAAAGGGGTGCACGGCCACCGCCGCCCCGGCGGATGCGCGGAAGGCCAGCGACGGGCGATAACTCACCCCGCCGCGCAGCGCGTCCTCGTCCGCGGGAAAGATCGCCGGGAACGCGCCGTTGACCCACTCCACCACCCCGCCCTGCGAACGGAAGTTGACCCCCAGGGTGAGCGCTTCCAGCGGCACGCCGGCCAGTCCCTCGCGGCGGGCGCGCAGATAGAGCCCCACCTCCGCCTCGCGGAAACGGTAGATGGACTGCATGGGATCGCCCACCACGAACAGGGTGCGGCCGTCATCCGGCGTCCAGCCGGCGGTGAGCCGCGCCAGCAGCTCGTACTGGCGCAGCGAGGTGTCCTGGAACTCGTCCACCAGGATGTGGCGGATGCGGTAATCCAGCGCCAGCGCCAGGTCGGTGGGCGCCTGGGGTTCGCCCAGCGCCTGGCTGGCGGCCATGGCCACCTCGGCGAAGTCGATGCCGCCGTGGCCTTGGAACACCAGCTTGAGCTGTGCCACCGCCACCGGCAGCAGCGTGAGCAGCGCATCCAGCACCGCCCACTGACGCTCGTCGTAGCGCGCCGGCGGCAGTTCGCGCACCTCGTGCAGGCGCTGCGCCAGGGCCGTATCGTGGCGTAGGGCGTCGATCGCCTCGCCGATCTGTGCTTTGTGGTGCTGGCGCTGCGCCTTCTCCTCGCCCTTGGCGCCGCCCGGGGCCGGAAAACCGACGGCCTCGGTCACCCGCGAGCGCCACTCGCCTTTCGCGGTCAGCAGCAACTCCGCCAACCCCTGCCACAGCGGCAGGTGGTCGGCGGTGGGCGCCGGCCAGCTGGTCGGGTCGCGCCAGGCGACGATAGGCGACTCGCGCCCCGCGGCGGCCAATTGTTCCGCGGCGTAGCGCGCCAGGGGCGGCAGTCGGGCACGGCTCGCTTCCGGCCAACCGGCAGCCAACGCCTGGATCTGCTCGTCCACCAGCCGCCCCAGCGCCGCCTCCAGCGCTTCGCGCTGCAACTGCGTATTGCTCCGGTCGGCCACCAGACGCAGCCAGTGATCGCGGCGCGCCAGCATGTCGGCCAGCAGGGTTTCCAGGTAGGGAAAGTCGTTGTCCAGATGACGCGCCAGGTGCGCCACCGCCCCGCCCCAGTCGTCGTCGCCGTCCAACAGCGCCAGGGTGGCGCGCGCCGCTTCGCGGTACAGCTCGCGGCCCTGCTCGGCGATGGCGGGCGGCGCACCGAACCCGGCCGCCAGCGGGAGCTGGCGGGTGAGTTCGGCGCACAGGGAGTCGATGGTCTGGATACGCAGCCGGCCGGGGTGGGCGGCCAGCTCCCAGCCCTGCTGCCCGTCGCGCGCCAGTGCCGAGCGCGCCAGCTCCCAGGTGCGTCGGGCGTGAATCTCGGCGGGCAGCTCGCCGCGGGCGCCGTGCAGCGCCGCCAGGACGCGCTCGCGCATCTCGCCCGCCGCCTTGCGGGTGAAGGTGATGGCGAGGATCTCCTCGGGACGCTCCACCGTCGCCAGCAGCGCCAGGTAGCGCTGGATGAGCAGCCCGGTCTTGCCCGACCCCGCCGGCGCTTGGACGATGAACGAGGCGTCGGGCGCCAGCGCCCGGTCGCGCTGCGCCTGATCGGAGACCGTGCGGCCCTCACTCACCCTCGTCATCCTCTTCCGGGACGGGTGCCTCGACGCCGGTGACGATGCGGCACAGGGCCGGCAGCTCGCAGTAGCGGCAGGTCTGCGCTCCGCGCTTGGGATCGACGCGGGCATCGCCGGCGCGGAACGCCTCGGCCAGCGCGGTGAGCGTGGTGCGCCACTCGGCGAGCAGTGCCTCCCAGGTCCACTCCCTGGGCAGCGCCCGCGGCTGACTCGCCGGCAGGGGCAGCACCCCCGTCTCGCGTGCCAGACCGTTGAACCGCACCTGGCCGGTGCGCACTTCGGCGAAGGCCAGCGCTGCCGGCGGCGCCGCCTCCGAAACGCCGTACAGCGGCAGTTGCGGCTCGTCGGGGCGCTCCCCGAACCACTTGGAAACCGCCGTCGAGCCGCTCTTGTAGTCGATGATGACGTGGCGTCCGTCCTCCAGGCGGTCTATACGGTCGATGCGCGCGGCGAGTTGCAGTCCGCCCAGGGCGATGTGCCGCTGCGCCTCGGGGGCGACGACGGCAAACGGCGCGCGCTGCGTCTCCAGTGCCAGCCACGCCTCCAGCAGATCGCTCAGCCGCGCCTGTTCCAGACGCGAGAAACGCTCGGTGAAGGTGCTGGGACGCAGGCGCGCGGCGCGCGCCACGGCCTGGGCGACCGCCGCCTCCACCGCGGCGCGGCGGGCGGCATCGTCCAACCCGTTCAATGCGCGGCTGTCGCCCAACTGGGTCCACAGCAGCTCCAGCGCGTCGTGCAGCAGCGATCCGCGCGCGAGCGCGTCCAGCCCCGGGTGCGGACTGCCCAGCGGCTCGGCGCCGAGGCGGAAACGGGCAAAGGCGCGGAACGGGCAGGCAGCCTGCTCCTTGAAAAGCGCGGCGCCGCCGCGCACGGCGCTGCCCACATCCAGGGCCGGCGCATGACCGTCGCCCAGGGTCTCCCACTGCGCGCTGGCGTGCACGAGCGCGGCGTAGTCCACTTCCTCCGCCAGCCCCAGTCCGGCGGCATCGGTGACGGGCAGCTCCGCCAGCAGCGGGCTGGGGCGCAGCCGACGGTCCGCCTCCTGCTGAGGCCAGCTCGCCACCACGGCGGGCGCCGCTCCCAACAACCGTTGAGTGATGCGCCGCGCGAATTCCAGCTCGCGCTGCGCCGAGCTGTGCGGCATGGCGCAGCGCCGCTGCAGCGCGACGGGCAGGAAGGGGTTGGGACGCGGCGCCGGCGGCCACACCTCGTCGTGCAGCCCCAGCAGCCAGAGGTGATCGAATCCCAGCCCCGCCGCCTCCAGCAGCCCCAGCACCTGGATCGGCACCTCGGGCGAACGCGGCTGAAACAGCGTCTCCCCCGCAATCTGGCGCAAGCGCGCCACCGCCTGACGCAGCGTCAGCGGCGTGCCCAGCTCGTCCAGGGTGGCGAGCTGGCCCAGGACGCCGCGCCATGCCTCCACCGCCTGGAACGCCTCGCTGTCCAGCGGCCGCCCCTGCGGCCAGCCGGCACGCTGCAGCAGATCGGCGCAGGCGCGCGACCAGGCCGCCGCACCCAGACGGCCGGGCAGCTCGCGACATTGCTTCCACCACGCCTCCCATCGCTCGACCAACTGCGGACAGGCGTGACGTTCGTCGCGCGCGTGGTACAGCAGCGTGGCGACGCGGTAGCGCGGTTCGCCGATCTCGCGCAGGCGCGCATCGAGACGGGCGCGCGCCCCCGACTCGCTGCCAGCGCCGGCCAGGTAGGGCGAGCGCAGCAGCGTGCCGATGCGCTCGGTGTCCAGCCCCTCGCGCAAGGCGCCGAGTTCCAGCAGCGTCAGCGCATCCTCGATCACCGCGTAGTCGCTGAGGCGCCGGCCCAGGCTGAGGTTGAACAGCGGTGCGCCGCCGCCCCCGTCCACGACCGCGGCAGGGGTGAGGACATCTTCCAACGCCCGCGCCACGGAGGCCCGTAACGCAGTCAACTCGGGCACCACGATGGCAATGCGCGCCTGCGGATTGCGGGTGAGTACGGCCCGCGCCCAGCGCGCGGCGTGGAGCAGTTCGGCGGCAGTGTCGCGGCAGGCGATGCGCTGAGCGGAGGCCGCCGTGCCTGCAACCTCCGCTTCGCCGACGCGGCATCCCTGCCGGCGTAGCGCATCCAGCAGCGCGTGCTGCACCGGCGTCAGCTCGTCGAATCCCCACAGCAGAAGGGCGGCGGGCGCCGGATGATCGGCGCTGCGCGCCAGGATGGCGGACGCAAGGCGGGCGCGCTCCAGCCAGCGGTTGGCAGCGCAGAGTTCGCGAAAGCGCCGCGCCCAAGCGGCGAACGCGCGCACCTCGTCGCTGACGGCCCCCTCCTCGATGGCGGAGAGCGGCTGGCGCCACGCGTGCAGAAGTTGCCACGCCTGCTGGGCCTGACGCGCCGCCGGCGCCGGCTGCAGCAGCGCTTCGCCGGCGGGCGAGTCGGCGATCACCCGTTCCCACAGCATCCGCTCCTGCAGCGGTGTCAGCAGCAGCGGTGCGGCCCCGTCCAGCAGCGTCAGCTCGCCCCAGGCACGCTGCAACCACGCCTCCCAGGGGAGAATGTCCGGCGCCTCCCACACTGCACCGCCGCCGCGCTGGTAACGATCGTGCCCAGCGCGCAGCTGCGCCGCCTGACGCTGGTTGGCGGTGAGCACGGTGGTACCGGGGGTGAATTGTTTTATCAGGCGGTCCATGAGGCAGGCGATAGTGTACCGAAGGTGTCTGCGGATCGGGCGAGGGCGGTTGGGGTTTTCTTCGCTTGTTGGTTTTGTGCGGTTTCGGAGACGCGCCCCCGATTCAATTCATCGCGGCGCAGCCGCTCAATCAAATCCCAACAACCACAAAAAACAGAACTGGATACCACCACCCATTTCAAGGAAGATTGACCGCCTTTTTATGACTGATCAAAACCCCCACCGATGAACAACCCAAAAAAACCCGTCTTCCGCTTGGAGATGGACGTGCGTTGGGGCGACATGGACGCCCTGGGACACGTCAACAACACCGTCTACTTCCGCTACATGGAGCAGGCCCGCGTCAGTTGGCTGGAATCGCTGCAAGGCTCGATCATCGAAGGACCCAGCGGCCCGGTGATCATCAACGCGAGTTGTACCTTCCTGGTACCCATCGTCTATCCCGGGCGCATCGTGGTGGAACTCTTCTGCGGCGCGCCGGGCAGCAGCAGCTTCGAAACCTATTACGAGATGCGCCCGCACGGAAAACGCGAGCCGCTGTACGCGGAGGGTTCAGCCAAAGTGGTGTGGGCAGACCACGGCGCCGGGCGTTCGGTCCCGATCCCCGACGCGCTGCGTGTCCTGCTGGAAGGCTGACTAGCGCGCCGGGCAGATGTAGACGCCGAAGACCTGGCGTCCCTCTTCGATCTCCGACTCCGCGGACACCACGTTGCCGCCCATCTTGCCGGCTTCGTTGCGGGCCAGCGTGATGAGTTCGAGGCGCACCTTTTCGGCGCCGCGCAGGATGCCGGCGATCTTGTAGGCGGTGTTCACGGTGACCTTGCCCTTGCGCTGGCAGTCGGCCACGTTCGACGCCGGGAACACCTGCACGTCGCTGCCGCTGCCTTCCAGCGGCACCCAGGTGCAGCCGCCGAGTAGCGCGCACAAGCCCAGACCCGCGATGATGCGTTTGCCGTTGATCATTACCCTTCCTGACTCCTTGACTGGCGTACCCGCCGCCGCTGATAGCCGACGTCGGTTACGGATTGACGGTCGATGGCGCTTCCGGCGCCGGCGGCGTCTCATCCGGTTCGGGGTCCGCGAGTTGGGCAAAACGCCGCTCGATTTCAGCCAAATCGCGCCGCCGCACGCGCAGTGCATAGTATAGAGCTGCGAGCGCCAATAGCAGGTTCGCCGCCCCCAGAGCCCACCACAGATGGGACAGCGCCGCGGGGGGCGGTGGAGGTTGCGGTGGCGGAGGCGAAGCGGCCGGGATCGGCGACTCGGGCGGCGGCGGAGCCGGCGGTGGAGGCTCCACCCGCGCCTCGATCACCATCGGCGGTAGGTGCACCAGGAACGGCCGGCCATCGGCCGCGACACCCGAACCGGCCACCGCGGCGCGATAGCTTCCCGCCTGCGGCGGCGTGAACAGGGCCGACCGCGTCTGCCCGGCAGGCACCGGTAGCTCCGCACCGTAGCGCGCACCGTCGCCCTCCCACAGCACCGACACGGTCACCTGATCCGAGGCGACGTCCGCGCCGCGGACGCCGAGCGTCAGGCGCCCGGCCTTGCTCACCCACGACGGTCCCTCCCAGTGCGCGGTGACCGGTCCCGGCACCAGTTTGACCAGCCGTCGCACGCTGCGATGGAAGGTCGGCCCCTCGGCCACGAACGACACGCTGGCCAGTCCGTCGCCCGCCGCAAAGCGCGCACGTCCTTGGAAGTGGCCCGCCGCTTGCGCCGCCGGCATGGGCCACAGCACCGGCGCGGTATCGGCCTGTTCCACCACCGCGTGGGTCTCGAGCAGTTGCAGAAAACCGCTGTCCGTAACCGCAACCTCACCGTCCATCACCGCGGCGGCCACCACGATCTCCTCGCCAGCAAACAGCGACTCGGGCAGCGCCTCCGGCACCACGTGCAGCCGGCTCACCACAAAGACGCGGTTCTGCGGATTGGGGTCGGTGACGATCTGCCACTGACCCGCGGTAGGCTTGGGCACGGTAACGACGGTGTAGCGCTGCTCGTCAAACCAGCGCACCGCCGCGGGATGCGTTTTGGCGGTCAACTCGCCGCCGCCGGGATCGCGCAGGGCAACGGCGGCGGACTGTTCGGTGTGAAAAACCACCACGTTGAGTTCGTCGATGCTGCCATCCACCTGGAATCCGCCGGCGACGATGGGCAGCGTGTTGGCCTGCGTGCTCTGTTCCAGGATGTTGAGAAAGATCTGCTGCAGCTCTTCGGCGCTGCCGGCCACCTGGTAGAGCCCCCCGCTCCGGCGCGCCAGCGTCTCCAGCAATTCGCGGTCGGCATTGTCCGACAGCCCCACCGGGTAGATGGTTACCCCGGCCTGGATCAACTCGGGCAGACGCTCCTCCAGCACCTGCCGGCGCGCCTTGACGTTGACCTCTGGATTCTTGTCGATGTCCACCTTGCCGTCGGTAAGCAACACCAGGCTGCGGCGCTCACCGGTAACGCGCTTGTCCCAACCCCGGGCGGCACGCTGCAACGCCTGCCCGATGTCGGTGTACAGCGCAACGGAGTTGATCTTGGCCGCTTCGTGGCGCGCGGTATCCTTCCAGGGGTGAGAAACGGCGCCGTGAGGCACCAGCATGTTGACCCACTGCCCGAAGGTCCACACCCCCGCCTGGGTGTCGGGGGGCAGGAGCTCGGTGAGCAGGCGCAGCGCCGGTACGCGCAGGTTGTGGGGATCGGTCTCCTTCATGCTGCCGGATACGTCGATCACCACGCGCAGGTCGTGGGTCTCCGCCGCCGCCCCGTCGACCGGAAACCACCACGCCCATCCGATCGCTGCGGTGAGCATCAGGCACCGGGTAAGCCGTATCCTCACCCCGGCGGCTCCGACCCGCTATCGTGTTGCACCTCTGGCGCGGACTCGGCGTCATCGGCTTCGCTCATCCCCAACTGATCGCGCAGGATGAAATTGATACTGCGCTGCTGCTCCAGTTCCTTGCGCAGTTGTTCGATCTCGTAGGAATAGCCCTCCGCCGCATCCTCCATGACCTTGATGGTATCGACCAGCTCCTTTTCCTCGCGCGGGGTTTCGGGACGGTCGCTCGGGTCAGTCAGTTCCGCCACGTTTTGCTTCAGCATCGCCACTTCGTTTTCCAGGCGATGGGCATAGGTGTGGGTTTCCTCCAGATCCAACTCCAGGGTCTTGATGCAGGTCTCCGAATCGCGCAGCGCCCGCTCCAGATCGCCCCATTCGGGTAATTCAGCGTGCGCGTCCGTCGTCCGACCGTGTTCACCCTCGTCCTGGGCCAGCTTGTACTTGAGCTTGGCGACCAACTCGTGCTGCCCGGCCAGCGCGTTGCGCAGGTTCTTCATCTCCGCCTCGCTCTTCTGCAGGCTGTCGGCCAGCGCCTTGCGCGACAGTTCACCGATCTCGGTGTTGCTGAGCTGCGGTATCTGTCGCACGCCGGCATCAAAATCGCTGCGCCGCTGCGCGATCCATTGGCTGACGTGGTTGACCCCGGGTATCTCGCCGACCTGTCGCTGGATCTCGTCGAGCAGGCGCAGGTAAAGCGCCTGCATCTCGTCCAGCTCGCGCTCCAGCTTGGCGCGCGTTGCGCGCTCCTCCTTCAACTCCTGTTCCACCACGTCCAATCGTTCCTGCAGCGCAACGACATCGTCATCCGTGGTAGTCGGTTGGTTGTTCCGCCCGGCATCGAGACACACCGGATCGAGCAGCGTGTGCAGCACGCCCTGGATCTCCTCCCACGCGGCCTCCGGTTCGCGGTGTTCGCGCATGGCGCCGAACTCCTTGCCCAAGGTCTGCAGTGCGGCGGCCATCACGACCTGCTGCAGTTCCTCGGGCGTGGTCACGCGCTGCGGTGGCTGCTGCGCCGAGGCGTAGTCGCGGCGGTAACGGGCTTGCAGCCACTTCACCGTATCGCGCAGATGCGCCAGGCTGCGCTCGGTGCGCTGGGCAGGCTGTTGCACCGCCTGGCGCAGTTTGGCGATGAGTTCCGACTGCTTGGTCACCAGCAGGTCGAGCAGATTCTTGCGGTGCACGACGACGGACAGCGCCGCTGCGCCGACTATCAGCAGTGCGATCAGCAGGTGGTTGAGCAGCGGCTGCAGGTGGGTGGCAAACCCCATGATCGACCTCCGCGGGTGGGACTACTCCGATAGGCCGGCCGCATCCTGCGGATGGCAGTGGGGATTCCGAAACGCCGCCGGGTACCGCAAAACCGGTGTCGCGATATTCGGTCACCCCTAACCGCATAGTCGTCCAAATCAGGAATATCTTTAATTATTCCCGATAGATAGGTGCTCTTGTAACTATTGAGTATTACGTGAAACCCGCGCGTTGCAACGCCCTCGCCACAAGCACGGCTCAGGCGGCCTGAACTTCCAGCTCCAGGACGCGGGCCAAACGTTCGATGCCGGTGGCGATGGTGGCTTCGTCCACGCACGAGAAGTTGAGGCGCAGATCGTTGGTCCAGGCGCGGCCGATGTAGAAGGGGTGGCCGGGTACGAACGCCACCTTGTCCTTGATCGCCTGTTCGAACAGGCGCATGGACGAGAGCCCTTCGGGCAGCGTCACCCAGAGGAACATGCCGCCCTCCGGCTGGGTCGCGCGCACGTCGCTGGGGAAATGTTCGTCAATGGCGCGCACCATGGCGTCGCGCTGGCGCCCGTAGACCTCGGTGATGCGCCGGATGTGGGCGTCGAGGTCGTTGTCCTGCAGAAACTGGTAAAGCACGCGCTGAGCGAAGTAGTCGGTGTGCAGGTCCGACGCCTGCTTGGCGATCACCAGTTTCTCCATCAACCGGTCGGGCGCCACGATCCAACCGATGCGAAACGCGGGCACCACGGTCTTGGAAAACGAGCCCAGCAACACCGTCTGCTGCGGCAGATAGTGGGCGAAGGAACGTTTGGCTTCGCCGCTGAAGCGCAGCTCTCCGTAGGGATCGTCCTGAATCAGAAACGTGCGCTTGCCTTCCAGCGCGGCCGCCACCGCGGCGCGGTTGGCTTCGGAATAGGTGATGCCGGCGGGGTTCTGGAAGTTGGCGACGCTGTAGAGCAGCTTGGGTGCCGCCGTCTGCACCGCAGCGTGCAAACGCTCGATGTCCATCCCCTGCTCGCCCACCGGCACGGTCAGAAAGCGCGGCCGATAGAGCGAGAACGCCTGGATCGCGCCCAGGTAGCCGGGCTCCTCCATGATCACCGGATCGTGATCGTTGATCAGCGTTTTGCCCAGCAGATCGAGTCCCTGTTGCGAGCCGGTGGTGATCAGGATGTTGTCCACCGCGATCTCCAGCCCCTGGCGCTCGCGATAGCGCTGCGCAATCCACTCGCGCAGCGGACGGTAGCCTTCCGAGTTGCTGTACTGGAGCACTTCGCCGCCGGCGCTGCGCAGCACACGGTCGGCCGCCTCGCGGATGGCGTCGACAGGGAACAGGGTGCGGTTGGGCAGACCGCCGGCAAACGAGATCACCGAGGGGTCGATGGCGACCTTGAGGATTTCGCGGATGAAGGATTGCGGCACATCGGAAATGCGATCGGAAAAGAGCGAGTTCATCGGCGGCAGTGATTCTTGATGGGGACGTACCGGTAATAGTCGGGGAAGCGACCGGCCCCGCGCAAGTCACAGATTCGTCCGGCCGCGGACGACACACCGCAACGCCCGTGGCCGACGCTGACGCCACGCCTAGCCGGTGGAGGGAGAGATCACACCGTCACGCTGCAGGCGCTCGCACTCGGCAGTGTCCAGCTTCAACACCGCGCGCAGCACCTCGCGGGTATGCTCCCCCACCCGCGGTGGCGCCCGGTCGTAGCGCACCGGCGTGGCGGACAGCTTGAGGGGATTGCCCACCTGCGGCACGGTGCCGATACCGGGATGCTCCAGTTCCACCTGCATGCCGCGGTGCCGGACCTGCGGGTGTTCGAAGACCTGGGACAGATCGTTGATGGGACCGCAGGGGACTTTGACCGCCTCCAATGCACCGATCCACTCGGCCTGGGTGCGCGCGGCGACGATCTCATCCAGTATCGGGATCAGCGTCTCTCGGTTGCGCACCCGTGCCGCGTTGGTGGCGAAGCGTTCGTCGCCGGCCAGATCGAGCCGGTCCGCCACTTCACAAAACCGTACGAACTGGGCGTCGTTGCCCACGGTGAGCACGATGTGCCCGTCGCTGGCCCGGAAGGCCTGATAGGGAACGATGTTGGGGTGGGCGTTGCCCATGCGCTGGGGGGCGACTCCCGAGACCAAATAGTTGAGCGCCTGGTTGGCCAGCGAGGCGACCTGCACGTCGAGCAGCGCCAGGTCCACGTACTGGCCCTCGCCGGTGCGTTCGCGATGGGCCAGTGCGGCCAGGATGCCCACCGCCGCGTAGAGCCCGGTCAACACGTCCGCCAGGGCCACCCCCACCTTCACCGGCCCGCCGCCCGGGACGTCGTCCGGCTCGCCGGTGATGCTCATCAGCCCACCCATGGCCTGGATGAGGAAGTCGTAGCCGGCGCGCGACGCATACGGGCCGTCCTGGCCGAAGCCGGTGATGGAGCAGTAGATCAACCCGGGATTGACCGCCCGCAGCGATTCGTAGTCCAGGTCGTATTTCTTCAGGCCGCCGACCTTGAAGTTCTCCAGCACGATGTCGCTCTTGGCGGCCAGCCGCCGCACCAACGCCTGTCCCTGAGGCTGGGTGATGTCGATGGCCACCGACTTCTTGCCGCGGTTGCAGGAGAGAAAATAGCCCGCCACGTCGGTCTCTTCACCGGCAGCGTTCTTGGCGTAGGGAGGTCCCCACGAGCGCGTATCGTCCCCCGCCCCGGGGCGCTCGACCTTGATCACCTCGGCCCCGAGATCGGCCAGCAGTTGCGAGGCCCACGGCCCGGCGAGAATGCGGCTCAGATCGAGTACCCGGAGAGGGGCAAGCGCGGTGGGTTTGATCATGGCGTATGCGGGTCACAGTTGCAGCGAAGCCGGGATTGTAACGGGAGGTCGCGCGCACTGTACAAACCCGGCGGCTTGCGGAGTGGGAATCCCCCTCCTAAATTCTTTACGTTACGCTGTCCCCAATAAATCTGAGGAACGCAGGATGATCCGATTCTACGGCTACAAAAAGTGCGGGACCTGCCGCAAGGCGGAAAAGTTTCTGGAGCGCTCGGGAGCCGCGTACCAATTCATCGACATCACCGAACAGCCGCCCACTGCGACCCTCATCAAGACCATCGCCCAGCAGGCGGACGTGCCCTTGAAGAAGCTATTCAACACCAGCGGCGTGCAATACCGCGAACTCAAGATCAAAGAGCGCCTGGCCTCGCTCAGCGACAAGGAGATCGTCGCCCTGCTGGCCGGCAACGGCCGACTCATCAAACGTCCGTTGATCACCGATGGTCAACGGGCAACGGTGGGATTCCACGAAGAGCTGTTCGCCAAGACCTGGGCCTAAAGCAGAAATCGGGGCGCGCAACGGAGAGACAGGCTCGGGCGCGGTCAGCCCATCCCGCCGAGGCACAGGTATTTGATCTCGACGAAGTCGTCGATGCCGTACTTGGAGCCCTCGCGCCCGATGCCGCTCTCCTTCATACCGCCGAAGGGTGCCACCTCGGTGGAAATGATGCCTTCGTTGACGCCGATGATGCCGTACTCCAACTGCTCGGCTACGCGCCAACAGCGGCCGATGTCGCGGCTGTAGAAGTAGGCGGCCAGCCCGAACGGAGTGTCGTTGGCCATGGCCACCGCCTCGGCCTCGGTGCGGAACCGATACAGCGGCGCCACAGGTCCGAAGATCTCTTCGCGGGCGATCTCCATCTCGTCGGTGACGTCGGCCAGAATGGTCGGCTCGTAGTAGGTGCCACCCAAGGCGTGACGATGGCCGCCACTCACCACGCGCGCACCGCTTTTCACCGCATCGGCTACCAGGCGCTCCACCTTTTCCAGGGCGCGCCCGTCGATCAGCGGGCCCTGCGTCACCCCGTCCAGCATGCCGTCGCCCACGGTAAGCGACGCAACGGCGGCGGACAGCCGCGCCGCGAACACCTCGTAAATGCCGTCCTGCACCAGGATGCGATTGGCGCAGACGCAGGTCTGGCCGGTGTTGCGATATTTGGAAGCGAGCACCCCCGCCACGGCGGCATCGATGTCGGCATCGTCGAAGACGATGAACGGTGCGTTACCGCCCAATTCCAGACTCACCTTCTTCACCGTCCCGGCGCACTGCGCCATCAGCTGTTTGCCCACCTCGGTAGAACCGGTGAAGGAGAGCTTGCGTACGATGGGATTGGCAGTGAGTTCGGCGCCGATCACCTGCGCCGAGCCGGTCACCACGTTGAGCACTCCGGCGGGAATGCCGGCGCGCTCGGCCAGCACGCACAGCGCCAACGCCGAATAGGGGGTCTGCGAGGCCGGTTTGATCACCGCCGTACAGCCCGCCGCCAGCGCCGGCCCCACCTTGCGGGTGATCATCGCCGCCGGGAAGTTCCACGGGGTAATGGCCGCCACCACGCCGATGGGCTCCTTGATCACCACCACGCGCCGGTCAGCCAGGTGCGTGGGGATGACGTCGCCGTAGACGCGCTTGCCTTCCTCTGCGAACCACTCGATGAACGAGGCGGCATAGGCGATTTCGCCACGCGATTCGGTCAGGGGCTTGCCCTGTTCCGCAGTCATGAGGCGCGCCAGATCCTGCTGATGCGCCATGATCAGATCGAACCATTTGCGCAGCAGCGCAGCGCGCTCCTTGGCGGTCTTGTCACGCCACGCGGGATAGGCCTCGTGCGCGGCATCCACCGCACTGCTCACGTCGGCCTGGGTCAACGAGGGCACCGTGCCCAGCGCCTTGCCGGTGGCGGGATTGTCCACGGTGATGGTGTTGCCGTCCGCGGCATCGATCCACCGGCCGTTGACGTAGCACCGGTTGCGAAACAGCTCGCCGTCTTTCAGTTCAATCATGATCGACCTCGCTTCGGTGTCGGGTGATCGGTGACGATAAGCGCGCATTATGCACGCTCACTCCGCGCTGCGCGCAAGCCCAGTCTCGACGTCGCTCACGTATGTCCGCAGCCGCGGCATGAACTCGTGGAAGTCCGCCTCGAAGGCGGCGTAGTGACGCTCCAGTTCCTCAGCCCCTCTCCCCAGCGGGTTGGTACGGCTCAGTCGCCGCGACATCCGCCGCAGCACGTCCGCGATGCCCTCCAGCGTTTGATAAGAGCTTAGCCAATCTTCCGCGGCCATGAGCGATGCGACGCGGTCCAGGGGGGGCGAAAAATGATGGCCGTGGAGGTCGAGTGCGGCGTAGACGCGCACCACGAATGCGTCCAGCGGCTCGTTCGAATAGCGCAGCCAATCGCGCGCCAGGAAATGATCGTAGAAAACGTCCACCAGGATGCCCCGCAGCAGCCGGAACCCGGGATCGATGCGCCGCCGGCTGGTTCTTACCGTGGCATCCCCGTCGGTGAAACTGTCGATGCGGCGATGGATGTGGATGGCCCGCTCCATCTCCGCGGGATGACGCCCCGCCAACCGACCTTTCACGAAGTCGCCCATCAGACTGCCCGCCAGCTCGGCGGGTGAAGTGTCGGCCAGATAGAAATGGGCGAGAAAGTTCACGACATCGTCAGCAGGATAGGCGTCGGCAGCGCATCACGAAACGGTTTTCGACATCGCGTAGTTGGTGAAGCCGACTCCGCGACGCGTAACGCGCTGCACGGCGTCCACGGCAAAACCCCAGCGTTCGAAAAACGGCTTGGCGGTGATACTGGCGTCGACACGCAATCGCGCCATACCGCCCCGCTTCGCATCTTCTTCGATAGCGTCGAGCAGCGCAGAACCTACGCCCTTCCCTTGCCAATCCTTGTGGCAATAGAAACAGTCTATCGCCCCATCCCCTCGCAGCTCTGCGAAACCGACCGGCTGCCCCGCGACCTCGGCCACAAGAGGCCGGGTCTCGGCCAGGCGATCACGCCATTGCGCCGCGTCGTGTTCCGCCGGCGCCCAGGCATCGAGCTGCATCTGCGAATAGTGGGCGCGGTTCACCGCGTGAACGGTGTCGTGGAGTAGCGTCCACAACGCCTCCTCCTCGCCACAGCGATAGCGGCGCACCGTCACGGCGCCCAACGCATACACCCCGGTTCGCGGACTACACCCGCTCCAGAATCATCGCGATACCCTGCCCCACCCCGATACACATGGTGCACAGCGCGTAGCGCCCGTTGCTGCGGTGCAGTTGGTTCACCGCCGTGGTCACCAGGCGCGCACCGCTCATTCCCAGGGGGTGACCGATAGCGATGGCGCCGCCGTTGGGGTTGACCCGTTCGGCGTCATCGGCCACATCAAGCTGACGCAGCACCGCCAGCGCCTGGGCGGCGAACGCCTCGTTGAGTTCGATCACATCCATCTGCTCGATGGTGAGTCCCGCCTTGGCCAGCACCTTGCGCGTGGCCGGCACCGGACCGATACCCATGATGCGCGGAGGCACCCCGGCGGTCGCCGATGCCACGACTCGTGCCCGCGGTGTCAGGCCATGCGCCTTGGTCGCTGCTTCGGAGGCCACCAGCACGGCGCACGCCCCGTCGTTCACACCCGAGGCGTTACCCGCGGTCACCGAACCGTTGGCGCGAAACGGTGCCGGTAGCTTGGCCAGTTTTTCCAGCGTGGTTTCGCGCGGATGTTCGTCGGCGTTCACCACGATGGGATCGGCCTTGCGCTGCGGGATGGTAACGGGCGTGATCTCGGCCTCGAACACCCCCGCCGCCTTGGCCGCCGCGTAGCGCTGCTGGCTGTGCAGCGCGAAGAGATCCTGGTCCTCGCGCGAAATGTTGTACTCCTGCGCCAGGTTCTCGGCGGTCTCCGGCATGGAATCGGTGCCGTAGAGCTTGTCCATAATCGGGTTGACGAAGCGCCAGCCGATGGTGGTGTCGTAAACTGCGTTGCTGCGCGAAAACGCCGATTCCGCCTTGGGCATAACGAAAGGCGCGCGCGACATGCTCTCCACCCCGCCGGCGATATAGAACTCGGTATCGCCCGATTTGATGGAGCGCGCGGCGATCCCCACCGCATCCAATCCCGAACCGCACAGGCGGTTGACCGTGCTGCCACCCACCTCCAGCGGCAGCCCGGCGAGCAGCGCTGCCATGCGCGCCACGTTGCGGTTGTCCTCGCCCGCCTGGTTGGCGCAGCCGAACACCACGTCGTCAAGCGCCGCCCAATCCACGCCGGGATTACGCTCCATCAACGCTTTGAGGGGAATGGCCGCCAGATCGTCGCAGCGCACGCTGCTCAGCGCGCCGCCGTAGCGGCCGACGGGGGTACGGATGGCATCACAGATAAACGCTTCGCTCATTTCGGTTGGTCTCGGTTGGTGTACTCGAATTTGTGCGGCTACGCCGCGGTTGCATTTAATCGGGGGCCCGTCCCCGAAGCCGGGTGGCTTTTCTTTGCTTGTCCAAAGAAAAGTCACCAAAAGAAAGGACACCCTAACGTCCGCGCCGGCTGCGCCGGTTCCCTGCGCTTCTGAAAGGGGCCGAACGTCAACTTCAAAACCTAAACCCGCGCGTGGCCTATCTATCGGCGTTGTCCGTTCGGCGGTGAGGGTGTTGACGTTACCCTCCCGTCGGCAAGCGCCGAGTAGCGGAGCTTGGCTTGGAACAGGCCCGTCAGGGGCGAGCCACGGATGGCTCGCCTCACCGTCAGCGCAAGGATGCGCTGTCGGTGAAGCCCCAAGCCAAGTGAGCAACGCAGGGTACCCCTCGTTAGAGGGGCGCGGCCGTTGGGTGTCCTTTCTTTTCGTACCTTTTCTTTGGACAAGCAAAGAAAAGGTACCCGGCCACGGGGACGGACTCCCCGCATTCAATCCAAGCGTGGCGAAGCCACACCAAACTCAAGAACGCTAGGAGAAAAACCCACTTCCACCCCAAACCTTCCTCCGCAACAGCGGCGACACCCGATACCGCTCCTCGCCATATATCCGCGTCAGGTTATCCAGCACCTCAACGACAAACGCCAATCCAATCTGCTCCGCCCAGGCCAACGGCCCGCGCGGATAGTTGACGCCCTTCTGCATCGCCACGTCCACCGCCGCTGCGTCGCACACCTGCTGATGCACGGCGTCGGCGCCAAGATTGGCGAGCATGCAGACCGTGCGCATCACCAACAGGCCCGGGTAGTCATCGACAACGCTCACCTGCTTGCCCAATGCCTGCATGAAACCCACCGCATCCGACAAAGCCGCCGCGTCGCAACCATCGGCCGCGGCGACAGCGATGCGCGCCGCGCTGCGGTAATCCAGAGCGAGGTCGAACAGAACCAGATTCTCCAATCCGTGGGCGGCGCGCTGGGTGGCGCTGCGCCCGTCGCTCAGCGCCAGATTGGCGCTGCCCGCCCGGATCCAGCCGGCTCCCGGAAACGGCGCCGGTTCGTGCGCCACGGCGAAACCCGCAGTCTCGGCCAATTCCAGCAAAGGTGCCGCCACACCGAGATTGCCGTACGCAGTGACCGCGGTGGGGGCAGCCGCAGCCGCTGCCGTCGCCGGCCCGGGATTGACCGCACCGTCGCGATAGTCGTAGAACCCCTGCCCGCTCTTACGGCCGAGACGCTGCGCAGCCACCAGTTCACGCTGAATGAGAGACGGCTCGAAGCGGCGATCCTGGTTAAAGGCGTCGCACACCGTTTGGGTGACCGCGGCGTTGACGTCGTGACCGATGAGATCCATGAGTTCGAACGGACCCATGCGGAAGCCGCCGCCCTCCTTGATCACAGCGTCAATGGTAGGCACGTCGGCGGCGCCCTCGCCGTAGGCGCGCAACGCCTCCGCGTAGAAGGGGCGTGCGACGCGATTGACGATAAAACCGGGGGTCGATTTGGCGCGGACCGGCGCCTTGCCCCACGCCTCGGCGGTGGCGACGATGGTATCGGCGACGGCGGGCGACGTCGCCAGTCCGCTGATCACCTCCACCAGTGCCATGCGCGTTGCGGGATTGAAGAAATGCATGCCGACGAGGTGGCCGGGGTTGTCCAGTGCGGCGCCGATGGCGGTGACCGAAATGGACGAGGTGTTGGTGGCCAGGATAGCGTCTTCCGCCAGCAACGACTCCAGGGTGGTAAAGAGCTGGCACTTGGCGTTCAGATCCTCGACGATGGCCTCGATGACCAGACCGCACGGTGCCAGCGATTCCAACTCGTCCACCGCATGCAGCCGCGCCAACCGCGCCTCGCGTTGTTCAGCGCTCAGGCGCCCCTTCTCCACATCCCGCGCCAAGCGTTTGCCGATCCCTGAAATCGCGTCGGCCGCTGCGCCGCTGCGCGCGTCGAACAGGCGGACGGGATGCCCGGCCGTGGCCGCCACCTCGGCAATTCCGGCTCCCATGGTCCCGGCGCCGATGACGCCAACAACGACGGAGTTCGCAAGCGGTTGCATGGCTTTCTATCTGCCTTTGTACGAGGGGTTGCGTTTTTCCATGAAGGCGGCCACGCCTTCGCGATAATCGTCGCTCCTGCCCAACTGCTGCTGCAGGTCGCGTTCCAGATCGAGCTGCGCCTCCAGGCTGTTGCCGGCGGCAGCTTCCAGCGCCTGCTTGATGGCGGTGAGCGCCAGCGGGGCCCGCTGCAGCAACATCTCCAGGGTATGCTCGCACGCTGCCGCCAGTTCGCCGTCATCCACGCAGCGCCAGATCAACCCCCACGAGGCGGCCGTCTCAGCATCGATCGCCTCGGCTAACAGGGCCAGACCCGCCGCCCGGGCGTGGCCCACGCGGTTCGGTAGCCACCAACTGCCGCCGGTGTCCGGCATCAGGCCCACACGGCTGAACGACTGAATAAAGCGTGCCGAGCGCGCCGCGATCACGATGTCGCAGGCCAGGGCCAGGTTGGCGCCCGCACCCGCCGCCACGCCGTTGACGCCGCACACCACGGGCTGCGGCAAGGTTCGGATCAGGCGCACCAGCCGGTTGAAGCCCTGCTCCAGCGCCTCGCCCAAATCGGGGGGCGGATCATCCTCCCCGCGATAACGCTCCTTGAGATCCTGGCCGGTGCAAAACGCCCGCCCGGCCGCCGTCAGCAGCACGGCACGCAGGTCGCTGCGTCCGTGCAACGCGGAAAAACAGCTCACCAGCTCGTCACGCAGGATTGCGGAAACGCTGTTGAGCTGGTCGGGCCGATCGAGCGTGATCCTCACCCAGCCGGGAAATTCGTCCACCTGTAACGTCTGCCAGTTCATCGCCACTTAGTTTACGAAATCAATTGGTTATTAAGATAGGGTCGGTCGCAAACCGAGACCAAGATCTCGATTACCTTTACGTTAACGTCAACTATAAACGCCTTCCCTGGTTGAGGAAAGCGCTGCAGTGGGTTTTTCCATCGCCAACCGCGGCTCCGCTCTGTCTGCGCCGGGGCGACCGTTCGGCCCGGGAGCACGGTTTGACGCTTACGTAAGCGCAAAATATAGTGGCTCAGGGCTGTCGAGCAGCGGACCCCGCTGCGGAAACGAAAAACGACAATACTGTGAGAGCCTGAGTTGCGCGACCGGCGCACAAGCATTTCCCCAGCGAGAGGATACGCCATGCAAGACCATACGGTTGCCGTCGACTATTCCGGCCCCGCGCCCGCGATCACCTACGCCGACAACTTCAACGCGGCGTACCTGTTCATCGACCGCCATCTCGAACAGGGTCGTGGCAGCAAGGTGGTGATACGGACAGCAGACGGCGAGACGGTGACCTACGAGGCGTTGGCGCACAACGTCAACCGTTGCGGCAACGCGCTGAAAGGGCTCGGCCTCCACCCCGGACAGCGCCTACTGATGATGGTCAAGGACTGCCCCGAGTTCTTCTACACCTTCTGGGGCGCCATCAAAGCCGGTATCGTCCCGGTTCCCATCAACACCTTGCTGCGCGCCAAAGACTACCAATACATGATCGAAGACTCCGCCTGCTCGGCGGTGGTCTACTCGTCCGAATTCGCCGCAGAAGTGGAGCCGGCCCTGGCGGCAGCGCGCACCAAGCCAGCCCACAGCCTGCGTGTCACCGACGCCGAGGGAAGCCTGACCTCGCTCATGGCCGGCGCCGGTGACCAACTCGACTATCACCCCGCTCAATCCGACGGCGAATGTTTCTGGCTCTACTCGTCCGGCTCCACCGGCAAGCCCAAGGGAGCCGTACACCGCCAGCGCGACATGGTGGTCACCGGCGTCTGCTATGCCGAACAGACGCTGGGCATGCGCGAAGACGACGTCTGCTTCTCCGCCGCCAAGCTCTTCTTCGCCTACGGTCTCGGCAACGCGATGTCCATGCCGCTGTGGACCGGCGCCAGCGTCGTGTTGTTCGGCGGGCGCCCGACTCCGGACTCCACTTTCGATGTGATCGAACGCTTCAAACCCTCGCTCTACTTCGGTGTCCCGACGCTCTACGCTGCGCAGGTCCAGGCGTTGGAAAGCGGATCTCGCGACCTCGCCTCCATTCGCCTTTGCGTCTCCGCGGGGGAAGCGTTGCCGCCGCATCTGTTCGAGCGCTGGAAAGCGTTGACCGGCACCGTCATCCTCGACGGTATCGGCTCCACCGAGGCACTGCACATCTTCATCTCCAATCGCGAGGGCGATGTGGTCGCCGGTACCAGCGGACGTCTGGTCACCGGTTATCAGGCCAAGATCATCGACGAGGCGGGTAACGAAGTGCCGGTCGGCGAAAGCGGCGCGCTGTTCATCCAAGGCGACTCCACCGCCGCCTATTACTGGAACAATCCCGAGAAAACGGCATCCACCATGGTCGACGGCTGGTTGAACACCGGCGATTCCTACCGCTGCGACGAAAACGGCTATTTCTACTACGAAGGCCGCAGCGACGACATGATGAAGGTCGGCGGCATCTGGTGTTCGCCCTTCGAGATCGAAGCCGCCCTCGCCGATCACCCCGCCGTACTGGAAGCGGCCGTGGTCGCACGCGAAGACAACGACGGCCTGATCAAACCCGAAGCCTACCTGGTATTGAAGAACACCAAAGACGCCGGTAACGAAATGGCCGAGACGTTGAAAGCGCACTGCAAAGATCGCTTGGCCAAGTACAAGTACCCTCGTTGGTTCAACTTCGTCGAGGAGCTGCCAAAGACGGCCACCGGCAAGATCCAGCGTTTCAAACTGCGTCAGTAGCGGCCCGACATTTTGAACACGCGCAAACCGATCTGCCCACAAGAGCGAATCCCGTGTTATCGATTCCGTAACGTGGCACACTGTGGTAACGCGTTACATTCTTTCAGCACCCGTTTACTGTCATAACAACACCGTCCATCTGTAAGCGGACGGATTCAATGCAACGATGAGGAGGAGAGCATGAGCGAAGCGAACGGTAGTGGGATGAGTCGTCGTCGATTTTTGCAGGGTACGGCGGTGGCGGCGGGGGTGACGGCGGTGTCGGGGTGGGTACCGACGCGGTTTGCCATCGGGGCGCAGGCGCCGATC